>JAYZFL010000020.1:0-40740 GCA_036336795.1 Gemmatimonadota bacterium
GGTGGGTCCTGATATCGACGCGCCCAGGGGTGCGATGGAGATCGACGCCACTGGCAAGCACGTGACGCCTGGGCTCATCGACCCCCATATCCATTCCGGGGTCACCGCGATCAACGAAAGCGGTTTCGCCATCGTTCCCGAGGTGCGGATGGGCGACGTGGTGACGCACAACAACATCTGGATGTACCGCCAACTCGCTGGCGGACTCACGACCGCTCACATCAAGCACGGCTCCGCGAACCCTATCGGAGGAGAAAACGTCTTCGTGAAACTCCGGTGGGGCTCCCTGCCCGATGACCTCAAGCTGGAGGACGCGCCCCGGACGGTGAAATTTGCGTTGGGGGAGAACCCCAAGCGGCGTCAGGGGCGTTACCCGGACACTCGAATGGGAACGCAGGAGATCATCCGCGACCACTTCCTGGCCGCCCGTGACTACGAGCGGGAGTGGCAGCGGTGGGAGGCTAGCGGGGAAGGGATCCCCCCTCGTCGCGATCTGCGCATGGAGTCGATCCTCGACATCCTGAACCAAGAGCTTCTCATATCGTCGCACGGTTACCGGGCCGACGAATTTCTGGCTCTGGTCCGCCTGGCCGAGGAGTTCGGCTTCCGGGTGCAGACCCTGCAGCACGGGATTGAGGCCTACAAGATCGCCCCCGAACTGGCTGCCTCTGGCGTGGCCGCAGTCGTATGGAGTGACTGGGGTGGGTTCAAGATGGAAGCGTACGACGCTTCCGTGTACAACGCTCGCATCCTGATTGAGGCGGGCGTGGTGACGTCGCTCCACTCCGACAACAACGAGATCTCCAGCCGCATGAACTGGGAGGCGGGCAAGCTGCTACGCACCGGCCTCACTCAGGAGCAGGCGCTCTCGACGGTGACCAACCAGGCCGCGAAAGCTGTAGCCATCGACGCCCGTGTGGGCTCGCTCGAGGCGGGCAAGGACGCCGATTTCGTCATCTGGAGTGGCAACCCTCTATCTCAATTTACCCGGGCCGAGCAGACCTGGGTGGATGGCCGACGTTACTTCTCTCTTGAGGAGGATGCGGCCATGCGGCAGCAGATCGATCGTGAACGCACCCAACTCATACAGGCCATCCTCTCCGTTGCGGGGAACGGGGATGGCGACATGCGCGAGCGGCGCGGGAGCAACTGACCATGATTACGAACATGACCATGACGAAGAGAGGAGCCATGACGGGCTATCTGTCGAGGATCGGTGGTGTGACCGCAGTGACCCTGGCCGTAGCGATGGCAGCTGTGGCCGCCTTCCTGGTGTCACCAACCGCGGTAAGGGCGCAGGTGCGGATGACCGTCCCCGCCCAGTCCGAACCGGTGGCGTTACGGGGGGCCACCATCCACACCGTGACAAACGGGGTGATTGAGAACGGCACCATCTTGTTCGAAAACGGGGTGATCAGGGCGATCGGCACCGATGTAGAGATTCCCACAGGGACTCGCGTGGTGGATGTCTCGGGCAAGCACATCTACCCCGGGCTCATCGACGCCTACAGCACGGTGGGGATCAGCGAGATCGGCGCTGTGGACGTCTCGAGTGACGTCAACGAGCTGGGCGACTTCAACCCCAACGTGCGAGCTGCTGTGGCGGTCAACGCGGAGAGTCGCCATATCGGCACCACCCGCTCCGCCGGCGTGCTCGTGACCCTCACGACACCGGGCGGCGGCCTCATCTCCGGCATGTCGTCGGCAATGAGCCTTGAGGGGTGGGATTGGGAGGAGATGTCTATGGAGGCGGCGGCGGCCCTGAACGTGAACTGGCCCAACCCCAACCCCGGCGGGGGCCGTGGCCGTGGCTTTGGCTTTGGACCCGGCCCGCAGGAGCCCCCTCTCACCTACGCCGAGCAGGTCCAGCAGCTCAAGGACTTCTTTGCGGAGGCGCGGGCATACCGCGACGCCACCTCCGCGGGTGAAGAAGTGCGGACTGACTCGCGTTACGCCGCCATGATTCCGGCCCTCGACGGAGGGATCCCGGTAGTGGTGTCAGCGGACGGTGCCGCCCAGATCAACGATGCAATCACCTGGGCCCAGGAAGAGGGCGTGCGGCTCGTAATCCGTGGAGGGGGCGACGCCATTCACGTGGCCGACCGGTTGGTGGCCAACGATGTTCCGGTGATTCTCACCTCGACCATGGCGGCACCAGGCCGGGATTACGAGGGGTACGACGGAGCCTACGCCATGCCGGCCCGCCTTCACGAAGCGGGAGTAAGGTTCGCCATTTCAGGTGGCTCGGGATCCCTCTACACGAACCGACTGCCCTGGGAAGCAGGTGTTGCCGTAGCGTTTGGGCTCCCTGAAGAAGAAGCTCTCAAAGCAGTGACGATCAACGCTGCCGAGTTCATGGGGATCAGCGACCGGGTCGGTTCTCTGGAACCCGGAAAGCAGGCGACGCTCCTTATCACTACCGGAACCCCGCTGGACATGACCAGCGATATCGAGCAGTCCTACATCCAAGGCCGCGAGATCAACATGATGGACATCCAAAAGTTTTTCTTCGAGAAGTACATGGAGAAGTTGAGGCAACACAGGCGAGTGGTGAGCTAGAGGATTGCTGCCCCTAAGAAGAGGCTCGCGCAGATAAGAATGTAGTACTCAGGATCTCCTTGCTGAGAACCGTGCACAAAACCTCTCAGTTGGGAGGGGAGCGTCAAATCGATATCTCTTGATGAAGCTCGGTCCTATGGGTGAACGGGGGTCTCCGGTGTCACGAATGAGCCTACCGGTAATTCCCAAACTGCAACTCCACACCCCAATCTTTCCCGCGAAGAACCGCCATTGCCGCTTGGAGATCATCCTTGGAGGGGCTCGTGACTCGAAGCTCGTCACCCTGAATCTGAACCTGCACCCTTTTAAAGCCGTGGTCCTTGACGGCCTTCACCATCTTCTTGGCTGTCTCCTGGTCGATACCCTGCTTGAGAACGATACCCTGACGGGCCCGACCGAGCGTGCCGATCTCGATCTGGCCCTGATCGAGGTTTTTCACCGGCACATTTCGTCTGGAGAGCTTCTCGCGGACGACCTGTAGAAGGGCGCCGATCCGGTACTCGTCGTCCGCTTCAAGCCGTAGAGACCCCACTTTCCGGTCGAAGTCGATCGTGCAGTCGGTGCCCTTGAAGTCGTAGCGGGTGGCGACCTCCTTCCGAGCTTGGTTTACGGCATTGTCGACCTCCTGAAGGTCGACATCCGTGGAGACATCGAACGAGCTTTTCTTGGCCATAGCGATCCTATCCTTCTCGTGCTTACATCCTCCCGGCCTCTTCTGCCAGTTCCTCGTAGAGTGCCCGGGCCTCCTGAAACTGTTCAAGTACATGGTCGATCTCGGTCTGTGAACGCCAGTCCGGCCACTCCAGCGCCATCTCCGTGAGCTTGTCGACCCACTGGATACCATACTCGGCCGAGGCTCGGTCTCTGATCGGTGCACCACCGACCATGATCCATACGGGGTTTGTGAACCCTTGAGCGAAGGAAGCGTCTAAGGGGAAGCTCTCCTCCGGAGCCCCGACCGCGCGAAGGTGGATCCAGCCGCTTCCGGTGATCTCCACTTCACCTTCGAATCCACCGCTCTGGCGATTTTCGGACAAGGGAACCTCTGCGACCTCTTCCCCATTGTGGACTATAAAGGCCCGCATGAGCGGCGTGATCGATCGGACCCGAGCGGTCACGGAGACCGTTCCAGTTCCAGTAGGTAGTTCCAAAGTTTCTCCAGCAATACTTCCGTTTACCGTCAACTCGACCAAGGGCCCGTTGGTAACGAACGCGTGACCGTCCCGTAACCCCTTGAGCCAGCCGTCCATGGTCCGCTGACGGTCGTCGGGTCGCACGTAAGTCCGCGTGGCTCCGACCGTTGCTGTCCAGTGCAGGCTGCTGATCGCGTCCTCACCCCCCACGGCAGTGATCCGGATGTCATTACTCCAAGCAGCGTACACAGGATAAAAGGGGCCTGAGCCCGCAGTCACCCATTCTAGAGCGTCGACGGTCCCGAGTGCAGCGTCCACTAGGAATCCCTTTGCTCCACCGAGATTGCCCGCAAGCGGATCGGCGTTTCCACGGAACGCGTGCACATAGCCGGTAGTGGCACCCTGCGCTTTCGCCTTCCTGAACATGTCGGTGTTGGAAGGATACAGGCTCTCGATGGCCGTGCCCTCGTATCCGGTTGTAAACGGAGAGATCAAGTGATCCTCCAAGCCCAACATGAACACATGACCATAGAAGGGTGGCCGATACTCTTCCCCCACGACGAGGACGCGGTCCGGTGTGGAGAGGGGATGGGCCTCGCCTCCGGGGATGAAGAACTGGTAGTCAAGGATCCGATTGTCCTTGTTTGCGATCAATTCGTTGACAATGTCCTGATCCTCACCATCTGACATCATCATCATGTTCTCCAATGTGTTGTGGAGGTTCCCCGCGTAATTCGTGTGGACGTGAGTGGATCCGTTGTGCCAGCCATCGGTCGAGAGGTCGGTCATGCGCCGGAGCGTCACCTCTACCGTAGTGATCTCTCCGGCCCGCACCTCGATTTGCCGGCGTTCCGGGTAGAGCTCGAAGCCTTTCATGACGGTGAGGTCAGTCGACCCGGGCGGCAATTCGATGGTAAAGTTTCCGGTCGTGTGGAACATGTGGAATCCGCCTCGCTGTGCGATACGGGCGTAGGAGTCGGATGGGGCGTAGAATTTCCCGTCTGCTGCCGTGAGGAGCACACGGGCCGCTGTTGTTGCGCCGTCCGCTCGCACCGTCACCTTGAGAGTGCCCATCGGCTCCTTCCATCGACGCTCCGTGATGTTAATCCGGCGGCGGGACCCACCGTACGTCTCCAAGAGCTCGAGCTGAGGCAGCCCTCCCTCGTTTGAGATGAAGGCGATCCATTCACCATCTGGAGACCATCGCGGATGGAATGCGTCATGCTGGAAGAAGGTGAGCTTGTAGGGTTCTCCTCCCACCGTTGGTTGAACGTAGAGGTTGTTGAACTGGTCAGCTGTCCCTGAGGTTGAGGAGTAAATGAACCGCTTGCCGTCGATTGAGACGTCGGGCCGTGCGCGGTAAAGGGTTTGCTCTGCGAGCACAGTCTGCCGTTGTGCCATACCATTGGCCTCTGCCGGAACACGGATCACGTTGCCGGATCCCAGGGCGACATCGCGGTTTGAGACCAGCAATAGCTCGTTCCCATTCGGCAGCCAAGACGGATTGATGTGCATGTCCTGATCGCCGAAATAGAGCCGTGCGCGGCCGAAGTTGTTGTCTGAAGAGACTGCGGCCACCTCCCCACTCCACTGGCCG
Organism: Gemmatimonadota bacterium; assembly: GCA_036336795.1. Classification (GTDB taxonomy): domain Bacteria; phylum Gemmatimonadota; class Gemmatimonadetes; order Longimicrobiales; family Gaopeijiaceae; genus UBA822. The sequence continues at coordinate 5,290 of JAYZFL010000020.1, forward strand.
TTGCGGATCGATCGAATGTAGACATTGAAGTAACCGCTGGGTTCGGTAGAGACGTAAGCGACTCGGCTTCCGTCGGGGGAAAACACGGGGTCCACATAAATAAATTCGTCGTCCGTGAGGGAATGGGTCTCGCCGGATTGGACGTTGAGGATCTCCAATTGGATTGTATTCCCGCCGTCGTCAGCGGTGTAGATGATCCAGTTCCCATCGGGTGACCAGGTCGGCGACGAGTGATACTTGGTGCCACGTGTCAGTTCGGTAGCTACGCCGGTAGTGGGATCGATCGCCCATATGGAACCGGCCATGCCGACCGCTATTGCCGTTCCGTCCGGGGACCATGCCGGCGCCCACGGCGTCGAACTGGGCGACGGCGGAAAGTAGAAGTTGTACATGTAGTTGCCCCCGTGGCGAGCCCACGGATAATTACCGAATCTCTCAGGGGGTGGGGCCTCCAACACGGTGGAACGCTCTTGGTCCGGGGGTGTGGTTTCGACGCCAACACAGGCGGCAAGTCCCAGGCTGAAGAGAAGAGATGTACGTAGGACTCTGAACGGCATGTTCATTATGACGACCTTTGCTTTCATGTGACCCGGCCCATAGCTTCACTCGCCCTAGGCCCATTCTCTCAAGAGATTGCGGTCTTTACAAGACATGTTCGGTGTCGGCTTGGCAAGACGACTCCCCTCCTTAGATCGGGGTCGAGAGATTGTCACCGGAGCGGTGGCCCCTCCTCGGTTGCCGTGCCGTCACGTTGGGAGCATCATCACAGGGGTCGACCTAGGATTCTTTTGGGTCGACCGGTAACTCATCGGCATTCCCATGAAGAACCGATTGGCTTTTCTCACCATCCTCGTTATCACTCTTCCGCTCGGGGCTCAGGAACGGGCACCTTCAGGACTCACTGCCGCGGACTACATGCGCGCTGAGCGGACACTGCGGGGCTATACGACGCCGTTGGTTCTTGGAGCCTCCGTCCGACCGACGTGGGTTTCAGGGGAACGATTCTGGTATCAGAACCTTTTTCCACTGGGACTTGAGTTCGTCGTCGTCGACGCAGATGCAGGAACGCGCGCGAGGGCTTTCGACCACGCGGGGCTCAGCCGAGCGCTCTCCTCCGTCACGGGTGAGAATTACGACGACTTCCAGCTGCCATTTGCTCAATTTGAATTCATAGAAGGTGGTCGATCCATCAGTTTCGAGCTCAACGGCCGAAGCTACGTCTGTGATATCCGTGGAGAACGGTGTGCCGAACGCGAGTCGGAAAGTCGAGTTCGCAGCCGGTTTACAGTGACCTCGCCCGATGGGTCAGCAGCTGTATTCATTCGCGACCACAACCTTTGGGTACGGGATCTAGGCACCGGAGATGAGCGGCCACTCACGACGGATGGAGTGGAGGACTATGGTTACGCAACGGACAACGCGGGATGGACCCGAAGTGATCGGCCCGTGGTTCTCTGGTCACCTGACTCTAAGAAAATCGCCACCTTCCAGCAGGATCAACGTGGGGTGGGGGAAATGTATCTGGTGGATACGAAGGTAGGTCACTCAACCCTTCAGGCTTGGAAGTACCCTCTCCCTGGTGACACTGTTATCCCAATGATCGAGCGGGTCGTGGTCCACCTCGACGGACCCCGTGTTGTGCGACTGGACATGCCGCCGGACGAGCACCGCTCGACCATTTGCGATCACGTTATTTGTCGGGGTGGCGGGTGGGCAGACGTTGAGTGGAGTTCCGACGGCTCCCACCTCGCGTTCGTCTCGTCGTCGCGAGACCATAAGCGTGCGCAGCTCCGCATCGCCGATCCGACAACCGGCGCGATCCGCGATGTCATGGAAGAGACTGTCGAGACCTTCTTCGAGTCTGGGAAAGGCATGGTCAACTGGCATGTGCTTCCGGAAACAAATGAAGTGATCTGGTTCTCGCAGCGGGACGACTGGGGCCATCTCTACCTTTACGATCTGGGGTCGGGCCGCCTGAAGAGTCGCATCACTGAAGGGAACTGGAATGTCCTCCAGGTCAGGCGTGTCGATCGCGAGGCCCGTACCCTCTACTTCACGGGTGTGGGACTTGAGCCGGGTGACCCTTACTTCGAGTACTTCTATCGTGTTGGACTCGACGGCGGAGACCTCACACTACTCACCCCTGACAGTGCGAACCATGTCGTCACGATGTCGCCTTCGGGGAGCTACTTTGTAGACAGCTACTCGACACCGGTTGTGCCGGCGGTCACTGTCGTGCGCTCAGTTGTGGATGGAAAGGCTTTGCTTACGCTAGAGGAAAGCGATATCTCACGGTTAGTCGAATCCGGGTGGCAGCCACCAATCCCGATTCAGGTGAAGGCGCGAGACGGGGTGACCGACATTCGCGGGCTGATGTACAGGCCGACCGGCTTCGACCCGGAACGGACCTACCCTATTCTGAACTACCTTTATCCAGGGCCTCAATCCGGAAGTGTGGGAAGCCGCAGCTTTAACCCTTCCAGGGGCGACAAACAGGCTTTGGCCGAGCTTGGTTTTATCGTCGTCGAGGTAGATGCCATGGGTACACCGGGGCGCTCGAAGTCTTTCCATGAGGCGTACTATGGCAACATGGGCGATAATGGCATACCGGATCAGATGGCCGCGATCACGGAGCTCGCTGAACGCTACCCTTGGATGGATCTTGACCGGGTTGGAATTTGGGGGCATTCAGGTGGCGGATTCGCCGCCGCCGCCGCAATCATGCGCTATCCCGATTTCTACAAAGTGGCGGTGTCACAGGCTGGAAATCACGACAACCGGAACTACGAGGATGACTGGGGCGAGAAGTGGCAGGGACTATTGGAAACATACTCTGACGGGACGACCAACTACGACAATCAGGCCAACCAACTTCTCGTTGAAAACCTAAAGGGAAAGCTCCTGCTCGCGCACGGCACCATGGATTCAAACGTACCGCCGTCTAATACTCTCCTCGTAGTGGACCGGTTGATCGCAGCGAATAAGGACTTCGATCTGATCATGCTCCCAAATCGGAGCCATGGGTTTGGGAATGAACCGTACATGATGCGGCGGCGGTGGGACTACTTCGTGCGCCATCTTCTCGGAGTTGAGCCTCCCGAGGGCTATGAGATCGGAAAGTTGGAGCAGCCCATCTCTTAGGAAATAATTAGCAGTGAGTGTAACCTATCAGCGGATTTGAATAGGAGGATTCCATGCACCTGGTCTTGCCGCGACAATCCGTCCTCTTGGTGGTCCTTCTGGGTTCAGTCGCTTGTGCGGTCCCGGCAGACCAATCTCAATCAGAGCTCGACGACGCGTTTGCGGCACGAGCGGCGGCGCTTGAGCTTGACACAAATTATCATCCACCCCCGGGCCAGGACCTTCACCACCATACTTCGGGTTTTGCGAAGATCCTATGTTCGGCCGTGTTCATCACTGGTCTCGACCCACAAGATGCGGCCGCGAACGTGGGCGGCTTCACCAGTCCGTTCGACGAACGGCAGCACGTCGTCGATACTGTAGTCGATTACGAGCATCAACAGGTGAGTCTGACCTTGGGCGACGGCGTCACGCGCACCGCGAAGAAGTACAAGAATCAGGGTTGCGTGACGCACGTGATTGGTGAGGATTCGGTGCATTTTACGCCGACAGATGTGGCGCGGAACCTTCCGTCTTCGGCCGACACCCCTTGGCCCATGGGGGATGTGTTGCCAAGTGATCCGTGGCCTGCGGAAGTGGATATGACGAAGGTCGAAGAGGCTCTCGATGCCGGGTTCGGACCACCGGAAGCTCGTACTCTCGCACTCGTAGTTACGTACAAAGGAAGGATTCTGGGCGAGCGCTACGGATCAGAAGTCGATATCCATTCACCGCTCGAGAGTTGGTCGATGACAAAGAGCCTGACGGGAGCCCTCATGGGGGTGTTAATCCAGCAGGGCGCGTATGAGTTGTGGCAGCCGGCGCCGATTCCCGAGTGGCAGTCTGCTGGCGACCCTCGGCAGGCTATCCGTATCGGTGACATCATGAGGATGTCGAGTGGGATCCGAATTCGTACACCAGGGGATTACGCAGCTAATCCGTCACTTGGATACCCAGATCACCTCTATTTCTATACCGGCACTGTGAACTCATTCGAGTGGGCGGCCACCCGGCCGCAGCAGTGGGAGCCGAACACGGTAGGCAGGTACCGGAATAGTGACCCGGTCCTAGCCAGCTACCTCGTCCGGTTGGCGGTGGAAGGTAGAGGAGAGAACTACCATTCGTTTCCGCAGAGGCACCTGTTTGACAAGATTGGGATACGTGACGCGATCATTGAGACTGATCCTTACGGAAATTTTCTAGGCCAAGGGTACGGATTCCTTCCGGCTCGGGATTGGGCGCGGCTTGGGAATCTTTATCTGCAAGACGGTGTGTGGAATGGTGAGCGATTGTTACCGGAGGGGTATGTTGAATATGCGGCTGGGGTCGCTCCGGCGTGGGTGGCGGATGGCAACCCTCGGTATGGTGGAGCATTCATTTGGGTGAACGACACTGGTGGTTGGCCCGTGCCGGAGAGTGCATACGCGATGAGAGGGGCGGGAGGACAAACCGCCACCATGATTCCGACGCACCAGCTTGTCGTTGTGCGGTTGGGCAAGTACACCGGTGCCGGAGCTGGTGGCCGAGCTTTAGACCAGGCGTTCGAGTTACTGATGGAGGCTGTGCCGCCAGTTGGCCCCTAGCACGACGGCGCAACCTACTGGGCTTTGCGGCTTAGTCCGTGCCCAAGTGGCACGACGACCGGTTATGGGCAACGGCAAGCGATGGAATACGGAAGGATTTCTCGTTCAGCTGATTCCTCTGAATCTGGTCGCCAGGTAGACTCCGGCTCATGCTGAGGACGACTCCCTTTCACGCGAGAACCGGCCCCCTGTGCCAACCCCAGAACTGGCGCCGCTGGGCCGGATACGTCACGGCCGGCTCCTACGAGCTCACCCACGACCGAGAGTACCACGCCATCCGTAGCTCCGCGGCCCTGTTCGATATATCCCCGCTCTTCAAGTACGAGATTCGAGGACCCGACGCGGTCAGATTTCTTGATCGGGTAGTCACTCGCGACGTGTCGAAATGTCAGCTAGATCAGGTGCTCTACACTCCTTGGTGTGACGAATTCGGGAAGGTCATGGACGACGGGACGTTGTCTCGTCTGAGCGATGACGCCTTCATCCTCACCTCGGCCGAGCCAAATCTCCGATGGCTGCTAGACAACGTTTTGGGATTCAAGGTGACCGTCGAAGACGTTTCCGACTCCGTCGCTGCCCTCTCCCTTCAAGGACCGAACGCTCGTGCTATCCTGAATAGTGCTACTGACGGGGCGGTGGATGACGTGAGATTCTTTAGGCAGACCAGAGCCTTGATCTCCGGCACCGACGTGCGGATTACCCGGACCGGGTACACGGGTGATCTGGGTTATGAGATCTGGGTAGGCGGAGCGCATGCAGAACCGATCTGGGATGGACTCATCGTGGCCGGGAAGCCCTACGGTGTTACCCCCGCTGGTATGCTGGCGCTGGATGTGGCTCGCATCGAAGCTGGTTTGATCCTGATCGATGTCGACTACGTACCTGCTCACCGGGCGGTCATTGAAGATAGGAAATCGTCCCCTTCGGAGCTCGGTCTCGGGTGGACGGTGAGGTTGGAGAAGGAAGCCTTCAACGGTCGAGATGCCCTCGTGGAAGAGCAGAGGCGTGAGTCGGAGTGGCAGCTTCGGGGACTTGAGATCGACTGGGAGAGTTTGGAACGAGTGTACAGCAAAGTGGGCTTGCCGCCTCAACTGCCTTCCGTAGCGTGGCGAACGAGTGTGCCCGTATATGCTGGACAAAGGCAGGTCGGCTACGCTACCAGTGGCTGCTGGTCTCCTGTTCTTAAGTCCTACATCGCACTTGCACACCTCTGTTCGAGTGACTTGAAACCCGAGATGTCCCTGGAGATGGAGGTCACTGTGGAACACAGGCGGCGGCGGGCGGAAGCTCGGATTGTCGACACACCGTTCTTCGACCCTGAGCGGAAGCGGAGCTGACGTGCCATGGTCGACGGGTTGGCTCGAAACCGAGACAAGGGCCCTTTGACCATGGTTGCTAATCAATATGATGCCATCGTCATCGGGGGTGGCCACAACGGACTGGTCAACGCTGCTTACCTAGCGAGGGCAGGAAAAAACGTCGTTGTTCTGGAAAAACGGCATGTCCTAGGGGGAGCCGCAGTGACAGAAGAGATTTTCCCGGGCTTCAAGTATTCAGTATGCTCGTACGTCGTGAGCCTCCTTCGTCCCGAGATCATTCGTGAGCTGAACCTTCCTCGACACGGGTTGGAGATTCTTCCTCTCGAAAGCACCATGACACCGCTCCTCGAGGGTGGCTATTTGGCGCGCTGGGCTGACCACGATCAGACCCGTCGTGAACTCTACCGGCACTCGCCCAAGGATGCGGACGCTTACGACGACTTCAGCAAGCTCATGTACCAGCTCGCGGTGGCTGTCAAGCCGATCCTTTCCATGGTGCCGCCGAATCCGACTTCCTTCCACCCCAGGGATCTCCTTGGATTCGCGAAGTTGGCTAAGCATTTCCGAGGTCTGGGGGCGGAGCAGTTCCACGAGCTCTATAAGCTCATGACGATGAGCGCGGCGGATTATCTGGACGAATGGTTCGAGACCGAAGCGCTTAAGGCAACCATGTCGGCGAGCGGCATTATCGGGACTTTCTTGGGTCCCCGCTCACCCGGTACGGCATACGTTCTTCTGCATCACTACATGGGTGAGATCGATGGCGCGATGCGGGCGTGGGGCTTCGCACGGGGTGGTACAGGTGCTGTAAGTGAATCAATCGCCAGTGCTGCTCGGAGCTTTGGTGCAGAAATCCGAACCGAAGCAGGAGTCACCCAGGTGATCGTGAAGAACGGTAAAGTCACGGGTGTGGCCCTCGAGAACGGCGATGAGGTACATGCGCCTATCGTGGTATCTGCTTTAGACCCGAAGCGAACGTTCTTGGGCCTGCTCGAAGAAAAACACCTACCGAGCGACTTCGTCCAGACTATACAACGCTTCAAGATCCGGGGATCTTCGGGCAAGGTAAATCTTTCTCTGAGTGAGCTGCCGGACTTCACGTGCCTTCCCGGGGTCGGGCCACACCTTCGTGGTGCTATCTCGATCAGCCCAACCGTGGAATATCTCGAACGTGCCTATGACGAAGCCAAGTACGGAGCGTTTTCCAGACGTCCCTACATGGACATCATCATCCCGTCGATGATCGATCCGGGTATGGCTCCTCCGGGCAAACACGTCATGTCGATCTTTGTTCAATACGCTCCGTCGGATTTGAATGGGGGGTGGGACGACAGCAAGAGGGAGGCCTTTGGCGACGCTGTGATCGATACGCTCGCCCGATTTGCGCCTAATCTGCCGGGAGCGATCCTACACCGTCAGGTGCTGACTCCGTGGGACATTGATCGCGTGATGGGACTCACACAGGGCAACATCTTTCACGGGGAACTGACGCTCCATCAACTATTCTGTATGCGACCCGCCGTCGGATGGGCGGATTTTACGACACCGCTTGCAGGCTACTATCAGTGTGGCTCCGGAACGCATCCCGGAGGGGGCATTACTGGCGCGTCGGGTCGGATGGCCGCTCTGAAAGTGCTGAAGGATCGATCGTGGTGACGAATAAGTATGACGCCATCGTGATCGGGGCCGGCCACAACGGGTTGGTTGCGGCAACGTATATGGCCAAGTCCGGCCTCAAGGTCTTGGTGGTCGAACGTCGGGAGATCGTGGGGGGCGCTGCGGTGACCGAGCAGATCTTTCCCGGTTTTGACTTTGATACCGGGGCGCATAGGGTCGGCTCACTCCATCCAAATCTGGCGAATGATCTGGCTCTGAAACGTCACGGAGTCAAGATCGTAGAGGCTGATCCCACTGTTTTTTCACCGTCACTGGATGAGAGGCACCTCTTGCTCTGGCGTGATTCCAGGCAGTCCGTCGAGGAACTACGGAAGCTTTCCAAGGCTGACGCCGAGGCATGGGTGCCATTCCAGCGTTTGATTCTTAAGGCGGCCAGGTTGCTGCAGGCAGTGGGTTTGGTTACTCCCCCCGACGTAACCGCGAGCGACGCCCGAGATCTTTGGACGATGTTGAAGCTCGGAGCGCGTCTGCGTGGACTCGGAAAGAGGGACATGGTCGAGGTTATGCGAATCATTCCTATGTCTGTGTCCGAACTTCTCGACGATTGGTTTGAGAGTGATGTTCTCAAAGGCACGCTCGCTGCGAGCGGCATAACGGGGATGTTTCAGGGGCCCATGGCATCCGGGACAGTTCATACTTTTCTTTATCATCACGCGGGTTATGACGCAGGAGTGATACGACCTACAACACGAGTCCAGGGCGGTGTAGGAACGCTTACGGAGGCGTTGGCCTCAGCTGCGAAGGAACACGGGGTGCTCATCCGATCTGGACGAGCGGTAGAGCGTGTAATGGTCAAAGAGGGCCGAGCGGTGGGGGTGGTGCTGGAGAATGGTGAGGAGATCGGTGCACGACGTGTGGTATCCAACGCCGATCCGAGACGAACGTTCATGAGCCTGGTGGATACCGTTCACCTCTCTCCGGAGTTCGTTCGCAAAGTCCGAAACATGCGCTTCAAGGGGGTGTGCGCCAAAGTTCACCTTGTTCTTGGTGAGTTGCCGAAGTTCAATGGGGTGCCTGAGGGTAGCCTCCACCTGAACGGTATTGTCTCCATTAGTCCCAGCCTGGAATACTTGGAGCGTGCCTATGACGACGCCAAGTACGGCGAGCCCTCGCAGAGGCCCTATCTGGAAATATCGATCCCTTCGGTGACTGATCCCAGTATGAGTAGAGCCGTGGGACATGCTGTATCGATTCTCGCTCAATACGCACCGTACCAGCTGAAGGAAGGCACCTGGGACTCCGATCGCCGAGATGCTTTAGGGGATACGGTCGTCCAAACCCTCGCCGAGTATGCTCCCAATGTGAGGTCAACGGTTTTGCAAAGGCACGTGATGACTCCCTTCGATATTGAAGAGACGTACGGCCTAACCGAGGGGAACATTTATCACGGAGAGGTCACGCTAGACCAGCTATTCTTCATGCGTCCAGTCCCTGGGTACGCTCGATACCGAACACCCATTGAGGGCCTTTATCTTTGTGGAGCGGGTACTCATCCAGGTGGCGGAGTAACCGGCGTCCCGGGCTATAATGCAGCACGCGAGATCATGAGGGACGAGAGAGACCAAAAGCTAGCTAAGAGATCCGTAACATCAGTGAAACAGAAATAGGCTCATAATGAAGACGACTCACTCAATCCCGTTTGCGGTGGCACTGCTTTTTCCCATAGTGGTGCTCTGGAGGGCCGTAGGTAGCGCTGGCACTCCACAGCAGAGTCATGAGGATTTCCTCCAAGAAAATTACGATAAGTCGGAGCATATGGTCCCCATGCGGGACGGCGTCCGTCTCTACACGATTGTCTATGTACCAAAGGATCGTAGTCGCGAATATCCCGTTATGCTTCTCCGCACTCCTTATTCTATCGGTCCATACGCGATTGACCGATTCCGTACGCCACTTGGACCAACGGCTGAGTTTGATCGTGAGGGGTACATATACGTCTTCCAAGACGTGCGCGGGAAATTCCGCTCGGAGGGTGAGTTCGAGGTGATCAAGCCGCTTTCACGCGATCGACCCGGATCTCCAGATACGGACGAGAGCACCGACAACTATGACGCGATTGAGTGGGCCCTAGAGTATCTCCCAAACGACAATGGTCGTGTAGGCCAATGGGGCATCTCATATCCCGGATGGCAGACCGTCATGGGCATGGTGGATCGGCATCCGGCACTTCTAGCCTCTTCTCCGCAGGCGTCACCTTCCGACATGTTTCTTGGAGACGACTGGCACCACAACGGGGCTTTTCGAATCATGTACGCCTTCAGTTGGCTGTCGTCGAACGCTCGTACACGTGTGGGTCCAACCGAGTCGCGGTCGGACGGCTTCGACTATGGGACTCCGTGGGGCTATGAGTTCTTCCTAGAGGCAGGATCAGCCGCCGACATCGACGAGAAGTACTTCCACGGTGACGTCATCCCGTGGAACGACTTTATGGAGCACGGAACGTACGACAACTACTGGAAGCGACAGAATGCTCTGCTCCACCTCGACGGCATCGATCATGCGGTTCTCAACGTCGCCGGATGGTTCGACACGGAGGACTTTTATGGACCTATGTCGATCTACCGAACGATTGAAGAAATGAATCCAAGAAACCGAAGCACGTTGGCTGTGGGTCCCTGGCTCCACGGAGGGTGGCGGAGTATGACAGGCGAGAGCTTGGGGTGCATCGAATTCGATCATCCGACGTCCATCGACTTCCAGGAGCAACTACAGTTCCCGTTCTTTGAGTATCACCTGAAGGACAAAGGCGAGTGGGAAGCCCAGGAGGCCGTTGTCTTTCAGACCGGACGGAACGAGTGGAGTTCATTCGATCGTTGGCCGCCGCCCGGAGTGCAACTGACGAATCTCTACCTCCGCGAGAACGGAATGCTATCTCTTGAGGAGCCGGAGGAGTCTGAGGGGAACGTTGGGGACCGGTACGTGAGTGATCCGAATCATCCAGTTCCTTTTTCAGCTGAGATCCGCACGTCTCTGGGCCACCTATGGAAAGTCGAAGACCAGCGTTTTGCATCAACGAGACCCGACGTCCTCACGTACGTGTCAGAGCCTCTGACCGAGGATCTGACCATAGCTGGCCCCATCCTGGCTAACATCTTCGTTTCGACCACTGGAACAGACTCAGACTGGATCGTAAAGCTCATCGACGTCTATCCTAGGAACGCTCCACAGAGCACATCCTGCGATGTGCCTATGGGGGGCTTCCAGATGCACGTGGCAGGCGAAATCATGCGAGGGAAGTTCAGGAACAGCTTCGAGAATCCAGAACCGATGGTTCCGGGACAGGTGACCCGGATCGACATTGATTTGAAGGATCGATTCCACACTTTCCGTGTGGGGCATCGTATCATGGTGCATGTGCAGAGTTCGTGGTTCCCCGCGTACGACCGGAATCCGCAGACGTTCGTGGATATCTACCATGCACAGCCGGAGGATTACCAAATGGCAACGCAGACGGTGTACCGTTCGGCTGAGAACCCATCACGCTTGGTGTTGGGAGTGATGCGGTAGTTCTTCTCCGGATTAGTTCCTGGTGGGTGCCCCTAACCCCGCTCCGTAGCCCTCTATCTCGATTATTTTCACGATCGACTGGGTTTCCGTCTCAATGACGACAACCGTTCCGGCCCGAGCGTTGTCTCCTAGGTCGTATCGGGGCGTATACATGTGCCCATACTTGCTGTGACCTTCGGGCATTTCGAGGTTGCGACTGGAGATGTAGGCGAAGCGCCCATCCGGTGAAACCGCGGCACCGTGAGGCTGCGCAAGACCATCACCCTCGATGACTTTGGCGAGCATTCTCGTCTCCATGTCGATCACGTTCACCGTATTGTCCCAATTGTTTCCGACGTACACCCAGCGGCCATCTGGAGTGAAGGCGGGATGCCAAGGCGCTGCATTTACGGGAATTGTGTCCACCGGTGTCATGTCGGGTTCCCGGCTCAGATCGAAAACAAACAGAGAAGCCGTCAGTTCAGTTGTACCGACCATCCAACGACCGTCTGGAGAGATCGCAAACCCGATGAAAGTGTGGGGCCGATCTCCCTCTAGAATGCCCAGGTCGATGGCCTCGTCCTCCGGATAGAACATGGCGATCTGATTGACGGCCAAACTCGCGGTATAGACCGTACCGGATCCCGGCCGAACCGCCAAGGCGTGCGGTCTCGGGAGGAAGATATCCACTTCATCAAAGCTCATGTCAGAGCGGCGGATCATGCCGATCGCCTGTGGGGGAGAAACGGCGGCCATGGATCTCGCAGCGAAGAGATGTTCTCTCTTCGGATCGAGTGCCAGCAGGCCAGGTCGAACGAAATCGATGCTCTGCACCAACTCGTTGTTACTGTCAAACTTCAGAATCTGGTTGGCGGCGATGAGAGATAGGTACCAGTGTGAGCCATCCGGCTCGACGGCGATGTGATGGGGCCAGGCGTTCTCGGGAAAGCCGAGGGATTGGAGGTCCACGTTACGGACTACCATGTTAGTTTCCATGTCGATCACTGAAACGATCGCCACGCTTTGGTTGGCTGCATAGAGTAGCTGGTCCGCACCCGCGAACGGGATCTCTCCATTTTTGGATCGTGCACCCTCATTGATCCAGTCGCTCACGAGTGACACTTCACCCTCGTTGAGGGTGATGGAATTTATCTCAGCTGGATGTGGCCCTCCCACGAGCTTCGTGGTCAGTTCGACCAGGAGTGACCGACGGGCGTCGAAAGCGATGATTGCTTCACCATGGTCGGATCCAGCCGTCAGTGATTCCCAGGAATCGAGACGCAGCCCTCGAGCAGCCTTGGGACCTGAGTGACAGTTGACACACTTCGCGTCGAGCACCCGCTGAACATCGTCATATGACACCGCAGCGTCCTTGGCCGTATCGACCTGTAAAACGGCAACTTCCTCCCCACTGGTGACTAGGGTAGATCCCAGGAGTGTTAGGCAGATGGAAAGTCCGGTGATGGCCCTCAAGTCAGTCCTCCGGAAAGGATACGAGTGGTGATAGGGATCTCCCTGCCACTCAAAGGGGTCAAATGCTCTATGCTTGGCTCACTATACAGCAAGAGAGGCCTTGAGGTTCAATTGGTGACCATCTCGCTAGGCATGGCAGTTGGCCTGTTGCCTCCGAGCTTGGAACCCCTGAGTGCTCAGGGCGACTATCGGGTCGTTACCGTTGAGAATGGTGCTGTCCTTCAGGGAAGAGTCACGTTTGGAGGTGAAGTACCCGCACCCAAGAGATTATTGGTCACAAAGGACGAGGAGGTCTGCGGGTTCGGCTATCGGGAGCGCTCCGACGTCTCGGTTGTGGTGGATGGAGGCTTGTTAGGAGTCGTGGTGGCGATTGAGGGCGTAAAGGAGGGTAAGGAATGGTCCGCGAGCATGTTCGAAGGCCGTGTCGTGGATCAACGGGATTGTATCTTTCAACCCCACCTCCAAGTGATTCCCAAGTGGACTGACATGAGCATCGTAAACAGTGACCCGGTTCTCCATAACATTCATGCCTGGGAGTTGATGGAGCAGGGAGGGCGAACACTCTTCAACCTTGGTCAGCCGCCTGAGAGAGGAGTGATCACTCAATCGTTGCGACCAAGACGAGGAAGTCGGATCCGGTTGGAGTGCGATGCTCATGATTTCATGCAAGGATGGATCTACGCTGCCGACAGCCCCTACGCGGTTGCCACGTCGGAAAATGGAAGCTTTGTTATGGAAGACGTTCCACCAGGCGCATACACGATCACAGCGTGGCATCCTTTCCTCGGGATCCGAGCGCAGGTGGTGAAGCTCGATCCGGGTGGAGAGAGTGAAATCACGTTCAATTTTACTGGAAATTAGCTGTAGCCCAACGGCAAGTTCAGTTCGCTGATTACCGGACCTGGATGGCGAACCCATCGTGTGCATCTGACCCGTCACAGCCCTCTGGAGAAGAACTATGAACCGTCGGCAAGCTGTTGGATCACTTCTCGGAGCAGCGGGTGCACTGGGTCTTGGGTTCAGGGGATCTCCTCGGGCACGAGTGACTTCTGAAGGTCCTGACCTCCAGGGAGGCTCTCGCCTGTTCGAACCCTTTGAGATCGATTTCTCTATTGAGGAGATCGAGGATCTCCACCGACGAATCGACAGTGTGAAATGGCCGGAAATGCCATTTGACACTGGGTGGTCTGCAGGAACGGCTGACCGGATCCTCAGGGATCTCGTCGCCTATTGGCGAAACGAATACGATTGGTTCCCGGTCCAGGCGGCTCTCAACGAGCTAACTCATCTTCGTGGATCCATTGAGGGTGATCTACTTCACTGCGTGATCTACGACCGCGACAATGAGGAAGCTACGGAGTCGAGCTTCCCGCTCCTTCTCCTGCACGGATGGCCTGGATCATTCTACGAGTTCCATGAAGCGGCACCTCGACTCTCCAGGGGCGTCGATGGAGATCCCGGATTTAAGGTAGTTGTGCCTTCTCTTCCCGGTTATGTGTTTTCCGATGCGCCCAGTGAGATTGGGATGGGTCCGGTCCGCATGGCAGAACGCCTACATCAGATGATGCTGCTGCTAGGGCATGAACGTTATGGTGTTCAGGGCGGTGACTGGGGTGCGATCATCGCAACAGAGATGGCCCGGATGTATCCTGACTCGTTGGTCGGGCTGCATCTCAATTTCGTTTTCGGTGCCCCTTCGCCACCCGCTGGCGTTGATCCTTCACCGGATGAAATCGACTACCGTGAGGCCATAGCTAGATTTCAGCGCAATGAGACAGGATATTCAAGGATTCAAGGCACGCGCCCGCAGACGCTTATCTACGCACAACAGGATTCGCCTGTGGGATGGTTAGCCTGGGTGCTTGAAAAATATTGGGCTTGGAGTGAGCACGGGGATGATCTCTGGGAGACTTTCTCTCGAGACGATATCCTGACGACAGCCATGTTGTATTGGCTGCCTGGGCGCATACTCTCCGCCGCTCGCCTCTATTACGAGAGTTCCAACCCGCTTCCAGGAAGCAGGGTCGTTGGACGTGTTGAAGTGCCCACCGGCTACGCCAGGTTTCCCGCAGAGCCGTGGGCGCCACCCCGCAACGTGGTGGAGCGGACGTACAACTTAGTGCACTACAGTGAACCACTGCACGGCGGGCATTTTCCGGCACTCGAACAGCCGGTTCTCTGGTCGGAGGAAGTCAGCCGCTTTTTCTCCAGTCTGAGGATCTAAGCAGACCGTAATTGATCAACCTCATCCAGACCACGGAGATCCAGGGTACCATCAGAAGAACACTCGACTGATGCAGGCTTCACCCGCAAAAACTAGGGCCGGCCTCGCGTTCAGGCCCAGCGGTTTGCCGGGAGAGTGGATCGCACCCTAACCGGTATACTGAGTGGTTCCCTCGAAGACCTCTAGGCCGTCCGGAGTACGGATCGTCATTCTTGGAAGGCCTCGGTTGTTTCCCATCGAAGCACAGCCGTATTCCCCGTCCTTATTGATGGCCACGAATTTCTCGGACGGAAAGAAGTCTGGGTTCACGTTCCGATACTTGTGAACGATCATCTCCATGGCGTCCTCACATGCCTGCTGTGGGGACCGTCCCTGACCCATACGCATGACGACGTAGAACGACCCACAGGACTTGATCACGTCTTCCCCGCGACCGGTGGCTCCAGCTGCACCGATGTCGTTGTCGACGTAGAGTCCGGCCCCGATGATCGGGGAGTCGCCAATACGGCCGTTTATCTTCCAGCTTAGTCCACTGGTGGTTGTGATGCCGGACACATTCCCATTTGAGTCGACGGCCAGCACGTTGGTCGTGCCGTAGTGGAACTCGACCGGGTCCCGATCTTCCTCCGCTTCACCCGGCGGTGTTTTCAGATGATCAGGAGGGCCCCAATCATCACTTTCACTGTGCTCTTCTCGCCATCTCAACCAAGCGGTCCGAGATCTCTCTGTGTGCAGATCCTCTTCCTTGAAGCCAAACGACCGGGCGAAATCCAAGGCGGCAGCACCGACGAGGATTACGTGATCGGTCCGCTCCATGACCAAGCGCGCTACTGACGACGGCGTCTTGATATTCTCGATCGATGCTACGGCACCGGCGTTGTAAGTTCTACCATCCATGATCGACGCATCGAGCTGAATATCTCCATTCTCATTCGGAAGCCCACCGTAGCCGACTCCGGAATCGTTGGGATCGACCTCGATGACGTTGGCTCCTCGCTCGACCGCGTCCAGGGCCGTACCACCACCATAAAGAATACCCCATCCCTGTCGCATAGCGTCTCGGGCGGTATCATTCGAATGGCTCGTGATGATGATCGGAAGGCCAGCTGATTGACTCCTCGGACGGGTAGCTTCTTCCGGTAGGTGACCTAGAGCCAGGGCGCCGGCTCCCACGCCGACGCTATGGCGGACGAACTCCCGTCGATCGATTCCAAATTCCTTGCCGCTCATCGAAACACTCCTCTATCGCTGTGGGTCGTGCGCGCTCCCCAATCGGTGACGGGGGCTCCTATGAATGCTAGGATGGTTGGGAGGGGTGCCGCAAGCATCGGCGGTTTTGAGGGGGGCTCGGCCCGGTGCACTCGTGTGCTCTTCAAGATATCATTCCAGACTAAGCCTGGCTCGTTCGCGCTGACTTGGCCTAATCGTTCGAGCGTGTTTTGAGTTCGATAACGCTACAACGGGCCAGGAAGTAGAGAAGAGGAAGACAAGTGTCCAGGGCTTCGTATTTGCGGACTACTTTATTGGTGTGTGGCGTCTTAGCCACTTGTGGCCACTTTTCCACGTCCCTGAAGGCTCAGACCATCCGGGGAACTCTAATGGAGCGGGATAGCGAGACGCCGATCCACCTCGGGTTCGTGGCTCTACTCACCGAGTCGGGCGACTCTGTTACCTCCACGATCACCAATAGAGAGGGTAGGTTTTCGCTGACCTCCCCGGATCCCGGAAACTTCCTACTTTTGGCGGCGGCTCTCGGGCATCGGGAGACTACGGTCGGCGTGTTCGAGTTGGGTAAGGATGGGGAGCTCACAGTAGAATTCCGCGTCCCTGCAGAGGCTCTAACCATGGATGGGCTTTTTGTACAGGCCGAGCGGATTGGCCAGGAGCCAGCTCTTGCATTGAACGGGTTTTCACGGCGAATGCAAGAGGGTCTCGGTTACTTTATGACACCCAGGGACATCGAGAACTCGGACGTCACCCGTACCACGGATCTCTTCTTCGGAATGCTGGGCGTGAGTGTGATTGGCGATCGAGTTTATGTGCGTGGCACTCTAGGAATCTGCTCACCTCAGATTTATGTGGACGGCCTTCCACAAAGTATGGGTGCTGGCTTCCCGTTGGATTTTATCGTTCCCTTTGAAGCCCTGGCAGCCGTCGAGGTGTATCGGCGCGCAGCAGAAGTCCCTCTCCAGTATGGCGGTACGGGAGCAGGTTGTGGGGTCATCCTCTTTTGGACGAAGACCGGCGCCTAGATCAAGAATCAGTGTGGGATAGGGATCGCTTGAATTTGGGAGAAGATCTTTTCCTTCACCGGGTATCGAAGATTCTTCGGAAACGTCAAGCCATTAGTCAGTAGGATCAACGCGGGTTGGAGCTCGACGGGGTGATGCGAGAGAAGCGAGGCATGATATAACCCTTCCTGCGGAATATGCGTGACGTCCACATGCCAACGTTGACCGGTTCGGGTGTGCCCCTCACGTTATCCCAACTCGCTAAAGGGATTTGCCCCTAGCTATCCTCGGTGTACAGATACCAATCTCGTGAGGGAGTCGACGGATGAAAACCCCATGGAAATCGAAGCTCGCCCTGAAATTCTCAGGATTGTTGTTCTTCACGGTGTCCACGACCGCGGCACAGGTTACGGCCATTCGCACTGGCCAGTTGGTCGACCCCGAAACGGGCACAATTGCTTCAAATCAGATCATCTTGGTGGAGGGAGGGATCTTTCAGGCCATCGGCTCCGATGTGGTTATTCCTGCGGGTGCAGAGGTGATCGATCTGTCGGAGCTCACGGTTCTTCCGGGCCTCGTTGACGCACACAATCATCTGGCACTGACCTACAAGGAAGATCCTGAGAGCAATATCTACTACCTAACGTACGTTATGGAGAGCACCGCTCTCCGAGCCATCCAGGCGGCATCGAACGGCATACAAATGCTCTCCTCGGGCTTTACCATCGTCCGGGATATGGGAAATAACGGCAATTACGCTGACACCGCTCTTCGACTGGCTATCGAACAAGGGTGGATTCCGGGGCCCTTGATCATCAACTCGGGCATCATCATCGGTGGTATGGGTGGACAATTTTCTCCCACGCCCGAGATGGCTATGGATAAGAATATCGTCTATCCCGAATACCTTGACGCCGACACAAAGGACGAAATCATCAAAGCAGTTCGTCAAAACGCCCTCTTCGGTGCCACTGTCATCAAGATCTGTGTGGACTGTAAACCGTGGGGATACTCGGTGGATGACATCCGTCTCTTCATCAGTGAGGCGGCGCAGATCGGGCTAAAAGTAGAAGGTCACGTGCAGACGGTGCGGGGGGCGGACCGAGCCATTGAAGCTGGAATCTGGTCCATCGCCCACGATTCTGGTCTGACTGATGAGATGCATAAGCGTATGGCCGAGAAGGGGATCTTCCGCGCTGGCACTGAGACGCCGATCACGCTCGTCGGACACACGTCAGAACTTCGCTACCAGCGGACGTTGGCTGGGCTCGCTAACGCGTACGAGAACGGGGTACCTCTAACGTACTCGACGGACGCGGACTATTACGTGCCCGGAATGACGAGGGGCGAGGTTGCCATCGAGTTCATCCGGACCTGGCAGGATGCCGGAATCGCCGACGTTGACATCCTCAGGGCTATGACCGTGAACGGCTATAGAGTCAGCGAGACCGAAAATGAACGTGGTCCCATCAGAGTGGGTTTTGTTGCAGACTTCATTGCGGTCCCGGGTAACCCTTTGGAGAATATCGACACGCTGCGCGACGTCCAGTTCGTGATGAAGGATGGTGTTGTGTTCAAGCAGAACGGTATCATGACGCCTGAGAAGTTCTTCCACGGCGGACCTGTGAATGGCTGGAACATCCGGTAGTCCCAGGTAGCCACTGTGACGGGTCTTGAACAAGCGGAGTGTAAGCACCGCTCGCGCCTTGCCGGGTCGTCGGCTTATCCTGCATGTCTGAAAAGAACCCAAAACGGGTTGCGCTTCGTGCGCCGTGCCCACAGGAGACAAGATCCTCGGAGTCGGTGGCGCTATCTGAACCACTGTGTGCCGGATATTGAACAAGGGAGATGTACTATGATGCGTTCAATCGTTTTGTCACTCCTGATTATTTTCGGACAGGCCTTCACACTAGGTGCTCAAGAGCGAATTGACCGAGCGATGGTGGCCAAGATCAGAGCCGAGGGCCTTGAAAATTCTCACGTTATGGAAGTTTTCAACCATCTCACCAACGTAATTGGTCCCCGACTGACTGCTTCACCTGGATACAGGGAGGCGGTCGACTGGACTCACGAAAAGATGATCGAGTGGGGATTTGAGGACGTCCATCTTGAGCAGTGGGAGTTTGGTCGTGGATGGGATCTTGAGAGATTCTCGGTCGAAATGCTTGAACCCCGGTATTTACCCATGATAGGGTTTCCGAAGGGGTGGTCAGCGTCGACCAAGGGTCGGCTCGTCGCAGAGCCGATCATGCTTGGTGGAGTGTCCCCGGTGGAGCTGCAGGCACTTGAAGAACGTCTCGAGGGGGCGATCGTTCTCGGCCGGCCCATCGAAACCAACTTCATCCGAGAAGATCGTCCTCAGCCCCTGATGGAAGAGAGGCTAACTCCACCGGCCCCTGTCCCATCCACGTCGCAGCAGTCGGCCCAGCAGGCGGAGCGACAGAGACGGCAGCAGGCGGAGCGGACTCTGGCAGACGCGTTACAGCGTGCGGGTGCTGGCGTGATCCTCGAACCGACCCGCGGAGAGCATGGTACGCTCTTCGTCACCGGTCGGGATCCGGGAGAGGGTGCTGTTCCGTCAGTAGTTCTTGCTGCGGAGCACTACAACTTGGTCGCGCGGCTTCTAGAGCAGCAGATCCCGGTGACGATGGCGGTAGAGGTGACCGGGGAATATTTTGAGGACAATACTAACGCCTACAACGTCATTGCCGAACTCGGAGGGACGGATCCGGAGATAGGTGACGAGGTTGTCATGGTGGGAGCGCATCTCGATTCTTGGCACACAGGGACCGGTGCTACAGACAACGCGGATGGCTCTTCGGTCGTGATGGAAGCACTCCGAATTCTGAAAGCTCTTGAAGTCCGACCTCGGCGTACGATTCGGATAGCCCTTTGGGGTGGTGAAGAGCAGGGCCTTCTGGGCTCCAGAGAGTATGTGCAGCGCCACTTACAGGGTGATGACAACGAGGGCGCACACGAGAAGTTTTCTGTCTACTACAACCTCGACAATGGGTTCGTGCCGATCTACGGGTTCTACATGGAGGGTAATGAGGCGGCGAGGGAAATTATGGACGATTATCTCGAGCCCTTCAACGACTTGGGAGCAAACATTTCGACGATGGCTCGGATCGGGAGCACCGATCATCTTTCGTTCATCCGGGCTGGATTACCAGGTTTTCAGGCGATTCACGACTACACCGGTTACGATGTTCGGACGCATCATACCAACGTGGACACCTTCGAACGTGTTGAAGAGGAGGATTTGAAGCAGGCTGCAGTCGTGATGGCGTCTGTTCTCTACCACTCGGCCATGCGCGACGGGAGAATGCCCAGAGCTCCGGTGGTGGGTGTCCCATAATCGCTGACGAAGGCTCGTTCGGACTCCCATTAATGGAAGTTGATCTCAAGAAGCGAGTTCAGGGAGTTTCTACTGCTTCTGGCTCTCCCATTGCTTGAAGAACTTGGGGTTTCCCTGGGTGGGAGCTTACTGTGTCGGAAAGACAAGGTCTGTACGCCGCTCGCTACCTCGCCGGGTGGCTGGCAGTATAAGTAGGAGGTTGGTATGCAAACCCGTACCGTGAGAGGCCACTCTGCGGTGGCACTAGCATTTCTGCTCTTTCTCTCGTCTTGCCAGGGGTTACCGGACAGGGAGGGAGCGCACACGGCTGAGAACAATCGGTACGAAGACCTGCTGGCGCTCCACGGGGAGTGGCGCGACTTCCAGAAGCCCACCGTGACCGATGGAGTGCCCGATTACACTGCGGTGGCCATGAGCCGGCAGTTGCAGGAACTGACCCGCTATCAGGCCCGCTTGGCCAATCTCGATTCAGGGGGATGGCCCATCTCTCAGCAAGTGGATTACCACATCGTTCGGGCTGAGATGAACGGATTGGAGTTCGATCATCGGGTTCTTCGACCCTGGGCGCGGAACCCCGCCTTCTACATGCTTGTGCATGGCTCCCAAACTGATGTCCCTGCCCGTGAAGGCGAGGTCATGGATGGCGTTATTGAGCTCTGGGCGTACCGGTTCCCCCTCTCTGAGACTAGCGCTGCTGAGATTCAGGAGCGCGTCCATACCATCCCAGCGATCCTCGAGCAGGCCAAGGGTAATCTCGTGGTAGAGGCTGCCGACCTCTGGTTCCTCAGCGTGCGAGTCATGGGGGCGGTGAGCCAGACGTTGAGAGGTCTGGCGGATGGAGTGGCTGGAGACCATCCGGAGCTTTCAATAGAGACAGAGCGAGCCCAGGCTGCGGTCGACGACTTTACGGCCTGGATCGAAGAGCGGCAACAATCCATGACCGCACCTTCGGGCATCGGAGTGGCGGAGTACGATTGGTATCTTAAGAACGTTCAACTCCTGCCATATACGTGGGCCGATCAGAAGGCCATTATCGAGCGTGAATTAGGTCGATCGTGGGCCTACCTAAGGCTTCTGGAGAACAAGAACCGGGACCTTCCCGAGTTTGAGGTAGTGGACAGTGAGGCGGAGTATCAGAGGCAATACCGGGCTGCCGTGCAAGAATTTGTCAACTTTCTCGATCGGGAAGATCTCTTCACCGTTCCAGCCTATGCCGAGCCTGCACTTATGGCTCGGGAGGGGCGGTTCTCACCGCAGCCGAGGGATCTGGGGTTCTTTGACCACGTGAGCTACCGAAACTTTCTGCCTATGCGGGCGCACGGCACTCACTGGTTTGATTTAGCCCGGATGGATGCCGAGCCACATGCAAGCCCCATTCGAAGAATCCCGCTTCTCTATAACATCTGGTCCCCTCGCGCCGAAGGTTTCGCCACGGGAATGGAGGAACTCGCTATGGGTGCCGGATATCTGGACGACCTCCCCAGGGTGCAGGAGCTCGTCTACATCTTGCTCGCACAGCGAGCCGCTCGTGCACTGGCTGGGCTCAGGATGCACAGCAACGAGTTCACCATCCAGGATGCCGTGGACTTTGCGGCCGAATGGACGCCTCGTGGGTGGATGCCCTCGGAGAGCAACACGGTGTGGAATGAACAGCAGCTCTATCTAGAGCAACCCACGTACGGAACCAGCTACGTCATCGGGAAAGTGGCCATCGACAAGTTACTGGCAGATCGGGCGCAGCAGCTCGGGGACGAGTTCAGTCTTGGACGCTTTATCGACGAGTTCCACGCTGCTGGGATGATTCCCGTGTCGCTAATTCGCTGGGAGATGACTGGTTTGGAAGATGAGTTGGAGAAGCTATGGTAGGGAGGTCCAGCTGATCGTTCGAGGACATCGTGTATGAGTTGTGGGCCGTGGCTCAAGGTATATAAAGGTGGTGCCATGTTTGGAAACCGTTTTTCAAGAATAAGTGGGATTGTGACCGCGGCTGTTGGTCTGATCTTCTCGGCAAGTGGAATTGCTCTGGCCCAGACATCAGCGACGCAGCCAAGGCCTTTGGGTTTGCAAGGGAGCACTAACGTCCATGTCCTTTCACATATCCCCCTCGGCGGCAAATACACGACGGGCGACATTGAGATGGAGCAGGATCCGGAGAGGCCGTATGCGTACGTGTCACGCCTCTACGAGACCGGCTTTGACATAGTGAACCTCAAAGACCCTGAAGACGCCCAGATCATCTATGAGTGGCGTATCGAGAATTCAGAGCTCCACCAGGGCCGGGGTGGTGTTGATGGGAAGTATTTTAAGATTCATGATCGCTACTATTACCTGCAGTCGACCCAGTTCGGGAGTGGCGGTCCGGATTCGGAAGTGGCCGGTGTGGTCTTCGACGTGACCGGTCTTCCTGACGTCACGCAGGTCCGAGAGGTCCGCCGCTTCCGTGTTCCCGATGCTCCGGGTGGATTCCACAACATCTTCATCTACAAGCACTCGGATGGCAGAGTCATCCTGTTCGCCACCTCCAGGGGTACCAAGCTCTACGACTTAGAGAAGTTTGTGGCGGGCGATGACGATCAAGGGTTGATTGGGACCATCTTGGTTCCACCGAACCCAGGGGACTTGTCCACCGGGTATCATGATCTGTACGCTATGTTCGACCCACCCACACAGCAGGATCGATTCTATGGTGCTGGTGGTGGTGGGTATTACGTGTGGGACATCTCACGCCCAGCGGACCCGGAGCTCATGTTCACGATTACGGGCGTGGCGGGCTTCAACTGGGGACACACGTTTACCCCTACCCCCGATGGGAGATATGCAGTGGGTGAGGCCGAGTGGCAGTACCAGCCCCTTCGTCTTTTCGATCTGGGGCCTGGTAATGAGGCTGCTGCCCGGGGTGAGACCGTCAACATCAATCGAGCTATCGGGGCGTGGACGCCTGACTGGGAGACAGTGGTCCACAACCACGAAGTTCGCTGGCCGTACGTGTTCGTCTCCGGTTACGAGACTGGACTCTCGATATTCAACATGATGGACCCGACTAACCCCTATACAGTGGGGTATTACGATACATTTGACGGACCTCACAACGCAGGGAGCATGGGTGGTGCCGGGGGTGGTGGAAATTTCACCTGGGGCGTTTACGACGGCGCTTGGGGTGTGGACGTCCGCAACCACGACGGTCTCATTGTTATCAGCGACATGACGACGGGCTTTTGGGCCATTCAGATGGACGGGTTTGAGGGCTGGAACGGAAACGACTGGGGCATGCCTAATAGTTCTAGTGTACAGGACTACGACAATGGCCCTGACGGCGTGCAAAGGCCGATCTCCTAGAAAAGATAAGACTCTGTGCCGTCCATCCCGTGAAGTGGAGGCTTTACCCGTCAGCGCTAGTTGACCAGAGTGAGTGAGCGTGCTAACGGGCAATTTGTTCTGATCACGCACCGTGCTTAGCCTGGAGGACGCTCCTTCCACTTCCCTCCTTGATTTTCCTTGCGGTCACCAATCGGCCCACAGCATGTTGTCTGACGACTCGGTGGCTTTTGTTTCTGGAGGTGATCTCATTGATTGAGAAAGTGGATTGGGCTTTGGCGCGGAACGTACTCCTTTGGGTCTCTTTGTCTGGTTTCCTAGCCACGGATGCGTCCGCGCAAAGTGCCTCTGAGACCCACCCACGCCCACCGGGGTTGCGAGGTAGCCCTAACGTTCACGTGCTCTCGCACATCCCCCTAGGCGCGCACCTGACCGTTAGTGACATAGAAATGGAACAGGAGCCATCTAGACCGTATGTCTATGTGTCCCGGAGAACCGAGGATAAGGGGTTCGACGTCATCAGCATTGACGATCCCGAGAATTCTGAGGTCATCTATAATTGGAGGATAGAGAACCAGGAGTTACACCAGGGTGGAGCTATGGATGGGAAGCAGTTTAAGATTGATGACCGATACTACTTCATCCAATCCTTCCAATTCGGCCAGGGTGGTCCAAACTCTGACGTGGGTGGTATCGTTTTCGACGTCACAAGCCTACCGAACGTGTCACGCATAAGGGAGGTGGGGCGTGTTCGCCCTGAGGGTGGTGGGGGTTTCCATAACATATTCGTCTATAAGCATTCCGATGGCCGCGTAATTCTTTTTGCCACCCATGGGCGCCTCGCGAAGATGTTCGATATGGCAAGGTTCGTGGCCGGCGAAGAGGATCAGGGATACTTGGGCGGTGTTCCCGTACCGCCTACTCCAGGTGCGCTTTCAGAAGGTTATCACGACTTCTACGTCGGATTTGATCCCGTGACGCAGCGGGATGTCTTCTACGGCGGCGGCGGCGGCGGCTACTACCTGTTCGACGTCACGGAGCCGGAGGAGCCTGAGTTAATCACCACAGTAACGGGTGTGCCTGGAATCAATTGGGGCCACACGGTCACTCCGACGCCTGATGGCCGCTATGCCATTGGGGAGACGGAGTTCCAGTATCAGCCGCTACGCATCTTTGACCTGAAGCCTGGGCTGGACGGGGCGGTGGCTAACATTAACCGCTCCATCGGAGCATGGCATGCGGATTGGAAGACGCTAGCCCACAATCACGAAGTGCGCTGGCCGTACGTGTTCGTTGCTGGCTATGAGACAGGACTTTCGGTATTCAACATGATGGACCCCACGAACCCTTATACCGTGGGTTACTATGACACGTATCCCGGTCCCCATAACGCGCGCCCCGCTAGGGGTAACAGTGTGTACACCTGGGGGGTTTACCAGGGAGCCTGGGGAGTGGACGTTCGGAACGCCGACGGATTGATCGTTATCAGCGACGGCGTCACGGGCTTCTGGCTCGTTAAGATGGACGGGTTCGAAGGTTGGGATGGGAACGATTGGGGTGTGCCCAACAACTCGAGTGCCCAGGACTGGGAAAACGGACCGGACGGAGTCCAACGACGTATCTCTTAAATCGACCCGTTTCGGTGCGGTTCATATGTGTTGATCGATCCCTACCATTAATCGTCGAATTCAACGAGTGTGGAACTACGTAGCAGTCGGTCATCTTGCGACCCAACTTGTCCCGGAATAGTTTTTCACGTGGTCTTAGAGCTGTGAATCCGGGCTTTCTTGAAGGATCAGTGATGCTTCGATACCGAAAATTTGTTTTGCCTCGCCAATTGACTCCTCATGGCCCCATCCTGCTCCTCGGAATCGCGCTTTTCCTCTTTACGCCTTTTGGGCAGACGGTTCCAGCGGTCGCCTCACCGAGAGATGCTGGAAATGAACCTGTCCTAGGTCCTTGCGTTGTAACTGCACTTTTCCCCACTGCAGCGGCTGAGTATTACGGAATTCGAATGGCGCCTACGAGGACAGCCCCAGGGGCGGTTGGGAAGGTAGAGACGACATTTGCGCAATCCCCCTTCGGTGTCGCAGTGTCAGTGGACGGAAGCTATCTTTATGATGTAAGCATCTCCGTAGAGGGCCTCCGCGGACCGCGGAATGTCGACTACACGGTTTGGGCGTCCCCGCCGGATTTGGTACCCATGCGCAGGCTCGGAGTGCTGAGCGAGAACCATGAGCTGTCTGCACAGGTGGGCTTCAACAAGTTCATCATCTTCCTCACCGCGGAGCGCCCCGGGAGTTGGGACCCTGATCGTGCCAAGGATGGCAACGCCTGGGAAGGGCCGATTCTGTTGCAGGGGATTTCCAGGAGCGGAATGATGCACTCCACGGCCGGACACGGACCCTTCGAGCGGGAAAACTGCTGACAACGGTGTAGACCTAGTGTCCGGACGGGAGTCAACCACGGACCAAAGATTGGCCCGATTCAGTCTTCGACAAATCGGAGGTAAGTCCAATGCAGCGCGTCCGTGATATGCACTTTTTGGGGACAATCTTACTCGCTGCAATGGCAATCGCCGGAAAGCCCGGGATGATGGCGGCACAGTCACCACCACCCGACGGGAAAATCGAGCAAGGAAGTGCCAACATCCAGCTCGTGTCGCACGTTCCCCTCGGGAGGGCGTTCAGCGTTGGCGATATTGAAATTGAACAGGAGTTGACGCGCCCGTACGTCTACGTTTCGCGTTGGGAATTGGGTGGGGTCGATATTCTCGATATCTCGACCCCGGAGAAGGCGAACATCATCTATTCCTGGCGGATTGAGAACGCCGAACTACACCGTGGATCGGGCGGTACAGATGGAAAGTACTTTAAGCTGAATGACCGCTATTATTACGTCCAAGCACTACAGTTTCTCCAGGGCGGTCCCGACGCGGACCTCGGAGCAGTTGTTTTCGACGTGACCGGCCTGCCTGATCCCGCCGAAATCGAAGAAGTGGGACGGATACGGGCGCCCGATACACCGGGTGGCTTTCACAACCTTTTTGCTTACAAGCACTCGGATGGTCGGGTGCTCTTGTTCGCGACTGCCGCTGGGCCACATGCAAATATTTACGACATGGAGAAGTTTCTTTCCGGGGATCCAGAAAGCGGCCTCATCGGCCGGATCCCCGTGCCCGAGTTCCCCTGCGCGAACCAAGGGATGTCGTCAGTCTATCACGACTTTTATGTCGCCTATCACCATGAGACTGGTCAAGACCGCTTCTACGGAGCTTCCCAGCCGGTCGGCACGTATATCTTCGATATCAGCCGTCCTGAAGATCCGGGTCTTCTGA
Source organism: Gemmatimonadota bacterium (assembly GCA_036336795.1). Lineage (GTDB taxonomy): Bacteria > Gemmatimonadota > Gemmatimonadetes > Longimicrobiales > Gaopeijiaceae > UBA822. The sequence goes on from JAYZFL010000020.1 coordinate 32,413, forward strand.
CCTCCGTAGCGTGCGTTCCCGGAGTCACGCGTGATCACACATTCGCGGTTAGCCCAGATGGGCGCTACGCCATCGCTGAGAGTCACCTCCGCTACAGTCCTATTCGGGTCTATGATCTGGAGCCTGGTTTGTCCGGAAAGACTCGGATAGTGGACAAGCCTATCGGTGCGTGGACTGCCGATTGGAAGAAGCACGCTCACAACCTAGAGATGCGGTGGCCTTATGTGTTCGTTGCCAATTATATGGAGGGTATGCAGGTATTCAACATGATGGACCCGACTGATCCATACACGATTGGTCAGTTCGACACCTATGACATGCCGGACAGCTTCGCGTACGGCGGAGGTCAGTCGTTCTTCACCGAGGTGGCGAACGGCGCGATGGGCCTGGACGTGAGAAACGCTGACGGACTAATTGTGGTGTCCGATTTCACAACCGGATTCTGGGCGTTCCGGATGGATGGCTTTGAGGGCTGGAACGGAGAGGATTGGGGCATGCCCAATGTTTCTACGGTACAGGACTGGGAAAACGGACCAACAGGAATACGACGCACCGTATTCGAATAAGGTCACCAAGGGTGTTTAAGGCGAGAGCTGCAACGCTGTGTTCCTTCCCCCCATAAAATCTAGTCCAGGGTGATCACTTACCGGGCCTTCCAATAACTAAGAAACCGGCCTGAAACGCGGTACTGGTCCGTTATCCCAATCTTGGACGCTCGAGATATTGGGCATGCCCCAATCCTCTCCGTTCCAGCCCTCAAAGCCATCCATCTTCAATATCCACAGCCCGGTGATGAAGCTACTCACGACTATCACACCGTCCTCGTTCCGCACGTCAACTCCCCATGCCCCTTGGAACATGGAGTTCGGATTCGCAAGTGTACCGTCTGGTCCGTCCCAAGTATCGTAATATCCCACAGTATACGGGTTCGTGGGGTCCATCATGTTGAACACCTGCATCCCGTCGTCCAATGCAGCCACGAAGACGTACGGCCAACGCACCTCATGATTATGTGAAAAGTTTTTCCAGTTTGCTGTCCATGCTCCGATGGGCCGACTGATCGTGGGGACATCGCCGTCCAACCCCGGTTTCAAGTCGAAGATCGACAGTGGTGCGGTCCTGTGTTCGACCTCGGTCACAGCGTACCGTCCGTCTGGAGTTGGCGTGATGGTGTGCCCGTACCGTACCCCGGCGATATTAGTCATAGATGTGAGCATCTGGGCGTCGTCTAGGTTGGTTATGTCGTAGACGTAATACCCGCCCGCCCCTGCTCCGTAAAACCGGTCCTGCCCGCTGTCCGGATGATAAGCGATGTAGTAATCATGGTAGCCGCGCGTGCCATCGGGATTCGGTACCCGGCCCACCAGCCCGAAGTCGTCGTCACCGGCCAAGAACAAGTCCATGTCGTACACGTGCGCCGATGGTTCACCAACTGTAGCGAAGAGCAGGTTCCGACCGTCGGAGTGCTTGTACATGAAAATGTTGTGGAATCCGCCTCGTTGAAGCGGACCTTGGAGTCTTCCGACTTCTCTCACTTGGGATGGATCCGGCAACCCTGTCACGTCGAAAACGATTGCACCCAGGTCGGAATCGGGTCCGCCACCCCCGAATTGGAACGACTGCACATAGTAGTAGCGTCCATTCGACTTGAAATACTTCCCGTCGAGTGCTCCAGAGCCCTGGTGGAGCATGGGGTTGTCCACGGTCCACTTGTAGATCACCTCAGCATGCTCAGGGTCCTCGATACTGATGATCGAGAAACTGGTGGGTGGAAAGCGACTAGAAACGTATACGAAAGGCCGATCGAGATCCTGTTCCAGCTCGATATCCGCGGTGCGCCTCCCCATTGCATCAAGCCCGGAGAGGTCAGGCCGATTCGCCAATGGCGCGCCGCCCCCTAACGGAATGTGTGACAGAACGTGGACATTTCTGCTTCCCTGTTCTCCCGGTGGGCGTTGTGCGACCACCGGTACAGCATTCAGAAACATGAGCCACAGGGTCAGAGCCGGGGTCAGAAATCTGGGATTGGCGCGTCTCCGATTCATGAGGGTACCTCTTGAGTATCTGGCCAGGTCAAGCTCCTGCCGAAGGATCTTATGATACCTGTGGTAGAGTCGTTCCACCAGCCAGGTGGGACGCTCTGCGGTCCTCTGATGACCTCATGCTTAGTGCACATAGTTCTCCAAAAGACCGCCAGTATAGGCGGTTTTTGTGCCAAGATCTTCCTTGCGGTGGTCGGTTGGAACAATGATGTTTGGCCTTGAATCTGAGGGACGATCCCCGAGTTCCGGGACAAGGGGAACGGACTTGAGTTTAGAGTGACCAGAACGACCTCGAGTCGGTTGGGACAGTCGGCTTGGACTAGCCTAGTAGGAGAGCGAGAGTTTTGTCATACATGGCCCTAACGTCTTCCGAGACGACCCGATTCACGATCTTTGGCCTAGCTTGGACAGCCATTTTGTGTGTGTCCTGCACTACGGCATCCGTGGATGTTGAGGAAATCGCTCCGATGCCCACAAGGGATGTGATGCCAATGGACATGCCGGGCATGCAGCATGACATGGTTGGGCAAGATCTGACTGGATGGCGGATGCCCCCGATGCAGGGGATGGACATGAGCATGATGCCTTTTCTGGAGGGAGAGATTCCCACGGTCGAACCGTTCCTTCCAGGACGGGATCTCGACGAAATGCAGCGCGGTATGCTTCCAGATGCTGTCCCTCACGAGATGATCAAGTTGACCGACGGAGACGTGCTTGACCTCACGGCTGGGCTGGTACGCCGTGAGATCGGAGGACAGAGCGTCATCATGTACGGTTTCAACAACCAGTACCCGGGACCCCTGTTGAAAGTCGAACAGCATTCGACTATCACCATCAACTTCACGAACAACATTGAGTTTCCGACGACCCTCCGGTGGCACGGCGTCCGGTTGGAGAATCGTTTCGACGGAGTTCCGGGACTGACACAGCGCCCAGTGAGGGTAGGTGAGACCTTCCAATACGAAGTTCGATTCCCGGACCCAGGAGTTTTCTGGTATCATCCCCATCAACGCGGGGAAATCGCACAGGACCTAGGTCTTTACGGAAATATTTTGGTAGAGTCCTCGAATCCGGACTACTATGATCCGGTCAACCACGAAGAAACGTTAATCCTCGACGACATACTGATCGATGAACTGGGATTGGTGCCGTGGGGCTTGGAGGCTCCTACTCACGCACTCATGGGTCGATTCGGCAACGTCATTTTGATCAACGGTAAGACGAGCCGAAATCTCGAAGTAAAGAGAGGGGACGTGGTACGATACCAACTCACTAACGCCTCCAATACACGGATCCTCAACCTCAGCTGGGGCTCAGCGCCTATCAAGCTGATTGCTGGAGACCTGGGAAAATTTGAGCGCGATATTTGGGTCGGAAGCGTCCTCATCGCTCCAGGGCAGCGCTACGTAGCGGAGGTCAAGTTCGAGGTGGAGGGTGAATTTCCGCTGACCAGCCGGATTCAAGCGATCGATCATGCCCGTGGGGAATTCTATGCTCACATCGATACGTTGGGGACAGTGTTCGTCGCTGACGAAACGACCGCCGTGGATCACTCAGAGACATTTAGGTTCCTCCGAGAGCACTTGGAGGCTCAAGCCGACATTGATCGGATTCGCCCCTACTTTGACCAAACCCCTTCCCGAGAATTGGTGCTCACTCTGAGGGCGAAAGGACTGCTCATACCAATTCGTCAGATGATGGCTATCGATACGTTGTATGTTCCACCGCTGGAGTGGAATGAAACCATGCCTATGATGAACTGGCTAGCGACAGGTAGGGAGGTGACCTGGATCCTTCCCGATGCGGCTGTCACAGAAGAAGGACAGGAGCTGAGACCGGCCATGGGATGGAGATTTACGGAGGGTGATGTCGTCAAGATTCGACTCTTCAACGATCCGAAGTCACTGCACCCCATGAATCATCCGATGCATCTCCATGGACAACGCTTCCTGGTCCTGGAACAGGACGGTGTGCGGCTGAATGATTTCGTTTGGAGAGATACGGTGCTCGTGCCGGTCGGTTCGACGGTCGACATTTTGGTCGAGATGTCCAATCCTGGCATGTGGATGTTCAATTGCCAGATCCCCGAGCACGTGGGTTCGGGGATGTCGATGTCATTCAGAGTGGATCCCGCGCCCTAAGATTAAGAACGGGCCTCTCACTAATATCTTTGACCTAGCATGATTCTGTTAGGAAGTTTTCTTTTCTCCTGGTGCATCTAGGGGGATCCCCATTGCTGTAGACATTTTCCCCCTTGGAGTCTCTTAGAAAGTCAGTTGCCCTTTTCCCCATCACTTGTCGTTCGTGGTTGAGGGCCGCGCGGTCCGTTGTCCCAGTCTTGGGCGCTGGAAATGTTGGGCATACTCCAGTTGCGCCCGTCCCACCCCGGAAATCCCTCCATCTTGAAAGTCCACAGCCCGCTGACCATGTCACTCACCACGATTAGCCCGTCCGCGTTCCGCACGTCGACACCCCATGCACCCAGATTCACGTTGCCGTGGCCCCGGGCCATATGGGGGCCGGGATAGGTATCGTAGTAAGCTACGGTCCGTGGGTTGTACGGGTCGAACATACTGAAAACTTGAAGCCCATCTTCATAGGCTGAGACGAAGACGAAGGGCCAACGGACCTCGTGGTTATGTGATAGGTTTTGGTAGTCCGCGGTCCATGCGCTGATTGCTCGACTAACCACTGGGTTGCCGGCGGGAGACCAAGCATCCCGCAAATCAAAGAGTCGGAGTGGTTGCCATTGGTTCTCCACTTCACCCACGGCGAAAAGGCCGTCCGGTGACGGCGTAAAGGTATGGCCGTGGGCGACTCCACGGACCCCCGTGATCGACACTAGCAACTCGGGATTGGAGGTGTCTGTCACGTCAAAGACGAAGTAGCCGCCCGTACCCCCAGCCCAAAGCCGATCCTGTTGCGTGGCAGGATCGAAGCCGACGTAGTAGTCGTGCCAGCTGGCCCTTCCACCACGCATTGCCCAATACGCAGATTCCGGGACAGGCACCTGCCCCACCAGGCCCTGCGCGGGGTCTCCCGCCAGGAACTTGCCCATGTCGTAGATGTTTGCATGTGGGCCGTTCACCGTCGTAAAAAGAAGCACCCGGCCGTCGGAATGTTTGTAAGTGAATATGTTGTGGAATCCACCGGGTGTTTCGGGGGCGGTGATCCTACCCACCTCCCGAACAGTGGAGGGGTCTGGTAACCCTGTGACGTCGAAGACAATGGCCCCCAGGTCGTTATCCGGACCGCCCGCTCCGAACTGAGTGGATTGGACAATGTAGTATCGGCCGTCAAGCTTGAAGTATCGGCCGTCAAGTGCACCAGAGCCCTGATGGAGGGATGAGTTCTCGATCCTCCACGAGTAGATTAGCTCTGGATTCTCAGGGTCCTCTAGGCTGATGATGTCCATGCCCGTCGGATCGAAGCGTTTTGAGACGTATGCGTAAGGACGGTCTAACTCTTGCTCGACCTCGACGTCCGCAACGTGAAGGTAGCCTCCGAGCGGTATGTTGCCGAGGACCTTGATGTTAGGTGTGCCCCGCTGTCCCGGAGGTAGGGGATCACCAGGGTTGCCATAGTTCGGTGGATGCGGACCGTCCGGTCCCTGACCCAAGGCGGATATGGGGATCAAAGAGTAGGTAACCCAAATGACGCCAAGAGCGACCATCGCAGTGGATAGGCTTGACCGTGTCATACGACTTTCTCCGTAGAGAGACTACATGTCCGATATGGTGGATGGGGAAGAAGGGGTGGTGAGGGTTGAAGGCACAGGTACCGACGAGGTTCGTTCGCACTCCTAGGCGAGTATTGGAACCAAATCATAAGCACCACCGGAGGGACTAAACCTTTCTAGGTCGCGAAAATACTACCTGTAGTTCGTCTTTAGCAAGGTGACCGCTTTAACTTCTCAGGCCGGATATTCCGCTGAACCGATAATCAAATCCACGATTGCAAGCAGCCAGATGTGATGTGTCATTTCCACAACGTTGTAGGCCTGGCAGTCCACCCAGAAGTTAATGGAACCCAGTTGCCGCAGGGGATTATCGGCTTTGAAACCTGAAAACGTAATGACTTCGATTCCCGCTTGTTTGGCTCTCTCTGCCGCACGCAACACGTTTTCTGATTGGCCGCTGGAGCTGATGAGTACCACGACGTCACCCTCATCAGCGTAAAAGTCAACGGCTTTCGCCATCCATTCCTCGTAACCGTAATCGTTAGCAAAGCAAGTGATGAGGTCAGCTTCGTTGAAATTTACGGCACGGATTTTCGCATTCTTGGTCAGATCCACCGCGCAGTGACTCGCTATAGCTGCGCTACCACCATTGCCCAAGAAAATGACTTTATTCCCACGAGTTTGGGCATCCTGCCAATGAACTCTTGCCTCCAAAAGATCACCATGCACTGACTCATCGAAGATGGAAGTCTTATAAAGATCTAGGTAACTCCTTAGCCAAATCCGCTCACTATCGGTCATTTATTGGTCGTCCGGTTGCTCATGAGATCTTCTCTTGTTAAAGATGATCTTACTCCCATCCGGTTCCAGCACGAACGAAAACTCCCGGTAATCTTTCAGCGCCTCACACACAGCGCTTTGCTTCTCTATCGGCACATAAACCAGGAGAAAGCCACCGCCACCGGCTCCGCAGATCTTCCCGCCTACTGCGCCAGCGGCTCGTGCTCTGTGGTACATTTCGTCGATCACCGGGTTGGAAACCTTCCCGGAAAGCTGCTTCTTCAATCCCCATGCATTGTGGAGGATGCGTCCTACTTCGTGGTAACACGTATCATTCTCGAGAACGTCTCGAACGTGTGGAACCGTATCCCTGATTTGTCGGAGAATTTGCATCTTGTTATGGGTTTCTGCTTTCTGCTTTGCAAGAATATCGGACGATTGCCTAGTTATGTCCGTGTAGAAAAGAAGCAAGTTCGAGCCAAACTCACGACGCAGAGAGTCATGGTTCCTTAAAGTTTCTACTTTTATGGTATCATTCGAATGGAATGTTATCTCCCGAAAACCTCCGTAGGCGGCAATATATTGATCCTGTTTGCCGATGGGTTTAGAAAGAATATCTATCTCGATTTCACACGCCTCCTGCGCCAATTGTTCTGTAGTGACCTGTTTCTCCTGAAAAGCATAGAATGCATGGAGTAGGCCTACTGTTATGCTGCTGCTGCTGCCCAAACCGGAACCTTCAGACGGGACATCGGCCAGAGTGGTGATCTCCACGCCGGAATTAATCCCTGTTTTCAGCATTGATTCTCTAATCAAGTCATGCTTGATATCTGAAACAGAATGAACAGTCTCTCTGGCAGTGTAGTTTAGGACAATCAAGTCATCAAAACGCTCCTTGATCACCACGAACACGTACTTGTCAATTGAAGACGACAGTACTTTGCCGGGTTCACTCCCCCAGAATTCCTTCAAATCAGTTCCGCCACCAGCGAAAGAGATGCGTAAAGGTGTCTGCGAGATAATCAACGTTTATTCCTTAATTATTGCGGACCCTGTATTAGGGAGGTTAGAGAAGGGAAGTGAACCAGGCGCCTGGGGGCTAACGTTGTTGAGGACTTCTGGAGAGGAGCTGGCCCCGCCAGCGAGTCACGCAGAAGGTGTACAAAGATCGTATATCTTCTTAGCTCCATCTACAAGGTGACACTTCTCGGTCCAGCCTCCGTTATGTCCCTGGCAACTTGACCCACGACCCTGGCAGACCTTCTACGTGATGCGTCGGATCTCATTGCCTACATCAACCTTAAGAGTTAGGCGCTCCCCGGTTGCTTTCGCCCCCGGTTGATGGTTGAGTTGTGGTTTGTTCTACTCCTCTTCGGCGGGGGCACGATAGATGAGCTCACGCTCTTAGGTTAGCCCGACATCGCGCTTCTTCGCGACTGAACCCACCCGCCCTATTGCAGCATTACAGATCAATACTGTGGGTGATTTCGCCACTCGTAGGTAGATCTTATGATATCCTCCAGAGTGTACTTCGGCGACCAGCCAAGAACTTCCTGTGCCTTCTTATGTGACGCGACAAGGCTGCCGGGGTCACCAGGGCGGGAAGGTGCATGTTTTCGGGGAATCTCACACCCCAAGACTCTCTGAGTCACTTCGATCACTTCCAATACAGAGTAACCATTACCTGTGCCAAGATTCAAAGCTCCATTGGGAACGTTATCAAGAGATTCCATAGCGAGTATATGGGCCATGGCGATATTCGAGACGTGGATATAATCACGAACTCCCGTACCGTCTTTTGTGGGATAGTCACTACCGAACACTTCG
>JAYZFL010000021.1:0-31514 GCA_036336795.1 Gemmatimonadota bacterium
ATCACGTTTTCCGGCACTGACAGAAATTGTTATGACAGGTCATTCGGCGGGCGGACAAGTCGCCCACCGATATGCCGCTGCGAGTCGTGCTGAGGAGAACTTCGGGGCCGTCTCATTTCGTTATGTTGTGGCGAATCCATCGACGTATCTCTACCTCCGTGCCGAGCGAGAAGTGGACAGCACCTTCGTCGTCCCCGATGTATCAGGATGTCCGGACTATGACGACTGGCACTACGGCCTGCGATCACTCTACAACTACGCAACTGTGGTTGGAATGGACACGATCCGGGCCCAGTTGGTGCGCCGGGACGTTCGTATCCTCCTCGGGAGCGCCGATACCCTCAGTGCGCAATTAGATGTTAGCTGTGGTGCGAACCTGCAGGGTCGACATCGGTTTGAGCGAGGTCAAACCCTTGTACGCTTCATGGACTGGCTCTCTAGCTCCCATCGGCACCAGGAGATGATCGTCCCTGGCTCAGGGCACTCAAGCAGTGGCATGTACCTCTCGGACGTGGGTCTCTCTGCCTTATTCGGTACATAACACGAAGAACGAGCAAGGCCATAGGGCGTTATGACGCAGGTGTTAGAACAGCATTCTAGTTCTCGTTACGCCGTCACAACTCCTCAGTCAGTTAAGGGAGCGGCCTCACCGACGGTTTCTCCGGGCTGCAGCGATCTCCACGAGTCTCCGAAGTTCCCGGATCGGTTGATCGTGGTCGTCCACCTGGAGCCTCAACACTACGTCGTTGTTCAACCACACCCCCCCATCCTCCTTGACGATCAGCATCGCCGCCGATTGCATACCCCGACGGTCACCGCCCGCTGCTTGTCCGGCTTCCAGAGCGGCCAATAGGCGGAACGACAGGTGGCCTTCCGTTTCTTCGAAGGCCTGCACCATCTGTTCTACTACTTCGGGTCCAGCCAGAATATTGCCCTGTGCCGAGACATACCGTCCCAACTTCTGACCCGCCCAGTCACTGGCTCTTGGACCGGTATGGGTGGAGACCTCTCCGCGAGCGTTCATTACGGAAAACTGCCGTCCTTCGATGTTCCAGCGCTCCGGACGAGGGTTAGGATCGTCGCTTAGCACCCGATCGATGACCTGTGCCGGCATCAAACCTTGTCGTAGGAGTTCCAATGACTGCGGGCCATAGCTCACATCAACTACTGCCTGAGTTGCCACGACTCCAACCCCCGCTTCCCCCCACAACACACCGTTTCCGACCGAGAATACCCGAGATTGCACCGCGCCTCCAATCTCTCCGGTTTCAGCGTCGTAGCCGAGAATGGAGAAGGTAGCTACCGGGGGCCATGGACCTGAATTGACCGATGGGTTGGACTGCGCGACCAACGAGGGGGGTGACACCAACAGCACCCAGAGCGTGGAAATAATGGTGCGACCGTGAGTGGACCCGATCAGGTACATGAATGGATTCCTTAAGTCTGGTTCATCGCGTAGTGACTCAGTTGAGTAAGCGCTGCGCAATGTCGCTACCTAGGGTAAGATTGGGAAGGCCGTGTAGGCTCTAGCGTTCGAAGAGAACCTCTGCGAAATTCGGGCGCCTCAAGTATTCCGGATTCCACGAAAACCAGAAAGCCAGTGAAAGAGAAAATTTCCGTCATAGCCGGTATATTTCCGATCGTGATTCTAGCAGACTTAATCACAAAGAACTGGGCTCTTTCGGCGCTTGCTGGAGGGCAACGGATCGAGTTATTCGGTGGGATCATCCCTCTTACACTCGCGTTCAATCGGGGTGCAGCGTTCGGCCTCTCGTTGGGCAGCAATCCTCGTTGGTTCTTCATCCCGATTACGATTCTTGCCCTGATGCTGCTAATCGTTCTCCTGATACAGGCAGAGGTTCGAGACTGGCTCCGGTTCGTTTCGGTGTCTCTCGTAATCTCAGGAGCCTTGGGCAACTTGTACGATCGTATGCGTTGGGATCGTGGTGTGGTCGACTTCATTGGACCGATCGATTTGGGTGTGATGCTTTGGCCCATATTTAACGTGGCCGACATGGCCATTTCTGTCGGGGCGGTACTGCTCGCTATTTCGTTCTGGAGGGAAGAGCAGAGAGATCGGCTGTGTTCGTCCGAGGCAGGCGACGAGGGTATCGTGTCCGAACCAGGAAACAGCTGAGGGTACGGACCGTGAGTTTCGAAAATCGAGTGGCGGGTACCGGAATTGATTCCCTGGTGCCCGCCACTCGTTCCAGCCAGAACCTTGCAGGCGACGGCAGTGTCGCCCTTCGGACATTAACCCTCTCGTCAGAGCATCAAATGCTCGTCTAGATCCTTTTTCGAGATGTGCAGACGGAATCTGTCTGCTTCGACGAGCTTCGTTTCCACTAGTTTCCGGTGGACATCTTCTCCGATGGCTTCCTTCAGGAATTGGCTGCCATCAGCAACCTTAACGGCCTCGAAGAGGTCGTGTGGAAGAGCGGTGATATTCATCTCCTCTCGCTCGACCGTCGTTAGCTGATACAGGTCCATGGCCATCGGCTCGGGGCATTCAGTCTTCTTGCTCAGACCATCGAGTCCGGCCGATAACATGACGCTAAACGCCAGATATGGATTGCACGTGGCGTCAGGGAAGCGCAATTCCATACGCGTTGCCACCTCGTTGCCTGGTTTGTAGAGCGGAATCCGCACCGCAGCTGAACGGTTCCGTTCCGCCCAGGCTATGTATACGGGAGCTTCGTAGCCGGGTACGAGTCTCTTGTAGGAGTTGTGCATCTGATTCGTAATGAGAGCGATCTCTCTGGAGTGATCGAGTACACCCGCGATGAAGTGCTTTGCTGTCGCGCTCAAGTGATGAGGGTCCTTCTTGTCGTAAAATGCGTTTGTCGACTCGTCTTTAAATACGGAAAGGTGAACGTGCATCCCACTGCCATTCTCGCTTGCGATTGGTTTGGGCATGAAAGTGGCGAACACGCCGCAACGACGAGCGACTTCCTTCACGATGTACTTGTAGGTCTGGAGGTTGTCCGCCATGAGCAGAGCTTCTTGGTAGCGGATATCGATTTCGTGCTGGGAGGGCCCTACCTCCGAGTGATGGTATTCGACCCGTACTCCCATGGCTTCGAGCGCGAAGACTGTCACTTCGCGGATGTCGTCACCGATATCAACGGGGTTGATGTCGAAGTAGCCCGCCTGATCAAGCAAGCTGGGCCCGGTCTCGTCTTTGAAGTAGAAGTACTCTGCCTCGGGACCGATGTTCATGTGAGAGAACCCGTTTTCTTTCAGTCGCCCCAGATTTTTCGTAAGGATGGTCCGTGGATCAGAAGCGTACGGGGTACCATCCGGAGTGCGGATCTCGGCAAACATGCGTAGTGAACGTGATCCGCCGGGTCGGAATGGTAACGCCTGCGCCGTAGAGGCGATCGGAAAGGCTACCATGTCGCTCTCTTGAATCCGTTGGTAACCCTCGATTGACGAGCCATCGAATCCCATCCCCTCGGAGAACGCACCGGGAAGTTCTTGCGGGGTGATGGAGAAGGACTTCAGAAATCCAATCATGTCCGTGAACCAGATACGGACTGAGCTGATTCCGTATTCTTCAACGTATTTGAGGACCTCTTCGGGAGTGGTGAGTGAAAGGCCGTTTCGGCAACCTAGCTCGTCTACGTAGTCTTCCATTTCTTCACGAAACGCTTCGACTTCGTAGAGTAGGGAATCGAGGCTCATAGGTGTAACTCCTTCTGGTGCTGGGTGGGGAAGGGGGTATAGCGAAGTACATGGGTCGCCCCAAAAAGAAAAAACCAGGTCGGTGGAGACACTTCCACCAAGACCTGGTCGGAGCTGCCGATCCGAAGGTCGCGGGTCCTCAAGGCACCCCTTCCGACGGTGAAATTACATGTGGCACACGCGATGATAGAGATGGCTTTCGAGTGTGTCAACCTCTGAACTCAAATGACCTCTTGAATACCGTGGTCACAAAGTTGGAAATGGTTGCTCATAGTGGTTCTCTCTGACACTTTCCTAGTGAACTAATCCACTATCGACGGGGATCTTGAGCAATTCCGGAGACTTCATGACGGATTTCTTAAACACATCGTTTCTCGGAAACACCCTGCAGAGTTGGGTGATCGCTTTGGCTGTGACTCTCATAGTCATGGTGTTGGTGCGGAGTGTTATCGGACTGGTTCTGAGGCGACTGAAGACGATTGCCCAAGAAACTGATACGGAGGTCGACGATCTGATCGCCGAGTTGTTGGCTAAGACCCAGTTTCTCTTCGTGGCTCTGGTCGCTCTCTACGCTGGAGCCGTGACGCTCGACCTTCCTCCCGAGATCGACAGCCGACTGTCTACGGTGCTGATCCTTGGATTCTTGATCCAGGGTGCACTTTGGGCGAACGGAATCGTGAACTATTTGTTGGACAGTTGGGCAAAGCAGAAGTTCGAGTCCGATCCCACTATGTCGACAGCGCTCGGTGCGGTCGCCTTCTTAGTTCGCTTCGGTGTCTGGGCTACCTTTGTCATGCTAGCTCTGGATAACGTGGGAGTTGACGTCGGCCCTCTAGTCGCATCTCTCGGAATCGGTGGGGTGGCTCTTGCGTTGGCACTCCAGGGAGTACTTGGCGATCTGTTCGCGTCCCTGTCCATCATCTTTGACGAGCCTTTTGTCGTAGGTGATTTCATTCAGGTCGAAGATCTATCAGGAACGGTAGAACATGTAGGGTTAAAGAGTACTCGGGTACGAGCGCTCACCGGGGAGCAGTTGGTGTTCTCGAACTCCGATCTCCTCAGCAGTAGGATCAGGAATTACCAACGCCGCCAGGAGCGCCGCTGTGCCTTCGGGTTGGGAGTGACATACGGAACGTCGCCGGAACAGCTCGAGAAAATTCCGGGCCTCGTACAGGAGATCATCGAGGCTCGGGAGAATACTCGGTTCGATCGATGTTTCCTTCAGTCACTCGGAGACTCGGCTCTCATCTTTGACACAGTGTATTATGTGAGCGTTCCGGATTTTGCCGATTACGCTAAAGTGCACCAGTCGATAAACCTCAAGATCTTCAGGCGTTTCGAGGAAGAGGGGATCGAGTTCGCATACCCGACACAGACCATCCAAGTCGAGGGCGTGGCTCAGGAGAATAAGTAGGGTCGTATCTTCTTAGCCAAGTAGGGGAATCACTGAGTGTCTTGGCCATCGTCGGAGGTCGCGGGAATCAGGACTACGTACTCAACTCGTCGTCCACGCATCTCCGTGATCTGAAAGTGGCCACCGTCAAATTTAAGCACGTCACCTACACGCCCGACCCGGTTAAGGGCTCCGAAGACATAACCGCTCAATCTGTCGTGCGGGTCCTCCGGGAGCTCGAGGCCGAGTCGGTCATTAACTTCACGAACCGCTACACCACCCCAGATGCGAACACGGTTATCGGATAGGTCTTCGAAACTCACGGGTTCATCTGCTTCATGTTCGTCCTGGATTTCCCCGACGATCTCTTCAATGAGGTCTTCGAGTGTAACCAGGCCGGCTGTGCCTCCGAACTCGTCTATGACGATAACCATCTTGGCCCGTTGGGTACGCATCTCCGGGATCAGGTCTTCGACCAATTTAGTGGCGGGCAGGAATTGAATCGGTCGTACGATCCCGGAGATCTCCCGAACCCCATCACGCTGAGCTTTCCAAAGGTCACGGGCTAGGAGAAGACCCTCGACTTTGTCCAAGGATTCCGAGTAGACTGGCAGGCGGAGGTGACCTTCATCGAGCATGATCCCGATGGCTTCGTCGACTGTGGCTTCACGAGGGACCGCGATCATGTCGGTGCGCGGAGTCATTACTTCTCCTACGGTCACCTCGTCGAGGCGGATCACGTTCGTCACGACCTGCCATTCATCCTCGTCAATGGTTCCTTCGCGGTATCCAATTTGAGCTAGGACTTCCAGTTCAGCTCGACTTACTGTCGATCCTCGAGAGCCCCGCAATACTTTGCTGAAAAAATTGAGGGGAATAAGAATCGGCTTCATGAGTAGCACCATCCATCGGAGTACGTGTGCGGATGGCACGCCCAGATACTTCCAAAATGTAGCGCCGATAGTTTTTGGGACGATTTCGGAGAAGAGGAGGATGACGAGTGTCAGGACACCCGTGAAGACACCGATCCAGGTCTGTCCAAATACCCTGGCTGCGATGGAGCCTCCCAGCGCTGCGCCTGCGGTATGAGCGATCGTATTAAGCGTCAGGATTGCTGCGATAGGCTCGTCAATTTTCTCCTTCATCCTCTCTAGATAACGCCCGGCCTTGGACCCTTGCTCTTTCAGGACCTGCACGTATGAATGCGTAACCGAGAGTAGGACTGCCTCTAGAACGGAGCAGAGGAAGGAGATCGAGAGGGAGATGCCGAGGACCCAAAGAAGCGTTGCCATACACCGAATTATTGGAGCGTTGGTGCCTTAAGAACAAGGGGGGACCCCGACAGTGTCAAACCACCTTACTGATCACTCCCGCCCCGAGGAACACGAGCTTGCCATCGACGGCGTCCTCGGATAGTCCATATTGTTCCTGCACGAAGTCGCAGTAGGCTGTGATCTGTGGCCGATAATACTCCCTGCGGTCGGCAAGCGTGCCACCGTCACCGGGCTTAATCTCATCCGTCTTGAAATCGAGGACTTCAGCGCCCACGACCTGCCCATCACGCTCAATTAGCACGAGACGGTCGATGAAACCCTCCTGGATTTCCCCGTCCACATGCCGGACGAACGGCATCTCGTTTTCAACCCGTGGCTCGGTTCCTGGAACAGCATTGTACGCGTTTCGACTGAGGGAACGCCGGACCTCTTCAATCTCCATCCATCCCTGAAATGTCTTAACGAGAGCTGTCAGGTCCTCGCCACGTATGCCAGGGGCCACGTTGCCTGCGAGGGCATGCAAGGCGTGATCATCCGGGACTCCGTCCTCAATCCATTGAATTTTTTCCAACCAGGCGTGCACCGCGGAGCCTCGTTGGCGGGCTGGACCCGCATCAAGCTTGAGATGAAGGCTAAGATCCACATTGGAAGCGCCTTCGAGGCTTGACGGACTGCGGCGTGCTAGATTCCGACCGGGCTTCTTTGTTGAGGGGCGAAGAAGTGAGTCCTGCCGTTTGGGAGACTTTTTCTGGTTCAATACTCCTGTAGAATCTGATTCATCACCAAACTCCTTGAACCACCGGGAGTTCCCGGATTCCCACAATACATCATTATCGTCAGCTGACGTATCGTCTAGGTCCAAAGCATCACGGATTAGCCGGGCGCTGTTTTTTGCCCGTCCCCCCTCCGGGGGTAGGACCAAGTGCAAAGCGTACCTAGCACGAGTTAGAGCTACATAGAGAACGCTCAACTGATCCCGCAGATTCATCGCCTCCTGCTCGCGATACGGCCCTTCAACCGTAGGGAAAAGGGCCCGAAGGTCTTTATTAACAAGCGGATATACTCGCACCACTGGTCCTGTCTTCGAGTCCCTCTCGGGGATGGCCACACGGTTAGCCTTGGGAGATAGAGGGTGGTAGAGGTCCGGGAGCACCACTGCATCGAACTCTCCACCCTTCGAATTGTGTACCGTCATCACTTGAACATTGGCCGAGGATGGATCCTGCATAGACTCACCAGCTACGTAGCGAACGAAGTCACTCGGTCGAAGTGTCGCCCGGTCGTCCCAACGGTACCCAAGTTCCACCAATTGAAGCAGGCGTTGAACCTCCCTCTTATCACACCTATGTGCGAGATCCTGAACCCACCCTGCCAGCGTAGGGCCATACCCATCAGTGACAAGTCCACTCCGGACTTGGTTTGCCAAATCTCGGGCTGCGCCGTCATCCGTATAATCCCTGAACCTCACCACTTCGGAAACGGGCGAGCACGCTACATGGTACCGGGCAGCGCTATTAAGGGGGTGGTCAGCTAGCTTCAGGAGCGAGAGGAGAGCGTTAACGGGGGGAGTGTCCGTTAGGCTTGTGCCCCCCTCACCACTAGCGTCCACGCCCAGATCTTGAAGTTCGTCCATGATATAGCTCAGGACTTTGTTCTCCCTCACCAAGACGCCGATACTTCGGGTTGGCATCTTTCCCTGTAGGTCCTTGACGACTTCAGCGGCGCGCCGAAGAACCTTCGGTTGGATGGAGCTGGCCCCTCTATCACTCTGAGTGAGGTGGATGCAAACATGGCCAGGTGAGTCCTTTGCTGGCTGGATTTCCGTAAAGTCCTTTAGCCAATCCGTGACGACCTTAGAGCCCACATCAAACTGCCCTATGATCTTATTGGTCGGCATCTTCTCTTTGTCGAAGACCTTGGCGACGAAATCGAGGATTTCGGAGCTCGAACGCCAGGACTTGGTCATGGATGTGGGCGTGAGGGCGTACTTCTCTCCTACCTGATGCGCTAATTCTGGACATGCTCCCCTCCATCCGTAGATCGACTGCTTGGGATCGGCTATGATGACTCCGGCACGCTCCTCGAGATGCCCCGAAAGCAGTTCGTCAGCGACGGGTGAAAGCGCACGCCACTGTAATAGGGATGTGTCTTGAAACTCGTCGATCAGGATGTGCCGAATTTTCTGATCTAGGCGGTAGTGCAGATGGTCCTGACTTCCCGCGAGATCGAGTTTGCCCAGTAGATATGGGATATCTTCAAATCGATAAGCGCACATTCGGCTCTGCACCTCTTCGAAACCGGTCTGTAGGAGTTCGGCTAACCGGCCCATCGCTTTGCCCTGGCGCCTGAACTTTGGAGACAGGTCGGCCTGAGCCAGACTCTTGGCTGTCTCGAAGATCTCAATGAAGTCTTCGTCGATAAGGGTGCTGTAGTAGAGGCCATCCTCTGCTATCACCTTTGCTCCGATCCCTTGACTGAAGACATCAGCCCATTCGAGAGCAGCGATATTAGTTGCGCCACGATCGCGGGCCTTCTCCCAGCGCTTATCCGGTTCCGGTGGGTCTTTCTGAGTGAAGGGCACGTCGAGCGACCTGAGACGATCTGCTAAATCCTCGGCCTTCTTCTGGAGATTCGCATCCCGAGAGCGTCTTCGCACACCCAAGTCCGGGATCCAATGATCCTCGGTATTCGGGTCCAACTGCCGGTGGATAAGCAGAAGCTCATCGATTCTTCTTAAGAGGTCCTTGTGAATTACTCGGTTCACGGAACCTTTATTTAGCCTTCGGAGGAGTCCGGTCCACTCCGACGTGTCGGACTCGGCTAGGACCGTTTGCACGGCTTCGGTGCGAAGCTGATCCTTTGCCACGTCATCGCTGATAGTCCACCCTGGAGCCAAGCCTAACTCGTGGGAGAAGCTCCGTGCCACACGGATAAAGAACGCGTCCAAGGTGCTCACGTTCATCTGGTGGAGGTCGATGAGCACCCTGGCTAGAAGTGTCCGGCAAGCCGAGGAATTACCCAACATCTCATTACGGGTATCCTGGCTGAGCGTCCTCGCTTTTTCAGCATCAATGGCACTTTCAGCTAGACGCACGAGTACTCGCTCCAGAATCTCTCCTGCTGCCCTGCGAGTAAACGTCGATGCAAGGATTTCGCTGTGCGGCACACCTGCGGCCAGGAGTTGGATAAAGCAACTGGCCAGGTGGTACGTCTTCCCGGATCCAGCGGAAGCTATCACCAACTTGCGTGGAAGTGCTTTGGGCGGGCGTGATGTACTCATCGTGCCTCTCCCTCAATATCGCTCTCGCCATCCCAGATGTCGGAATCGTTTTCTGAGGCCTTCCATCCCCGTGCCAAAAGAGGCTCCAGCTCGTCACCTGGACGCCCGTTCGGTTTCGTAACTTTGGGGTCAAACTCGACGCTCCCCTTCATGAGTTCGCGGATGGCTTCTCGGGCTTTTTCGTCAGCAGACGCCATGTCAGGCTCAGTCCACTTGGCCACCTTGAACCCGCTTTTTTTCGGGTCTTGAGGAAGAGTGACATAACCGAGCTTGATACCCGCCTCTCCAGTCTTGTCGAACGTGACTACAGGCTTGCCGTCCTCACCGAGGATGCCACTGGCGATGTGTCGGTAGAGGGGAAGTTGAAGTTCCTTCCACTCCCCAGTGGTTTTGCGGTGGGTCTCTTCCGGGCTCTCACCCTTGGCACTCGTCTTATAATCGAGCAGGGCCCATTCTTCAAGATCGGGATTGTAGTCGATACGGTCGATGCGGCCTTGGAGAAGGATCGATTCGCCACCTGGGAGCTCAAACTCGACTCCGTCACCGTTGGCTCGCTGCTCCACAGCCACAATCTGCCAGCCCCTGCTTGCCCATTCTGCTTGCTTCTCAGCGAACGTGCGTAAGCGGGCCTTGAGTTGTTCAACCTGAAGAGCTACTGCAGGTAAGGCGGCGGAGGAAAAACGGACGGAGACTTCGTTATCAAGGAGTTCTGCCAGTGTCTCACCCACTTCCTCCGCATCGGTAATATCCACCGCCGGTGGATATTCCAGCGCCTTCTGACCGAAGGCCTGAAGAATGTCGTGCGCAAGGTTCCCAAAAGGGAGTGCGTCGAGTTCCTGAGCCGTATCGTCTACGTACTCAAGGCCGTAGATTCGCTTGAGCACAAATCGATAACAGTCCCCTAGAATTAACTTGAAGTCAGTTACCCATAATACATTAGGTACCTTGTACTTAAGGGTACGTTCTGGAGGAACGATAAACTCGCTCTTAACAGCCGGCTGAAGGCCGAGGTCCGACAAACTAAGACTCACGGAATCGGTGCCGTCTCGTTTGAAAAAGTGAAGCACCCGAGTAGCTATCTCCTCTTCCGGAATCCGGAACATGAGGCGGCTAGGTAGGAGGGGGTCACCCTTGATCGTGCGACGGCCTGCAATGAAGTGGACGACAGTCTTTGAGTACAGCACCGTGGTGAGTCGATAGGCATCTCGCGCCAGTCTAGCCTGATTGTTCGTCAGGCCCAGGAGGCTCCGAAGTGTGTCCGGCAGGAATGCGTCTCCTCGCACAGACTCAGGCAACAGACCCTCGTTGAATCCCGTGAACACGACGACAGGGGCATCATCTAGGGGAATCTCCAGCCAATCCAGCAGTTCTACAGCGTCGCGCTGAGGTTCCGGTGGCAGCGCTTCACCCCGTAGTCCCAATAACAGGGCCCGAATAGCCGCGCTCCCTGGACACTCTTCATCCAGAGATTCGGGCAAAGTGGACAAGCCGGTCGCTACAGTCGAAATCTGGTCCAGCGTCTGCAGAAGACCTTGGTGGTCCAGTCTTCGGCGATCCCATTCTCGGTCACCGTACACTGTCAGGAGAACGTCCCTTATTAGTGGCATCCACTGAGATAGGCCCTTGTATCCCTTGAGCTGACTCAGGGGGCCCGATCGTTCAAGGGCGTAGACTAATCGAGGGAGCTGAGCCGCTTGTTTCCTTCCATGAGGGAGGTTGCTCTTCAGGCGGTGCGGGAGATGGTCGTTGAGGTATCGGTCTGCCGCATTGATAGCCTCGAGATGGGTGATTTCTCCAGCACCCGTGTTTATCAGGGGAGCCGCGTCCGGATGCCTAAGAAGTGCCGCTAAGCCCAGGAAAGAGAGATCGTCTCGGTAGTCAGCCACAGCTTCGAGAAGGCGCAAAGGCGCTGTGTGGGAAATCGGTGTTCCGGCGGCATAGCGCGGTGAAACATCACATGCTCTTAGGCGTTCTTCCAAGTAGGGTACGACGTCGGATCTGGGGTGGACAGCTAGCACTACATCTTCTGTGGTGTAATCCGAATCGAGTCCACGCAGGAACTTGATCACCGTGTCTGCCTGCTGCTCAGGGCTCTCTACTATGTGAAGTGCCTCGTTGGTTACAGGGACGTGAGCCGCATTCCAGTAGTCGGTGGAAGGGAGACCGAAATCGTCAAAGGCACTTTCCGCCTCAGGGCCCTCTGGCGAGTGGATGAGTACGCGCACTTTAGCGCCACTGGCTTGCACAAGCCGACGAGTTACCGAGGGAAGTTCCACAATGGACACGAACCAAAGATCACCCGTGAAGGAATCAACTCCGGATTCCAGGGCCGCCATGCGGTCTTCGAACTGGTCCGCTAGCCGTACCTCTTGGAGAAGGCGCAGGTAACGCTCTTGTACACGCGCCATTATTCGCCAACGTGGCCCGTCATCGAAAAGTGGCCCTGAGGTGCAGATCCTGGCCACATCAGAAAATCGGTGACCCTCACCGGCCAGACTCTGGTGCAGCCCCGAGAGGATTTCAGCAAGTTCCTCCCAAGCTACGAGGTCACTGTTGTCGGGGAGCTTCGGGAAGATCTCCTCCAGTGTGGAGCGGTTAGTGCTGCGAAGGGCGAGCGACCAGGCACGGCGGCACGTAACGTCGTCTGCGAGGGCTGTGGTATTCGTATGCAGCTTGGCCGGAAGGTTACCCACCGTGGTTGCGGTTGGTGGGATCAGTTTAGCGCCTCGGGCTTCGGCTTCCTCTAGGATAAGCTCGGTGATACGACGGCGCGCACGCTGTCCCGGAAGGACCACGGTAGCGGGCCGGAGGTCGGCCACTCCCCCCTTTACGTAGTGCTTGATAAGGTGGGCAGCGGCTACGGGTAGCGCGGGCTGGTCCCACCCGAGGAACACGCGTTCAACGGTGTGCGTCAGAGCTTGGTCCCGTTGTTAGAATCGAGTAGCCAGTTCCGGCATGAGGCAACATAAGTCATGTCTGTGAGAACGGTAGAAGGCAGAGTGGCCGGAGCTGAACAGATTGACGTGGGACATCCGGGGCAAGAAGATGAATTTGCGATCTTCTTGTTAGCCCATAATTCAGGGTGATGCCCATGCGTTCCATTAACGCTTCTTTCCCAGTCATCGTTCTCCTTTCCACGGTCCTGGCGCTTCCCACCACTGCCCAGGAGACCGTGACCTCACCCGAGCAGCAGTTCGGGCATGAGATCGGAGCGGACTACGAGTTGCCCAACTATAGCGACCTCTACGAGTACTGGCAGAGACTAGCCCGTGAGTCGGACCGCATGACGGTCGAAGACATCGGACTCACGGAAGAGGGGCGGCCGCAAATCATGGCTGTGATCACTTCACCCGTGAACCGTTCTCGTTTGGATCGTTACCGGGAGATCTCCCGTCGTCTTGCCAAGGCGGAGGGGGTATCGGAGGAAGAGGCGCAACTACTCGCCCAGGAAGGGAAGGCGGTAGTCTGGATCGATGGCGGCCTTCACGCTACAGAGGTCTTGGGAGCGCAGCAGCTCATGGAGCTGGTATACCGTATGGTGAGTCGCTCCGATCCCGAAACGCTCCGGATTCTGGAGGACGTGATTATTCTCGCGGTACAGGTTAATCCCGACGGCATGGAGTTGGTTTCGGACTGGTACATGCGTGAATCGGATCCCTTGAAGAGAACTACGAGGGGTATCCCGGTTCTCTATGAAAAATACGCCGGCCATGACAACAATCGTGATTTCTACATGTCAGCACTGGCGGAGACTACCAACATCAATCGAGTCCTCTATCGAGAGTGGTTTCCGCAGATCGTGTACAATCACCACCAAACAGGGCCGTCGGGCACGGTCCTGTTTGCTCCTCCGTTCAGAGATCCGCCGAACCATAACCTAGACCCTCTCATCATCACGGGCCTCGACGGTGTGGGAGCCGCCATGCACGACCGGTTCGTACGCGAAGGGAAGGGAGGAGCCACGATGCGCTCCGGGGCGAGCTACTCGACGTGGTGGAATGGCGGTCTGCGAACGACACCATATTTCAAGAACATGATCGGACTGTTGACGGAGACGATCGGCAACCCAACGCCCATTGAGATTCCGTTCAGGCCAAATCGTCAGTTGCCACGTGGAGACCTCCCGCTTCCGGTCGAGCCCGGCGAGTGGCATTTTCGGCAATCGATCGAATATTCCCAGACAGCGAACTGGGCTGTTTTGGACTACGCCTCACGAAACCGCGACCATCTTCTGTTCAATCTGTGGCGGATGGGAATGAACTCGATTCAGCGGGGCAGCACGGACAATTGGACGGTGCTGCCGTTTGAAACCGAGGATGCGGCTCGAGCGTTGGGACCGAATGCCGTAGGAACTGTTGACGATTACGAGAGGCTCTTGAAGGAGCCGGGTAATCGAGATCCGCGCGGCTTTATCATGTCCTCGGATCAGCCTGATTTCGCTACAGCCACGAAATTCGTGAACACCCTACTCAAGAATGGCGTGGACGTACACAGGGCGACACGGAGCTTCACCGTTGGCACGTCTACCTATCCGGAGGGATCGTACGTAGTCAGGACTGCTCAGGCGTTTCGTCCTCATGTCATGGATATGTTCGAGCCTCAGCAGCATCCCAATGACTTTCCATACCCGGGGGGACCACCGATCCCACCGTACGATAACGCCGGTTGGACGCTGGCCTTCCAGATGGGGGTAGAGTTCGACCGCATCCTCGATGACTTCGACGGGCCTTTCGAGAATATAGATGATGTTCTGGCAGCTCCGCCGGGTCGAGTGATCGGTTCCGACGGGAGTGGATATGTATTTGATCATCGGAACAACAACTCGTTCTTGGTGCTGAATCGACTCTTGGCCGATGATCGCGACGTATCCTGGCTTCTGGACTCGTCCGAGCAGGCAAATCTTCCCGAGGGCGCGTTCTACGTTGCGGCCAACCAGGTTGACCGCGGTGAATTAATGACCCTCGCTATGGAAACCGGGGTGAATTTTCAATCGGTGAGCACACCGACGGGTGGAACATTGGAGATCCAGCGGCCTCGTATCGGGCTCTGGGATCAGTACGGTGGGTCGATGCCTTCGGGATGGACTCGGAAGATCATGGAGGACTTCGGGTTCGACTTTGAAGTTGTTTATCCGCCAGAGATCGCCAGTGGAAATCTGGCTGACCGGTTCGACGTTCTGGTGTTGGAGGATGGCGCCGTCCCGGCTCCGGACGCTGGTGGTCGAAGCGGATTTGGGGCGGGACCTGATCCGAATAGTATTCCCACAGAATATAGGGATCGCTTGGGAAGTATCACGATGGACAGTGGTGTACCTGAAATCCTAGAATTCGTGAGGTCGGGAGGTACGGTGATCGCTGTTGGGAGCTCATCTGTCCTCGGATATTATGCCGGGCTACCGATGAATGACCATCTGGTGTTGGAGGGTCGACCTCTCACGGGAGAGGAGTATTTTACTCCTGGTTCGGTTCATTCGCTCAAGATTGAGCACGCGAGCCCGCTTACACACGGCCTGGATGAGCGTCTGGACGTTCTGATTAGCCATAGCCCACTTTTCGAGTTGGAGCCCGGATTTGAAGCTCTCGGAGTCAGACGGATTGGCTGGTTCGATACGGATCAACCTTTACGGAGCGGTTGGGCTTGGGGCCAGGAGCGTATGAGGGGCGGCACGGCTCTGATTGAAGCCGACGTAGGGGATGGCCAGCTATTCCTTTTTTCTCCGAAGATCACATTCCGGTCGCAATCTCATGCGGCATTCCCTCTGCTGTTCAACGGAATTTTCTATGGTTCAGCTAGGAGAGGCCCAATTCTTTAATGATTGATCTTTTCACGAGAGGACCGTTCTGGGTGCGAAGAATCATCCAGAAGATATGGAGCGGCCCCTCTCGTGATGGATCCGAGGGAGTTGCGAGAGGTTTAGGGGGTGGAAGGATGCACAATCGGGAGAGAACAGTCGGCTTTGCCGTGGTGTTCGGATTAGCCATGTTGGCATTTTTTGCGGGCGCTGCGTCGGCCCAACTCACCGGTGTTGTCAGAGCCAGTGGGGGGATACTCCTCGAGGGTGTGGCCGTTGAGGCATGGAGTGTTGATCGAAGACTTTCCGCGGTTCTGAGTGATTCCGATGGGAGCTTTTTCTTCCCACAAGACATAGCTGTTCGAACTGTCATGCTTCGGGCTGGAGCCCTTGGCTTCGAGGCGCTCGAAGTCCCTGTGGTAACGGGGCTGAGCTCCTATGACTTGATGCTCGCGGAGGCCCCATTGGTACTCGAAGGTCTGGTCGTTACCAGGGAAGAAGCCCCGTGTGAGATGCGAGGGGACGACTCGAGGGCTAGAGCTCTCTGGGAAAACGCGCGTTCGAGGTACCAAGGGGTCATGGATACCCTTGGGATTGCCACGTATCTGGCTGAGGCGGATACTATCGTGCCAATTGATAAACTCGGCCCTCTGCAGCTTCCTGCCCTCAATTTGAGTCAGCGCGGATCCTCGTCTCTCCTGCGATTCAGTTGGACACGGCGTATCGAGCGGGATGGGTATGCTTTCAAGGTTCGGCGAACCGACGGAGGGGAGCCCTACGACTCGTGGGTTTATCCTCCCCTAGAAGCGGACTTCGCTCCCCACTTTGTCGACGATTTGTTCGGTGAGCGCCATCGCTTCATCGTTGACGATGAGCGTGAGGACGGTTGGAGCTTAGCCTACTGTCCCGAGAAAGACGACAAACCGGGTATCAGGGGGATGATCGACCTCGCACGGGACACGACATTCGTGTCAGTCGAATGGATTTTCCAGACGCCCGAACCAGTTGAGCATGCCGGGGGCCGAGCACTGTTCTCTCCGCTTCTGGCCGACTCGGAGATTGCGTACTTCCTGCCGTCTGAAGCGATCACGTGGCGTGCCGTACCTGAAGGGGACTACGTCCAGCGCTATCAACGGTACGAGGGATGGTTGGTATCTCCCGGTGATTCCGTCCCTCTCCTACCGTTGCGGCGTAATGACCCGCGGTGACTCCTAGGACGCCGATTCCCGGTCACGTGTGCAAGTCTAGCATCAGGATCAGTCCATAAGTGTTCGGTTCAGGTAGGCCTGAACCCGCCGCCACGCATCAAGAGCGGGCTCCTTACGAATTTCCGGGTCTTCGTCAACGCGGAGCCAGAAACCGTGGTTCACTTCATCGTAAATATGAATGTCGTTTTCCACTCCCGCGGATTGTAGCGCTTCGACGAATTGATTGACTGTTTCCGGTGGAATTCCGGTGTCCATCTCTGCGAACGTCCCGTAAATCTCATGGTCGATGGACTCCAAGATTTCTGGATCCGTTACGAGGCTACCGTAGAAGATCGCTGTACCTTCGTGACTCTCTCCACCGATCGCGTAGCTAAGGGCGATGCCACCGCCAAAGCACCAACCCATCGTGGCGATCCGTCCGGTCACGTCGTCACGACCACGAAGGTAGCGGGCTGCCGCGTCCAGATTGGCAATTATTCGGTCTGGGTTCGCCTGTGTCGCTCTCATCAACGCCACATTTTCTTCGGGATTCGTTCCAATCCGAGCCGAATAGAGGTCCGTGGCTAGAGCGACGTAGCCTTCGGCAGCCATGGCATCAGCCATTTCACGGACTCGATCCACGAGACCATTCCATTCGTGGATGAGGATTACCGCTGGGAACGGGCCTTCACCCTCCGGAATAGCGATGTAACCAAGGGTGGCCTCATCTTCCGGGAAATACGAGACAGCTTCTCCAGCGAGTGACCCTGCGGTACCGACGATCGCAGCTGGTAGGTTTTGCGTAGCTCTGTCCTCTGCTTCCGGCGTGTCAACGCAAGCACCGCTGAATACAATAATCAAGAAGCTATGCGCAGCTCTGTAGCCCGCCCGTACGCACAGCGTCGTATTGTTTCTCGCCATCATGTCAATCCTCTGTTGTTACCGCTTGCTTTGCGCCCTTGGTTACTCAATGAAGTCCTCAAGAGACTATAATCGGGTTGGCACTAGTGTGGTTTGTGCCACTAGGATGAGCAGGGTAACCCGTGATTCTCCATCTGGCGAGACACTTCGGGACCACAAGGTCTCCGTATTTGTTATGCAACTCCTTGCTTTTCACCAGAAAAAGGTCGAACATTTTGCGCCTTCTTCTGGTGTCCGAGGTCTCTGTCATTTTCAGGTTCGGAGCGCTGTGAGTCGCCAATTTTCAGTTGTTCCCAGCACACCCGAGTTTCTCACCCGGATATTCGCCGGCGTCGGTCAGACGTCTAGCGAAGCTGTTGAGCACGCCGGCCAACTCGGACAACTAATCTGGAAAATGGGCATCTCAGTAGTCCGATTACGTGTTCCCGTTCGGATTATTCTTCAGGAGATTCGAGTTCTTGGGATGCAGAGCATTCCCATCGTACTCGTTGCCGCTGGGCTGATTGGAATCGTGACCAGTCAACAGGGCGGTTATCAGATGCAGAGCAATCTGCCGCTCTATGTCATGGGATCGGTCGTGGTTGAGAGCGTGGTCTTGGAAATGGGCCCGGTTCTGACGGCGATCGTCATTATCGGCCGTGTCGGGGCCCGTATCACAGCTGAGCTCGGAACGATGAAGGTGTCCGAGCAGATTGATGCGCTCTACTCTGTCGGTCGTGACCCGGTAGAGATTCTGGCCGCCCCGAAAGTCATCGCTATGATGATCTCAATGCCTCTTCTAGTTGGAATGGCTAACCTCGTCGGCATATGGACAGGAATGGTGTCGGCACAGTATACGCTCGGTCTGGGCTCCGAGACATTTTTTTATGGTGCTCGGCTTTTTTGGCACTCCTATGACTTGTTCTACTCTCTACTCAAGGCGTTTGTATTCGGGGGCGTTATCCCCGTGATTGCGATCCACATGGGCCTCAGGACGACGGGTGGCGCCGAGGGGGTGGGAAGGACGACCACACAGTCTGTAGTATTCATGACCCTGACGATCCTGATTTGCGACGCCATGTTCCCACCTCTCTTTCTCCAATAGGCTTGATTGTGGCTGCTTCGGGAAACGGGTTGGAACCAGTCATTGAGTATCGGAATGTCTTCAAGGCTTTCGACATACCCGTACTCTCAGGGGTCAGTCTTTCTGTGCACGCCGGAGAGATGTTCGCACTGTTTGGACCGTCTGGAACCGGCAAGAGCGTGCTCCTCAAGACGACACTTGGCCTGATTACGCCGGATAGGGGAGATGTACGGGTGGCTGGAGAGTCGGTGTATTTTGGGGGGCGACACGTCGTCGAGCGTATCCGGGAGAAGGTCGGCTACGTATTCCAATACGCGGCCCTCTTTGACTCGTTCACCGTCTTCGAAAATATCGAGATTGGGATTCCGGAGGCCAGACTGAAACGTATGAGCCGGGCCGAGGTTCGTCGTAGCGCCTGCGAGTGCTTGGAGCTTGTGAATCTCGAACCTACTCAGGTTCTGGGGAAGTTGCCCGCTGAACTCTCCGGGGGTATGAAAAAGAGAGTGGGGATCGCGAGAGCTATTGCCGGACGACCCGATATTCTCCTGTGGGATGAACCGACGACAGGACTCGATCCAGTGAACACTGTGGCGATTGTGAGGTTGATCACGCAGCTTTCTGAGGAGCTACATGTGACTTCACTTCTTGTCACTCACGATATCCAAGGTGGCTTGGAGATGTGTGACAGGGTCGCGATGCTTGAGGGTGGTGTGATTCGCTTTTGCGGATCACCTGAGGCTTTCAGCGAGAGTAACGATGCTGTGGTTAGGGCGTTCTCGGATCGTGAGGCTGCGAAAGACGCCCTAGATGCACTGGACGCGCTGGACGTTCGATAAACGGGTAGTCCACGAGGGAGAATCATATTGGCGACGGACGACAATCAAGGACTCACCGACGAGCAGATTTTCAACGCCGTTCCTAAACAAGCTGGTGCACGGAATATGCGAATCGGCGTCTTCGTGCTAATCGGATTGGTGGCGAGTGTCTATCTTCTTTACCTCCTGACTGACCCGGCTACGTTCCGAGGGCGCTATAAGGTTACGACGAGCGTCGAGAACGTGATGGGGCTGCGCAAGGGTGATCCGGTTCAAATGCGTGGTGTGAACGTCGGACGTGTGCATGATTTTGATCTCGATCGTGATAGTGAAAACGTTGTCATCGTGCTTGAGGTGGAAGGCGAGTGGAGAATTCCTGCTGGGTCCACGACTCAACTCGTGACTCCCGGTATCATGGCTCCCAGAACTGTGGAAATTCTTCCCGGGCCTGGTCCCGGAGAGATTCCGGCCGGTGGATCACTCCCGGGTTCTGTTGTGAAGGGGCTGCTTGACGATACGGAATCCCTGGGGGCAAAGGGACAGCAGGCACTCGATCGTATAACCGCTTTGCTTTCCGATTCGACGGTCGGCGCGTTGGAGACCAGCGCACTCGAGTTGCGAGCACTCTTGACGGAGCTGGCCGACCTCATGGGATCGGAAAGTGCCGATCTCGAGAATCTCATCGAGTCCCTTAATGAAGCCGCTGTGGGAATCGCTGACGTCGCGGGATCTGGTCCTGCGTTAACGGAAGACATCACCAGGACCGTGTCTCGAGCGGATTCACTAATGAGACGCTTGAACACGACTACAGATCGCTTCGATCGTGCCGCGACGTCACTGGGGACAATTCTCGATCGGATTGAGCGAGGTGAAGGTACCCTGGGTCAACTCTCAGCGAACGACACCCTGTTCGTGAGTCTCACGGCAGCGATCGCGAGCGCGCGTCTCCTGATGGATGATTTTATGGAAAACCCGGGTCGCTACATCAATGTCTCAATTTTCTGATCTCGGAATTGACTCCGAGTTCAGAGGATTGAAGATGTGAGTGGCTCGGGCGGGTATTTAATTTACCAGCCCGGGGCGATCGAGAAGCCCCAGTGATTGCCCTTGATAGGTCGCTGGAACGGGTGCGCCCAATACACCTCCAAGACCAGGAAGCCGAGGACGTTGAACCGTGCTCCAAATCCGGTTGAGAAGACCGGGACTCGCTGATCACCTGATCGCACGAATTCAAAGTCCACTTCGTCCATGTCGTTGAACGCCAAACCCGCGTCCGAGAAAAGGAAGATCTCGGTCGGCAGATAAGGGAAGTTGATCAGACCGAAGCGAGGAACACCTAGAAGGGGCACACGCACCTCGAAGTTGGCTACTCCGAGTCGGTGACCAAAGAGACGGTCGAAACCGGGACACGTTCCAGAAACTGCGCCTGAGCTATCGCACTCTTCCGGCACGAAGGATTCGAACGCGTAGCCCCTGATGAACGTTTCGTAACCGAGGAAGTAGGGTTGGATGGCTGCTGTGGTACGGTTCGTGTCCAGATTGTTTCCATATCGTCCGAAGTGAAGCCCTCGGATAGCAAATGTGATGTCGTTACTTGGGCTCAGGTATCGCCTAAAGTCCGCCACGACAGACGTAAAGTTTTCGGTGCCGACAGACGGGCCGACTTCCAGGCGAAAGCGGCCACCACTTACCGGTGACACAAAGGCTGAATTCGAGTTGTCACCTACAAGGGCAATTGAGACAGACGCGAGATTCACCGGATCCCGTGAGCAGTTCGAGTAGAACCCGCCCTGATTGCCCGAATCCGAGCTCGAACACTTCGGGAGCGACGTCCGCTGGGGATTTGCTGCAAGGCGACCGTATGGGTCTAGGACGTAGGTGTCCTGCTCGAGGTCGAACGAGATTCGCTGTACGCCGAGGTTGGTCTCCACTCGCCTAGTAGTTGAAAAAGGGTAAGCCGCCATCACGCTTGTCTGGTTTAGGAAGATGCGGTGGCGAATTTGCTCGATCCGCGTGTTTCCGTTCGGTTCCATTCCGAAGGATTGGTACCCCATCAGGTACACGAGTCGTCCACCGGAAGCCCCCCAGTTGAGCCGTCTTTCCTGGTTCACATAAAAAACTTGGCCACCGACGTCTTTCAACGTCCCCTGTGCCAGTACGGACACCCCGAGTTGCCGATTTCCGAGCATATCGCTGAAGTACGCTGAGGCTCCTCCCGAAGCGTAGCTCCCAAACCGATCTGTACCGAAACCGACATTAGGTTGGCCCACAAAGTCGAGGGATAGCTCTGAGTTATAGTCAACTGCGTTTTCGGCGAGATAGGTTCCCGTCGGCATGAGACCGGTCAGGGGATCCGAAAGGTAATTCGCAATTCTACTCGATCTCGATGGTACCGTGGGCGGTAGAATCCGACCGGGGTTCAGTTCAAAAGATGTGACGACGTCCTCGCCACCCACGTCGGCTTCACCCGCCTGCAGACTGTAAACATGGAACTCGAAGGTATCGAACACCGAGAAAAGGATGGTCCCCGCTTCCCGGGCGACTGAGAACGCCGGAGACATACTCGTGATTCCACTCACAGCGGTCTGGAGCCTGCTGATCCTGCGCACGTCGGCGGTCCTGAACGCGTACTGATAGATGTCGCTAAAGCCATCCTGGTCAGAGACGAAATAGATACTCCGTCCGTCCGGAGCATATTGCGGGTTTATGTGTTTCCCGGCTCCGAACACTTTAAGTGTCGTTACTTGAGTAGTTTCGAAGTCTAGGAAGGCAAGTAGGGGATTCTCGTATTCCAGTGATTCAAAATTTGTAGTCAGGCCACGGTCCGAGACGAACGCGATCGTAGATCCGTCCGGAGACCATGTCGGTTGAAAATCCGAGTATTTGTCGTCCGTAAGCTGTCGGACAGCCCCTGTCGTGACATCCCATGAGTAGATGTCACTCACGCCTCCATTCATTCCCGAAAAGGCGATGTATTGGCCGTCGGGAGACCATGTCGGACTTGTGATCGCCCCGATTCCTTCCAAGTCGATCTTCTTCTCGATGTCCCCGCTTTCGACATCGACGATTGCCAGTTCGTTGTCTCCTTGGGCGAACACGGTGAAAACAAATTTCGATGCGTCAGGTGACCAATCACCCGCGGAATCGATGAAGCGGAGCGCATCGAAATGAGGGTCAGCATTTGCACTGACGAGTTTTCGCTCAATCTCACCGGTACGCGCATCTGCGATATAGAGTTCGATCCCGAAAAGATCCTTTTCCGACAGAAATGCCACCCAGCGCCCGTCAGGGCTCACCGATGGCGAAACGTTTTGAGTGCCCGCACCAGTAGACGGGGCGAGAAGCAGTGCTCCCGACTCACCCGGAGCTTGTCTTCCTGCCATCAGGGGGAGGTACTCACTCTCGACAGCTTCTCGCCAGTCTGCGGAGAGACTGTCGGAGGTTGTTCCGAGGACCATTTCGATCGCAGGCTCCCATCCAACACGGAGTGCTCTTCGGAAGAGATTCACGATCTGTTCGTCCCCGTACCTGCCTCCGACGTAGGCCCATAGGGCTTCACCGAAGCGATATGGGAAGAACCGGGTCTCAGTTGTCATCTGGCTGATGGTGGGAAGATCCTCTCTGCGGATGGCGTCCCTCAGCCACATCGCAGTAAGGGGGTCTTCGCGACCCACCGATAGGTACTCGGCCATCCCTTCGATTAGCCACAGAGGTAGGAGCGACAGGCCACGGATTCCCGCTCCCGCACGGCCCTGAGCGATATTGTACTGAAACGCATGAACGAGTTCGTGTCCCAGAACATGATCGGTAGCCGCGTACGATCCCGTCAGCGGCATGATCACCCGGTTCTTGAGGGACTCAGTGACGCCCCCAATTCCTTCGCTCAGTTGTCCCGACAACGTGTTAGTCTGTTGGAAATCCGGATGATCGGCGTAAAGAATGAGTGGTTTGGGACGCTCGAACTCGTGCTGAAACAAGCGGGCGAAACGCTCGTACCAGCGCTCCCCCATCCGGGCGGCGTCCTCGACGGCTTCCCCTTCTTCGGGATAGAAGTGAATCTCGAAGTGGGGTGTGTTCAAAATCTTGAAGTCGAATGTCTCGTATTGAACCTTGTTGCGGCCGAAATACTGGCCGAACGCCGGATCTGGGAGGGCAACTAGGGAAAAAATAGCCACAAAACTGACAACAAAAGCCATTGTTGTTCCAAGGCTCCGAGTCCCACTATAGCACTTCATTAACCACCTCGATTTCAGTTTTTTCGACCCTCGTTACCTTAAACCTACCACCTCCGGATGTCCTATTCCAATCGAGCTCCCGGTGTTCCTCGTCCGCGCAAGCTGTTGTACCCACTTACAAGTAACCTCTTGCAGGGCCATTGAGTTTCTTCCACCCTTTACTGCGACACCGTGCTTGTGCAAGATTCTTGCCTAGAGTCTGCTGAAGCGTCTTGGATTCTACTCGCATATGATCTCATACTCATACGGAGGACACATGCCATCCTTCGGGTTCAGGGTTTTCGCTTTATCCATGTTCTGCGCCTCGTGTGTTGGCGTGGACACCAACTCATTCGTCCTAGGTGAGCTAGAGTCGTTGGACCCGCCACTTGAAGAGGGCAGTCTCTGGCCAGCGCTGTCCGTAAACGGAGACGAGATCGTCCTGAGTTGGCAAGAGAGTGACGATGGAGAATCGTGGTTCGTTAAAACAGCGACGATGAGTGAAGTCGGGTGGAGTCCGGCTCATACAGTGGCCCAGTCAGAGCCCCAGCGTCAATTTTTCGTTAATTGGGCGGACTTCGCCTCGGTCCGACCAGTGGGAGACGGTATCCTGTCGGCTCACTGGCTAGTTCGAGGCCCGGCCGGGGGTTACGACTACGGAATTCGGTTCGCGACGTCCACAGACAAGGGAGCTACGTGGACGGAGCCGTGGACACCTCATGAGGACGGCACAGCCACAGAGCACGGCTTCGTCTCCAAATTTCCACTCTTAGGTGGGGGGATGGGTATGGTGTGGCTGGATGGGCGAAATACCCTAGGTGGACATGGTAGCGGTGGTGAGACTTCACGCGGTGCGATGACCTTACGTTATCGGTCGATTGGAGGGAACGGAGTACCAGGGCCGGAGGAACTCGTCGATGAGAGCATTTGTGACTGCTGTCAGACGGATGCCGCGATGACTTCCCTGGGTCCGGTTGTGGTCTACCGTGACCGCACGAATGAGGAGATCCGTGACATCTACGTTACGAGATTGGTGGACGGAAAGTGGACCCCAGGTACTCCTGTACACGAAGATCTCTGGGTGATTCCGGCCTGTCCGGTCAACGGACCTGCCGTTGCGGCGATGGATCAAGATGTGGCAGTCGCGTGGTTTACGGGTGGGCAAGACGATCCCAGAGTCCAAGTCGTGTTTTCGGGGGACACGGGTGAGACATTCGGACTACCAACTCGGGTGGATGACGGCAACCCTCTCGGGCGTGTCGACGTTGTTCTTTTGCGGGACGGAACGGCCCTGGTGGCTTGGATGGAGCGAAAGCCGGACGGTGCAGAAGTCCGTGTCCGCCGTGTGACGCCTGAGGGTGGAGCGAGTTCAGTCGCCGTCGTGACGACGACCTCTCCTGGACGTGATAGTGGATTTCCACAGATGATTCAAGATGCAAAAGGACGGGTAGTGTTTGCCTGGACGCAGACCGGGGATGCCTCTCAGATACGGATGGCGAGAACGGTGGAGAGCTTTGAATGATCAGTGAAAAGAATTTCTCTGGGCTGGCTTCGCTTTCCCTTTTGATCCCGCTGGCTACTTGTACGACGGCCGAGGACCTGCGGCCGCCGGGAGTCAGCGATCCGGCACCTGACTTCGAGGCCGTCTCTTTCGAAGATAATCGTACGGTTTCACTGGCGGACTTCACGGGTGAAGTGGTCCTTGTGAATCTGTGGGCAACTTGGTGTGCACCTTGTCGCCTCGAGACACCGTATCTCCAAAAGGTCTACGAGGAAAATCAAGAACGTGGTCTACGCATCGTGGGCATATCGGTCGACTCTGAAGCGTCCAGGGACGCCGTGGAATTTTTCCTTGAAGAGAACGGGGTCACGTACGACATCTTACTCGATCCGGATATGGTTTCTACCGACGTTTTTGCTGCAATCGGATTGCCGGCGACTTTTCTTATCGATCAAGAGGGGGTCATTCGCTTTAAGCGACTTGGCCCTATTTTGGAGGGTGACCCCGACTTCCTGGAGGCCCTGGAGCGTGCCCTGGATTGATGGGCTGATCTTATGACGGTCGACTCCGTATCCCGGTCTTTGGAATCGATCGAAACTCCAGCCGGTGTCGTCGATCTTTCCAGGGCGAAGGCCAATGCTGAGCGGGTCGCTGCGTATTGTAAAGATCATCGACTTTCCTGGCGCCCGCACATCAAGACCCACAAGTGTACATCTCTGGCGCGTATCCAGCTCGGGGTTGGGGTTGGGGGCTTGACGGTGGCAACACCCAGAGAGGCGGAGGTCATGGCTACCGTTTGTGATGATCTCCTCCTCGCCTATCCAATTATCGGTGATTCAAAACTGGACCGAGTTATGGGGTTGCCGGAAGGAGTCCGCATCACGGTAGGACTCGACTCCGAGGCGGTCCTGAGAGCTGTCGCTGCGGCTGCTGCTAGGGCTGGTCGGGTCGTCCGCATACTGGTGGAAGTTGACTTGGGCATGCGGCGGGTGGGCCTCGAAACCCCGGAGGAGGCTGTACAACTTGCGGGAATGGTCCGAGACCTTGATAGAGTCACATATGAAGGGCTGATGTTTTATCCAGGACACATTCGTGTACCTCAGGAGGAACAATCTGCCGGATTACGGACCTTGGCTCGAGACCTCACGGCCGTTTTGGCCGCACTCGAAGATGCAGGACTTTCCCCGAAGGTAGTGAGTGGGGGATCGACACCCACCATTTGGCGGAGCCACGAGATACCTGGTCTGACGGAAATCCGTCCCGGAACCTGTATCTTTTACGATCGAGAGGATCTTACGGTGGGGGTCGCCGGTGTGAAGGACATGGCGTACACCGTACTCGCGACCGTGGTGAGCACGTCGGTTTCGGGCCAGGCTGTGATTGACGCTGGTTCAAAGTCCCTGTCCAAAGAAGGTCGTGGTGCGGACCATGGGTTTGGCATCCTTCTCGAACATCCCGATGTCGTAGTGAGGCAACTTTCGGAAGAACACGGAGTGCTCGACATCACGAGTACCCACTGGCGGCCGCAGGTGGGAGACAGGGTACAGGTAATCCCGAATCACGTATGCGTATCCGTGAATCTGCAAGAACATCTTCTTGTTTTGTCAGAAGGAAGTGTCGAAGAATGGCCATTGGAAGCGAGAGGGAGAGATCCTTTTCTACCCGCCGCGTAGGGGTGAACTTCTTGAGGCGAATCGTGGCGGTCCAATTACAGGACTACCGGAGGGGGGCTTGGAACGAGCCGATTATATTTTTGTCCGAAGCACCGGTTCCTGTTGCAGGATGGTCCGCCCTGCCCGATCACACTGATCACTTACATGTAGGCGGCGTGGGACCACCACAGTAGGTTTCCGAGGAGAAATCTAGACCATTCTGGGCGCCCTTAATGTGTATCAGCTATGATTGTAATATGCTGACATATAGTTACTTAAGGAGATTTATTTAATGAATAACTTTAGATTTGTTCATACGCCGGAAGCACCCGAAGCCATTGGGCCGTATTCACAGGCCGTGGTGACAGGTGATTGGGTCTTTGCATCTGGCCAGATCCCGATCGATCCGGCCACCGGAGAGTTGATTGGAGGAGATATAACGGTGCAGACTGACCGCGTGATGAAGAATCTCTCCGCCGTCTTAGGGGCCGCTGGGACGTCGATGAGGTCTGTGGTGAAAACCACTGTGTACCTCGCTGACATGGCGAACTTTGCCGAGATGAACAAGGTATATGCTGAGCACTTCGGAGATCACCGGCCTGCTCGAGCCACCGTGCAAGCAGGGGGTTTGCCCAAGGCTGCTGAAGTGGAGATCGAAGTGATCGCGAAAATCGGCTCCTGAGCATAGCCATTGGCTGAGACTCGATGAGGACCGGACTCGACATACGATGAGAATTCCACAAACCATACACGAGCCAGAGATGTTTGGGGGTACGAGCTAGATCATGTATATCCGATCTCTCATGGTGCTTGCCTTCATGTTTATGGCCTCAGGCTGTGGGGTGGTTCGGATGTCTGATCAACTCGCAAACTCGGGAGAATTCATCGAGATTGTGGTCGATAACCGATACTTAAGTGACGTAAGGATCTGGGCTGTATCGGGTGCTGGCAACGAGTACCTTGGGGCTGTCATGGGAAAGAATAAAGAAACGTTTACGCATCGGTGGCTGCGTCCCGACGACTTGCGTCTACTCGTGCGCACGGTTGGTGGACGCTCCTTTACTACGCGCGGCATCGACACTACTCCGGGCGAATCAGTGGAGCTCCAGGTGCCAGCGCGATTCCCACCTTGAGAATCCTGAGGGGGCGGATGGGGTCTGGTGGCTCCACTGGTCTTCAAAACCAGCTTGCCCGGCTAAACCCCGGGTTGGTGGGTTCGATTCCCACACGCTCCCGCCATATGTGAAGTTGCTGGCTAGGTAGCTGCTATAGGGGCTTCGGCGGTCCTTGATGGACCATGACCGGAGCCCCTTGGTGCTTCCGGGATCCCTCGTTATAAGCTGAAGAATTGATCTTGAATACGATGGTTGGAGCGACAACGGAACCGGTGTCTACTCGTCTTGTCCCGAAACTCATCCTCCTCTGGTTAAGGAACCGGTCGCAATACCTGTGGTATCCACCGACAGCTTCATAAAGATCGTATGTGTCCCTCTAACACTTCACCTATGCAGACAAGTCGTGTGAGGTTGAGTTCCTCCGTCGTTTCGTTTTCAGTCTTGTTGTCATTCGTACGGATCCTTTTCGTTGTAATCCTCCTCGCTGTTTCCACTTCAGTGTCTGCCCAGGAACCGGATCTCAGCCTGAACACGCAGAGTCTGGATGCCCCTGACTCGTTGGTTACAAGCGGCAAAGTCTCGCCTGGGGGTGCTTTCCTGCGCTCCCTTATCATTCCCGGCTGGGGGCAGGCTGCCTCGGGATCACCTAACCGTGCGGCTTTCTACTTTACGTTAGAATCATTCTCAGCTTGGATGATACTTAAGACCTCGAAGACCTTAGGAAGCGCCCAGAACATCTTGGCGTTAAGAATGTCTGAGGCAGAGATGCGCCTACGGAGTCAGGGTGTCGATCCGGCGGACATACCTTCGCAGGTGGATTCCGACTCCGCGGTCCAAAGTGCTCGTGACCTCGAGGAGACTCGCCTACAGCAGAGAGAGGATTGGTTCGCTTTTGCTTTGTTCTTCTTGTTTCTCGGTGGAGCTGATGCGTTCGTGGCTGCTCACCTCGCAGATTTTCCGGAACCATTGGAGGCGCAGATTCAAGCACTCCCGGACATGGGTGTCGAAATCGGTTTTAGATTTTCCTACGATCCGTTCCATCCCTAGGCACGAACTCACTCTTCCCAGATGTGAAGTACCGGAGGGCGTCCCTCGTGAAGCACGAGGTAGCTTCGGTGACGGAGCCAGTCGCCTGCGTTCGCGTAGTAGCGGCCGGGCTCCACTTCCTCTAATAGTGGAATATGCGTGTGGCCGCAGACGATTAGATCCAGTGTCGGATTCTGCTGGAGCTCCCCAACGGCCCACTTCCGCAAGATTTTGGACCGACCTTTTTCGGCTTTCGATGGCCCCCCGGGGCTATGCTCGGTTTGTGAAACCCGTGCGGCTATCGCGATGCCGAGGTTGGGATGTAACCAACTGAACAACCACCTCGTTAAACGACTTCGAACCAGGGTACGAAGGAGTTGGTACCCCACGTCGCCTCGGCCCAATCCGTCCCCGTGCGCGAGAAACGTCTGGAAGCCGTGAAGATCCCTGAGGACTGGATCTTGCAAGAAAGTGAGACCGATCTCTTCACTAAAGAAGGAGCCGCCCCACCAATCATGATTTCCGGCCATGATCGTGACGCGG
Organism: Gemmatimonadota bacterium; assembly: GCA_036336795.1. GTDB lineage: Bacteria > Gemmatimonadota > Gemmatimonadetes > Longimicrobiales > Gaopeijiaceae > UBA822. The sequence continues at coordinate 29,460 of JAYZFL010000021.1, forward strand.
ACGCCTCGGTCGACGAGGTCCGCGAGAGCACCGAGAACACGTGTGTGTCCCCGAGGGATTACTGAGCGGTATTCAAACCAAAAGTCGAAGATGTCTCCGTTGAGGATTAACTCTGAAGCGCACTCGGCCGTATGGTCTAGCCAGCGCAAGAAAGCCTGCTCCGTTTCGGGCGGGGCGACACCGAGGTGGATATCACTCGCGATATAGATAGGCTTCTCAGACATGGGGATCACAAGGTAAACTGGGTGTATTACCTCGGGAAGTATGGAACTGCGAGGTCTGAGTGAACGAGGTATTACGGAAACTGGTGAATGGGGCTAACGAAATCGTGAGAGGGAACTTCTCTTCAGTCACTATCAGTTCGCTCGTGTTTACGACTGTGACGTGTGGCGGTAGGCTACCGGAATCGCCCACTCCTGTCCTGAATACTGATCAAGTCGTGTCTCGAGCCGAGAGTGGTAATCCGTTTTCGAGCCCGACCCAAGTCGTGTTTGAATGGAGTATCCGGGAACCCAACTTACGACTTAACGGAATGGGTGTCGCTAGACTCGAACCGCCGGCTAAAGCTCGCCTTGATCTGTTCTTGGAGAATGGACAGTCTGTGCTCGCCGCTGCTCTCGTCGACGATAAACTCCACGTCCCCAAGGGCACGCCGCTTCGAGTAGTCCCCTCTCCACCACTGCTATGGGCGTCGTTGGGGATGTTCCGCCCGGGTCCGAGAGCTGTTCTCCTCGGAGCAGAAGAATTAGAGGACAACAGGATACGGTTGCGGTACCACTTGCCCAGTGGAGATGAACTCCGCTACGAGATGGAAGACGGCCACCTGACTGGCGTGGAGCTTCGTGACCGTGGAAGTGCCGTACATCGTGTTGCACTCGAACGAAAAGAGCAGGGGCAGTTGCCCCACGAGGTCACTTACCGCAATCTAGCGTCATTCCGTGAGCTCAAGATCACAGTAGCAACCGTCGAAAAGGTGGATTTCTATCCTTCGGATATTTGGTACCCCGGCCTTTAAGGTCGCGCTCATTCTGGCCTTGGCTGCCACTGCGTCAGCTTGTAATTACAGTTTTCGTTCCGGCAGCTTTCCTGATCACATCCGAAGTGTGGCGATCCTTCCTTTTGAGAACGATACAAATCGTTTTGAGCTCACTCAGGAGATCCATCAAGAGCTTCTGAAAGAACTTCCGCGTGCGCTAGGCGTCACGAACGCCGGAGAGGATGCGGCGGATGCTGTTGTGCAGGGCCGGATTGTCCGGTACGACCTCACGACCCCTCTCTTTCGTCCCGGTGTGGAAGCTGATCGAGTAGATGTCCTCCAGCGGCAGGTGAGCATCCGTGTCGAAGTTGAACTCATCGATCTGGTGGAGAACGTTATCATCTGGGACGACCGCACTCTCACCACGCAAGGCCAATATCTGGAAGAAGGTGAGAGTGAGGAGATCGGACGTATCGAAGCCATAGAGCTTCTTGTTCAGCGCATCGTGGACGGAGCTCAGTCTAACTGGTAGGTCTCGTTTTTGAATCAAGCCGAGCGAGCCAGTCAGGCCGCATCTGATCAAGACGGTTCTAGCTCTAGGGTGCGTCTTCCGGCGAAGCTCCCCCTGACGGTGGAGAGGTTCTGTGGGGGCCCCTGGGCGCGACCCCCACAGAATTTCTTAGCCCAATGGAGTCTCGAACCAACCCCAAAACACGTACATCATCACGCTGGCGGCCACCAGGGTCAGAAGCATTGCCGGCGTGCCCTTCCTGAACCACATGCCGGGGGTGATCGCCAAGCTCGGATCGTTTTCTTGGCGCGCTAAGCGCTCGGAGATCGTGACGATAAACACGTTGGCCGTCGAACCGATGTGGGTACCATTCCCGCCGAGTCCTACGCCCATTGCAAGCCCCCACCATAGCGGAGTCACGTTGATCCCTTGCGTCTCCATACCAAGGATGATCGGGATCATCGCGGCGGTGAACGGGATGTTATCGATAGCAGCTGATAGGAACGCGGCAACCCACATCAACACAAGCACCGATGTTCGCAGATCTGCCTCTACGAAAGGCTGGATG
>JAYZFL010000022.1:0-172374 GCA_036336795.1 Gemmatimonadota bacterium
GATGGATTCGCCACAACATAACGAAATGAGACGGCCCCGAAGTTCTCCTCAGCACGACTCGCAGCGGCATATCGGTGGGCGACTTGTCCGCCCGCCGAATGACCTGTCATAACAATTTCTGTCAGTGCCGGAAAACGTGATGGATCGGACAGAAGTTCGACGATTTTATCGATCGCAGTGTACGAGCTCACTCGAGGGAGTGGCCCATCGGAGGAAGAAAGGCTTCCGCGCTTCCAACCCCCGCTGCTCCAGAACGGCTCATCGGCGGCAGGGCCATCCGAGGAGGTTTGAAAGTGTGGTGAAACCACCACGGTATGCCGCTGTAGTCCTACGGCTTCCGCTGCCTGGAAGCCTCTGCGGAAGTAGTCGTCCGCGTTACGGCCCGTGCCGTGCACGATGATCAAGCCGCGGGTGACTTCATCGTTCCCTTCATATAGCGAGTGCGTACTGAAGACAGGAAGGTACAGGGAAGTCCCGATTGAGATTCGTTCCGTGCAGATCGATTCCGACGACAGACACGGAACTGGACGTGATCCGGAATCGGTCACACCCGGCGGAGTCGGCTCGATTCCACCGTCTCCGCACGCTAAGAGCAGGAGCAGGACAGTCAGTCTGAAATGCGTCATAGGTGCTAGTTACTAACCTTTCGTCCAACTACTCTAACGGAGGGGGTGGGATTCGAACCCACGAGGGCTTGCGCCCGCCGGTTTTCAAGACCGGTGCATTGAACCGCTCTGCCACCCCTCCAGGTGCTGTTTTCCCTGGGAAAGCTCAGGCCCGTCACCGGCCCCTGTAAAGGGGTCAAGCAATCTCGGGATTGGTCAATGGCGGAAGAGACGCTGTCCCGTGAAGACCATGGCCATGTCGTATTCATCGGCAGCCGCAATGACTTCCTCATCTCGCATCGATCCGCCAGGTTGAACGATCGCGCGCGCACCCGCTTCTGCGGCTGCATCCACACCGTCCCTGAATGGGAAGAAGGCGTCAGATGCCAGGACAGCACGGTCGAGGTCGAAACCAGCGTCTATCGCTTTCTGGACAGCGATACGAGAAGCGTCTACACGGCTCATCTGTCCCGCCCCTATGCCAAGAGTAGCCCTATTCCTGGCAAAGAGTATGGCATTCGATTTCACCCCAAAGATGGCTGCCCAGGCGAAGCGCAAATCGTCCCACTCCTCCTCACTCGGGGCTCGACTGGTGGCCACGGTCCAGTCAGGACCGGACGGACCGTAGAACGGTGGCGTGGGTGGATCCTGTACGAGTATCCCACCGTACACGCTGCGCAGGACCCGCGCTTGGGGTCGACGGCCGTGCTCGGCCAAGAAGCGGGCTGCCCTTCGAATTTCGTCGGGAGCGTCATTCCACCATAGCGCATCGGGTTCGGTAGTGATGGTTTCGTCGATTCCGCCGGAGATCAACAGCCGGACATTCTCCTTGCGGGTGAGAACCTTTAGAGCAGCTTCTTCGAATCCGGGTGCAACTATACACTCAATGAACAAACCCGACATCACCTCTGCGGCATCTTCATCGATCCTCCGGTTGACCGAAATCACCGAACCGAACGCACTTAGCGCATCGGTCGCCAAGGCTCGCTCGTAGGCCTCCGAAACCGTGCCGCCCACCGCCACCCCGCAGGGTGTCGTGTGCTTCACGATGCAGACGACCGCCTTGGACGAATACGCAAAAGGTGCGAGTGACAGTAGAGCACCATCCAAGTCCAGAAGATTGTTATAGGACAACTCCTTACCGTGAATTTGTTCCAGTCCGGAGAGGCCGTCCTCCTTACCCGAAGAACGGTAGAACGCAGCTTCCTGACCAGGGTTTTCTCCATAACGCAGTGTCTGGACGAGCTCAAGCGAGAGTTTCAAAGCCGACCCTCGACCCTCTCGGCTCTTCGACCCCGTTGAGCTTAGTTGTTGTTCTAAGAATCTCGCCACGGTTGCATCGTACTCACTGATGTGGCCAAAAACCTTGATGGCGAGTTCTCGGCGAAGAGTCGATTCTTCCCCGGGATCTGTGTCACCTGTACCAATCAATCCCGTGAGAACCCGCTCATAGTCCTCGGGATCGACAACAACCCAAACGCTCTCGTGGCTTTTGGCGGCGGCCCTAATCATTGTCGGGCCTCCGATATCCACCTTCTCCATCGCCTCTCCAACGGTGATCTCTCCTCGATCAACGGTCTCGCGGAAAGGATAGAGGTTGACCGCTACCAAATCGATCGGTTCGTAGCCATACGCCTCCAACGCCGCCATATCGTCGGGTCTCCCTCGGCGAGCCAATAATCCAGCGTGAATAGCCGGATGAAGGGTTTTGACCCTTCCGTCCATCATCTCTGGATGCCCCGTGACCTCAGTCACGTCAGTCACGGGGATGTTTGCCTGTCGGATGACCTGAGCGGTACCTCCCGTGGACAAAATTTTCCAACCGGCATCGCAAAGTGCTTTAGCAAAGCCTTCGATACCCCTCTTGTCCGACACGCTGAGAAGCGCTCGTCGCTTCATATCCGTTTCATCTCCTAGATGGTCTTCGAGTCGTCGGCTCCCGTATGTGGGCTCATCGAAGGAAGATTGAACTGAGTTAGATTGAACGGGCCGGGTTCCACCCCCTCCACCACCGCCCTGCACAAGTGGTCCGCAACGGCCGGATACAGTTTGTGCTCAACCTCCAAGACTCGAACCGCGAGAGATTTCACATCATCATCCCGACGGACCGGCACCGACCACTGTGCTACGATCGAGCCGGTGTCATATTTTTTGTCGACATAATGAACAGTGGCACCAGTCACCTCCACGCCGGAGGCCAGGACAGCTTCATGGACCCGTGTACCATACATGCCTTTTCCGCCGAATGCGGGAAGTAGCGCCGGGTGGATGTTCAGTGCGCGGCGTTTATAAGCAGCCACCACAACAGCTGGAATCATCCTCAGGTATCCCGCCAACAAAATGACCTGGATCTCAAGATCCGCCAATCGCTCTAGAGTTTCACGACCGACTTCGCTCAGAGCGCGTCTATTCGTCTCAATTACACATGTTTCCCGACCGACCGACCGACCCCGCTCCAACGCCCCTGCCCCTTTCCGGTCCGATATGACTAGAGTGACCTTGTATTCTTCACTCACAGCCTCGTGGTCCAGAAGGGCCTGAAGGTTTGTTCCACCACCCGACGCGAACACAGCGACAGGGACAGGTGGCTTCACGCTAGTTCACCCCCGAAATGCGGGATCAAGAATGGGTTCGTGGCGCGCTCCTGACCGACTGTAGTCGGAGGTCCGTGCCCGGTATAGAGTTGAGTGTCGTCCGCCATCTTGAGTACATGCTCCCGAATACTCTGAAAGAGCGCCTGATAGTCTCCTCCAGGAAGATCGGTCCGTCCTACCGACCCTGCAAAGACCAAGTCGCCCACTAAAGCCAGTCCCTCTTTTTCAGCATGAAGAATCACGTGCCCAGGTGAGTGGCCAGGCGTATGGATGACTTTAAACGAAAACTTTCCGAACGGAATGATCTGTCCATCTTTGAGCTCACGTTCTGGTGGGGCCAAAGACGGGGCTGAGAGTCCAAACATCGCTGCCTGCGCTGGCATATTGTCAAACAAGGAACGATCTGCAACATGGAGGTAGGTAGGTGCGTCAGTGATGGCCCGGATCACCCCAAGACCTTCGACGTGATCAAGGTGTGCGTGCGTCAAGAGGATGGCCACCACAGAGGCATCCTCCTCCTCAAGGAAGTCGACGATTTGGTGCGCAGCCGCTCCCGGATCTACGACAACCGCCTGCTCTGTTCTTTCGCATGTGACGACATAGGCGTTTTCGTAGAAATCTCCCCCTGTGAATGAACGGACGAGCATGGTCGATTGTTACTCTGGATGCAGTACTTGCTGAGACTTCAAAAAAGAAAAGCCCGTAGGCTTTCACCCACGAGCTCAGGAAGAGTCGATCTCTTGCTAAATATCAGGCCGTGAACGAACTGCCACAACCGCATCCTCCGGACGCATTCGGATTCTGGAAGGTGAAGCCCGATCCCATCATATTGGTGACGTAGTCGATTTCTACACCATCCAGATACTGAACGCTGAAAGCGTCGACGAATACCCTGATTCCGGATAAATCAAGTACCTCGTCCTCAGCCTCCGGCCCGTCTTCGATGTTGAGACCATATTGAAAGCCGGAACAACCACCCGGCAAAACTGCAACGCGGAGCCCAGCTCCTTCGACGGAACCGTGCTCCTCGAGGAAATTTTCAACCTTGCTCACCGCCGCAGCCGTGAGCATGAGAAGAGTTTCAGTACTTTCCATTATATATTTTCCGGTCTCCAAATACTGAATAGGTGCATTATACGTTTGAAAGCTACCCGGCACACTCGGGTGGGTCAACGCCGTCAGGGCCAAGCCGACTCAGTGGACTTGGATGACCTGCGATTAGTCGCTTGATGAGTCCAGCGACCTCTCCCAGGTCATCCACAACCGCGACGCCATCAGGGATGTGGGCCTCCTCTTGTGATCCATATCCCGTCCTCACCAGAAGTCCGGTCCCCCCCAACTCTAGGGCCGGAAGAACATCCGAAACCTTGTCTCCCACGAAGTAGGAGCTAGCGAAGTCGATCCCGAACACTTCAGAGGCCTTGTAGTACATCCCGGTGAGTGGTTTTCTACAGTTGCAGGGAGAACCGAAATCATGGTGGTGAGGACAATGAAAGGTCGCGTCGACGGATACCTCAGCGTCGCCCAAGAGCTCGTCGACTCTCTTGGCCACGGCATGGTAATCACTCTCAGCGTACAGGCCCCGGGCGATGCCGGACTGGTTCGTAACCACGATCAACTTGAAGCCAGCAGAACGAAGATCCGACAACGCTTTGGGTACCGTCTCTATTAGAACTACTTCTTTGGGATCGGAGAGATAGTGTTGCTGCTCAATAAGCGTTCCATCACGATCAAGAAAAACAGCCGGCTGGGGTATGTCTCCACCCATCAGCGACACTGCTGAGATAAGAGTTTCACAACATCGTCGTCCTGGGTGGGAAGAATCGTTCTGACATCGATCCAAAAAGATCCGTCCTCCACTCGGCCAACTAGAGGAACCGGCGCGTCTCGAAGGTCTGCGGCCAATTGATGGGCCCCTCTCTCACCTGCTTCTATACGGATACCATAGCTCCGGATTTCGACGCCGGGGAACGTGCCTCCACCCACAACGGACTTTAGTTCCACAACTGTAGCCTGTACGTCCTGAGCTTTGGCGCATTCGGCCAAACGCCCAGCCCGATCACGGAGTGTCTCAACACTTGCTGAGAGCATCGCGAGGGCTGGTATTTCCGCAATCGCGTTCTCCGGATCACGGTAAAGGCAGAGGGTGGCCTCAAGTCCGGCGAGCGTGGTTTTGTCCACCCGAAGAGCCCGACAAAGCGGATTGCGGCGCATTGGCTCAATCCACTTACGTGTTCCTAGGAGAATGCCGGCCTGGGGCCCTCCCAAAAGCTTATCGCCCGAAAACGCAACGACATCCGCACCTGCGGAAACGCTATCGACAGGGCGGGCTTCGTCCGGTAAGTCAAGCAGCCCAGGGTCCACCATGAGTCCGGACCCAAGATCATGGACAACCGGGACTCCAGTGTCACGACCCAGATCAACAAGATTCTCGAGCGTGGCTTCTTCGGTAAAACCCGTGATCCGGAAGTTGGAGCGATGAACCTTCAAGATCATGGCTGCGTCACCGTCCGACAGTCCCGTCTGATAGTCTTCGACACACGTTCGGTTAGTACTCCCAACTTCCACGAGAACCGCACCAGAACTACCGAGGATCTCCGGGATCCTGAATCCCCCACCGATCTCTACCATTTCACCTCGAGAGACAACAACCCCCCGTTCGAAAGCTATGGTACGCAATGCGAGCACGAGTGCAGCAGCTCCGTTGTTGAGGACGAGCGCCGCTTCAGCTCCGGTCAACTCACAGAGAAGCATTGAGCAATGGTCATATCGGGATCCCCGCTGACCCTCGCTCAGGTCGTACTCCAAATTCGAGTATCCATACGCCACACTCCTCATAGCCTCAAGCGCCACAGGAGCCAGAGCCGCACGACCGAGATTAGTGTGAAGGATTACACCCGTCGCATTGATGACGGGGCAAAGGGACGGCATGCTCACGACCCGAAGCCTCTCCACGACTGCGGCCGCATACCGCCGTGGATCTTCGATACCCTCGGTGCTCTCTCCTGCAAGGGTCTCCCCACGAACCCGTTCCACCTCAATCCGGAGTTGATTGAGGACCAAAGAGCGTGGGTACTGATCCAAGATCTCACTGAATGCTGCCGAATCAAGAATCTGCTCAAGTGCCGGAATCTTGCGACGCGGATCAGTCACGGTGTGTCCAAGAGAAGAATCTTGGAGCGTCCTTCGAAGAGAAAGCCAACTCGGGCAACAATCGAAGTATCCTGTTGAACCGTGTCTGGCTCCGCCGGTGGACCATCTGATTCAGGTGCAGCCCTCACGATTTCGACCGATCCTCCTCCTCCACCAACCCCATTAATGTTTGTCACTCCATCGACAGCAACTTCATAGGGCTGATCAACAGCCAGGGGATCATCAATGAGCAGATACAAGGTCTGTTTCGGAAGATTCCTGGTCGGGTCGATTCGTACCGGGCCGCGCAACGTCGGTCGGAGTGCAAGCTCTCTGGTCTCAAGTTCAGCGGCCTCAACCGTGTCTCCCTGACTTCTCAGGGAATCGGCCGCACGGATCATTCGCTCCGACTGGATAGAATCTAGCCTCCAAAGTGAGTCCTCTAGGGCCTCCATCCGTCGTAGATAACCTCGCTCGTGTAGGATTTCCAGTACCTCCGGTGTTTCCACCAAGTCGGAAGCCAAGGACGCAGAAACACCCGTCGGCGCAAGATCCGGATCGAGGAAATCATCGAAATTTATTGTCAGTGTGACAGAATCTATTACCCCGACACCCGCCAAGACTGCGGCCGAGGTATCGGGGCGAAGTAGAGAGAGATCCGCGAACACGGTGTCCGACTCACCCATACTTTGAAGGCTAGTCCCGATCTGTTCGAAGTCGTCAGCCTCATTATTCCGGTTCTGATCCACGAAGGCAGCCAACCTGTACTGACCACTCGGCATATACCGGAACGCGTATACACCACCCGTATCCGTAATCGCCACATGTGTCGGAACGCCGTCCTTGTAGGCTCCGCCAGGATCTCCCGGGTCATCGATTCTGGCCGTGACTCGTGCCCCCTCGACTGCCGTCTCCGTAAGGCGGTCGATAATAGTTCCAGCCAAGGCATTTGGAGTCATCTCGGCACCAGTAGAAAACACAAACTCGAAGGGATCAGCCATCACATTCTGAAAAAGATCTCGAATGACTGGGAGAACGGTGACACGGTACACAAAATCAGACTTGAAGCCTCCCTGCATCTTGATCTCAAGATCCCGAGCTCCGTGACGAACCTGAATTTCCCCAGATTCCGGAGATATCTGAACGGATCCCTCTAAGGAACCAGTCGAAGATCGCTCACTAATCCTCTCATCGAAGGTAATCAGAATTGCATCGTCGAAAGCCTCGACAACGGCAAAAGTATCCGGAACCGTCTCAACGACCTGAGGCCCAGTTCGGTCTACGGGTCCACCGGATGGATTTGATAGCCTCGCACACGCTGTCAATAGAATGAGGACAGCAATCCTTCGAAGACAGCCCAGATTCGTCACTGTCAAATTCCCGTTCATCGTGCCAAGGAGTGGAGGAGAATCAGAACTCGCCAAGGGTAGCTGCCTTACCACGTAGCTTGTCCAACTGCTCTTGGAAATTGCTCTCCTTCGAGCGCTCCTTTTCCACCACGTCCGCTGCAGCCCCTCTCAAGAATCCTTCGTTCGACAACTTCTTCCGGGCGGTTTCTACCTGTACCATCAGGCGGCTAATCTCAGTCTGCAATCGTTCTCTCTCACGGGCGACGTCAATCACGCCGTCCAACGGGATGAATACTTCCACTCCATTCTTTAAAACTGCGTGTGCGCCCACACCGTCCGGAGCTTTGTCTAGCTCGCAGGTGTCTACCCGAGCGAGACGCTTTACCGAGGCTTGCTGGCTCTCTAGGACCGCACGGAAATCCGGACCCACTGCCCCCAACTTCACGGTGACTCGCGCACCTTCTGGTATAGCATACTCCTGCCTGAGACTCCGGATCTGAGTGATGAGCTCTTGGAGATCTGCTACTCGTTCCTCGGTTCTCGTATCGATAAGTGTCTTATCAGCTTCTGGCCATGCCGCAACCATCAAAGCCTCGGGCCTCTCCGATGCGTTAGGCCACGGCAGGCGGTCCCATAGAGCCGAGGTAACGAAGGGTGTTAGTGGATGCAGAAGACGGCAGACACAATCCAGAACGACGCCGAGTGTAGCTCGTCCTGCATGACGACTGTCATCTTGGGAATCAGCCTGCATACGTGGTTTGATTAGCTCCAGGTACCAATCGGCGAGGTCACCCCACACGAAGTGGTAAAGCCGATCCGATACCTCATGGAGACGAAACTGTTCAAGCCCTTGGCTCACGTCCTCAATCACATGCTGTAGTCGTGACAGGATCCATCGATCCTCCAATTCAAGGGAGTCACCCATCTCCTCAATCGTAGGAACCGGATCGTCTCCGAGGCTCATCACAGCGAAGCGTCCAGCATTCCAGAATTTGTTAGTGAAGTTGCGACCCGGTGAAAAAGACGCCTCGAGATCTTCGTGGTCTAGTTGGATGTCGCTTCCAATCGCAGCCGAGGAAAGAAGTGTGAAGCGAAGAGCGTCTGCCCCGAAGAGGTCTACGACCTCGAGTGGATCGATTCCGTTTCCGAGCGACTTCGACATCTTCCTGCCATGCTTGTCCCGAACGGTTCCATGTAGATACACCTGGGTGAAGGGGGCCTCCTCCATGAATTCGTATCCAGCCATGATCATCCGAGCTACCCAAAAGAACAGGATCTCGGGCGCTGTAATCATATCGTGAGTCGGATAGAACGCCTGGAGATCCTTAGTTTTTTCGGGCCATCCAAAGACCGAGAACGGCCAAAGCCATGATGAGAACCAGGTGTCTAGGACATCTGGATCCTGGTTGAGCTCGGATCCACCGCAAGAGCCACAGGTTTGTGGTTCATCTCGAGCGACGATGATCTCTTCACAACCCGCACAATACCAGACCGGAATGCGATGACCCCACCAGAGCTGTCTCGAGATGCACCAGTCCCGGATATTTTCCATCCAGCCTTCGTATACCTTCTTCCAGTGTGGTGGAGTGAAGGTGATCATTCCGTTTCGCGAGGCTTCAAGCGCTGGCTCCGCCAATGGCTTCATCCGGACGAACCATTGCAGGCTGAGTCGAGGTTCAACCACAGTGTGGCAGCGGTAGCAGTGCGGAATCGAGTGGACATTAGGATCTTCACCAGCCACCAGTTCGAGATCCTCTAGAGCCGATAGAATCTTCTTCCGAGCCTCGAAACGATCGAGCCCTCGAAATGCTTCCGGAGCATTCTCATTCATCGTCGCTTCGGGTGTCATCACGTCCAATATCGGGAGTCCCGTTCGTTGAGCGATCTCAAAGTCATTTGGATCGTGAGCCGGAGTGACCTTCACCATTCCCGTGCCGAAGTCCGGATCGACGAACTCGTCCGCGATGACCGGAATAGTTCGACCGGTGAGAGGCAATGCCACCTTCGCTCCAACCAGGCTCATGTATCGGGGATCTTTTGGATTCACAGCCACGCCAGTGTCACCGAGGATCGTCTCAGGGCGAGTAGTGGAGACCGTGAGATACCAGCGGCCGTCCTTCAGCCGATCAATCGCCTGAGCGCCACTCTGGTGGGCCAACTCGGCCAGAGGTACGGAACTGTCGCTCAAGGGATAGCGGATGTGATACAGTTTCCCCTGAACCTCTTCACCCTCTGCCTCTTCATTGGATAAAGCGGTCAGGCACCGAGGACACCAATTGATGATGTATTCACCTCGGTAGATCAGATCCTTCTCGTAGAGACGAACGAACACTTCACGGACTGCCCGACTAAGCCCGTCGTCCAACGTGAAACGCGTCCTGTCAAAGTCACAGCTCGAGCCAATCGTTTTTAACTGCTCGAGTATCTGTCCACCTGTCTGGTCCACATACTCCCACACTCGCTCCAAGAACGCCTCTCGGCCCATGTCATGTCGCGACAAACCTTCCACGGCAAGCTTACGCTCGACTGCATTTTGAGTGGCGATACCAGCGTGGTCCGTCCCCGGGACCCAGAGTGATGCTCTTCCTTGCATTCTGTGCCACCGAATCAGAACGTCCTGGATAGTGTTGTTCAGCCCGTGACCCATGTGGAGCACAGCAGTCACGTTCGGGGGTGGGATGACAATGACGTAGGGTGTCAATCCTTCAGCCGTAACAGCTTCTGGATCCACATGAAAATACCCGCTTTCGTTCCAGGATCGGTAGAGGGAAGCCTCAATGGCCTTCGGATTTAAACGAGGCGGAAATGCGTCGGCCACAGTCGCTCCTGTTAGGTGGCTAAAAGATGCAGCTAGCTTAGGGCTCACCCCGACTGAAGCCAAGACTGATCGCCCAGGAATGGCGCCACAATGCGCATTGAAACACCAGAGAATTGCTCGAGCAAGGCGCGGGCCACATCACGTTCATATCATCCGCGTCAATTCGTGACGTGGTACTCAAGCGACTATGGCTCTTTTCGGCTGGAGTGAAAAATTCAACTGTACGGCATGCTTCTAGATCAGCTAAGGTCCTCGAAATATGGCCTGTAGACTTTCTAGTTATCAAGGCTCCCTAGAGCAGGAGAAACAATCATTTCAATAACCCGGAAAGCCGCGGGTCGTATCCGGTGGGACGTCAGTGTTCCTACGCTCTCGATCCTTTCTTCTCCGGATCGCCTCAGCTCTCTCCTTCCAGCTAGCTCGTAGTGCCTGGGCGTTGGCCCCATTCAGAATATCCTGATCCTCCCAAGCTCTCCGGGTAGCCTGTTCCCGCTGCCATGAAGTCCCTGAGAAGTAAACAGGCAGGGGAAGTGTGACGTCCCCCAAATGAATTCTTCCAGGGGAAACGCCCCAACGTCGTCCGTTCGCATCTGTCGTTGTCCAATCGGTGAGAGCGTCTTCGGTGGCCAAAGCCGCCGCGACAGAGTCAGCCCAAATTTCCAAGCGGCCCTCAAGCATGAGCTCCATCCTTTCGGCTTCGGTAAGCTCGAACAGCTCCGGTCGTGCTTCCCGCCAGAGACGCTTGTCAGAACTTCGCACTCGCAGAACCTCAGCAGCTCGGACTCCCCTGAATAAATTCCCCGGATCTGCAACCTCAATCTCAACAGGGCCGACATCCGGCTGAACGCCCTCTGTCTCCAAAACCGGTTCGAATTCAAGTTCCTCATCAATCGATTCAAGGAGTGATTCCGGAGAGATGATCTCGACAACGCGAACTACCTGCATGCCAGAGAAAGAGTTCGATAGTGATCGCACTCCAATCACAGCTTTAGTCGGGCCCCACCGGTCTAGACCAACGGCATAAAGAAGGACGAGGATAACATGGAAGACGGCGGATAAAACCAACCCGACCAGCGTGGCGTGGCGCTCTGTCACGGACCGGCGCCCCCCTACCCGACGACCGGGATCGTCAAGAATCGGACCACTCATCAGGCCTACCAACCTCCCTTACTCTCGGTTCCTAAGGAAGAGGGCAGAACGCCGGAGGCTCGACTACCTCGCGATCACCCTCCCCAACCTCTCCGATGCCTCCTTCATCCGCGCTTCGTCAACCGTAAGAGCTACTCTGAAAAACCCTTCGCCTCCGTCCCCGAGTGCTGCCCCTGGAAGAATTACTACACCCTCTTCTAGGGCCCGCCCGGCAAAGTCCACCGAGGACTCGCCACCGGGCACCGGCACCCACAGGTACATCGTGGCTCTCGGTTTTGTCACCGAGAACCCAACTCCCCTTAGAGTCGCAACTGCCACGTCGCGTCGGGATTGGAAGCGGGCAACGTTACCCGGTACCCAATCATCGTACGAGTCGAGCGCCGCCTTCCCGGCGGCTTGAACTACTTTGAAAACTCCTGTATCGAAAAAAGTCTTGACCCTGGAAAGCGCCTCGATAAGATCAGCACCTCCCGCCACCCAACCTAACCTCCAGCCCGTCATGTTGAAGGTCTTGGAAAAAGAATGGAACTCAAGGGCAACACTCGGAGCACCCTTCACTTCCAAGATGCTCGGAGGGCGATAGCCATCAAAAGCAATTTCACTGTACGCATGATCGTACACGAGCACAGCATCGGTGTTCTGACAAAAATTTACGGCCTCACGAAGGTAATCGAGCGAAGCCGTGGCTGCCGTCGGATTATTCGGATAGTTGAGGTATAACATCCGAATTCGAGATTGCAGCTCGTCCGCAAAACCATCCAACGGAACAAGGAATTCATTTTGGGCACGCAAAGGCATCGGGTAGGGTTCACCGCCAGCCAAGAGTACGCCACCACGATAAGCTTGATAGGCCGGATCAGGCAGTACAGCTACATCCCCCGGATTGAGAAACGCAAGGGGAAGTTTGGCAATTCCCTCCTTGGAGCCGATCAGGGGTAAGATCTCACGGTACGGGTCGAGATCAACACCGAAACGCTTCTTCATCCAGAGGGCGATCGCTTCACGTAACTCGGCTAGGCCCAACTGAAAGGGATAGCGGGACATACTCATATCCGTAGCAGCCTCGCCAAGCCGTCGGACCGCTTCCGGCGGCGGACTCAGGTCTGCGTCTCCGGCCCCCAGATCGATCACGTCGACACCAGCCGCTTGAAGACGTTGCCTGGTCTCCGGAACACCCGTAAGCGGGTAGCCAGGAAGACTTTGAAAAACCCGGCTCCGCTTAGGAGCCAATGTTCCCTTCTCCCTCGACTGGATTACGGAGCGTGCCGACGCTCGAGATCTCCACTTCGACTTCGTCACCTAGCTTGAGAGGCCCAACTCCTTCAGGCGTGCCCGTAGCGACGATGTCCCCCGGCTCAAGAGTCATGACCCTAGTGATAAATGAGATGAGGAAAGGCACCGGAAACACCATGTCCGACGCCTGTGTCCGCTGCCGCTCCTCGCCGTTCACGCGAGTAACTAAGGTCAAAGACGGAAGTTCTTCCAATGCAATCGGAACTACCGAGCCGATTGGACAAAACGTGTCGAAGCTCTTAGCTCGCGACCATTGACCGTCTTTCCGTTGGATGTCCCGTGCGGTCACGTCGTTCAGAGGAAGAACTCCCTCGACAACGTTCCAAGCCTCCGCCTCTGAGACATGACGGGCCATTTTACTTATCCGGATCGCAATCTCACCCTCATAGTGGACTTCACCGACATCCGAAGGGGCCACGATCGGCTCTCCTGACGCGATGACACTTGAGGGCGGTTTCAGAAAGATAATTGGCTGATCGGGGACTGTACCTCCGAGTTCAGCAGCATGCTCATGGTAGTTCTTCCCAACACAAACAATCTTCGATGGACGAAAGTTCGGTTCGGTTCGCTCCATGGATCAGTTCTTGGGGGGCTGCGTGTGAATCCAAGTCCCGATCACCGCCCCGAACCCTGCAATCGTAAGAAGCACAGCAATCACCGCCCACCAGAACCCTACGTCCGAATGGCCGGCCGACCAGCCGGTAGAAGAATCGCTGAACGCAAAGCCGGCCAAGACGAGGATTCCAAATCCCGCCATCATGCCAAAAACACGCGTCATGAGCTATCCGTATCCAAGTTGGAAGAACCCGGACGAGTCCCGGGCGACCGGCAGAATCTACTCCCTAGTCAGTCTGCCACAAGGTCTGGTCCACGCAATCAGCCAGCACCTCATAACCCGCTATAGAACTGTCTGAGATGGTGGGAAACGTCACTCCATGGGCCTTTCACAAATGGCGTGACCGGAAGGGATTCTTTCAAGTAAGTGCCGTATCGCTTTCGAACGATGCGATCATCGAGAATGACGATGCCACCACGGTCATCTCGAGTCCGGATCAGCCGCCCAAAACCTTGCTTTAGTTTCAACGCCGCCAGCGGAAGCATAAACTCCCTGAAGGGGTTTCCACCTCGACGCTCGATCGCCTCAACGCGAGCAGCTGTGATCGGCTCCGTCGGGACTCGAAACGGCAGGCGTGGGATAATAAGGCCCCTGAGCGGACGACCCGGAACATCTACACCTTCCCAAAAAGATGCGGTGGCGAGGAGAATTCCGGATCCGTGCTGGATGAATCCCTCTAGTAGTCGTGAACGTGCCTCCTCACCTTGGACGAAGAGTGGAAAATTTGATCCCTCCGCTCGCAGTATCTTCGCAACTCTGCGGAGGGCCCCGTGGGATGTAAAAAGCACGAACAGCCCCCCATCCACGACCCCTGACATTTCACTTACGATGCCGGCTGTAGCCCCGTCAAATTCCCCATCCGGTGAGTTAACTTCCGGAAGGTCAGTAGGGACCGCCAACATAACTTGATTCTGTAAATCAAATGGTGACACTATTATATCACTTATTACTTTAAGTTTTACATTATATGTATCGGACAATTCTTCTTCGAGGCCAATTCTACTTCGTAGAAAAGTAAACGAGCCTCGAACAGCTCGGGTGGCCGAAGAAAAAACAACTGTCTCCAGCCTACGAAAAAGCTTCTCCCGTAACAGGTCACCCAACTCGACCGGAGCGGATGCCATAACGAGGTTTCCAGGTCTTCCCTTTGCGCGTGCACGCCACTCGAGCCATCGTACAGAGTGCTCATCTCCCTTTTCGGGAGACAGGATCTTTCGCAATGCCTGGACCGTACCAGCCAAGCGTCGTTCCCCACTCGACAGGTCGAGAATTCTCCCCTCAAGATCGTTCGAGAGAACCTCATTGCCCTTGATCCGCTCCCTCAATAGCCGAACCTCTGACTCAAAATTGCGGAGCGCCGTGAGGAGCCCTTCCAGACGTTCCTGGACATCAGGATTGGTTACGGGCTCAGGCAACTCGGGTGTCCCGATTCGGACAGCTCCGGGCGCTTCAGTGGGAAGCATCGGCTCCAGTGCGTCCAAAAATCTCGTTAGGTAGACCCTTGCCTCTTCAAGGGCGGGACGCACTCGTTCTTCGATTCGGCTCCTCAACTCGACGGCGACAGGCTGGTTCTTTCTCTCGGTGAATGCCTTTTGGAGAGCAGTAAGCAGACCCCTTCCTCCTCGATCAAACCGGGCCAACATCCTGAACATTCCGGTTCGAGTGGCCTGAGATCCAAGGTGTGACGTAGCGGCATCTTCAATGTTGTGAGCCTCGTCAAGGATGAGGTGCCGATAAGCCGGGAGAACAGCCGCTGCGGTGAAATTGTTTGCAGCAATACGGACCGAAAGATCAGTGAAGAGCAGATGGTGGTTCGTCACCAAGAGGGTAGCCGAAGCTGCATTTCTCCTTGCCCGCTGATAGAAACAGGCCTGGAAATGAGGACAGCGAGCACGCAAACAGATATCAGGGTCACTCTTCACTTCCTCCCAAATTTCGTCACGGGGCACGAAAGCTAGGTCTGAGTGGGACCCATCGTCCGTCTGTTCCATCCAGCCGATAAGCGCTCCCAGCTCTTCCACCCGATCGTCCTCGAAAAGTAGAGGGGCAGACTCGGCCGCGAGGCGTGCTCGTCGAATCGAAATGTAGTTACCGCGTCCCTTCACCAAAGCCCAATCAATTTCGTCATTCATCAGGCCCTGAACCAATGGCAGGTCATTTCTGTCCAGTTGCTCTTGTAGGTTGATCGTGTTCGTCGAGATTACCGTCCGCTCTCGATTTTGGAGGCTCCACTGGGCCGCGGGAATCAAGTATGCCAAAGATTTACCGATTCCTGTTCCGGCTTCAATCAGCGCAACTCCACCTTGGTTATATCTTGCCGTTACGTTACGAAGCATGTCGCGTTGCCCAGGTCTATCCTCATACTGAGGATGCGACTGAGCGAGGGGACCCTCAGGACCGATCAGTGCCTCTAGGGCACCCACGTCAAGTGACTCCACAACCCTGGGCGCTGGCGGATCGACAATGACATAGAGACCCTGAGCTTGATTATTAGTAATAGCTGAACCCAGACCGTCTTCGTAAACACGCGCGGCTACTCCGAGGTCGGCATCGGATGGCTCCAGCTCACCAGACGGGTGGTTGTGGATCATCACCCCTCCCTCCTCCGCACCACCCGCCACCGCCAGTACCGCAGCCTTGTTCCCCCTAGCCACTGCTTTTGGCTCTACGATCTCCCGAGCCCCGTTTACACGAGCCAAGAAGCAAACCTCACGGCCACCAGCTTTTTCTATTTCCACCCGGATATACTCAGCTGCCGCAAGTGACAGTCTAAGATCGGACATCGAAGCGTCGGATTCGGGATTGATTTTTGAAATGGAGTCCACGGAGACGCCGCTCAGGTCTTAAGCGTCTTCTTCTTGGCGGCCGGGAATAGAACGTTGTTAAGAATGAGGCGATATCCGGGCGAGTCGGAATGAAGATCTAAATCAGTCGGTGGATCACCGATCTGGTGCTCAGGATCCTCCGGATCATGGCCTCCGAAATACGTCCAGGTGCCTTCGCCGAGGTTCCCGTGCACGTACTTAGCGATTTCGCCATCCCTGGCAAGTACGATCGTGCCGGGCTTGAGGCGATCTACCCGGAACGATGTCGTAAGACCGTAAAAGTCAGAGATCACCGCCTCGTGATTCTGGGTGAGCATGGCCGGCACCGGATCAAACTTTGCCGAGAAGTTGAAGAGAGAGAACACACCGAGATTCAATCGCCAAGGTGTGTTGACCTGATGGCCGTCAATGTCACTGAAGGCGTTTACTGACGGACCGATCTGGACAACAGCATCACGAAAAGCCATTGACTGGGTCCAATCCATTTTTCGAGAAGCATCGGGATCTGGAGGTGATCGGTCCGAGTAAACCGCTGCGATATCGACGTGCTCCGCACCTAGCGCCAGCTCCAGCGTCTCGGTCGCGGAGCACATAGCAAGAAGGAAACCTCCTTCCTCAACGTACTGTCTTATACGGCGTGCTACTGCCTTTTTCAGATCCGGGACACTTTCAAAGCCGAGCCTATCCGCAACTTCCTCGTTGCGTGCAACCTCTTCTTGAAGCCAAGGAGAACCGGCGTAGGTTATGTAGAACTTTGAGTATTGGCCGGTGAAGTCCTCGTGGTGCAGGTGGAGCCATTCATAGTCCTCAAGCCTCACACCAAGAACGTCGTCGTCCCAGATCGTCTCGTAGGGAATTTCGGCGTATTCCAGCGCCATTGTGACGGCATCGTCCCACGGTGTGGTGTTAGGTGGTGTATAGATCGCCACCTTGGGGGCTTTCTCCAAAACAACCGATTCCATATTTGAATCAGCGATCACGGCTCGCATCTGGGCAAGGTCAGCCGCAGTAACAAGCTCTATTGTGATACCGCGCAAGGCAGCTTGCCTACGAACTCCCTCCATGTCAGGTAAGAGAAAAGACCCGCCTCGGTAATTGAGGAACCACTCGGCACCCGAATACTGCTCGAGAGTCCAGTATGTTAAGCCATAGGCCTTCAGGTGGTTGCGCTGAGTCCGATCCATCGGCACGAGGAGAGATTGCGTTCTTGCGATCCCCGGCCAACCGACCAAGAGAGTGACTATAAGACAGCAAAGGACTTTCATGGCCTCGGTCCCCCACGCAGAGTCCGCAGTTCTCGTCGTGCAGTTGGTACAATCGCAGCATCAGGCTCCTCCAAGATCAAAGCCTCGAGGAGTTCGATGGCTTCCTGAACACCTTCGGGACTAGCACCTCGGAATCGAGCGAGTCTCAACGTTGCTTCCGGCACCTCGGGAGCTCGCGGAAAATCGCGAATCAACTGTGTACGGACCCGGGCGGCCTGCTCAGGTAGTCCTCCCTCTTCGGCAATGTGGGCGGCAAGCGCGAGGACCGCGGATTGATGCTCTTCCGGAATCTCATTCACGACTTGCTCCAGTTCCACCAACGCGAGACCTGAGCTTCCTCGGTGAGCCAGAACCGAGCTACTGACAACCGGCAAAGCATCCCCTTGCAAACGATCCAGAAGATCCAGCAACGCGATAATTTCGGTGGCATCTTGCGGCACCAGTCCGGAGACCGACTCACGCAGTGTCGCCTTTCCTTTCTCGATATCCCCGGAACCGAGATACAGATACCCTCTCTCAAGGGAGCTCTTGGGCCCCTCTACACCTGCCAACAGGGATTGAGCTCCCACATCGTCACCCATGCTTTCAAGCTGAACAGCCAACGTCACGGCTAATTCATCCAACTCCGGGGCCTGGGGAAATTCCTTCCGAAACTCCTCCAATAAGATCCAGGCATAAGTAGATCCACGCATCATCTCCAACCGAAGGTTTTCGGCAAGAGCCCGCCGTCGATCTGGACTGCGTTCAGGAAGAGACTCAGCGATCGACCGGCGGGCGGCCAACGATCTGATCGTATCTCCCACCACCAGGGCAGTCACGGAAATACGGTGGTCCAGCGCTCTCGTCTCAGCCTGGTCTGCTGCCTGTTCACGCAGTTCCTCGTAGGCCCAAAGAGCCAACTCGGCACCGTCCTCATCTTCGGCCTGTTTCGCCAAAGCAGTCAAGAATCCTCGCCGAACCTGCCCACTCAAGTCGTCGAGTACGGCTCTCCCCAACCGAAGCGCGTCTTCGACTAGTCCAGCTTCCGTCGCTATCCTCGTGCCGGCGCGAAGCCGTGCCGCAGTCGTCGGCTGCCGGCCCAACTCATCCAGCATAGGTTTGACAAGCCCCTTGTCATCGTCTTCAAGTTCTCCCACCCGCCGCAGGACAGCAGACGCCTGGGCTCCGTCCTTCCCAATAACCTCAGTCCATTCGAGAACCGCTTCTTCGATCAGCCCCATATCCCTGAACAAGTCACCCATCTCCAAAGCGAATAAGGAGGGTTCTCCCATCTCTCTTCTCCCCCTTTTCAGTGCATCAAGGGCCCGCTCCGGACCAACGAGGTTCAACAGAGCCCGACTAACTTCCCTGTATGCCTCGGGCGTGGAACCGGACAGATTGAGCCAAGCATCGGCGGCGACCTCAAGCTCATCTCGGGCACCAAGCTCCGAATAGATCCGAAGTGCCAGAATTCTCGGGGCTGCGGCTTCAGGATCAATCTCTTCGTAGCGCTCGACTACCGGTAATATATCCCGGATTCGGCTCTGGGCCCGGAGCACACGCTCCAATGCGAAAAGCCCACCGGTCGAAGTAGGTCGCGCCTCCATCAATTCCATCAAGATGCTCTCGGCGCCGAGAAGATCCCCCTGGGACTCCTGCCTGGCAGCATTTCGGAGAAATCGACCCTCCAGGGGGGAATCGTCAACTTGCGCTAGTAGCGTCCCCACGTGGAAAGTCAGACCGGTTACACACGCCAAGACCCACACCCTCGACTGGATGCTCAAGGCGTCCCTCCACTCCTGGAGGTCGTCCGAGGGGCTCGATTCAACCGTTCAAAATAATCCAGCACCATCTGCCTCTGGGCTGGAGAAAGTCGGCGCAGAGTCTCTACAGGCGGAAGCTGAAAGCGCAGGGTGCCCAGATCTTGCTCCGAAAGGCCATCAACCTGCCTTCGTTCGAAGACACCCGGCGCCGAAGATTCCCGCTCCTCAGAAAACTCATCTTTTTCAAGACTCCGGCCAGCATCCAGTAAGCGGCGGAAAAGCCGTTCCTGCCTTTGAAGCGTCTCAACGTCCAGCCGGTTTCCAGCCAGCCGCTCCGCAAGCTCGAGCGCCTCAAGGGCCATCGCCTCAAGATCACCAAGTGGCTCAACTTCGGAAGTCGGTTCTTCAGAAATACCCTCGAGACCTTCCGCAATCTGCTCCTGCCTCTCAGCAATCTGTTGAAGCTGACTGGCCATCGCCTGTTCTCCAAGCTTCATCGGCGTAAGCTGACCTGTCTGGTTGTTCACAGAGCCTTGCTGTTGAGCCAACTGCTCTAACTGTTCCATCATTTCCTGACCCGACTGACCTTGACCACCCTGCCCCATCTGCTCTGCCGCTGCCATGGCCATTAAGGCCAATTCGTTCAACGCCCCGACCGCATCCTCGGCAGAGCTTAGGGGCGACGGAGTTCGCCCTCTTTGATCCCCGAGAGCTTGAAGAGTCTGCTGCATCGCCTGCATCGCCCGACCCATCTGGCTCGTAATCGCCCGACTAGCGTCGTCCACCGCGTTCATTTCTCCCGCTAGGTTATTTGCCATATTGCGTACACCTTCGAGTAACGCCGCTTCGTCCCCACGCAGATCCATTTGAGCCTGAAGGCCGGTCCCGCGCATCTCATTCCGAACCTCAGATTGGGCTCGCGCCATGGATAGCGCATCGGTCGCAGTCTTTCGTAAAGCCTCTTGGGATGCCTGCATGAGTTGCTGCGCCATCTCCTGTTGGCCCTGCTGGAGTTCTTGAGCCATTTGTTGCATGGCCTCAGCAGCTTCCTGCGCGGACTTGGAAGCATTTTCTGAGTCTCCGCGGCGTGACTGGCGAGCAGCCTCCAACATCTCCTGTTGTGCCTGCTCACCTCGGCTCTGAGCTTGCTCAACCACATCTTGAGCCATCTCCTCACCCGCCTCGGCCAAACGCTTCTGCAGTTCATCAAGGGCTTGGCCTAACTCCTCTGCCCGATCGCTCAAGCTTTCCTGTTGGTCGGCCCGCAACTCCGGATTGTCCCCTTCCTTCATCGCATCAGCCAACGCCTCTTCCTGTTGAGCTAACTCCTCAGCTTCCGCAGCGGTCGCTCGGAAGTCCTGCTCCATCGCCGCTTGGCGGAACCGATCCAAAGCCTCTTCAAGCCGGTCTCGAAGCGCTTGCTGGTCACCTACTAATTCTTCGAGAATCTGGTCAGCTTCTTCTCGATCCATATTTTCCATGCGCTGTGAAAGTTCTTGGAGACGCTCTTGGAGACTCTCGGGTGCCAATTCGTCCAAAAGCCTCTGTAGCTCACTCAGCTCCCTCTGGAGATTCGGATCCTTCAACCCACCCTCTTGCAAGTCTCGATTGAGCTCCGCAAGCTCGATCTCAAGTGAGTCTACAGCATTGAGCAGAGCCTGCTGATCCTCAAGAGCACTACGAACATCCTCCTGCTCCCCGAACTCCATACGGTCTTGTTCCTCGTCATCTCCTAAGGTCCTAGCTTTGGATTGTTGGGCATCAAGTTGGCGCTCTAGCTCCTGGGCTTGTTCGGCTTCTTGCTCGGCCCGCTCCGCCAACTCCTCCACATTTCTTGCGGCATCGTCCAAGCGTTCCTGGGCCTCTCTCCTAAGGTCTGCGGCCGTCGGAGGCCACAACACATATTCGCGTGTTTCACTGACGTTCGGAACTGGAGAATTGTCGATTGCTCGAACGAAGTACCGGACCGTATCACCTGGAAGCAACTCCCAACGGGTGAGGTCCATGACTGGACGAATCAAGGCTCCCCGAGTACCTCCAACAGCCATCGGCTGTTCGACCGGTTGCATCCGGTCTCCAAAGGCAGTCACGCGATACACAACCAGCTCCAAGTGGTCGAGTCCGTAGTCATCCTGTCCCTCAACTAGGAGAGGTTGCCTAAGCGACACAGGCAACAAGGTATCCTTACCCGGAAGCAATATCTCCACATCGGGGGAAGAGTCCGGAACCAATGTGAGACTCAAAGGTGCTGGTGCGACTTCGGCCGGACCACCTTCAACATCAACAAATCTCCAGGCGTATAAGCCGCTCTCTCGGGGGATCCATTTCCCTTCGAAAGATCTCCCGTCAAGGGCCAGTGTCGTAGATATCTGACCGTCTTCATCGTCCAATCCCGCAAAACCGAGAGGACGACTCGCCCGACCATGAATAGTGAATTGGCTCCCCGCAGGAATGGTCAAAGGTGGTATAACTGACCTGTGTTCCTCAGGGAATCGTCCCGTGTGCGGTGGAAAAGTCAACTCCACAGTCACGTCCCCGACCAACAGAGGATCCACCGGCTGAAGTCGGTAGAGAGGCGAACGAGCTCCATCCGGTACGGACACCCAGTAATCAGTTCTGGCAGACACACCTCGAAGCACAAAGGATCCACGATCCTCGACTAGCACGAGCGTTTCTTCCGCTGAGATATCACCAACGGCCTGCCAGTGCAGCGTGGAGGTGGTGCGCCCCGGTGCTGAAACCTCCAGCACTACATCTGTGCCCCGGAGAACTTCTACGGATCCCGGGCTGACTTCCACTGGAGGGAGTGTCGGTCCAGTAAGCAATCCAAGCGGATTCGCCAGTCCCGACCAAGCGGCGAAAGAGCGACCGGGTGCGGCAACAGTCAATACCGCCAGAAGAGCGACCAGAGCTGAAAAGCTGACGAATCCCCTTCGGATCCAATGGCCAGCCTGAACTGCCATGCGCCCGGCGAGCTCACTTTCTCGTCCCCTGAGGTCTCCCAGCACCCCTTCGGCCGCACGACTCGCCAGGCTCGCAGAGACCCCGCGCGGCAATGCCCTGGCCAATTCAAGTGATCCTCTGAGGAGCCCGCGTGCCAACTCGGCCTTCTCTTCCATGCTATGAGCTAGATTGGGCTCGGAGAGCCACGACGTTCTAACCCGCCGGTGCGTTACCCACGCCAGCCAAAACATACCGATGAAAATCGAGTCGATGACCAAGGGTATCGGAGTTCCCTGCCTCCATCCTTCCGGAGCCACTATGACCCAAGCCAGCACGAGTGCTGCGGTTACCGCAGCACCGAAGCAGAGAGCCAGCGCCAACCGGGCCTTCCCTAGGAGGTGGGCTCGCACTCCCTCCACGATCCGGACGACGCGTACGGATGCCTCTCTCATGGTACCAATTGGCTAAGCACGTACAAGTAGAGGTTAATCCCCATTCGAAGCGAGGCCTCGCGAAGCTCGGGTTCGTCACCATGAACGTCAGCGTTTTCCCAACCATCTCCTAAGTCCGATTCATAGCTGTAAAAAACCATCAATCGACCACCGTGAAAAATGCCGAAAGCTTGGGGTGCCTCTCCATCGTGCTCGTGAATCTTAGGGAGGCCGTCCGGAAACTCGTAAAGTGTGGAGAAGACAGCGTGATCCGGAGGAAGCTCTACAAATTCGTAGTCGGGAAAGATCTCTCGAAGCTCCTTCCGAAAGGACTCGTCCATCCCATAATTGTCATCGGCGTGGAGAAAGCCCCCAGCGATCAGATGCTCACGTAAAGCCAATCGCTCCTCGGGCGAAAACCGCACGTTTCCGTGGCCCGTCATGTAGAGGTAAGGGTGGTCCTTGAGAGACGGATCAAGAGGGCGGACCGTCTGAGGCTGGCTAGATACGCTGAGGCCGGTTCGCATGCGAATAGCCAACAGCAGATTGGGCAACGAGGACGGATTGGCATACCAGTCGCCCCCACCCTCATATTGCAGCCTCGTGATGGTCAGGAGTGAATCGGACGCGAGACGCCATACTATTCCTTTATTGGCTACAGCTTTTTCCGTCGATCCGGTCGCAGAAACTGCAGCGACGGTCGCTAGGGACGTCAACAGAAGAGTGAGCGTGACCACGACACCCTTCATTCTTCTTGCGTTCCTTCGGTGGTCACCTCGCTCAACTTGACCCCTCGTCTCCCTTCTCCAAAGAGTGGACGATCTCATAAGCTGCATTTTTCCCTATTCCGAGGCGGGACGACACCTCTCGAGCAGTACGGCTCGCAGAGAGACCATCCTCAAGGAACGATCTCGCCAATACTCTGGCCGTGACTTCATCCACGGCCTTCCGAGCTTCTTCCATTTCACCCGGAGACACGACGATGGTTACCTCTCCGCGCGCCAACCGCTTTGCGTAGTAGCTCGCAGCTTCCGCCATTGTTCCCCGGAAGAATTCTTCATGAATCTTTGTCATTTCCCGGGCTACGACAACCTGTCTCTGAGCCTCGACCAATAGTTTGAGATCGCTCAAGAGTAAGGCCAGGCGTGCCGGTGATTCGAACAGGACAGACGTCTCCTCAGCTACAGCAATCTTTTCGAGCAACTCTTGGCGCAGTCCCTTCTTTCTGGGGGCGAAGCCATAAAAAGTAAAAGGGACCGTCCGGAAACCGGCCGCCATCAGACTAGTTAAGATCGCCGATGGCCCTGGCACCGGGACGACAGAATAGCCCGCCTCCACAACCGCCTGTATTAGGCGCTCTCCGGGATCGGACAAAAGTGGAGTTCCGGCATCTGAAACCAAAGCGAGTCTTTGCCCAGCATCCAGCCGTTTTAAGACTTTGGGGATGTGCGAGGCCTCGTTGTGCTTGTGGAGGGATGTGAGAGGTGTATCGATACCAAAGTGATTCAGGAGAATTCCTGTCCGACGCCTATCCTCAGCCAAGACCCCGTCCACCAATCCGAGAACTTCAATCGCACGGGACGAGGTGTCGGAAAGATTACCAATAGGGGTGGCCACAACGTAGAGGTTTGCCATGCGCGCAGTATAGCCAACTTGACCGACCTTCACAGTGGACTGGATTCATAGAAGAGAAGACCCTCCCGATTCTTAGTTAGAGGACGAATCGACAGGAGCAGCCGAACCCATTTCATCCTCACGGTATTTCGACAGCTACCTCAGCCTTCATGAGGCCTCGGAAGGTTTCACTACGCGGGTGGCATTCCCAGACGATCATGGGCCGTCCCTAGTACCTGCTCCGCTGCTAGCGCCACGCCCAGAAGTGTCTCGTCTTGTCCACCTGGAGCTAAAATCTGAAGACCCACGGGCATCCCGAGTTGGTCAAGACCCACTGGAATCGTAGCTGCGCACAGCCCAAGCAGGTTAACGGGGCACGTGGCACGAAGAGCGGCCAAGGTCGTCTCAATGTACCGATCGATGTCGCCGAGATCCGAAACGATGGGGGGAGTGATCATGACCGTGGGCAAAACGAGCACATCGACTTCCTTAAACAGTGTATCCACCTGGGCGAGCAAGATCCGCCGCGCTTCCATCGACTTAAGGTACCCCTCTGATTCCAAAGAAGGTGACCCGGCGAGTCGTTGGCCGACAGTGGGGTGTAAGATCTCGAGCCAGCCAGGCAAATCACGGTCGAGGAAAGACAAACACTCCGCTCCAGTGATACCTCCGGTCATGTAGAGTTGCCTGGCTTTGTCAAGAAGGATCCCGTCGACTTCGGACCAATCCCAATTCGCCGACGTGAGGTCAGCCAGAGCCAACTCTAGCACATCCGCGACATCCGTCTGGCACTCATCCCAAATTCCGCACCTGGGTATGCCGATTCGGAAGGACGCGGAATTAGGCCGAGAAAGGTACTGGAAAAGCGCTGTCGGATCTCCCCACGCCGGATCGATGGCACCAAAGAAAAAAATGCTGTCCTCGACCGAGCGTGTGAGTCCCCCGACAGTATCGAATGTCTTGCTCAAAGGCACGACACCAGACACAGACCAGCGGTTAAAAGTGATCTTGTGACCCACGGTTCCGGTCATCGAAGCCGGAATACGAATCGAGCCACCGGTATCCGACCCGAGAGCGACAAGCGCCGATCCAGTCCAAAGGCTCACGCCGGCACCAGAAGACGAACCTCCAGGGATGCGATGGGCGTTGTTATCCCACGGATTTCGCGGGGTACCCCAATGTGGATTAATGCCGACGGATCCGTACGCGAGCTCAACCATGTGTGTCTTCCCCGTGAAGACGGCCCCTTGAGCACGCAGTCGGCTCACCAACCAAGCGTCCTTCTCCCAATCTGTGGGAAGCTGGCGAGCCGTTCCAGCAAAGGTAGGCAGCCCATTGACCCCGAACAGATCCTTCACCGAAACAGGAATTCCGCAAAAAGGTGGAGGGGCAGAGTCGGTCATGAGACACTTGTCCGCACGTCGTGCCCCCTCCCGAGCACCCTCGGCATCCCAATGCTTATAAGCGTGATAATGCGATCCACTCAAAGAGTGGCGGCCGGCAGCTTCATCAACTAGCTCCGCAGCCGAAATCTCTCCCTTCCGGAGTGCTTCAGCGATCCCCAGGAGTGATCGATCGAGAATGTGAGTCATGTCAGGATGATAGACAGGGACGGATCAGCAAGCGAGTCAGGTATCATCATCCCGCAAAACACACATGGCCTGGAAGCTCTCACCTCCAGGCCACATCTAGACCGACAAACGCGGGGCTGGTCCTACATATGCTCTTGGACCTTGGACTCAAGGGTCTCTCGAGGAACTGCACCGACCACCGTATCCACGTGTTCCCCGTCTCTAAAAAACAGGATACTTGGAATCGAGCGAACCGCAAAGCGAGTCGTCACCTCGAGGTTGTGATCAACATCCAACTTCCCCACCTTAACGCCTTGATCACCATAATCCTCTGCCAACTTCTCGACGATGGGTGCGACCATACGGCAAGGACCGCACCACTCCGCCCAGAAATCCACCACGGTCAGGCCGTTAGCACTCTCGACAGTGTCCGCAAAATTTTGGTCTGTAATCTCTACGATTTTTCCGTCGCTACTCATTGCTCGATCTCCTTAGTACCTTCAATGGGCCGGCTCTACCATCCGGTCCAGATTCGTCCATTTTATCTTGTGGCGTGTTTATGAACAGCTTTCCGCTTAAGGACGTCTCCGTCACTTTTGGGTCCGTTCGAAATTCGTCAGTGTCCTTCGAACCCGTCACGGGGCAAAGTTGTTCCACGATGGAAGAACCTCCCTTCCACAGCATGAATGTAGCCTTCAAGAACTCATGACTATCACCACCTCGGACTTAGCAAGATCAAGTACAATACACCTACAGCACGAAGCAAAATGAAATGAACGGAGCACCCGGCATCACCCGAATACCCGAATCGATGAACCGGCCTGTCCGACTGTACCTGCTCCGGGCCTTCTTTCTTCTCTTGGCTCTGCCGTTCACATGGGCTTGCAGCTTCGGTCCTACTGGGTCTTCCATAGAAATCCAAGCGCGGGAGCGCTTTATCAATGTGTACGTGGACATGCGCATCCTTTCACTTCGCATGCGCACCCTCGAGATCAGTGACACGGTGAAGGATAGCATCTTGCGAACTCATGGCGTGACCGAAGACGAACTCTTGAATTTCGTCGAGACACACGGAACCGACGTCGGGTTCATGAGGGAAGTGTGGAATGACATCGAGACCCGGATTTCTGAAGAACGAGAGGAAGACGCGACCTATGGGAGGTAAAGTGTCCCATCTTCACCACGAGCCTCAGCGGAGCCATCCAAGAAATCTGACCAAGAAATCTGAAACTTATCTTATTGGCTCTTCACTCCCACTCGATTGTGGCAGGGGGCTTGGAAGACACGTCGTAGCAAACCCGATTCACTCCGACTACTTCGTTTCCAATCCGCGATGAGATGCGGGCAAGAATCTCGTGGGGGAAGGGATACCAATCCGCCGTCATTCCATCTCGGGATGTCACCGCCCGCAGAGCCACCACGTTCTCGTACGTGCGGTGGTCTCCCATGACTCCAACAGCCTTAACAGGAAGCAGAACCGCAAAGGCCTGCCAGATCTCGTCGTAGAGCCCAGCCGCCCTAATCTCATCGAGATAAATCGCGTCAGCCTCCCTGAGGATGTCGAGCCGCTCCGCAGTCACTTCTCCGAGCACTCGGATTCCCAGCCCTGGCCCGGGAAATGGGTGTCGACGGATGAACTCCTCCGGAAGCCCGAGCTCACGGCCTACGTCGCGGACCTCGTCCTTGAAAAGCTCCCGAAGCGGCTCGATTAACTCGAACGGGAGATCCTCCGGAAGTCCGCCCACGTTGTGATGGGTCTTGATCGTCTCTGAGGGCCCACCAGTGGAGAGTGACTCGATCACGTCCGGGTAAAGAGTTCCCTGCACGAGATAACCAGCTCCCGTATCTTCGTCCCGGGCAACACGGCTGAAAACATCGCCGAAGATATGCCCAATCCGTCGGCGCTTCTCCTCAGGATCTTCAACACCCTTGAGCACGGTGAGAAACTCCTTAACCGCGTCCACAACCACCAAGCGGACACCCATATGTTTTCGGAACGTACGCTCGACGTTCTCCCGCTCATCTTTTCGAAGAAGCCCATTGTCGACGAAGACGCAGGTCAAGCGGTCTCCTATCGCTTTGTGAACCAGAGCTGCCGCCACCGACGAGTCGACCCCACCCGACAATCCACAGATCACCGTCCCCTCTCTCACTATCTCTCGAATCGCATCGATCGACTCTTGGATGAAAGCCCCCGTGGTCCATGTGGGGCGACATCCACAAACTCGAATCAAGAAGTTTGAGATCATCTCTCCGCCGTGCACACTTTGCACCACCTCGGGATGGAATTGAACTCCGAATATGGGCCGATCCACATGGCGGAACGCGGCCACCGGAAGAGTCTCTGTGGACGCGAGCGAACGATATCGGTCCGGTAGCCGACCGACATGGTCTGCGTGTGAACACCAGACTTGTGTCGGCTCCTCCACTGAAAATCCGTGGAAAATATCCTTCGGCTCCTGCACTTCCAGCTGCGCTCGTCCGTATTCCCGACGTCCCAATGTGACTTCACTGCCCTCCAACTGAGCAATCAGTTGCATTCCATAGCAGATCCCCAGAAGCGGGATCCCGAGTTCGAGGATCCCCGGGTCGATCGTCGGAACATCTTTGTCGTAAACCGAGGCCGGTCCTCCGGACAGTATGATTCCGGTCGGTGCCCACTCCCGGATCCAGTCGAGAGTGCGCGTGGGCGGATGAATCTCAGAGTACACCTGTTCCTCACGGATTCTCCTAGCAATGAGCTGGGTATACTGGGATCCGAAATCGAGGATGAGAATTCGATCGTACTTCATTTAGCACCTGAGAAAACGAACATAACGTAAACCGGAGCGACCAACTCCATTGCTAGTTCTGAGACTCTGTGATAACCGTCGCGAAGTTCGCTGTAAACTTGACCGGAGCCCCGGTTCACAGAACTCAGCTCTAGTAAGCTCGAGCCCAAACGACCTCCATTTTGGAAGCACTGTCACCGCCAATGCATCTCAATGGCACTTTCTGGGATCTGAACTCCTCGTCAGGAATGCATCGGAGGGTGGCGCGCGTTTCTTCCTTGATGCGCTCTTCCACCGACGGATCCCCACTCCACCCAGTGTAGACGTATCCGCCGGAGGTCGTAATGATCTCTTCAAGCTCTTCGATGCTTTCGACACCGCGGTGTGAATTCGCTTCTCGTTGAGTCGTAGCGTCTCGGAGTAATTGATCCTGGAGGACCTGTAGTCTACTCGGAATCGTCCCGAGGGCCTCGGCCTCTGGTAAGAATTCCTTACGCGCATCGTCGGCAGTCCGAACCCTCTTCGCGAGGACAACCTGCTCCTTCTCCATATCCTTCGGCCCAACTTCCATACGTAATGGGACGCCCTTCCGCTCCCACTCGTAGAACTTGCTTCCGGGACTCATGTAGTCTCTGCCATCCACTTTGGCCCGTACCCCCCTTGCCTGGAGAGCTTCTCTCAACGCGTCTGCCTTCTCGAGAACCGGCCCGTAGTTATCCCCCTTCAAAATCGGAACAATGACAACCTGAATAGGAGCAAGCTTAGGAGGCAGTACCAACCCCTGGTCATCCCCGTGTGTCATAACCAATCCCCCTACAAGACGAGTAGAGACACCCCAGGAAGTGTTCCAACCATACTCTTCTCTCCCTTCTATGGACTGAAAGGTGAGATCGAATTGCTTCGAGAAATTCTGCCCTAGAAAGTGGGACGTTCCCGCTTGCAGAGCCCGTAGGTCCTGCATCATCACCTCACACGAGTAGCTTCGGACCGCGCCGGCAAACTTCTCAGCCTCGGACTTGAGACCCGTCACCGGGGGCATCGCCATCCACTCTTCCATGAACGTTCGATACACACCCAGCATCCGCCTCGTGTGCTCCTCAGCCTCCTCTGCACTGACGTGCACTGTGTGGCCTTCCTGCCACAGAAATTCAGAGGTCCGAAGAAACAGACGAGTTCGAAGTTCCCACCGCATTACGTTGGCCCACTGATTGATCAACAGCGGCAGATCCCGATAGCTTTGCACCCATTTCACAAACATGGACATGACGATTGTCTCAGAGGTAGGCCGCACCACGAGCGGTTCCTCGAGTTCCTTCCCGCCCGCATGCGTTACCACCGCGAGCTCAGGCTTGAAGCCCGCGATGTGCTCCTTTTCCTTCTCTATGAAGCTCATGGGTATTAGAAGTGGAAAGTACGCGTTCTCGTGCCCGGTGGCCTTGAACATGTCGTCAAGAGCCCGCTGCATGTTTTCCCATAGCGAATAGCCCCAAGGCCGAATCACCATGCTTCCTCGGACCGGGGAGTAATCAGCCAACTCTGAACGCAAAACGAGTTCATTGTACCAAGCGGCGAAGTCCTCACTCCTCGGCGTTAATTTCTTATCGTCAGCCATCGTTTCTCGTCGTCATGTGGCTAGAAAGGTTGACCCGGTTCTGGCCGGCATCGTCCGGAGAAAGGCTCTGCCGGTGCACAAGGACTCCCGGAACTACGAAGAAAAGGACGGAAGCCACTCCCCAAACAAGCCTAAAAGACACACCGATTGTACTCTCCAGCAACCACGCCAAAAGCGCGCCGGCGATGAGCGCGAGAACCACGACCACACCAAGGATAATGAACTCCAAAACATTCAGACGTCGGATGGCCATTTCCATCATCCGCCGCGTTTCCCGATGTTCACCCCCCTGGCTCACTGAAACTCGCCCAGCGGAGCCTCTCGCTCCTCTCCAGAAGCCATGTCACGGATAACTACGCAGTTTCGTGAAATTTCCTCGGGTCCCAGAACAATCACCTTGTGCGCGCCAGCATTTCCTGCCGCCTGGAACTGCTTTCGCACTGACTGTTCACGGAGCCCGTAAAGAACACTGGCTCCGAGCTCCCGCTGGGCATGGCCGATCGAGAGCGCCAACTCACGATGTTCCTCTCCGATGATCACGATGAAGTAGTCGACTCGCTGCAAACTTTCGGGTGCAAGGTTCCGCTCCCGAAGAAGCTCTCCGAGCACGACATCTCCCATGCCAAAACCCACAGCCGGAACCGAATCTCTTCCAACAAGTTCCAGCAGGCGATCATAACGCCCACCTCCACAGATCGCCCGCAGTTCTCCTCTTCGGTCGAACAACTCAAAAACGATGCCCGTATAGTATGCGAGCCCCCGGACAATTCGCAGATCGAACTCTAGGTAGGGCCCAAGGCCCATCGCCCGCAACGAAGCGGCGTATATTTCCAATCGTTCCAGACCCGCGCCGACACCCTCAGCGGCTCCGAACTGGTCCATGAGCGCCTCTAGGCCTGGTCGCCGAAACAACTCCAGTGCAGATCGGGCCGCCTTCTCGGATAGGCCGGCCTCGGATCTAAATCGCTTCAGAGATTGATCGGGATTCGAACGCTGGAGTTTATCGATTATGGCGAAAGCCGCAGGAAGACAACTCTTATCCACTCCGATGGCGGTAAGCACCTCGCTCAGAAGCCGCCGGTCCGAAACCTTCACGCATACATCCTCATGATCAAGTCCCAGCTCTCTTAGTCCGTCCAAAGCAATAGCAACGACCTCCACATCGGCTCCCACTCCTTCTTCACCCACGATGTCCACGTTCCATTGGAAGTGCTCTCGTAGACGACCCTTTTGTTGTCGCTCATAGCGGTACAGTTGCGGCACCGAGAACCAGCGTATCGGCTTCGCCATGGATCGATGCCGCTCGCTGAGAATCCTGGCGAGGGACGGTGTCATCTCCGGCCTGAGGGTGACCTCTCGCTCACCCTTGTCCTGGAAATTGTAGAGCTGGCCCACGATCTCTTCTCCGCTCTTCTTGACGTAGAGGTCTAGGAGCTCCAACGGTGGACCGTCGTACTCCCTGAATCCGTAGCGACGCGAAACACGGCGCCATCCATCCAGGATATATTCACGAAAGTCGAGATCCTCCGGAACGAAGTCGCGGAATCCCGGAAGACGCTTAAAAGTTGGTTTCGACATGCGGGCGAATCTAAACTGAGTGCTCAGAAAGTACAGTAGGAGATCAGGTTTGTGACACACGTATCTCCGAGTCAGAGAACGCCGCCAAGTCCAGAACTTGGAGTGCGTCGCCTACGGTATGAGTCGACCCCGTCACTACGATGGTCCCGGAGCCCGCCAAATTCCTCACTCGAGCCAGTGCCTCTTTGAAGTCGAAAGAAATCTCCGCAAGAGGGGATGCAGCTTCCCGAGCAGCTGTCGCCGGATCCCATCGCCTCTTGACTGGCGCTGAGAATGTCTGAGTTAGAACCACGTGGTCCGCTCTTCGGAAGAGAGGAGGGAGCATGGAACGCCAATCCTTGTCTCCGAGTACCGCAATAAGTAGAACAATGGGTCTCGGTAGATCAAGACGTTCGAGGACCGACGCCAGCGCTCGGGCGCCCGCCGTATTGTGCGCAATGTCAAAAATCCACGTTTGCCCCTCAAAGTATTCTAATTGCGCCCGTCCGGGCCAACGGACCCCTGCCATTCCTTCTAACAGGTTCGTTCTAGTAGGCAGAAACCTTGACGGAAGCAGCTCTAGGAGGGCGATAGAAAGAGCCCCGTTAATGGCTTGGTGCACTCCGACCAGCGGAGTTCGGATTCGCAGCACACCCCACGTGGCGGTTGAGATGGTAAAAGCCGTATGGTCCTCCTCAATCTCCAGATCAAGAGACTCAAGATCAGGCCGAACACTAAGAAAGGGGGCGCCGACCCGAACGCAGGTGCTCTTCAATATGTCGAGGATCTCCTCGTCACTCTCAGTGGTGATAAATGGGACACCACCCTTGATGATCCCAGCCTTCTCACGGGCAATCTCGGGCAGCGTCTCGCCAAGATATTCCGAATGATCCTTAGTTATGTTTGTGATCGCCGTCAGCAAGGGAACCACAACGTTCGTCGCGTCGAGCCGCCCTCCCAATCCGACTTCGATCACCGCCACATCAACTCCCCGTTTCTGGAAAAAATGGAAAGCCAAACCCGTAGCCGCTTCGAAGAAAGTTAGTCCATGGCGGTGGATCTCCGAACGGAACTCCTCTACGAGTGCGCCCAACTCATTTTCCGGAATCGGAATCCCGTCCACCTGGAAACGCTCCCGGAAGGAACAGAGATGGGGGGAAGTATAGAGTCCGACCGAATGATCGCCGTGACTCAGGACCGCAGAAACCATGGATCCCACTGAGCCCTTCCCGTTCGTCCCACCCACGTGGATGCAAGGATAGGTCTGCTGAGGATCACCGGTCGCACTCAGGAACTCTTCCATCCGTTCTAGTTCCCAGTGGACGCCTTGGGCAGGTCCAGGAAATAGCTCCTCTAGTAAGGAGCCCACAATGATGCCTTCAAGTTAGTCAGGAAGTGGGTCCAACGAGTAATCAAGAGACCAGTCAAAGGCTCCCCTTAGCCAACCATATGACGTAGCAGAGCCGCCAGAGTCTCTTTTAGCTCTCTGCGGTCCACAACACAGTCGACCATCCCGTGGGTTAGCAGGAACTCGGAGCGCTGGAAGCCTTTCGGGAGTTCTTGCCGAATCGTCTCACCGATGACGCGCGGACCTGCGAATCCGATGAGAGCTCCCGGCTCAGCAAGATTGACGTCCCCAAGCATGGCAAAAGAGGCCGTGACACCTCCCGTGGTAGGATCGGTGATAACGGTGATGTACGGGAGAGCCGCTTCGTGGAGACGAGCCAGAACTGAGGACACCTTCGCCATCTGCATTAGGGAGTAGATTCCCTCCTGCATCCGTGCTCCTCCAGATGCGGTGACCACAATAAGTGGCTCCTCTCGGTTCAATGCCGCTCCGGCAGCTCGGGTGATCTTCTCACCGACCACCGATCCCATGGATCCACCGACGAATCGGAAATCCATCACCGCCAAAACGACGCCAGAACCCTCTAGAGTTCCCGTCCCCGCTAGAACCGCCTCCCTGCGACCTACGTCTGCCTCTGCAGCATTGAGGCGATCTTGATATGGTTTGACATCGTGGAAATCTAGTAGATCCCGGCTCCGCATCTCCCTGTCCATCTCCTCGAAAGAACCCTCGTCTAGTAGAACCTCCACATAGCGTTCTGCCGTAAAGCGAAAGTGATGCCCGCAAGAAGGGCATACCTGAAGATTCTGCACGAGCTTTTCACCATACAGGATCTCTCCACAACCCTCACATTTGTCGAAGACATCGGACGGCACGTCCCTTCGATCCTGGGACCGGAGAGGCTTCTTATTCTTACGAAACCACGCCATTCAGTCCTCTTGGACAAGCCTGGTCGCTACCCCAACCGCAACCCAGGACATGAGTAGGAAGGTCCCGCCATAGCTAACAAAGGGGAGAGGTATACCGGTTACCGGAACCATACCGACGGTCATACCAACATTGACAAAGATGTGCATGAGCCAAGCGCCGAGGATACCGAAGATCACAAGACCTGCAAACGGATTTGCCTCCTCAGCGATCCTGATAAGCCGGTAGAGAATGAAACTGAAGAGCGCCAACGTGAAAACGGTACCGATAAATCCGAGCTCTTCGCCAATGACTGAAAATATGAAGTCCGTATGCTGCTCCGGAAGAAAATCGAACGCCTTCTGTGTTCCCTGCGTGAAGCCCTTGCCACTCAATCCCCCACTGCCGATCGCCACCATAGACTGGACCAGGTGGTACCCTGCCCCTCTGGGATCAACGCTGGGATCCAGAAACACCAAGATCCGATTCTTCTGGTACTCAGCAAGTGAATTCCAGAGAGGATTGGCCACTGTCCCTACCGCTAAGTTCGCCAGAAGGACCGAAAGGGATTCGACGAGAAAGAGCCTATACCGGAATAGGTACAGGGAAACGATGAGGACGAGAAAAAAGGCGGCCCAGATCATCGCATTATAGCTTAACATGAGAGATGCAGCCGGACTCATGAGAAGTATAAGGAATCCCGTGGGGACTCCGGCCCAAAAAAGGGTCGCAAAGAGAATCCCTACAAATGCCAACACGGTGCCGAGATCAGGTTGGAGGACCACAAGCGCAAGAGGAAGCCCAACGATTGCCGTTGGAGCGACCAAAGCCCGAAGCGTCACCGGATCCTCCGGTCGGTTCGCCAAATATCTGGCGAGTGCCAGAACCGTAGCGAGTTTTGCCAATTCGGCCGGTTGAAACTGAAGGAAGCCCAGATCGAGAAAGCTCCGTACACCCGTAGCCGTACCCGATCCCTTCCCCACGAATAAGGTGATCACCAGAAGGAGAATACTAAAGATATAGGCAGGAACCGCGATCCACTCGAACCATCCAGCGCGCACCTGGCGTACAGCCACGAAAACTCCGAGAGCCAAAGCCCACCAACGAGCCTGGCGCAACCAGGCACCCTCCGTAACGACGCTCGGGATGTTGAGAACACCAGCTGAATAGATCATTCCGATACCAAAGACAGTCATGATTGAGACCGCCAGAAACAACGGCGGATCACCGACCAAGGGCTTAAAGATCCGACGGAGCATGGAGTGGCTCTAGTTCACCCACCGAGCCCACGGAGCAGAGACACCGGCTTCGACATGCTCCGCGAGCGTCTGGATCGTATCCATGGGGATCCCATATTTGCGACGGAGATAGAAGTCCGCCGTCTTGGCTACGATAGGCGCAGCCACCTCGGACCCACTCCCACCGAACTCCACCAGGGCGACGACAACGATCTCGGGATCACCACCCCAGGGACCGGCCATTCCTGCGAACCAGGCGTGGGAGCGCTCAAGATCTTGGGCATTCTGACCACTTCCCGATTTGCCAAGAACTTCCCAGTGCTCTAGGGACGCCCAATACTGGGCCGTGCCGCCTGGTGCCGTCACCGCACGTAAACCCACTCGGAGTTGCTCAAGGCTTTCCTGAGATAAGTTGAGCCGCCACTCGTCCTCGGGATTGAGGTTCTCAATGATATGTGGAGCTGGAGCGGAGCCGTCTCTGGCCAGTGCCAAATAAAACTGCGCCATCTTGAGCGGCGTTTGCGAGTTCGGGCCCTGTCCAATGGCTAAACTTAGAACCTCACCCTCCATAGGCTGATATCCAAAACGCCGGTCCCAAAAATCCCTTTCGGACGGAAAGATGCCACGACTCTCTTGGGGTAGATCGATCCCACACTGCTCGCTAAAGCCAATACGGGTACCTGCCTCTAATATCGGATCCAGGCCGATTCTGAGTCCAAGTTGATAGAAATAAACATTGCAAGAATGAGCGATTGCCCCAGCGAGATCGAGAAATCCATGACCTTCGGAGAGCCAGCAGCCACGATATACACCTCCGTATTCCATACCGCCTGTACATGGGATCGGCATCTCTTCGTGCGGCCCGACAACCCCCAGATCCAAGGCGATCCCCGCGGTCGCAAGTTTCCATGTAGACGCGGGCGGATAGAGCCCCATCACAGTCCGGTTGAGAAGGGGCATTTGAGGATCGGATTGAAGGGATTTCCACTCCTCATCGCTCATACCTCCCACGAAAGCATTGGGATCGAACGTCGGTGCCGAATACAGTGCTAACACACCTCCATCGTCCGGATCCAGGGCTACGACAGCTCCGGGGAGCGAATCCGGAAAGATATGGTGTATCCACTCCATTAACTCTAGATCGAGCGTGAGATGGATGTTCTCGCCGGGCTCTCCGGAATCTTCTTCGTTCCCCGCGAGTGGACCGACAATCCGGCCCCTCGCATCAACCTCTAGATAACGTGTGCCTCGACGACCCTGGAGCCTCTCCTCATACTGTCTCTCAATCCCAACTTTTCCCACTAGGATCCCCTGCTCATAATCGGCGAAACGGTCCGACGCGAGCTCCTCCGCAGTGATCTCAGTCACGTAGCCCAATACGTGCGACATGGCTTCACCACTGATGTATCGCCGTTTCGGTCTCGTTTCAATGAAGACGCCGGGAAATTTTTCCCTCTGCTCTTCGAGCACAGAGACGGCCGAGAAATCGGCATCGTAATCCACGACTAATGGCTCGTGCCGGCGCACACGCTCCATTAGGATTTCAATCCTCTCATCTGAGATCCCCAGGTGGGGTTTCAGTTCTTCGAGGGATTGCCGAGTAGCCTCCCGAGATCCCCGGAGGATGTAAACCACGTAGCCTGGTACATTGTCGACAACCACCCGTCCATGTCGGTCAAAAACCGTTCCTCGTGGAACCTCAACCGGTAACGGCCGTAGTCGATTAGACTCGGACCGAAGTGTGTAGTCACTCGATTGCAGCATTTGAACCCGGAAAAACTGAACTAGAAGGGATCCAAAAATTACAGCCACTATTGCGAGTGCCCCAGCAGCCCGGTGTTGCCTCCGATGGGGGTGTTGAGCGTTCATCGGGTGGT
Organism: Gemmatimonadota bacterium; assembly: GCA_036336795.1. Taxonomy (GTDB): domain Bacteria; phylum Gemmatimonadota; class Gemmatimonadetes; order Longimicrobiales; family Gaopeijiaceae; genus UBA822. The sequence continues at coordinate 37,257 of JAYZFL010000022.1, forward strand.
CTCCCAACCCGGTCCGATGACGGAAACCACAACTAGTCCGACCACCGTAGCGTACACAGCAGCGATCGGAGCCTGGACCAACATAGCATCGACAAAGGGTTCTCTCATACGTTCCCCTACCGAGATCCAGTGAAGGAGATCCCTACTCCATTTTCCGAGGAGAAGATACGAGACGAGAAACACGAGTGAGTCCCCAACGAAGAAGTCTCGAGTTCGAGCACCAGCTGCACCAACGAGGGTCAGAGCAAGCGTATTGGCCCCGAAAGTCAAAACAGAGAATGCGTCATCCAGAAGGCCCAACACAAAGCCAAGAGCTGCACCTCGCCCTACCCCCCCTACCTCTCTCACTGCAATCAGAAGCGAAATCACTAACAGATCAGGTGCGTTCCGTCCAATTCCCAGACTGAGATGAAGTAGAAAGTGGACAATGATCAGGAGACATACGAGGCCCCAGGCCCAGCCAACCGGCCTCACCAGCCCGGCCCACCCGTTGGGGTCTCGCCCGGGTCATTTCCTCTGTTTCCTTCCCGGCCAGGTGCCACGGGAGAGATGGAATCTTCTAGTCCCCACCAGGCCGATCCGTCGAGCGTCTCACTACCGGACACAAGCGCGAGGACGTGCGTGGCCTGGCCCGGCTCCACAAAGGGCCGCAGCCAGTAAGACCGACTCCATCCAGCCCTCGCTTCTGCCTCCCTCTCCACGGAACCGATCGGAATTCCACGAGGGAAGACACCACCGAGGCCGCTCGTCACCAGGATCGTCCCCGAGTTAAGTCGTTGATAGAACGGAATGCCGTCAACAAGTAGTTGGGTTTCTTCGCGAAACCGCCCCTGGGATGCTTGAACTAAACCGTAGATCGAGCCGTCCAACGTCATCGAGCTGACCCTAAACTGGGGGTGACTCCAATCCATCCCGACCGAACTCGTCGCTCTCGCTTCTCTCACGACCCCTAGAAGTCCTTGTCCCACGACCACGGGTGTATTGACCTTAATGCCTCGTCGTGTTCCCGCATCTAGAAGAAACATGCTTTGGGAGCCCGGAGTTCCTGGACGTATGACACCCGCAGCCACGTACTCAGAAGGAAGTCTCCGAGACAACTCCAGAAGATTGCGCAAGCCATCATTCTGCTCCGCCAGTGTGTTCTGGCTTGAAATAACGGAAGAAAGAGAATCCACCAAGGCTTGGAGTCTCTCGGTATCGGCAGCATGGAGTCGGGTTTGGGTCAGCATCTCCTGTGCCATGACGAACGGTCGGAGAAAGCTTCCTTGTATTAAGGACGCTATCTTCTGCTGAGATTCATCCGGCAAATACAGCACGAACAACGAAAGAGCAAACAAACTGAGAGCCGCTAACTCACCTCGACTCGGTTTGGAATCTTTAACGTCGGTCTGAAAGGATGCCATAAACTCCGCGACACCATGAAGTGAGCAGGCCAGTCAGGGTAGGCGAGCACTCTGTGTTACAAGGTCAGCACAGTCCGGTATTTTTGAAGGTCGTCTAGAATCCTTCCCGCACCGCGCACAACGCAACTCAGGGGCTCTTCGTCCACATGAATCGGTAGGTTGGTCTCATGTTGTAGAAGACGGTCGAGACCTCGGATGAGTGCACCCCCTCCAGTCATCACGATTCCGCGATCGACGATGTCACTCGACAGTTCCGGCGGCGTGATCTCAAGGGCCCGACGTACTGCCTCGACAACAGATTGGATCGGTTCCTGGATACACTCGCGAATCTCCTGTGAATTCACGTACACCGTCTTTGGAATACCACTAACGAGATCACGGCCCTTCACATCCATTTCCCGCTCCTCCCCCACGTCGAAAGCGGAGCCGATCTGGATTTTTATGGCTTCTGCCGTCGGTTCTCCTATCAGCAGATTATAGTTCTTCCGTAGAAAGGTCACTACAGCCAAGTCGAACTCATCACCGCCAACGCGGATAGATGTGTTGGATACGATACCCGCCAGGGCAATAACAGCGATTTCAGTCGTACCGCCGCCGATATCGATCACCATGTTTCCCGTCGGGGTCTCGACCGGCAACCCGACACCAATCGCCGCTGCCATCGGCTCCGCAACCATAAAGACTTCCTTCGCACCCGCAGACATCGCGCTAGAGCGCACCGCACGGCGCTCAAGCTCAGTGATCCCGGACGGAACACCGACAACCACTCTCGGCTTAATGCGAAACACCCTCTTCGCCGTCACCTGTTTGAGGAAGTGCCGAAGCATCAATTCGGTAACGTCAACGTCAGCTATGACGCCATCCTTAAGAGGCCGAACCGCCTCGATCGCCTCCGGGGTCCGACCAAGCATTCGCTTGGCTTCAAGACCGATGGCCATGACGCGACCGGAACTCTTCTCGACAGCCACGACGGACGGTTCGTTTAAGACGATCCCCTCACCTTTCACGTAGACGAGGGTATTGGCCGTACCCAGATCCACTGCGATATCGTTCACGGGGATCAGTCGACCCGTTTCCAACCACTGCTTGAAGTCTAGGATTACGAAGATTCCTTATGGTAGCTGTATCTTAGAAGATTCACAGTAAACTGTCTCAAGATGCTTGTGTGAGATGTGGCGTCAAGTCATTGTGAAACTGTCAGTTGCGGTGCCTGACCCACACTCCTTCATTCCAAGCCGGTGCTTCCGAAGCCGTCCTGACCTCTCTCCGTGGTACTCAGCTCTGATACCTCAACCATAGCCGGAGTCGAGAAACGCTGAAACACCAACTGCGCAATGCGATCTCCTCGTAGGATCGGCACACTCTCCGGACCTCCATTCTTCAAGATAATGCGAAGCTCTCCCCGGTAGTCAGGATCAATCGTACCCGGGCTGTTAGGTAGCGTGATCCCATATCGCAGCGCGAGGCCAGACCGAGGCCGAATCTGACACTCCATGCCCTCCGGCAACTCCATTATCAGACCGGTCGAGACGAGCCGGATTTCCTGTGGCTCAAGAACGAAGTCCGTCTCCGCCGAGCGCACGTCGTACCCTGCCGCTTGCTCTGTGGCACGCGATGGGAGCGGAATATCCAGATTGTTTGGCAACCGTCGAAGATGGACCCGATCACTCATCGGTAAAGCCACTGTCCTCACCCACTCCAGTTTCGATGAGCACTCAATGACCCTCCTGAGTAAGAGCTTCTGCACCGGCCGGAATCAGCGACACGGGATACTCTTCCGGATTGACCTCCTTCGGCACGCTAATCAGCATATTACTCAGGGGTAAAGGCGGAAACAGTCTCACTCATGGACCCAGACTCAACACGTACTGGTCGTCAGGATTAAAGTAGGTCGTGCATACCTTTTTTACCTGATCCATCGTTACCACCTCGATCCGTCCCAGTGAATCATCAAGACTCCGATACGGTTCATCTCGAAGAGCAAAGCCCATGGTACGAAGGAGCCGTGCACCAGTCGATTCCATTGACAGCACGAGCTGCCCACTCGCCTGGCTCTTGGCCTGGTCGAGCTCTCGTTGAGAGAGCCCGCTTTCGTAAAGGTGGCGATACTCGGAGAATATGGTTTCGAGCGTTCGATCCGCAGTCTCCGGCCTTGTTGCGACATATACTCCAGCACTCCCAGCCCTGCTATAGAAAGTCTGAAACGAGAAGATAACATAGGCCAACGCCAACTCCTCTCGGACCCGCTGGAAAAGTCGGGAGCTCATCCCGCCACCGAATGCTACCGAAATCAACCCTAGGACAACTCGTATCGGGTCAGCGTAGGCAGGCGTTGCCCCGGCCAGAACCAAGTGGGTCTGACTCGTAGTCCTCTGGACAGAATCGAGTCCCACCATATTTCCGTCCGGATCCTCAACCTCCGGTGAGAGAATCCCTGCAGGGGCCTCACCAAAAAATCCTTCTACTAGATCCACTACGTGGTGATGTTCAATGTCCCCGGCACAGCCGACGAGGATGTTACAACCGCGGTAACACTCTTCGTGGATTCGCCTCAAGTCGTCGATTCCGAGAGAGCTAACGGTGTCACGGGTTCCGAGAATGGGGCGCCCATAAACGTGTCCTTTCCAAAACCGTAACCCGTGCAGCTCGAAAACCAGGTCATCCGGGGTGTCTTCAACACCCGCAATTTCCTCTAGCACCACATCTCGCTCAAGCTCAAGGTCATCAGTTTCGAGGCGAGGGTGCAGTACTAGGTCTGCCAGCACGTCCAGTGCAATCTCTAAATGGTCGTCTAGGATGAGGGCCTGATAACTCGTATACTCCCGAGTCGTATAAGCATCCAAGGATCCACCCAACGACTCGAGCGAAAGAGCGATTTCGTGGGCACTTCGCCTCTCGGTCCCCTTGAAGACGAGATGCTCAAGGAGGTGACTCACACCACCGAGCTCCGGTGGCTCATGAGCTGAACCTTGCCGAACCCAGACACCTATAGCTGTAGACCGCACCCCACGAACTCGTTCGGTAACTACCCGAACACCGTTGTCCAGCACCGACTCAAGCATCGGCTTTCTATACTCGTTGATAGAATCTGGGGATAGCTAGAACCAACGGCCCATCTCCTGGACCGACACAGGTAATTGGGTGCCCTTTCAACTGAGCGCTCCTACGCTTCCCCCTCGTCCGCAGATCCCACCCCCTCATCTCCCGATGCCGCATCGTCAGCCAGTGCAGCCTTACGAGAAAGACGAAGCCGTCCCCTCTCATCGATGGAGAGAAGTTTTACCCGTGTGATGTCTCCCCTGTTCAAAACATCTTCCGTCTTCTCTACCCTTCCCTCCGCGAGTTCGGAGATGTGGCATAAGCCCTCTACACCGGGAACGATCTCGACAAAAGCGCCGAAGGAAGTCGTGTTCTTGACTGGCCCTTCATAGATCCTCCCGACCTCAGGCTCCTGGACAATCGCCTCAACCATTTCTCGGGCACGTGCCCCCGCTTCACCCGAAACCGCCGCGATCTTCACAAGTCCGGTATCATCAATATCTATCTTCGCGCCCGACTCCTCCTGGATGGCACGGATGGTCTTGCCCTTAGGCCCAATGATGTCACCGATCTTCAATGGATTGATCTGGATACTGACGATGCGTGGCGCGTACCGTGATAGATCACTTCTCGGATCGGCAAGGACTTGGTCCATGTGATCGAGGATGTGCATTCGCGCTTGATGCGCGCGTTCAAGCGCCGTCTCCAAGATCTCGTGGGTCAAACCATCAACCTTGATATCCATCTGAATCGCGGTGACACCATCTCTGGTTCCGGCGATCTTGAAATCCATGTCGCCGATATGGTCCTCAATCCCAAGGATATCCGTCAATATCGCGACATCGTCGCCCTCTTTGATCAAGCCCATGGCGACTCCAGCGCACGCTGATTTCATCGGTACCCCAGCGTCCATGAGTGCCAGGGAAGCCCCGCACACGGACGCCATCGATGAGGAACCGTTTGATTCCAGAATGTCTGACACAAGCCGAATCGTATACGGAAAGTCATCGTAAGTAGGTAAGAGTGGTCGGATCGCACGTTCAGCCAGCGCCCCATGACCCTTGTCTCGCCTCGAGGGGCCTCGAAAGAACTTTACCTCTCCGACCGAGAACCCCGGGAAGTTGTAGTGCAACATGAACGACTTAGTAACTTCTTCTGCGCTGTCGATGGTGTCGATTCGCTGCTCGTCCCGTGAAGTGCCGAGCGTCGTGACTACCAACGCCTGAGTTTGACCGCGCGTAAAGAGAGCAGAGCCATGTGTACGCGGCAGGATACCCACTTCGGAGGTGATTGACCGGACCTCTTCAAGCCCGCGCCCGTCGACACGCTCTCCATGATCCAAGATTCGGCGGCGCATAGATCGCTTTTCGATCGTATCCACCACCTCTTTGACGGTTTTTTCGTGTTCTTGGTATGACTCGTTTTCCTCAACAAGTCGACTGATCACGTCTTCTTTAACAGCAGCCATCGCTTGATTACGCTCGGTCTTGTCCGGCAACATTAGAGCCTCCTCAACCCGATTCTCGGCCATTTCACTAACCTTGGCAGCGAGATCGGGATCGGGCTCGACTGGTGACCAGGTCATATCCGGAACGGTATGACCGTCGAGAAGTTCTTTCTGTATTTCGATGAGTTCTTTGACGCCCTGATGCGCTGTTTTCAGCCCCTCTAGAATCTCAACTTCTGGCACTTCTACAGCGCCCCCCTCCACCATGAGGATGGCATCCTCCGTCCCAGAGACGACCAGGTCCACATCGGAGTACTCGAGCTGTTGAAACGTCGGGTTCAGCAGCCAAGCATTCTTGATGCGACCAATGCGCACAGTTGCCACGAGAGTATTGAACGGGATCTTGGACATATTCAGCGCCACAGAGGTCCCAAGCATAGCGAGTACGTCGGCTGCGTTCTCCTGATCTGCGCTTAGTACCAAGCAAGCAACTTGGGTGTCGTGCTTAAATCCGGACGGAAAGAGTGGCCGAATGGGACGATCTGTCATGCGGCAAGCCAGAATCGCGTTTTCACCGGGTTGCCCCTCTCGCTTGAAGAAGCCACCGGGAATTTTTCCCGCGGCGTAGCTCTTCTCCAGGTACTCAATGGTGAGGGGGAAAAAGGGAAGGTGGCTTGGGTTGTCCTGGACCGTAGCGGCACAAAGAACAGCCGTATCGCCAAACTGTACGAGGCAGGAGCCTTGTGCTAACCGGGCCATGCGCCCGAACTCAACACTCAAGGTGCGCCCTGCAAACTGGCGTTCGATTCTCTGGATCATTTCTCTCTCTTCTCTGCTATCGGGCGAACGGGACCATCCCGTCACGCACTAAGTATCCCTTCGGAGCATTTCCGATCGGGTCTTACCAGCAGGGGTCCGAGAAGAAGATCGACCGCCGCAAACCGGGGCACGGTGTGCCCGGCCAGATGCAGCAATTTGGTTGGGCCGATTCTCCTGGCTCCTGCTGTCCAACTTGACTGCAGCGTCCCCATTCAAGGGGAAACCGCTTGATGTTCACCACCGATCAGTGGCGAAGTCCCAGATCCACGATTAGCTCGCGGTATCGCTCTACGTCCGTGCGCTTCAGATACTCCAACAGGCGACGACGGCGTCCCACCATCTTAAGGAGGCCACGGCGGCTGTGATGATCCTTCTTCTGCGCGTCAAAATGCGATCGGAGGTCGTTGATACGGGCCGTGAGGATCGCGATCTGGACGGGAGAACTCCCGACGTCATTGTCGTGGAGTCGGTACTTCTGAATGATTTCTGCTCTATTAATCGTCATCTGTTCTTTCGCCTCCACAAGAGTCTACGCTACGAGGGAAGCCGACCATACGTACTTACGAATAGCCGCTTAAGCTAGTCAAAAATAAAGAGAGGAACAACGGGTAACCTGCTACGCCCTCATGACTTCCGTTCAATCATCACGGAGGACTTTACGTGCTTGGTTCACATCTTCCCTCATTTGATGGATCAGAGCTTCGCTCGACTGAAACGGCTCAATCTCCCGTAGGTAACGAACAAAATCTACTCTCACTTCTTCACCGTATACATCCTCATGAAAGTCGAGAAGGTGAAGCTCAATCGTAGGTGGAGACCCGCGGAAGGTCGGTCGAGGACCTAAATGCAATGCGCCATCGTAGGTACCCGACCGGACAATACCTCGCACCGCATAGATACCCGGTGGTGGGATCAACTTGCTGCCCTCTCCGCCTGCTCTCACATCCAGGTTAGCAGTTGGAAACCCCAATGCCCTACCACGCTGATCTCCACGAACAACTAACCCACGAAGTGAGTAAGGACGACCCAGGGCTTCACTGGCTGAGACCATATCTCCGCTCAAGAGAGCTTTCCGAATTTGAGTTGATGAAATCGGTGTACCGTTTGTTTCCACGGGCTCTACGACATCGACATCGAAACCTAGTTCCTGACCCAAGATCCGTAATGTATCGACATCACCCGCTCGACCCCGTCCGAAATGGTGGTCATATCCTACAACGAGCTCACTCAAACCGATGCGTCCAACCAGGATCTCTTCCACGAAACGACGAGGTGTATATTTGGCCAATACCTGTGTAAAGGAGAGGAATACGGCGTAGTCTAGGCCTGACTCTGCTAGGATTTCTTTTTTCTCGATGGGCGTAGTGAGCATGAGCGGAGCCAAATCGGGCTTGATGATCGTAAGAGGATGCGGGTGAAAGGTGACCAATAAACTACGGCGGTCACTTACTTCAGCTCGACGTCGGATCTCCGAAAAAACTTCCCAGTGACCGCGGTGGATCCCGTCGAAGGTGCCGATCGTTACCACTGTGCCACGGTCATCCCTCGGAACGCCCGGTGGGAGGGTTAGATCGACAGCATATTCCATAATCACTGTGGCGGCCCCATAAGAATTTTTCTGGGAGCCAACTGGTCATCCCTCACTTCTGCTATTCCGAGAAAGCCTGTTTCGTCCATAATCCCGATGGGCGGTCCCGATTCTAGCTCCATATCCGGCAACGGAATCGACCCACCATGTCGCAACCTCTCGGCCGACTCTTCTGGCACTCGGACCATTTGGAGATGATCAAGGGCTTCAGTAAGGTCGATCCATTGTTCAGGATCCGGCACATAACCCTGCTGTAACTCACTCGCGGATATCGCATGCTCCACCGAGAGATGGCCTACGGATGTCCGACGTAGGGCCGTAAGATGAGCCCCCACACTCAATCGGTCACCTAGGTCCCGTGCCAACGCCCGGATGTAGGTTCCAGCCGAGCACGCCACCTCGAATGTGACTTCGGGTGGATTGTAACCAGTGACCTGAATCCTGGAGATCTCAACCTCGACGGGAGCAAGTTCGACCGTCTCTCCCCGGCGCGCCTTCTTATACATAGGCTCTCCATTGACTTTTTTTGCGGAGAACTGCGGGGGTACCTGTTGTATTCGACCCAAGAACCCCGATAGCTCTTCCTCAATCTCATCAAGGGTAGGCAGGCGTGGAGTCTGCGCCGCCTCCAGCACCCGGCCCCGTGCATCATGTGTATCCGTACTGATTCCCAAGAGAGCCCGTGCTGAATAGACCTTGGGTAGCCCGGAAAGATATTCCGACAGCCGCGTCGCTGGTCCTACCAGGAGAACCAGTAGTCCGGACGCAAACGGATCCAGCGTTCCCGTGTGCCCGATCCGCCGAACACGGAGAGATCTCCGAGCCCTTACGACGAGGCCATGAGAGCTGGGCCCCACAGGTTTGTCTACCAAAAGAGCTGCACCACGCTCCGGAACATTCCCGAGGTCAGTCGTCACTCTCCTCCATCCCTCTCGAAGAACTACTTGAGGTACCCTCTTCGGTGCAGCTAATCTCGTTCAGGATCTCTTCAATCCGGCTTGCCTGGACGAGGGTGTCGTCTTCGACAAAGCGCAACTCAGGCACACGTCGAATATGAAGTGTGCCCCCGAGCACTCGTTTGATGAAGTTCGATGCCGCGTCAAGTCCTTTGAGAGCCTCCACACGTTCTTTTTCATCGCCGGCGACACTAACATAGACCCGAGCGAGCCAAAGGTCGGACGTGACTTCGACACCGGTAACGGTCACCTCCCTAACCCTCGGGTCACGAACATCCCGGTGAAGAATTTCGGCGATCTCCCGCCGGAACTGTTCATTCAGACGGACAATGCGTCTATTGGGCATGATTATACCGAAACATACGGCATACGGCGCAAAATAGATTCAGAAGAGTTCTCTCCTGCTCGAGAGAATAACCACTCGAGCTTCCCCTTCGAGCATCCTGTCCACCCGCGACAGAACAGACTCGGTGAGCTTTCCGTCGCTTGCTACTAGTGCGATGCTGAGCTCAGCGCGATTCCAGACGTCCTGATAGGCAGTCTCGGCCACGGAGACATTGAACCGAGAGCGGAGACGATCCTTCAGTGACTTGACCACCCTGCGCTTGTCTTTGAGCGACAGGCACTCCGGGAGAGCGAGTTCCCACGAACACCCTGCGACGGGCATGTCGTCCCTCCCGTTCGGCGGAATTTCCCAGGAAGCTAGCTCGTAGCTCCAGCAAGCGTCCGAGCAACTTCGTCGACCTTGTAGCACTCGATCAGATCACCGACCTTGATGTCGTTGAAGTTAGCGATTCCGATACCGCACTCGAAGCCTTCCCGAACTTCCTTGGCATCGTCCTTGAAGCGCTTCAGTGAGGCAAGCTCACCCTCGTACGTGACGATGCCCTCCCGAACAAGACGCGCGTTAGCTTTCCGGTCAATCACTCCGTCGATGACATGGCACCCGCCGATGGTTCCGACTTTACTTATCTTGAACACTTCCCGGACTTCAGCGGCCCCGAGGATTTGCTCCTTACGCTCAGGCGTCAACATTCCTTCCAGAGCAGTCCGGATCTCGTCCACTCCCTCATAGATCACATCGTAGACACGAATTTCCACCCCATCCCTCTCCGCTTGTTTGCGAGCACTGGTCGCGGGCCGGACTCGAAAACCGATGATGACCGCACCGGATGTAGACGCAAGTAACACATCTTCTTCGTTAATCGCGCCGACCGCCCGATGAACAATATTAACTTTGACCTCATCAGTCCCTAGATGCTCTAAGGCGTCTGAGAGGGCCTGCACAGATCCATCCACATCGGCTTTGATGATGAGCGGCAGGGCATCGGCTTCCCCTTTCTGAAGCAAACCGGAAAATTCGCCTAGTTTGACGCCCCGCTCTTTGATGCGAAGCTGTTTCTCCCGATCCAAGCGCATACGACTCTGAGCAACCTCACTCGCCTTGTCCGCAACCATGACCTGAAAAGCATCTCCACCTTGAGGGACCCCCGCGGTTCCCAGCAGCTGCACCGGAATCCCCGGCCCAGCTTCGTCCAAATTGTTTCCCCGCTCGTCTAGCATGGCTCGTATCCGGCCTTCGTACCGGCCCACAACAAAAGCGTCACCCACACGAAGTGTGCCTCTTTCCACAAGCACAGACACAACTGGGCCCTTTCCAACGTCTAGCTGAGCCTCGATAACCGAACCGACAGCGGCACGATTGGGATTCGCCTTCAGCTCCAACAACTCCGCTTGGAGGAGGACTTTCTCAAGTAGATCGTCGACACCCTCACCAGTCTTTGCGGAGATGTCCGCGCTCAAGACGTCACCACCGAAGTCTTCGACTTGGACCTCCTGTTGCAGCAATTCTTGTTTTACCTTGACTGGATCAGCTGTCCCGAGATCACACTTGTTGACCGCTACGACAATCGGGACATTGGCGTTCCGGGCATGACTGATCGCCTCCTTGGTCTGCGGCATAACCGAGTCGTCAGCCGCGACCACAAGGATTACGAGATCAGTCACTTCTGCTCCACGAGCACGCATAGCTGTGAAAGCCGAGTGGCCCGGTGTGTCCAGGAAAGTGATCGTCCGGCCGTTTTCCAGCTCTACGTGATAAGCACCGATGTGCTGAGTGATCCCCCCTGACTCTCCCGCAACCACGTTCGAGCTACGGATAAAGTCCAGGAGAAGTGTTTTTCCGTGATCAACGTGCCCCATGACAGTCACAACCGGTGACCGCGGTTCCAGATCTTCGGGCGCGTCCTCTTCCACTTCCTCCTCGTCGGGCACACTGTATTCCTCTTCTCGGATAGCAGTAAATCCGAATCCATCGAGAAGAAGCTCAATGTGATCGAAATCTAAGCGCTGATTGATCGTAACCATGAGGCCGAGATCCTTGAATGCCGATCCGATGATCTCCGTCGATGACACATCGACCAAATCCGACAGTTCGGAAATGGTAAGGAATTCGTTAACACGTACTGTCTTACGCTCTCGCTCTTCCTCTTGACGTGCCTCTTCCTGCGCGGCTTCCTGGTCCTCTTTTGATGGGGAAGCTCCTTTTCGGCGACGCTTCTTACCTCCCCCCTTTAGCTCCGCCATCACTCTCTGGACATTTTCTTGGACAGCGCTTTGATCCACCCGCTGTCTCTTCTTTCCTTTGCGTTTCTTTCTGAGGTTGCGTTGACCGTCAGCCGTGTAACCCTCTGCCTGTATTCGGACTTGACCCGCCGCACCGGTGGAGGGGGCAGCAGACTTAGGCCGCCGAATAACGCGGGCAAGACCCTCCGGTACACCCTGACGAACCGGCTGTGGCGTCTCTCCCGAGCGAGGATCAGACTCTGGAAGTAACTGCTCACCCACAGGTTCGGCCACCACTTGTTCGGGGGGTGCATCTTCGAGGTTAGGTGCCGCCGATACGCCCTCCTCCTCTATGGTGCCTAAAGGCTCTTTGTGCAGGATCTCGCCAGTCGATTTTACAGACTCCAACTCCTCTTTCGACTCGGGCTCAGACCTCTCTATTTCTTCAACCGCCCCCACCTCCGCCACTTCCTCCTCAACTGCTTCTATGACCTCCACAACAGGCTCTTCATCGTCCTGCAGTTCGACTTCTGGCTCCGGTTCCGCCGGGGGCTGGCGGCGGCGGCGCCTTCCAGCAGTGGGCTTGGCCTCTTCCATCACCGCTTCAATCGCCTCGGCGCTATCCTTTCCCCCACTCCGTCGCTCACGTTCGAGACGGGCCAGAATACGGGAAACATCACCGTCGCTCATGGGAGCTTCTTCATCGGAGACGGAGATCCGAAGCATTCTCAAGAGGTTCAACAATACGTCTGATGAAACGCCGAGGTCTCTAGCTAGCTCTATGACCCTCATGCGCTTCGACTACCTCCACTTCTCACAACGAATGCCAATCATCGAATCGATCTTATCTGAGTGACGAACTGGTGTGCCAATCCTTTGTCCGTAACCGCCACTGCGGACACGGGTGCAGTGCCAACCGCCTTCCCTAACTCTCGGCGGGTCCCTAGGATGGCATTTGGCGTGACTCGATGACGCAACAACTTCATTACTTTTTCTCTCTGTCCCTCTGCCGCATCTCGTGCAAGCAGTACCAAAAAAGCCCGTCCATCTAAGACAGCTCGACGGGTCGACTCAATCCCATGCTCGAGCACACCGGCTCGCCTCGCGAGGCCCAAAAGGGCGAAGGAGCTACTCCCTGGTGTCATCTTCATCGTTTACTGAGTCGATCGAATGTTCGGTTTCGCCGGTGGCGGGACTAAGTTCTTCCGCCTTCACTTCCGTTGTCGATACTGGAAGCGCACTGTCGGCTGTCGAGGCACCTGATTCCTCTTTTAGATCGCCCTCCCCAGCGACAACCGTGAGCTCATCGATCAAGGATACAAGTTGGTCGGCTTCCTTCTCACCCACACCTTCGATGGTTAAGAATTCGTTCCGACTAAAGTCGATGATCTGGAGAAATGTACTGTAGCCTGCCTCGCCCAGTGCAGCGAGGGTACTTTCACTAAGATCGAGCTCAAAGAGAGAGAAATCCGATGTTTCATAAGAGTCGCCAGGGGATTCGCGCTTGAAGAGAGACAAGTCGGCTCCGAGCTCAAGCCACTCCTTCGAGCCATATAGATCAATTTGCCAGCCGATCAACTGGGAAGCGAGCCGCACGTTCTGGCCGTTGCGGCCAATCGCGAGTGAAAGTTGATCTTCATCTACTATAGCTGTAATTACTCGGCGGTCAGGATCACTCATGACCTTGGACACTTTTGCCGGGGCGAGCGAACGGCGGGCAAACACCTCTGGTTCCGCATGCCATGGTACGATATCGATACGCTCTCCCTCCAACTCTTGGACCACAGCCTGGACTCTTGAACCACGGAGACCCACACAGGCACCCACAGGATCGATAGACTCGTCACGACTGTAAACCGCAATCTTTGTCCTCCCACCCACTTCCCTCGCTATTTCCTTGATGTCGACGATGCCTTGATGTATCTCAGGAACTTCGAGATAGAACAATGCACCGACAAAGCCAGGTGCTCCTCGGGACAAAATCAGACGAGGACCCTTAGGTGTCTCCTCCAACTTCTTGAGTACACACCGGATCGGGTCGCCCTGCCGGAACCTCTCTCGTGGGTTCTGTTCCTTCCACGGAACAATCGCATCGGCGTTTGGAGAGCGATTTAGCATGACCACGATCTTGCCACGCTCAATCTGTTGTACCTCTCCCGAAAGAAGCTTTCCAACTTGATCCGTGTATTCATCCCGAATTCGGTCCCGCTCATTCTCACGTACAAGCTGGACGATCCGTTGCTTAACCGCCGCTACGGCATTGCGTCCGAAGTCTTCGAAGTCCACTGGGATCTCCATAACATCACCCACTTCGAACCCGTCGTCGTCCCAACGTGCTTCCTCGATACTGATTTCCGAAGAGGGATCTTCGACATCTTCGACTACTCGACGAAGAACAACAATGTCGAAACCACCAGAGGTGTCGTCGATATTGATCTCCGCCTGAACGTTAGGCCCATGAATTCGTGAGAGACCGGCCATGATCCCATCTTTGAGGAGGTCGCTCACCTCATCGGGTGAGAGATTCTTCGTCGCGGCAATATCTTGGAAAGCTGCGATGATCGGGCCAGCATCACTCATTCTATCCTCTATCGCTCAGCACCTATTTCCACTCAAACATAAGGCGGGCACCCTTGATGTCGGCCAAAGGAACCCCTACCTCCGTACCATCTCCAAGCTTGAGCCGAGCCGTCGGCTCTGGTTCCGGCTCTAGCCCCAACAAATCCGCCTCCAAGCGTGAGGAACGCTCTGCGAGAACTTCATATCCCTCTACGATCACTGGTCTCCCCGCAAACCGTTCCCAATCCCGTACTCTCGTTAGTGGCCGCTCCACACCTGGTGAGGAAACCTCCAACACGTAGCGCTCTGGAAATTCATCTTGATCGTCCAACCACCGCTCCAGCTCGCGACTAACGTGAGCACAGTCGGCCACCGTCACCCCATATCCGATCTCCTCAATCCGATCCATCCGAATCCGGATGACCGGGCTGCTGCGGCCACCATGCCATTCAATTGAAACGAGCTCGAATCCTAAATCGAAAAGCCGACTCTCAATCTTACGCTCGATCTCCGCCCTCAACGGAGCCATATCACACCCACCGGACCACTCATGTTCACGCAAACCTCCGAGAACAAAAAAGCGGGGGCGAACCACTCCCCCACTTCACAAATCACCGCAGCTGGCACGGTGCAAACGAAATGAAACCTAACGCAATGTCTTTATTCTTCAAGACTTTGGCGGCTCCGGACCAGAGATCCTCAATCAGTCATTCGGCCTCCTTTATGTCCTCAGTTGGCACTGAAGTTTCATCAGGAAAAGTTGGGGCATCATCAGTGTCAATACGCGCAGATCGCTCAAGACAAATCAGGCGTTCCTTGAGGTCTTCAACAACTGTCTTCAACGCTTCGAATTCCTTCTGTTTGACCAAGTCGAGCGCATCCTTCGCCTCTCCTGCTTTTGCTTGGGCCTTGTCGAGTGTCGTCCGTATGACCTCTTTGGCCCGCTCGGGTGTGAAATCCCCTCTATCCTTGGCCTCGTTCAAACTTTCTTCGATCGCATCCTTTAGAGCAGAGAGCATCCCGATACCTTGGCGGATCCCCTCGCTCAGACCTTCTCGGCGACTCGGTTCTTCCGGTTCCTGATTACTGGTTGAACCGTTTCTCTCGTTAGACACGAACACCTCCTATTACAAAGACAGCAGACTCAGCCTGATCTCTAGGTACCGTGACCGCTTTAGTTTCTCGAGCTCGGGTCATCCGATCGTGAAAAAACCCGTGACAAGGGGGTGCTCTACGGTGTCTCCACTCGCTCAATCTCCGCCCCTAGAGCCCGAAGTCGTTCGTCGATCCGTTCGTATCCTCGCTCAATCTGACGGATGTTCTGGATCCGACTTTTTCCTTCCGCTCCGAGAGCGGCAATCAAGAGAGCCATTCCCGCACGGATATCTGGGCTCTCGAGTACCGTACCCCGCAGTCGAGACGGGCCCACCACCACCGCTCTGTGTGGGTCGCACAGGATGATATTTGCACCCATCGCAACCAGCTTGTCGGTGAAATACATGCGAGACTCAAACATCTTTTCGTGTATCAAGACAGTTCCGTTGGAGCAGACTGCACTCACTACTGCAATCGAGGTGAGATCAGCCGGAAAAGCAGGCCAAGGACCGTCGTCAATCTTGGGCACTGCACCAAAAGAGTCACTAATGATCCGGCGCTCTCGATCGCCGTGCACTCGAAGAGAATCACCCTCCACCGTCACCTCAATCCCAAGTCTCCGAAACGCAAGGAGCGTGGAATCCATATGCTCGATCGGAGCGCCTTCGATCACGATCTCACTCCCCGTGACTGAAGCCATACCAATAAACGACCCCGTCTCAATGTGGTCGTTTCCGACCCTGTAAGTAGCACCACCCAATTGACGAACGCCCGTCACACGCAGTCGATTCGTACCAATTCCTTCGATCTGGGCCCCCATTGCGTTAAGAAGATGGCAAAGATCTTGAACATGTGGCTCCGCCGCGGCATTCCGAAGAATCAACTCACCCTTTGCTAGGACGGCCGTCATAAGGGCATTTTCAGTAGCGGTGACGGAGGGCTCATCAAGAAACAAGTCCGCCCCGGAAAGTTCGGCGGCCTCAATCTCAAAACCACCGTTGAGCCGGACAGTAGCCCCCATCGCCTCGAATACCTGAAAGTGTGTGTCCATTCGGCGACGACCAATGACGTCACCCCCCGGAGGTGGGAGAACCACCCGCCCAAAGCGAGCCAAAAGGGGTCCGGCGAGAAGTAATGACGCTCGAATGCGCTCAGCCAACGCCCGATCCACGTCCCCCGATATAACCGCAGATGAATCCACCGTGACCACATTTTGGTCGATCCAACAAACGTCTGCCCCAAGTGACGTGACAATCTCTAATAGGGTCTCTACATCTCTAATTCTGGGGATGTTCTCTAGTGTGACTGGATCGGACGTGAGAACGGTTGCAGCGATTGCCGGGAGGGCAGCGTTCTTGTTACCGGCAGGTCGAATCACTCCTCTCAGCGGGCGACCACCTTCTACGACGAAGCTGGGCATGTCCTCCTTGCAGTCTCCCGAGTTATAGGCCTATTGTCCGGGGATGGTATTCTACCAGATCGGGCCAACATATTCCTCTGTCCCGTGGTGCAGCAACCGTTAGTCAATGGTTTCCTTCCCCCCATATACGGCACCTCCCTTCTCCACACCCCGTACAATACCAAGGTCGGGGAGTTCCCGAGATGGTTAGGCCCAAATCCGCAAGATTCCCGGTTGCACGAACCTAATGAGGTGCGTCTTCATGGTGGAGGACTAAGGGCTCGGAGCCTTCTTATTAGACACGACGAGTTCACCCCAACCAGTCTGGGGTATTGTGCTTTGGGGTTATTCTTGAGGTATCATTATGTACATAAGCGATTATTCACCATGTACTTATAGTATTCTATTAAAGTATTATGATACAACCTGAAACTCTAGTTAAATCTACGAAAGGTGGGAAGGTCACTCTAAGCACTTGGCCCGCCGACCTAGAACTGCAAGGCATGAGGCTTGTATCTTTTTATAATGATCACGTATCCGCCTCTTCTTTCAGCCCGTTTACAAGAGGCCACGACGACAGCCACGGCTGTAGCCCTTGACGTGGCAACTGATGTGTCCTTGATCATTCTCGCGGTGGCGGCAACCCTCCTCATGGTGGTGGTGATCGTCATCCTGACTCAACTCAAGAGACTCCTCGTTTCGCTACAGTCACAGGTCCAACCTGTGACCGATCGTGCGCGAGTAGCCGCCGAGAACGTAGAATACATCTCGGGAGTAGTGCGGGAAGATGTGCAGCGCGTTCACTCTTCGGTGGCAGGGCTCTCTGAACGGCTCAAGGACGCGTCGGTGCGCATGGAAGAGAGGGTTGAGGAATTCAATGCCCTCATGGACACAGTGCAGAGTGAAGCAGAATCGGTATTCCTGGATACGGCTGCTGTCGTAGAGGGTGTTCGGGCCGGAGCCCGTGTCGTCGGAAACAGAGTGGCCCAAATACCCCTCGAAGAACACCCCGCAGAAGACCTTGAGGTACCGGATGTGAAGGATCAAAGCTCCGATGATACCGAAGGGACACACACCACAACCGAACCTGAGCCCATCTAGAAAGATCTGGCACCTCGGGATGGGATGTGGCGGCACCCTACTTTCTGTGCGAAAGGGCAGACACGTTCTTCTCCACTCCGGAAAGCCCAAGGGTGCTTCTGACTCTCAGGGACCGAGTCGAGCCCGTTCGGCCATTTTGAGCACATCGTCATTAGTGATGGACATCGACGCTCACTCAGTCGTAGCCGCGGCGGAGGCCTGCATAACGAACTAGTAACTTCTTGGACCCAATCGTATCGAAATGGACGGTCACCCTCAGATCCCGTCCGAACCCCGAGACTTCGCCTATTGTCCCCGAACCGAACGTGTCATGGAGAACTTGCTCTCCCTTCACGAAGCTTGGAAGATCCTGGTCGAAGTTGAGATCGAAATCGAGGTTCCCGTCCGGAGTCTGCGGATCAGGGGAATCATCTGACCTGTCCTTGTGTCCTTTCCTCGAATCATACCATTCGGCATGCCGTGGCGACGCAGGTGACGCGGCCTCACGTAGATGATCCGGAATCGACTCGACGAACGGGGAGAGACGCCCGAGCATCACCTGTCCAGCCCGACGCCGCTGGCGTGCCCATGTCAAGAATAGCTTGTTCTTCGCCCTGGTGATGCCAACATAAAAGAGCCGCCGCTCCTCCTCTAGTTCTGCGGAAGCGTCATAGGCTCTAAATAATGGAAAAAGTCCATCCTCCAGACCCGATATAAAGACCACAGGAAACTCAAGTCCTTTGGCGCTGTGAAGCGTCATTAGAGTCACAGCTTCTGCGTTGGGGTCGTGCCGGTCTACATCTTCAACTAGGGCCACCTGTTGAAGAAACAAGTCCAGCTCCGTGAAGTGACCTAACACGTCATCCGCAAATCTGTACATCAGCTCGGCGGTGTACCCGTGTGCTCCCGCGATGAGTTCCCGAACGTTTTCCGCCCGGTCCTCCCCGTCGGGGCCCTCCTCTTCAAGGTGACGGAGTAGCTGCAATTCCTCCAACAGGCTCTCCAATAGCTCGCCGACCTGCATCTGAGATGCTAGCGCCGAATACCTTTGGATCAGAAGGGAAAACGCGGTCAGTCCTCGCACACCACCTGCTGGAATCTCGGAGATCTCTTCGGCTCGGGTCCCGGCTTCGAGCAGGCTCACTTCTGCCACCTGCGCCCAGGAGATGAGACGTTCTATTGTCACTTTTCCGATTCCACGCCTGGGATAGTTGACAACTCGCTCGAAGGCCACGGCGTCTAACGGATTAGAGATGAGCCGGAGATAGGCCAGAACATCCTGAATCTCGCGACGCTCGTAGAATCGGACCCCACCGACTATCTGGTAGGGCATCCCTCTCCTGCGAAAAGCATCTTCCAGGGCCCGAGATTGTGCGTTCGTCCGATACAGTATCGCGACGTCGGCATACGTCAGGACCGGATCCGACACCAATCGATCCTCAATCTGATCACCGATCCATCGGGCCTCATCGGTCTCTCCCGACGCAGCTGCCAGTGTGATCCGTTCGCCACCCACCCGATTAGTCCGTAACGTTTTGTCCTTTCTATCGAGATTTTCTGATATGACGGCATTGGCCGCCGCAAGGATTACATCTGTCGACCGATAATTCTGCTCCAAACGTACGACACGGGCTCCTGGGAAAGCGTCTTCGAAATCAAGGATGTTGCGGATGTCGGCCCCACGCCATCCGTAGATACTCTGATCGTCATCGCCGACGACCATGAGATTTCGATGTTGTGATGCCAGCAATTCAACGAACCGGAACTGGGCCCGATTCGTATCCTGGTACTCGTCTATGAGAAGAAACTCGAATCGATCACGGTAGAAATCCAAGATCTGGGCATTTGCTTCAAACAGGTGCACGGGCTTGACCAGCAGGTCATCGAAGTCGAACGCATTTTGAGTCTTAAGTGACTCCTGATAAGCCGGATAGACCATCGCGACGTTTCGAGCGAACGGGTCGAAACTATCTGCGTTTTCCTCAATGAACTGGTCGGGACCGATCAGTTCGTCTTTCGCTCCACTAATATGAGCTTGAATGGCTTTCGGACTCCACTGGCGTGAGTCAAGACCCACGGCTTCAGTTGCCTTCTTGATCGCCCTACGGCTCTGTTCAGCATTGAAGATCGTAAAGGTATGTGTCCATCCGAGAATCGGAGCGTGGCGTCGCAAAATCCTCGCTCCGATCGCATGGAACGTACCGGCCCACAGCCCAGTCGGCTCCGCTCCAAGGAGAGACAAGATCCGGTCCTGCATTTCTCTTGCGGCTTTGTTCGTAAAGGTAACGGCGAGGATTCGATCAGCAGGGATGCCGTGTTCGTGGATGAGCTGAGCAATGCGCGTGGTGAGCACCCGCGTCTTTCCTGAGCCGGCCCCGGCCAAGACCAGGATCGGCCCTTCGAAATGCGAGACGGCTTCGCCTTGTTCCCTATTCAGACTCTCGAGGTAAGATGAAGACATGGTCGAGTTGCAAGCTCAGAAATCAGCGGAAGTCTCGCGGATCAATCTCGATCAAACCCGTGAGGCCGGAAGACGGATGTCAAAAATGGCTCCCCCTTCTTCGTTGTCCAAAAGGTGAATCCGGCCTTGGTGCGCCCGTTCGATGATCCGGCGAGAGAGTGCAAGGCCGACTCCCCAACCCCGATCCTTACCACTTACACCAGCGTCAAAAATCTTGTCGCGTAGCTCCGGATCCACGCCAGGACCCGTATCTTGAATCCGAAGGTGGAGCCAGCCGGGCAAGCCCTTTCGGACCTTCATCCGGATCTCTCCCCCTTTCCCTGCCATCGCGTCCAAAGCGTTCTTGACGATGTTTTCAAGAGCCCACAAGAGGAGCACCTCACTGCCGAGAATTCTTGGCATACCCTTCGGAACATCCACAACTAAGAGCACACCAGTAGTCAGCCGCGGGATACGCGCGTGAAGGTAGTTCTCGAGATCCCTAACGACGTCTCTGATATCCAATGACTCAAGCTCTGGATCTTGCCCGATCAACTCGAAGCGGTGACTGATGCGCTCCAATTTCAACAGATCCTCTTCAATCCCTCCAGTGACCGTATCACCTTCTACGGCGCTAGGCCGCTCCTCCACCGGGAGACTCAATAACTCCAGCCAGCCCTGGAGTGAAGAAATCGGTGTCCCAAGTTGGTGGGCCAGTTCCCTTGCCATGGCAGTCCAAGCTTTATCTTGTTGCGCCCTTCTCTGAGCGCGGATAACCAGGAAACCGAGAATCGCCGTGATCAGCAAACCACTCGCTTGGAGCCACGGTACCCATTTGAGTCCGGAAAGCTGAGGAGTGTCCCCGAAATGAATCAGCGTGCCCCCAACACCTTGGATAGGCTCACGACCTGTAGCACTCAAGCGACGTACGAGGGCTTTAACTTGTTCTTGCCCACCGAGAGTAAAAATATCAACGTCAAAAGGGAGGTTCTCCGCCGAGAGGATGCTGTCGTCTTGAGCCGTCCAAATCATTGGAATACCCGATTGGACGACTACCTCTTGGAGCTCGAAGAGAGCTGTTTCAAAGCGCCTTTGGTCCCGCTCCACTCCACTGCCCTCCGATACTCCAGTATCCTGAATGAGTTCTTGAACGAGGCTGGACACTTCGGTCATCAATTCTTCATTTCTATGGAGTCCATCGACAATCGACTGAGTGTAAAGCAGATACCAGCCGAGCAAGGCGATAAACAGTATGGCTAACGCTAACGGCCATTTGATGCGGATCATGGTGCGATCCCCTTGGTTTGAGCACTCACAGCTTTCACTACGGTTGGATCGTCGAGAGGCCTATACGCTCTTGAAGAGCTTCGGGAACCCTCACAGTGCCGTCCAATTGTTGATAGGTCTCAAGAATCGCCACGATGAGCCGAGGGAGCGCCAGCGCTGAGCCGTTGAGTGTGTGTACAAATCGAGGCTTTTCTCCTGGAGTTGGACGGTAGCGCAGGCCGGCTCTTCGCGCCTGAAAGTCACCGAACGTACTGCAGCTCGAAACCTCCAACCACTGACGTACTCCCGGAGCCCAAACCTCAAGGTCGTAGGTCATTTCTGCGGAAAATCCCAGATCACCTGCAGCCAACGTCACTACTCGGTAATGGAGGTCCAATCGTTGGAGGATCGATTCCGCTTCCGCCGTGAGTTCGTCCAATGCTTTCCGACTACGCTCGGGAGTCTCGTACCGCACCAATTCCACCTTGTCGAACTGATGCAATCGAAGCAATCCTCTCGTGTCCGCTCCCGCCGCTCCCGCTTCACGGCGGAAACACGGGCTGTACGCTGTGTAACGAACCGGGAGGTCTTCCGCAGTCAGTAGTTCGTGAGCATGAAGATTTGTTACAGGCACTTCCGCCGTCGGGATGAGCCAGAGGTCATCTTTTTCGGTCTGGTAGGATTCGTCTGCGAACTTCGGGAGCTGTCCGGTAGCGGTGAGCGCGTCGCGAGTAACAAGATAGGGAACTCGAACTTCTGTGTACCCATGCTCCTTGGTGTGAATGTCAAGCATGAAGTCAATCAGGCATCTCTGGAGCCGAGCGCCCATGCCCTTTAACACAGGGAAACCCGATCCTGAAATCTTGGATCCGCGAGGAAGATCCAGAATGTCCAGCTCACCAGCCAGATCCCAATGGGGCTTCGGCTCGAATGAGAAATCCGCTGGCATGCCCACCGTGCGTACAACCGCGTTATTCTCCTCTCCCCCCTCCGGAACTTCTTCCAGAGGCAGGTTAGGCGTAACAAGAAGGAGCTCCCGTATCCGTTTGTCGGCTCGAGCCACTTCGTCATCGAGGTCCGATATACGCTCTCCGACCCCTTTCATTTCCTCGATCAAGTCAGTGGCATCGGCTCCCTCTCGCTTGAGTTCGCCGATTCTCTTTGAAACCTCATTTCGCTGAGCTTTTAGGTCGTTAACCTCACTAAGTATTGAGCGCCTCACCTCATCCATTCCGAGGACTTCATCTACCGTTCCTACAAATCCGTCAGCATCTCGACGCGACAGAGCACGGCTGACGACCTCACCCTCCGCCCGAAGTCTCCGAATGTCTAGCACGTCAACCGTCGGGAGTTGGCACGAGCATTCGATCTCCACAGAGTGGATTCACGTCGTAGACGAACTGTACGGTCCCAAACTGATTCTCGATTGCCAGGAGCTCAAATTTACCGTAGAACGAACATAGAACTCCGAACCGATCTCGACTACGGTGCGTCCGAATGACATACGCCGAACCAGTTTCGAGAGTGACGGGCTCATCCTCCTTGTACGATAACGTGTCCTCTGGCGCTTCCCTCAAATCATCGAATCTGACACCTCGTAAAGGTGCAATTCCCGCTTCGCTATCTATTCCAAGAGCTCCTGGAGGAAGGAACACGAGCTCTCCCCCCTGAGTATCGAGCACTAAATCCCAAGCACCTGTCGATCCAGGAGACTCAATTCTGAGTGATCTGTGACCCTTGAAATCAAACGCAGAAGGAAGGTTCAGCTCAGGCCGAGCCATCGAGTAGATCATGGCCGTATCTAGCTTGGATTCCACCCACTGCAGTTCGAATGGATTGCGTCCGCATGCCACGGTCAAAAGACCCAGGGTCCCGGTAGCGACACAGCAGAGAGCCGAACGCCATGCAATGAATTCTTTAGTCAACTGGACGTCTCGCGGTTGTGGTGAAGAACGCATGTTCCGGGAAATAATCCCCGGATCAATGCTCCAAGTCCCTGACGTTCCTTGACTTCTACACCGTCTGCCGGGTAGGTTCCCGCCCCTAGTCCGATCCGAAGAAGAACCGAATTCCATGCAAAACGCGGTGGAAGCTTCAGCCCCGCGAGGGCGCATCCTGGTCGCCGACGACGAGCCCTTTGTTCGCTCTATTCTCAAGACAGTCTTGGAGTCTAATTCCTTCCAGGTCGACACGAAACCGGATGGCATGGCCGCGTTGGAAGCTGTTCAGGAAGCAGGCCGCTACGACCTGATCTTGTTGGACATTAATGATGCCTGGAGCCACCGGCCTTGAAGTTTTGGAGCAAATCCGTGGAATGGAGAAGCTAGAATCCACTCCGGTGGTTATCCTCACAGCCAAGGGTCAGGATACGGACCGACAGACCGCGCTCACGCTGGGAGCAAACGACTTTCTGACCAAGCCCTTTAGCCCCAAGAAACTTCTTGCCCGAATTAAAGAAATCCTCGACGAGGTCTGACCTCCACCTATTCGTAACGATTCTCGCCGGAGGAATAGGAAGTCGTTTCTGGCCGGCAAGCACCCCGGCTCGTCCCAAACAACTACTTCCCCTTACATCCGACCGGCCATTGATCGTGGACACGGTGCAACGGGCTCGACTCATGGTGCCTGACGAGCGAATCAAGATACTAACCGGCAAAGCACTAAAGGCACCGATCCTTGAAGCGGTTTCTGATTTGCACGAAAGCATTTTCATGGTGGAACCGCAAGCACGAGGAACAGCTCCCGCACTAGTCTGGGCAGCCTGGGAGATGTCCAAAGTGGATCCGGATGCCGTGATCATTTCTATCCACGCCGATCACCTTATTCGACCAGAATCTGCTTTCGTGGAACTTCTTCATGACACAGCAGCATTGGCGGCAAGCACTGGCATGTTGTTCACCATCTCCATACCCCCGACTCGTCCAGAGACGGGTTACGGGTACGTTGAGCCCGGAGCGGTATTGGCAGAAGCTTCTAAACATGATGCCTTCACCGTCGCATCTTTCAGAGAAAAACCCGACCAGACCACGGCGAGTGAATACGTCGAGCGCGGGCATCTGTGGAACAGCGGTATATTCGTATGGCGAGCGTCGACCTTTCTCTCAGAGGTAACCGCCGTCGCACCTGAAATCGGTGATCTGTTACCTCTACTTGATCGATCCTCGCCGGAGGAGTTCTTCACGCGGGTGCCTGCAGTTGCCGTCGACGTGGCTGTGCTCGAGAAGAGTGCCCGAGTCGCATCCATCCGCGCAAACTTCGAATGGGACGACGTGGGGACTTGGGAGGCACTAGCTCGGACTCAAGAGCCTGACCTGAGCGGAAACGTTGTGGTAGGATCCGGTCACATTCTCGATGGCGTTAACAATGTGGTCTACGCCGAAGAAGGTACGGTGGTCACCTACGGAGTAGACGATCTCATAGTCGTACAATCCGGCGGTATGATTCTCGTCACTCGTAAAGAACTCGCCGGGAACCTCAAGGATCTCTTAGGGCGACTTCCCAATAATGTTCGGGATGGATCATCCTAATGGTGCTCTACCTCTTCGATGATCGACAAGCACGAAACTGGATGCCATTCACACTCACCCGGCCCGCCGGTGAGCTCATGTTCGGATGTCTACTCCTCCGTGAGAGAGCCGAAAGATTCTGGGGGAGACCCTGCACAGGCCAACTGGTGAACCCCTCCCTAGTCGGGTTCGATGAGGATGGGGCTCCACCCATCATCACTCACGTCACGATTGGTGTCGACGAACCACGGGTTCTGTTCTCCAGCCGTGCGGTTCCAGCTGTGGTTGACCCTCCGTGTGTCGACGATCCTGCCACTCTGACTATGAACGGCCACACCGTGGGTTGGGTTCTTCCCGCTGGAACCGATCTACCGGAGGGGGTTAGCGTCCTTGAGCCCGAAACTTCCCCTCCTGTGTTTCCACCCCTCGAGCTTTCCGGCCAGATCCTGGAAACCCCCTGGGAATTGATGGCAAGCAACGGAAATCAAATCCGATCCGACGTAGAAGATCTCTTCCCAGAGAGTCAATTCACACTCGCCGATGGAGTCCACCATTCCGGAACAGAAAACATATCGATCGAGCCAACAGCTCACGTGGAGGCCGGGGTCTACCTCGATGTGACCAAAGGGCCAATTCGGCTTGAAGATGGTGTGCGTATTTCGGCGTTCACGCGGCTTGTGGGTCCGCTCTTCATCGGAAAGGACACTCAGATTCTGGGCGGTACAATCAGAAACTCCAGCATCGGCCGCACTTGCCATGTGAAAGGTGAAGTGCAGAATTCCGTCCTCTTGGGATACTGTAATAAATCGCACGACGGATATCTCGGACACTCCTACCTCGGAAGGTGGGTCAACCTTGGTGCCCTCACCACAAACAGTGACCTCAAGAACAACTACAGTACAGTCCGAGTGAACACCGCGGATGGTCCGGTCGATACGGGACGGATCAAAGTCGGTTGCTTCCTAGCAGATCATGTGAAGACCGGTGTCGGAACTCTGCTTCCGACAGGATGCATAGTGGGTGCCGGGAGCAACCTCTTCGGGGGATTGATGTCTTCCGTGTCTGTCCCACCTTTCAGTTGGGGGGGAGGCGAGAGTACGGAAGAATACCGTATCAACCAGTTCCTAGAGACGGCAGAGCACGCAATGTCGCGGAGAGATGTGGCACTCACAGCAGGAGGAAGAGCTGTTCTTTTGGCAGCCTGGAAGAGGACGCACCGAGGTAGCCAATGAAGGTCTGCGTTCTCGGAACAGGAAGTGCAGGAAACTCCACGCTTGTGGAGGCCGGAGAAACGCGAGTACTGGTTGATGCTGGCTTCAGCGGTCGAGATCTTGAGCGGAGACTCGCTTACGCTGGTCTCCTTCCCGAAGCGATCCACGGGATCGTGATCACCCACGATCACGGCGATCACACTCGCGGAGCCGGTGTTTTCAGTCGACGCCATGGCACACCGATATACGTTACACGACCAACTCTTATAGCCTGTCCGAAGGTTTTTCTCGGTACCGAGAAAGTGGTCACATATCAAGTGGCGAGGCCGTTCACGATCGGCCAAATCAGAATCGAACCCTTCCTGACGATTCATGACGCCGTGGACCCCGTCGCAGTAGCTCTAGTCGATGAGGAGACAGACACCCGGATTGGAATCGCGACGGATTTAGGACGCCCCACAACCCAAATTCGTCTCGCCCTCCAAGATTCTGACTTCCTCGTTCTCGAAGCAAACCACGACCAAGTACTTCTTCGCAACAGTTCTTATCCGTGGTCCGTCCAACAACGGATTTCGTCGAGCCACGGCCACCTTTCGAATCATGACGCAGCAAAATTTGCCTGTGAGCTTCTTCATCCACGCCTTGCGGGAATTCTCCTGGCACACTTGTCTCAGGAATGCAATCGACCCGGTCTGGCAGCTCAAGTGGTAGGTGACGCACTCCACACGCAGGGCTTCCAAGGATTTCTGGATGTAGCTCTCCAGAATCAGCCCACTGAAGTCCTCGATATTGAAGAGCTTCGTCGACGCACCGGACCCGCGCAACTCAGCTTACTTTAGGGGATCACTTCAAGCTCAGATTCCAAACAGCCTGAGAATGTCGTTAGACAGAGCCCAGAGTATAAGGCCCATGACGATCAGGAATCCGACGTGACTCCACCTGAGTCTCTGCTCCACCGACAGCGCTTTTCCACGGATCGCCTCAATACCCAAGAATAACAGATGACCACCATCCAGAATCGGGATGGGAAGGAGATTGAGGATCGCCAAATTCACTGAAAACAAGGCCATGAAGCGCAGGAACGCCTGCAATCCGAGTTGAGCAGCCTGGCCCGACATGGACCCGATGGTCACTATGCTTCCTACGTCCCTAGGTGACACCCCCCCCGTGACGAGATCGCCAAGGAAATCCAAGATCAGTAGGCTGATACCCACGGTCTCAGAATACCCGAGGCGCAGCGACTGCCCCAAGGAAGCGGGCAGATAAGTCACCTCTTCCTGCAATGCGGAACCGCCTATCCGGCCGATCTGCATCGTCTCCCCAGTCCTCGGATCCTCCTGGGATACTTCCTCTGGAGTCACGAAACGAGTCAAAGAGCCGCCTCTCCGTTCAAGTGAGAGTTCTGTCCTGACCCCTGGACGCGCTTTGATGACATCGACGAAGTCGTACCAGTTCGTTATCGGCACGCCATTTGCAGCAAGAATTCGGTCACCAGATTCAAGGCCTGCCCCTTCTGCTGGTGACCCTGGGCTGATGAAGCCGAATTCGGCGTCAATCCACCGGGGGATAGCCGCCAAAATCCGAACCCGGCTCTCAGAGTCCGAGGTCACCTCAATAATTACCTCACTTGAGGGCTCTGTCGTAACGATGGCCAACGGTCCGGAAGGCGCATCGAGAAAGCCGTCTCGTACGTCACCCCAGTGCTGTATCTTCCTCTCGCCTACCGCGGCCAACCGAGCACCAACAGTCAATTCTGCCAACTGCTCAGCACCGGGCGGGAGTAACTCCACTTCCACTCGTCCAATCCGATCCTGCGCGATTTCTGGAAGCCCCCACACGGCATTCACACTCGTGTAAACCGCGAATGCAAAGGCCATATTCATGATGACTCCCGCCGAGAGAACAAAGGCCCTAGCCCAGATCGGCTTACCGTCGAAATCTCTCGGGTTCAGCTCTCGGGGTTCCTCTCCGTTGGTGCCACCCTCGATTCGCTCCATCACTTCATCATCCATCCCACCCATCTTCACATAGCCGCCGAGGGGAATCCAGCTCAGGACATATTCGGTCTCGCCCTTTTGGAAGCCAAAGATGGTCGGTCCCAGTCCTATGGAAAACCGTTGCACTTCGATGTCCACGGACTTCGCAGCGAGGAAGTGCCCCAACTCATGCACGAAAATCAGGACACCCAAAACCACCGCTGTCGCCAAAACCGTCATTCGATCTCCATATTCGCTTCGCTAGGCCAGTCAAACCTATCGACGCTTGTTTTCAGATAACTCACTAGCCTAGCCACCGGCCATTGACCGCGGTGAGGACAAGAATTCCCGCACCGCATAACGCGCAGCAGTATCGGCCTGCAATACGTCGTCAACAGTCTCTACGTTCCTTTGAGGAACAGCCTCAATCGCATGCGCTACTACATCTGTCATCTCTGAAAAACGCAAGGTTCGAGAGAGGAATGCACCGACGGCCACCTCATTCGCCGCATTGAATACGGCGGGTGCAGTTCCCCCCCGAACCCCCGCACCTATTCCGAGAGCAAACAGCCTAAAACGATTGTGGTCAACTTCCTGGAAAGTCAGGGGAGACGACTGCACGGGGTCGAAGGTCCTCAGGGTAGGATCAGGAATACGCGCAGGCCGAGAGAGTGCGTATAGGATAGGTAGCTCCATCGTCGGAAATCCAACCTGTGATAGCACTGATCCATCGGTAAACTCTACGAACGAATGAATGATCGATTGTGGGTGAATCACGGCATCAATCTTCTCGTAGTCGACTCCATAGAGGTAGTGAGCTTCAATAACCTCAAGGGCTTTGTTGGCCAGCGTCGCCGAGTCAACAGTGATCTTGGATCCCATGTCCCAAGTTGGGTGGCGAAGTGCATCCTCAGGACCCACGTCCTTTAGCTCTTCATCTGTAAATTCTCGAAACGGGCCACCGGATGCAGTCAGAACCAATCGGGAGACAGAAGAAGAGTCGTGGCCTTCCAGACACTGAAGAATTGCCGAGTGCTCACTGTCCATGGGAATTAATTCGCCGCAGCCCTCGCGCGCGGCGGCCATCACTAGGGGACCACCCGCGACCAGTGATTCCTTGTTCGCAAGAGCGAGTCGCTTCCCCGCCCGAAGAGCCGCCAGGGTCGCTTTAAGGCCCGCAGCACCCACGATAGCGTTTACGACAACGTCGACATCGGGGTCAGTGACGATCTCGGTAACCGCATCGGGACCAGTCCGCCATTTCGCGGTCGGGAGGTCATCTGCCCCTTCTAGAGCGTCCGGATCAACAATCACCGCTATGGGAACAGAATGCTCACGCACCTGAGCAGCCACAGTCTCTGTCGACCTATGAGCGCACAACGCCACCACTCGAAAGAGGTTTGCGTGGCGCGCAATCACGGAGAGTGTGGCTCGACCAACTGAACCTGTAGATCCGAGAATAGCGATCCTTCTCATAACCAGGGCCGGATTAAAAGCAGAAGGCCATACGCAAATGGGACCGTAAATAAGACTGAGTCCAGGCGGTCCAGTATCCCTCCATGGCCTGGAAGTAATGCGCTTGAATCCTTCACGCCAGCCTCGCGCTTGATCACCGATTCAGCGAGGTCGCCTGCCTGCCCAACCAACCCAATCGGAACGCTCAATGCAGCTGCAATTTGCCAAGAGATACCAAATCCGGGTACGTCGGCAAGCCAAAGCCATCCATAACAACCTCCTGCGGCAATCGAGCCAACAATACCTCCAATCGCACCGACGATCGTCTTGTGCGGGCTCACCGTCTCAATAAGCTTGTCGTTTCCCCACCTGGACCCAAAAACATACGCGAACGTGTCTCCTAACCAGGTTACCCAGATTGGGAAGATCAATAGTGCAGCTCCATGCAAGGCATTCGCTTGGCTGGACATCTGCTCCGGAAGAGCTCGGAGAAGAACCCAAAATGCCAAGGCTCCTCCGGTGTAAAGAGCACCCATAATGGTGCTCGCGCTGTCGGTCAACGGATGCCCCCCAGGCCAACGAAGCCAAACTACCAGCACCAGTGTTACCAGAGCAGTTCCCGAGACGAGCGCAAACCCCACAGGTGCGAACTCCAAGAACGAAAGACGCAACGCTGCTGCGAGTGGGAGCGCCGCCGCGAGCGCAACTCCAACGCCAACGAGTGGCTTCACGTCACGGGCTGCCATTGCATAGAACTCGCGGGCCCCTAGGGCAGCCACGAAAGCCATCGAGATTCCGAGTACCCATGCACCGCAGTAGATGATCAAAACCGTCAAAGGGATTCCGATCACCGCAACGGCGAGTCGATTTGCAAGTTCTCCTTTCGGTGATTTCAACGACATGGCTACCCAACCGTGACTCGACCGAAACGGCGATCTCGCTCCTGGTAGTCCCACACAGCCCGGAAAAGATCCGCCCGTGTAAAGTCAGGCCAGAAAACGGACGTATAATGCAGTTCCGTGTACGCAAGCTGCCAGAGCATGAAGTTACTGATCCTGAACTCTCCGGATGTTCGGATCAGAAGATCCGGATCAGGAAGCCCAGGTGTAAAGAGGTGGTCTTCAAACGCCGCCTCATCAAGATCTACCGGACTGAGATCGCCCTTGCCCACGCGCTCCACCAGTTGACGGCACGCCCTCAAGATTTCCTCCCTTCCTGAGTACGAGATCATGAGGTTGAGGCGGAGTTTGTTCCCACCTGCTGTGATTCCCATGATTCGATCCACAGCCGCCCTAGTCGCCGGATCCAGCTCGTCCATATCACCAAGAACATGCACTTCCACACCTTTCTTCTTCAGGTCCGCCGCCTCTTTCGCGATGTAAAGACGTAACAGATCCATAAGCGCACGGATTTCAGCAGGAGGGCGTTGCCAGTTTTCCTTAGAGAATGCGAAGAGTGTGAGGATCTCGATGCCCGCATCGACCGAGCCTTCAATGACTTCGCGAACCGCCTTCATCCCTTCCTTGTGCCCCGCTGCCCTCGGTAGGCCCCGAACACTCGCCCAGCGCCCATTTCCGTCCATGATGATAGCGACATGCTTGGGGATTTGACCGTCGAGGAGAATTTTTTGCAGGAGCTCGGAGGATATCATAACGAGTGATAGAGACAGGGCTAGTCACAGAATTCGATTCGGTCTACGACAACCTAAAGGGCCATCACCTCCTTCTCTTTATTCTCAAGCATCTCATCGAGGAGAGAAGAATAGCTGTTCGTCATCTCCTGAATCTTTTCCAATTGCCGGAACCCCTCGTCTTCACCAGTCTCGTGATCCTTGATGGCTTGTTTGATCTGGTCGTTGCTGATTTTTCGCGCGCGCCGAACAGAAATCCTCCCTTCCTCTGCCATCTGGTGGAGAAGTTTTGCGTACTCTTTCCTACGTTCCTCCGTCAACGGAGGAACAGGAATGCGAATCAGATTTCCGTCGTTGGCCGGATTAAGTCCGAGATTAGCTGTCTGAATAGCCTTCTCTATGTCAACTAGTAGAGTCTTGTCGTACGGTTGGACCACAAGTAGTGAAGCGTCGGGCGTCGAGATATTGGCGAGTTGGTTGAGAGGCATCTTTGAGCCGTAGGCGTCTACGCGAACGGTATCAAGTAGAACCGGAGTGGCCTTGCCGGTGCGGACAGTAGCAAACTCCCGACGCAGTGCGTCAATACCTGCGTCCATGCGTTCTTCAGTTTCCTTCAACGACATGGCCACCTCCTCCGTGTGTGTTTTAAGAGGGCGAAGAGAAGTGAAGCATTCTCCAGAACGCTCAGGAAACCAGGGTTCCCACCCGTTCCCCTCGAATGGCGGCGGCGACCGCGCCTCGATCCTCAAGATTGAGGACGATTATCGGCAGATCATTCTCCCTGCAAAGCGATACGGCGGGCGCGTCCATGACCGCCAACTCTCTCGTTACAACCTCCTTGAAGGTAATCGACGGAAAAAACTCTGCCGAGGGGTCTTGAACCGGATCAGCGCTGTAAACCCCCTTGACCTTGGTGGCCTTTATGACCACTTCCGAGCCCATCTCGATCGCTCTTAATGCAGCCGTCGTGTCCGTTGAAAAGTAGGGGCTTCCGGTTCCCCCGGCGAAGATCACGACCCTGCCCTTTTCCATGTGCCGGAGCGCCCTTCGACGAATGTAGGGCTCCGCCACCTGCTCCATCCGGATCGCCGTCATGACCCGGGTTGCGACACCTTTGCGCTCAAGAAGGTCCTGCACGGCCAGCGCGTTGATGATCGTAGCCAGCATACCCATGTAGTCCGCCTGAACACGATCCATTCCCTTTTGGCTAGCTAGAGCTCCGCGCACGATATTTCCACCACCGATCACGAGGCCGAGAATGACGCTCATCTCGTGAACCGCTTTTACTTCGTCGGTGAGCCGATCGACTACCGAAGGTTCTATGCCAAATCCCCGCTCGCCCGCGAGTGCTTCACCAGAAAGCTTAAGAAGGACCCGACTATATTTCGGCAAGGCATCCGAAGCCGATTCCATACTCAAGCTCGCTCACCCACTTTCACGCGCTCGAACCGGGCAACTTCAATCTTCTCACCGGTCCTCGCAGACATTTCAGTGATCAGTTCGCCGATGGTCTGATCGGGATTTTTCACAAATGGCTGTGGGAGTAGAGTGTTCTCCTTGAAGAACTTCTCCAGCTTACCCTCTACGATCCTGTCCGCGATGTCTGCGGGTTTGCCGGCTTCCTTCACCTGCTCCTCGTATACTTTCCGCTCACGGGCAACTGTCTCCTCCGGAATGTCCTCCGGACTGACAGAAAGAGGGTCCTGTGATGCGATGTGCAGAGCAATGTTTCTTGCGAGCTTCCGGAAATCGTCTGTTTTTGCGACGAAATCGGTCTCGCAGTTCAACTCTATTATCACAGCAATTTGGTTATCGAAGTGAACGTAGGAACCGATCGTTCCCTCGTTGGCTGACTTCCCCGACCGCTTAGCGGCCTTTGCCACCCCCTTTGCTCTAAGCAGATCAATGGCTGCCTCCAGGTCACCCGCAGTCTCCGTCAGGGCATTCTTACAATCCATCATACCCGCTCCGGTTCGGTCTCGGAGGGCCCTAACTTCCATAGCTGAAATCGACATTTTATGATCTTGTCACTCGTGAACGTTCTTTAATTACTCAAACGGTCTACCTAGTCATCTACAAAAAAGAGGCGGGAGCGTTCAACGGCCCCACCTCTTCCACTCCGTTACGAAGCAAGGTAAATACAGCCGTTAGGACTTCGACTCAGCTTCATCGGGTTCAAGATCTGTCGAATCCTCTTCATTACTTGGGTCTTCAGTGGAAGATGAGGTCTCCGCATCTTTAATTTCATCGACGGCTGGCGCCGCATCGGCAGCAGCATCCAGTTCTGTTTCGACCTCGGTCCCATCCACCGGAATGGCGTCTACTGATCCAGAGGATTTTTCCTCTACCGGGGCCACGGCTCCTTCGCGCTCTTCCGGGGCAGCAGTCTTAGCCGATTGTTCAATCTTCTTGGTGTCGATGTCGGTTCGCGGAACTCGCTTGCGCTTCTTACCAACCGTACCAATCTGATTCGTGGCTTCCGTCGTCTCACCTGTCTCAGTCGAGTAAGTCGTGGCCTGGGCCTCGTGGATCTTCCGCTTCTGTTCTTCCGGAACCTGGGCACTAGCTTCGTGAACCGAGTCCGCAATCGCCTTGGTGATCAACCCGACTGAGCGGATAGCATCGTCGTTGCCCGGCACCGGGAACTCAATAAGGTCAGGGTTAGTGTTCGTATCAGTAATAGCAATAACTGGAATCCCGAGCCGTGCTGCCTCACGAACCGCGATGGCTTCTCGCTTAACATCAACGACAAATAGTGCGCCTGGAAGCCGTGACATGTCCTTCACCCCGGACAAATACTTATCGAGCTTAAGGCGCTCTCGGTCCAAAAGGAGTCGCTCTTTCTTCGTGTAGAACTCGAAGGCGCTCTCCTCCTGGCCACGCTCCAACTCCCTAAGCCGGCGGATCTGCTTTCGAATTGTCTGGAAGTTAGTTAGCATGCCGCCAAGCCAGCGGTCCGTTACGTAGAAGGCACCACATCGCTGTGCTTCTTGCTCAATGACAGCTCGAAGTTGTCCCTTCGTACAAACAAACAGGACGCGCTCGCCCGAGAGTATCACTTGGCGGATCGCTTCTTGTGCTTCGATGAGTCGATCTAACGTTTTACGCAGATCGATGATGTGAATGCCATTTCGCTCGGTGAAGATGAACTTGCTCATTTTCGGGTTCCACCGGCGTGTCTGATGTCCGAAGTGAACACCCGCTTCAAGAAGCTCATTCAAACCTATTTGCTGCTCTTGCTCCATATATCCCTTACTTTTTATCCTCTAGTTTCGTCACTTTTAACGCTTGGAGAACTGGAAGCGCTTACGCGCTTTCGGCCGACCTGGCTTTTTTCGCTCGACCTTTCGGGAATCCCTGGTGAGGAAACCACCAGACCTCATCACTGACCGTAAGTCCTCGTCATGCTCCACAAGCGCCCTAGCTAACCCCATGCGAACCGCATCAGCTTGACCAGTCGGACCGCCCCCATGCACACGGACCCGGACGTCAAACTGATCGTGTAACTCCACCTCCCGAAGCGGCTGCTCTACTCTTTGTTGGTGTGTGGGACGAGGAAAGTATTCGGAGAGAGACCTCGTGTTTACGGCCCATTCACCTTTACCCGGTGTCAAAGTAACCCGTGCGACAGCAGTCTTCCGTCGGCCTACGGCCTGCACATTCTTTCCCGCCATGACTCCCCTTTCGATGCTATCAGATATCGAGGTGTTGGGGTTGCTGCCCCTGATGCGGATGATCTGCACCGGCGTAAACCTTTAGCTTGCGCCTCATGTGCCGCCCCAAAGTATTCTTGGGAAGCATGCCCCTAATTGCTAACTGGATAACGCGATCGGGGTGTCGGTTGATCATACGGCGGAACGGGATGTGCTTCTCGTTGCCCATGTACCCGGAATGTTTGAAATAGGTCTTCTGATCGGCCTTCTTCCCCGTCAGAGCGATCTTCTCCGCGTTGATGACCACTACATAATCTCCTACGTCCATGTGTGGAGTGAACATAGGCTTGTGCTTACCGCGAAGTATACCAGCAACCTTTGTAGCCAGTCGTCCTAACGTCTTTCCCTCGGCATTTACAACCCACCACTGGCGCTCAATGTCACTTCCTTTTGGGGTATACGTCTTCACAGGAGTTCCGGTTATGGTGCAACGAAATAGCTATCAAGGATAGTCGAGCCTTCAGAGGGTGTCAACGGGGCAAAGTCCAGCGTTTTCAGGGGGTTTGAGCCCGGGAGGTAGTTGGAGAAAACGTACGCGACTGTAAGTAGGTTTCGCACTCAAAAGTCGCAACCCAGGGCTCGAATTGGAGTTCCGACAAGGTCTCCAAAGACAGGGCTTGTGGGGCGTGTCTGAGTCCGAGCATCTGCGGGGTAGTCCGTCCGCCGCCCCAAGTCGGTCACTTTACACGCTCTCCTATACGATCCCATCGAACCCCACGAAGCCATGGGATTCCAGCCGCATTTTCTGGGTTGAAAGAGAAGTATACCACCCACGGCTGCCCGCGAACTGCATCTCTACTTACGAAGCCCCAATACCTTGAGTCCTCACTGTTGTCACGATTGTCCCCGAGAACGAACAAGCTACCCTCAGGGACGGATAGTGGACCCCAATTGTCCCTGGAAGGACGGTAACTTCGTTGATCCACTGGACGTGGACGAGCCTTGCTAACCAACACGTGACTCCGTTGCCAGGACATGTTTGAGTGTGTGGCATCGGCACCTGCACGGTCAGTGTGTCTCGCGTAATCCTCACTGATCTTGATGCCATTAACGTACAGAACCTTGTTCCTCATCTCGAGCGTGTCGCCTTGCACACCAACCACTCTCTTAACGTAGTTCTTGATCGGGTCATGCGGCGGATTGAAGACAACTACATCACTGCGAACGGGTTCCTTCCATCCTGGAATCCTCGTTCCGAGAAGGGGTATTTCAGCCCCATAAATCGCTTTGTTGACAAGGAGGAGATCTCCCACAAGGAGGGTTTTCTCCATCGATGAGGTCGGGATCTTGAACGCCTCGACCAGGAAAATCCTTACGATTAAGAAGAGGACAATCGCGATGCCAACGGAACGAACCCACTCCCAAATGACTCGGAGCCGTTGCGAAGCTCGTTTCAGTATACGTGGGCTTTCCCCATCGACCACTCTTTCGAGCGAGCCACCTATGTCGCCGTCAGGCATTTCTGTCATCATCAACAAGGATTCGAGACGTTGAAGTCTGGTCCTAGATTCAGTAGTCACGAACGAGCACCAATTGGTCTCGCAGGATGTGAGCAGATCGGATTCCACTTGGAAGCGGAATGGCCAGAGCATCATCGGATAGTCCATCCATATGCACTCTTCCGAAGGCCATTAACATCTCGGGGATCATAGCGTCCGGAAGTGGAATGAACGACGCTTGGATCTCGTGCACTACAAGTGCCACCCGACGCTCGTCGAGCGGAGTCAACATCCCCTCCAGAGAGACTGTCATGGTGTCGGGGAGAAAACTGAGGGCGCCTCCCAGGTCGCGCAGTTTGGGAAAAGTCTCGGTAGCTACTTGAGCGGTCAGCGTCGAGGTCCCATCCGTTAGTTCGACCATCGGATTTGAAAGTCCGTCCGGTAGAATCCCGGGAGCTGAGTAGTGGAGCACTGATACGATATCGATAGAGCTCAGGATCATCTGATCTCCAACCCCACCAGAACGCAAGAGCTCGAAAC
Source organism: Gemmatimonadota bacterium (assembly GCA_036336795.1). Lineage (GTDB taxonomy): Bacteria > Gemmatimonadota > Gemmatimonadetes > Longimicrobiales > Gaopeijiaceae > UBA822. Next base: position 74,383 of record JAYZFL010000022.1, read on the forward strand.
GATCCATCACGGCCTCGGCACGCTCCGGAGAAGCCAAAACTTCCGGCGTATCATCAGCCTTGGACAACCAATTCTCGATCTTCGGAAAGACTGCGGGACCCCAGCGCCACCCAGCGAACGCCGCTGCAACGAGGAGTGCCAGGAGAATGATCTTACCCAAACAACTCCGGAGACAACCCATTCCTATCACCCGAACGCCGCACTGTACCGGAGTCTATACCGGGGACTGCCACTCACCATTTCGCTACTCATTAGATCCACCTTCCGGATCTTCACCTGTCGCTTATATGTGAAGTTTGCGGCCATCTCATCTAGTCCCCGAAATGCTCCCGCACCACCTTTTGCATCTACTCTTCCAAGGGTGAGGTGTGGATGGAAAGCCTTTTTCTCAGGCACGAAGCCACAGTCTTTGAGCGCCCGTTCGAGATCTTGCTTAAGACAGCGCAGCGATGGAGTCGGCTCGACACCTGCCCAGATGACGTTTGGACGACGGATGGTGGGAAACGCTCCGAATCTTTCGACTGATAGGTCAATATCGCCAGTGGACGATGCCACGCGGGCTAGGGAATCTTTTACTCCATCGATTCGATTCTCAGGCACCTTACCAAGAAACCTTAGAGTGACATGGTAGTTCTGTGGATCCACCCATCGAACTGGAATCCGACTCTCTCGAAGAACCTTCGCAATGCGATGGATTCGAGTGCGCTCCTTTTTTGGGAGATTCAGCGCTACGAACAGACGCATGGCGGAAAATCACACTCCTCTAGATACAGTGTATCCGGGGTGGATATCCAACGAAAATCCGTGAGCCATAGCGTGAAGCATGGCAAAAAATACGGGGATGGCCCTGAGCGAACAACCTACCAAGGAGGTTCCCTCCAAAGTTCGACTTCCGCAATAAAGTTAGTCAGGTCGATCGACCCCAGGTCATAAAGGCGGGAACCCCACATAGATGCAATACTTACGGTGTGACCGTGGAACTGGACAGCGGCGGGAGTTGACATCAGTGCTTCGCAAGCCTTGAGGAAAAGGCGGTAGGCGGATATCGTGCGCCCGTAAGAAGCGGGTACGCAAAAGCGACCTACGGGTTCCACAACGTATATCTAAGACCGTAATCTTCGGCCGGAGCACTCAATGAAAGTCGCCGTTCTCGGTGAAACACAGCCCGGGGAAAATCGGGTTGTGTTAATTCCTTCAAGCATACCCAAACTCAAGAAACTCGGATGTGATCTGACGGTTGTTTCGGGCGCCGGCCTTTCGGCTCACTACCCGGATGAAGAATACCGCGAAGCGGGGGCTAAGATCGCCGCCGATACCATTTCAGCCATAAAAGGCACAGACGTCGTTCTCAAGGTTCAGGCCCCAACCGAGGAAGAGATCGCGCAACTTCCGGATGGGGTGGTGCTCATCTCAATGCTATCACCCTTGACCCAACCTGAGCTCGTAGGAAGGCTCGGCAGCGCTGGAGTCACCGCCTTCGCACTGGAACTCATCCCCCGGATTACACGGGCCCAGAGCATGGACGTTCTCTCCTCTCAAGCCACAGTGTCCGGTTACAAAGCCGTTCTCATCGGAGCAGACGGACTGGACAAGTTCCTTCCGATGTTCATGACAGCGGCCGGCACAATTCGTCCGGGCAAAGTCCTAATCCTCGGAGCGGGTGTCGCGGGCCTCCAAGCCATCGCCACCGCAAGACGCCTGGGAGCAAAGGTGGAGGCCTTTGACGTTAGGGCGGCTGTGAAGGAACAGATCGAGAGCCTTGGTGCTACCTTCCTCGAGACGGACCAGGACGTCACGGGGGAGGGTGAGGGCGGGTACGCCAAAGAGCTTAGTGAGGAACAGCACAGGCGAGAACTGGAGTTGATAGCCACTCACATAGCTGATACAGACCTCGTCATCACCACGGCGCAAATCCCAGGACGACCGGCCCCGAAGTTGATTACCGAGGAAATGGTGGATTCGATGAAACCCGGATCGGTGATCGTCGATCTAGCGTCTTCATCCGGAGGAAACTGCTCCGTCACTCGTGAAGGCGAGACAGTCGTGCACAATGGCGTTAAGGTTATCGGTCCGACCAACTTGCCTGCCGGGGTAGCCGTCCATGCGAGTCAGATGTTTTCAAAAAACGTGGAGACACTCCTTAAGGAATTGGTAAAGGACGAGAAACTAACACTCGACTTCGAAGACGAGATCGTGACCGCGACCTGTGTTACGCACGCGGGAGAGGTACGGCACGGACCAACCAAAGAGAGGCTCGGTTAGAGACTTATCTCGGGACCGACTTCTGGAAGTGAGCCGGTCAATACGACGGCAGTTGGCCAGCGAGTCTGAGGGGCCTGGCGCATCCTGTGATCCTGAGTAGGTTCTCGGGCATCAACTGACAAAGCTCTTGGGAAACCGACATTTAGTTCAAACGGAGATAGTTTCATGGAGGTAATGGTCGTTGGACTTTACGTCTTCGTCCTAGCTACCCTCGCGGGTCGTGAGGTGATCACAAAAGTACCTCCGACGCTTCATACACCCCTCATGTCAGGGGCCAACGCGATCTCGGGCATCGCGGTAGTCGGCGCCCTCGTCGTCTCAGCCGCATCCGACGGGGGACTCGCAGGCATACTGGGCGTGACCGCTATTGTCATGGCTATGATAAATGTAGTCGGAGGGTTCATGGTGACCGACCGCATGCTCGAAATGTTCAAGAAGAACTAGTGACCTCCGAGAACAACTAATCCATGGATTTCTCGCTTTGGGTAGAGCTTTCGTACCTCCTATCTTCTGTCCTCTTTGTCGTTGGCCTGAAGCGCCTACAGTCTCCCGCTACTGCGCGTGGAGGGAACAGGTTGGCAGCCTCAGCCATGCTCATTGCGATCGTGGCAACCCTTTTGGACAATCAGGTCTTGAACTGGACCGGCATCGCAAGCGGCATGTTACTCGGGTCACTCATTGGAGGGATCACGGCCCGGACCGTGAAGATGACGGATATGCCTCAGCTGGTTGGAATCTTCAACGCCTTCGGCGGCGGTGCTTCGGCACTCGTAGCTGCTGCCGAACTCGCTCGTGTACAAGAAGCAGGAGCTACGCTCGCTCTCGGCAACGGTTTTACGATTGCCATATCGTGCCTGATCGGCACAGTGACCTTCTCAGGAAGTTTCGTTGCATTCGGTAAGCTTCAGGGGATCGTTACAGGCAATCCGATCACCTTCCCACTCCAGAAAACCTTCAACGCTGTTCTCTTCTTGCTACTCCTGGTTCTGGGTGCATCCGTGACGGGCTTCTTTCAGTTCGACGGCCTAACGGCACCCGTGATATTTTGGATCTTTTCAGCGATCGCAGTCCTCCTAGGTATCCTCCTTGTGATTCCCATCGGTGGTGCCGACATGCCGGTCGTGATCTCCCTTCTGAACTCGTATTCGGGGTTGGCGGCGTCTGCGGCGGGATTTGTGATTGCAAACAACGTGCTGATCATCAGTGGAGCGCTCGTGGGCGCCGCTGGGCTCATCTTGACCATGATCATGTGTAAAGCGATGAACCGCTCCCTGGTGAACGTAGCGTTTGGAGCGTTCGGGGGTGACGGAGGGGCTGTGGCGCAGATTGGCACAGGAGACCAGACCGCCCGTTCAGTAGACAGTGAGGGTGCGGCCATGATCCTGGCCTACGCCCAATCTGTCGTGGTAGTGCCAGGGTACGGACTAGCAGTGGCGCAGGCACAGCACGAGCTCAGGAAGGTTATGGACAACCTCCAAGAGCGCGGTATCGACGTAAAATACGCGATCCACCCGGTGGCAGGACGGATGCCCGGACACATGAACGTCCTCCTTGCTGAGGCGGATGTCCCATACGACCAACTTTACGATTTAGACGAAATCAATGAAGACTTCGCGCGAACCGACGTGGTACTTGTCGTAGGTGCCAATGACGTCGTGAATCCGGAAGCCCACAACCCGCAAAGCGTCATTGCGGGCATGCCAATCCTCGATGTCGACCAGGCCAAGAGCGTCATCATCATGAAGCGAAGCCTCTCACCCGGGTTCGCCGGCATCGACAATCCGCTCTTCTACATGGAACATTCCCTGATGTTCTTCGGTGACGCCAAGGCCTCCATGACCGACCTGGTACGAGAAGTGCGGGAGGCGTAATGTCAAAGGCCCCGGTAGCGGCCCCCGAGTTGGGGAACTTGGGAACCACTGTGACATCGCCTTCAGAAATCCGCCCTCGCCGCCTCCCGAAGCAGTTCCCAAGCCCTACCAACATGTACTTCCGTGGTTCTCAAATTGGCCACGGACAATCGTAAAGCGACACGGTCATTCAGTCGCGTGTGCGACAGAAACACTTCGCCAGTTTTGTTCACACGATCCAGGATCGCCAGATTGATTCGGTCCACCGTGTCAGCCGCTCCTCCGTCACCATCCGCGGGGCAGAAGCGAAAGACGACTGTGCTGAAGGGCACGGGAGCCAACACTTGCCAGCCAACCTCACTTTCAACCTGGCTCGCAAAACCCGCCGCGAGCCGACAGTGCTCTCGGAGCCGTTCAGAGAGGCCCTCGTTTCCGAAATAGCGTAACACAAACCAGAGTTTCAAAGCCCGCAGCCGGCGACCCAATGCTACACCATAGTCCATCAGATTCGTGGCACCCCCGTCTTCCTTTGTCATCAAATACTCGGGGGTATGACTAAACGCTTTCCGTAGTTGTTCGGGACGTCGGCAGTAAAGTACCGAACAGTCGATCGGCGTGAAAAGCCACTTATGAGGGTTGATGACAATTGAGTCGGCTCGCTCCCAACCCAGAAAGTGGTACCGGAGCTCCGGCACGATTGCGGCTGGACCTGCATACGCCGCGTCAACATGCAGCCAAGCGTCGTACTCGGCAGCGATATCGGCCAGAGCATCAACCGGGTCCACACTACTAGTGGACGTCGTACCAAGAGTAGCAACGACCGCAACGGGGCACACACCTCTCGCAACATCATCCTCAATCGCCGACCGAAGGGCGGCTGGATCCATCCGGAACTCGTCATCGGTCTCGATCCTCCGTACACCGGTGAGTCCGAATCCGAGGGTAATCGCAGCCTTATCTATGGATGAGTGGGACTCCTCAGATGCGTAGATCCTTCCAGGAGAGACTCCGAATAAACCATCCTCTCTTGCAGCGGGAAGGGCATTCTCCCGTGCGGCCGCAAGCGCGTATAATGAACTGGAAGAGGCCGTATCGTTGATCGTACCAAAGATTTCACTCGGCAGACCCACAAGTCTGCGAAGTAAGTCAAGGGTGTGCTGCTCAAGCTCAGTACCCGCCGGCGAGCTCTTCCACACCATAGCATTGACGTTGACAGCCGCCGAGAGCATCTCGGCCAAAATCGCCGGACCCGACGCTGTAGTGGGAAAGTAGGCGAAGAAACCGGGGTGATTCCAATGTGTGATCCCCGGAAGAATCTTCCTGTCGAAATCCTCCAATAACTGCTGGAACGACTCTCCTTCTTCTGTCACCGACCCCTTAAGTCCACGTCTGATATCACCAGGGGCCACCAAAGGCAGTACCGGGTAGGAGTCTACCCGTTGGAGATATTCGGCGATCCAATCGACCACGTCATGACCATGTCGCCTGAACTCGTCGAAAGGCATGTCGCTCAAGGTTGGCCCCAGCTTAGTCTCCGGTGGTGGTGTGCCGCCGTCAAGTTCGACTCAGTGGATCTCAGTTCTGAGCTCCCGATCGATCGCGAGGAGCTGTTCCTCGACTTCCGACAAGAGCTCGGCCGGGGGCACCTTCGGAACACCACTTCCCTGGAACAGTGAAAAGAAAAGCTCATCCGTGTGTCCAATGCTGGCGTGAGTCACACCACTGTCTAGAAAGCGATTGAGACGGACTACGTCCGAGAGGGAAAGAGCCTCTCTATTTTGACCCGTAGGAGCCTGAAAGAGGAGCCGGATGAGTCCTTCCCGAACGATCTGGAACTCTTCGACAACCTCCCCAGCCGCTAATCCTCTCCGGGCACCGAAAGCACCGAAAAGCTCTGCAGCACGTTTCCACAGACTCCATGTAGACGTGCCATGGTAGCTCAGTGCTCTTGGAATCATCGCGGTCAGGAGCTTTAAGAAACGATCCAGGAGATGCTCCACATCCCTGTTCAGCGTCACCCGATTCTTGATTTCCGCTAGCCAATACCTAGCAAGATAACCTTGCTGGAGTTCGAGCGATTCGACAATGAGGTGAGTCCCTGAGCCACGGGTGCGGGGGCTTCTCGCAGGAGACGAAGTAGATCGGACCTCGTCCGGCTGCGCGACTGAATCCCGCATGGTACTCCAGAGGAAAAGCTATGTAGGGTTTCGCGTTGACACTTTAACTTGTCTCATCATCTCCGGGCTCGCTAGGCCCGGAAAGTCTCTCCCGAGCACGGACCTCCTCAACCGACCGATTCGCTAGCCATTCTCTTAGAACTCTAACTGCAGGTTCGGTGTATGCCGGCCATGCACCGCTTTCTTCAGCTCTTGTTGGTCGTAGCCCTCTTTCCCATCCCTGACAATCTTTCCAGCCAAGCTATCGTGCTCGACGAAGGAACGTTTTTGGTGGAAATCGGAGGTCGCCGAATCGGAACTGAGACCTTTCGAATCCGGCGAGCGGGCTTCGGCGACAATACACGAGTCATCGCTCAGGGCAATCTTGATCTGGTGGAAGACGGTGAGAGCCAGGTAATCCAATCGGCTCTGGGCACTGTGGGTGTCAGTATGTCTCTGAACGCGTATCAAAGCAGGGTCTCTTCGCCGGCAGAGCTACAGGTCCGTCTCCAACGTCGTGGCGACCGCCTCATCTCAGAAACAGTGTCAGAAGCCGGTAAAGAGGAACGTGAATATCCTCGTCTTTCGTCCCAAACACCAACGGTCCTTCTCGATCGCTTCTTCGCCCATCACTACTATTTCTTGGCCCAGTACTTGCAACCGGGAGAGACTCGGATCTCAATCATCCACCCGAGGCCAGGCGGTCAGGTTTCCGGCGTCCTCCAGATGCTGGACGTACAACCAGTCGAGCTTGGACCTATCTTAATTCAGGGTCAACGTGTGGAGCTGCAATTGGAAGGTGAACGACATGAGGTCTGGCTCGACAATCAGAACCGGGTGCTACGGGTTGAGATCGCGTCACTTGGATATGTAGCAATCCGGCGAGAAGCACCCCCTTGAAATTTTCATGAGATCGGAATCACTGGATCGTATGTCCCTGCGATTAGGATCGTTCTCTTAAAGGAATTTTTCTTTTGCACCCAATGTTCTTTTCGAACTCAACACGACTGGAAGGAGCGGTGTCCATTATACTGATGGGTGCTCATAGTCACCGGTACGGATGTTACGACAAGTCACTCTCATCCAAATGAACCTGGCCAACATCTCGTCACACCAGTTTTCTGGAAATTCGAATAGCTCGCTTGAGGTCCTGTGATCAATACATACGACGTCCACACCACATGGAGGCTTACATTGGTGACTCGATCGGTCCCCATTGGGGCCTACCTTGCTCTGATCCTAGCACTCTTGACGGTCCCACGACCGGCTCCTGCGCAGGACGCTACCCCGCTAGCTCTCACCCTGGAGCAAGCACTCGATATCGCTCACCGGAACAACCCGAACCTTCAAGCCACCCGGAATGACGAGACGTTGGCTGATTGGGAGGTCAGATCGGCATACGGCGCGCTCCTTCCCTCGGCTACCACAAGTGCTGGACTTTCCTGGCAGGGAGCGGGAGAGCAGGTCTTCGGAAGCTTGACAGCCGAGCAGCTCGGTTTCGCCAATCAGCCGTCGTTCACCTTTTCGAACTACAACCTCAGCCTTGGTTACCAAATCGACGGCAGGACTCTTATGGCGCCTGGTCAGGCCAAAGCGAACCGCCTCGCCGCTCGCGCACAAATCACCGGAGCCGAAGCGACGTTGGTCTTCGAAGTAACACAGGGCTACATCGAGGTCCTTAGACAGATGGAGGAGGTCCGGGTTTCGGAACAACAGCGCGAGCGCGCTCAGTTCAACCTCCGCTTGGCCCAAGCCCAACTCGAGGTCGGCACTGCCACCACTGTGGATGTGGCCCAAGCCGAGGTGGCCGTCGGCCGTGCAGAGGTTACGGTCCTTCAGGCTGCCAACCGCCTTGAGACTGCACGGATTCGGCTTCTCCAAAAGATGGGCGCCGAACTCGACACATCGTTCACACCGACCACGCCATTCGGTCTCGCGGAGCCGACTTGGGATCGTCTCGAGCTCTACGAGTTGGGGTTGGAGAGCAACCCGAATCTCAGAGCGTTGAGGGCCAGTCGTTCCTCCAGCAGCTACGGCGTCCGTATGGCAAAGAGCACGTACCTGCCGTCGCTTTCCCTGAGCGCGGGTATCAGTGGCTTCACTCGGCAAGCCTCGAACACGGAATTTCAGATACAGCGGGCCCAAGGCCAAGCCCTGGGTGCCGTTCAAAATTGCCTGTTTATGAACGATCTTTACAGTCGCCTCGCTAATCCGCTTCCGGGGTCGGACTGTACGAAGTTCCAGTTCACAGACGACCAGGCGCAACTTATCAATGACAGCAACAACACATTCCCATTTTCCTTCACAAACCAACCAGCGTCAGCCGGGATTAGGATCTCCCTTCCGATCTTTCAGGGCCTGAGTCGCCAGCGGCAGATCGAGGAGGCACGGGTTCAACTTGACGATTTGGACCTCAACCTCCGGGAACAAGAACTCGCGCTCCGTGCGGATATCGCCACGACCCTGGCTACCGTGCGCACGGCTTACCAGGCGGCGCTGATCGAAGCCCAGAACCAGACTGTGGTCGACGAACAGCTTCGCTTGGCACGAGAGCGTTTCAGCGTGGGACTCGCGGATTTCCTCGAGCTCCTCGAAGCCGAGACGTTGAAGGTGGAGGCCGATCGGCAACAAATCGAAGCGATCTTCGCCTACCACGATTTTCTGGCCAACTTGGAAGCGGTCGTGGGGACATCCCTACGCACACAGTGAGTGAGCAACATCATGAGCCGTAAACGAAGAGTATTGATCGGTCTCGCGATCGTCGTGGTACCGACAGCAGCAGCCTTAGGTTGGGGTGGAATGCGCCGGGATCGCGGAGCTGCAGTCCGTTTCGCCGTCGTCGAAATGAGGGATCTTGTTGAAACCGTAACGGCCAGTGGCAACATCCGAGCGGGGCGTATCGTTGACATGAGCTCAGACGTTTCAGCGAGGGTCTCCGCTCTCCTCGTCGACGAGGGAGATGACGTGATGGAAGGACAGGTTCTTCTGCGCCTTGATCCCACCCAGTTCAATGCCACCGTGTCCAGGGCTCGGGCGGCTCTGAACCAGGCCCGAGCCGAGGAGCGCCAGCAAGACGTCAGCCTAGAGCGCGTTAGGAGAGACTTCGAGAGGTTGCGAGGTCTTTTCGAGCGGGATTCTTTGATGGTGAAGCGTCAGCAACTCGACGACGCAATAACCGAGGTGGACCTCGCCTCTCGCAGGTTGGAGTCCCTCCAATTTGGAGTAGCACAGGCGGAGGCCTCACTGGCCGAAGCAAACGAACGTCTCAGCAAAACCGTCTTTCAGGCACCCATCTCCGGAAAAGTCACTCGGCTCAACGTGGAGGAGGGTGAGACCGTAATCGTTGGAACCATGAACAACCCGGGAAGCCTCGTCCTGACCATCAGTGAACTGTCGCGGGTCGAGGCAGTCTTGGAGGTGGATGAGACCGACGTTACGTACATCGCGGTCGGAGATAGTACGATCCTGGAGTTAGACGCCTTTCCGGACCGACAATTCAGTGGTGTCGTGACGGAGATCGGCAATAGTGCCATCCGGCCACCTGCTTCCACAGCTGGAAGCGGACAGACTGCGGCCATCGACTTCGAGGTCGTCATTACGATGGACGATCCTCCCAGTGGCATCCGGCCAGATTTATCAGCTACGGCAGATATCATCACAGCCGTCAGTAAGAACGCTCTTTCGGTTCCGATCATCGCCCTCACGGTTAGAGCTCTAGACGAGGAGGATAACGATCCCCTCCCCACCGAGGATGAGGAGGATGAGAATAGCCTAGAGCGTACTCGTGGACCGGTGAGCCGTTCGGCCGATACGGATGTCGAGGGAGTGTTCGTCGTCGTGGACGGTTACGTCACGTTCACTCCGGTGGAGGTGGGCATCACTGGCCAGGAGAACTTCGAGATCCTCTCCGGCGTCAACACGGGTGACTCGATCGTGGCGGGGCCCTACCAGCAAATCAGGGATCTCAAGGACGGTGACCCAGTACAGGCCCAGGAGGACGAAGGTACCCGTGGCTGGGGTATCGGAGGCATGAGGATCCAGATCGGATCCTCATGATCCCCATCACGCTGGCTCCGACAGAGGCAAATCTTGCAATTTACTGAAGGCGTCCGACTCGCCTTGAATCAGATTTGGACAGAGAAGCTGAAAAGCTTCTTCAGCCTTCTTGGGGTGATAGTCGGCGTGATGTTCTTGATAGTAGTAGTCAGTGTGGTAGAAGGAATGGATCGCTACATCCGGGAGGACCTCTCCTCGTCGATCTTCGGCCTGAACACGGTAACACTCCGTCGGCGGTCAGACAGTCCGAACTTCAACTTCGGCGGCTCCCGTTCGCGGGCTCGTGAAAGGCATCCGCGAATTACATATGAAGATTGGCAAGAAATCCGGGATCAGCTCACGATTCCCGCGATAGTAGGCGCAGAGAGCGACACCGGTCCCTCAGGGGTGGTGGTGGCTGACAACGGCGGCACGGTCGAAAACGTGTTGATCTCCGGCGTATCGCCGGAAATCCTTGAGATAAGGGATTGGGAAGTCGAGAAGGGACGGACCTTCTCTCCTCAAGAGGCAGAACGAGGCACCGCCGTCGTCATACTCGGGACGGAAACAGCGGAGCTCCTCTTCCAGAATCTCGATCCCATCGGCCGTCGCGTCCGAATCAGGGGTTTTCCCTACCGTGTCGTCGGAGTCTTGGAAGAGCAGGGAAGCCTCTTTGGATTTTCTTTGGATAATCGTGTGATCGCGCCCGCGCGGTCTCCGATTCAAGCGGTAACGAATTCACGAGGTTTCGTCGGCCAAGTGGTAGCACAGGCGATTGATGCTGAAAAGGTGAGGGAACTCCGGAGGGAGATCGAGGAGATAATGCGCGCCCGGAGACGACTGCGCCCCGCGGAGGGGAACAACTTCTCGGTAGAGACCGCGGACGAAACTCTGAGCTTCTGGGACAACATTTCCCGTATTCTGTTTCTGGCCTTGCCGGGCTTGGTGGCAATCTCTTTGGTGGTGGGCGGAATAGTGATCATGAACATCATGTTGGTTTCTGTCATGGAGAGAACTCGAGAGATCGGCGTGAGAAAAGCGATCGGTGCCCGTCGCCGCGACATCCTTAGTCAGATCCTGGTCGAAAGCGTCACGCTCTCGGGAGTAGGTGCGGTCATGGGTGTGTTGGTCGGACTCGGTCTCACCTACATGGTCGCCACATTCTCTCCCCTTCCCGCGGCCATCGATGGAAAGTGGGTCGCCTTGGGTATTTCACTGGGCGTGCTGATCGGTGTCCTGTCGGGGGTGTACCCTGCCTCGCAGGCGTCGAAGCTCTCGCCTGTCGATGCGCTGAGACACGAATGACGTGAATAGTCTTCATACGCTCGATGAGGGAGTCAGTATCGCCTTCGAATCGATTCGCGTGAACAAGATTCGTTCCGGACTGACGATCTTAGGGGTAGCGATCGGAGTGGGTGTAATCGTCCTGATCGCAGCGTTGGTAACCGGAATCCGCACTTCCATCATGGAGGGCTTCGAAACGGCGGGTCCCAAGAACTTTGGTGTTCTACGTTTTGATTTCACCGCCGTCCGAATCAGTTTCGGTCCTGGACGTCCTGCGTGGTGGAACAATCCCATCGTCGAGCCCGATGAAGCGGAGCGGCTGGCTGAACTGCCTGCGGTGAGGGAGGCGCTATACAACTACAGCTTTGCCACTAGCATGACTGTGAACTCCAGACGTGTCACGGGAGTTCAGTCCCAAGCGTACTCTTCGGGATGGCCAGCGTACACGCCCGGCGATTTCATCGCCGGGCGAGATTTCTCCCCGCAGGAAGTTCGCCAGTCTCGCCCACTCGTAGTGATCTCTGCTCCACTATCTGAGGAGCTCTTCGGAGGATTGGACCCAATCGGGCGAAGGATCCGCGTGAGCGCGGGCAGTCGCGCGGTCAGCGAGGCATTCACCGTGGTTGGCGTATTCGAAAACAAAGAGAACATTTTCTCCGCAGCGGTAGAGCACTGGGCCATAATTCCATACTCCTCCTCGATGAAGAGATTGAAAGCTTCGAATTGGCAGGCCTCAATCTGGATCGTGCCTCATGACTCGGTTTCACAGTTTGAAGCAATCGATCAGGTCATCGGCACTATGCGCTCAATGCGAGGTCTTCGGCCGAGAGAGGAGAACGACTTCGCCATAGTTCAGTCGGCACAGATCATCGAGGCCTTCAACAAATTCACTGGAGTGTTTTTTTTGGTGATGCTCGCACTCTCATCGGTCGGGCTACTGGTAGGGGGGATTGGGGTCGTGGGAATCATGATGATCTCCGTCACAGAACGGACTCGTGAGATCGGGATTCGCAAGGCCGTGGGAGCTACCCGTCAGGAGATTCTGTTGCAGTTCTTGGTCGAAGCTTCGGTGCTCACATTGCTGGGGGGCGCAGCGGGACTGGCGATCGGTGCAGCACTGTCCAAGATCGTCACCACGTATACTCCGATTCCTGCCGCGATCCCCACTTGGGCTATCGTCATCGCCCTTCTTTCTGCAGCCGTCACAGGCCTCCTATTCGGAATAGCGCCGGCATATCGCGCGTCCCGCTTGGAGCCAGTTCACGCCCTACGCTTCGAATAAAACGGAGAACCCTCTTGAACCCAAAAGTCGGTGGTCTTGGATTCCTTCTCTGCTAGAGCGGTGTCTGCTTTCTGACCTTGAGCCTTGGAGGAGTAACCCCATCCTCGTCGCCCTCCTAGACCGAACAGGAAACCTCAAGCAACAGCCTCCTCCAACTGGGTACTTCAGCACCGTGGATCTTTAGGGCCCTGGCGCTCGCTCCACCTCCTCCCAATAACCAGGGTGCCAGCCAAGCACTGATTTCCGACGGTAAGTGACCGAGAAGATCACCACCTTCGCGGTGCACCCATACGTCCGGACCCTCTTGATCAGGAGGATCCGGGATTAAGTAGAGTACTTCTCCCGCCTCCAACACTTCCAGGTGGCGATCTCGTCCAGAGAAGATGATTCCATGAACTGTCGCCCTGAACCTCGGCGGACAACCCTCAGGGAAGGGTGGCCGTAGTCTTGTCATGAGAAAATCAAACTCTCCCCCCATGGTTCACCGTCCGTCGATCATTGCGTATGTTTTTCAACATAGAGGACAGCCGGGCCCCAAGAAATACCAGCTACCAAGAAGCATGACGCGAGACTCTCATGCCTGAAATCTACCTAGACCACGCAGCGACCACCCCTGTTCGCGATGAAGTCCGTATCGCAATGGCTTCGGCTTTCGGAGAGAGCTTCGGCAATCCCTCAAGTAACCATAAGTGGGGACGGCAGGCAGCGGCAGAACTCGACAAGTCCAGAGAGCGGGTCGCTACCGCAATCGGTGCAGAAGCTGATGAAATTTACTTCGTTCGAGGCGGAACAGAGTCTGACAACCTGGCCATCCTAGGGCGAGCGGAGATATCTAAGAGCCAAGCTGAAGAACCCTTTGTTATAGTGTCGGCTCTAGAACACAAAGCGGTTCTCGAGTCCTCCGCTCGAGTTGAGGAACGGGGAGGGAGACGTCTCGTCTTGCCGGTAGAAGAGGACGGCACTCCCGATCTCGACATGTTGGAGAACGGACTGAGTGACGGTCCGATCATTGTATCAGTCATGACGGTGAACAACGAAGTGGGCATCCGTCTACCTCTCAAGCAGGTAGCCGAACGGACCAGATTCCACGGAGCCGTCCTGCACTCGGACGCAGTTCAAGCACTTGGAAAGACCCCGGTTCTAGTGGATACTCCTCACGTTGATCTTCTGACTCTGTCCGGTCACAAGATCGGTGGTCCCCGGGGAACCGGCGTCCTCTACGTTCGACGTGGAGTAGAGATCGCCCCCATTATGTATGGTGGTGGACAAGAAAATGCATTGAGACCAGGAACAGAAGATGTGGCCGGTGCCATCGGAATGTCTATCGCAGTGGACTTAGCTGTCCGAGAGCAGGAGTCCGAAGCTCAACGAATGGATGGTCTTCGAAAAACGCTCGAATCTCTCCTCTCCGATGGCATCCCGGACCTCCGCGTTCATGGTGAACAAGCACACCGGGCACCTCACATTCTCAACGTGGGAATCCCCGACATCGATCCGGAAACCCTTCTGGCTGCTCTGGACCTGGAAGGAATAGCAGTCTCATCGGGATCCGCATGTGAGAGTGGCGCGCATGCTCAGAGTCATGTCCTGAAGGCACTTTACGGTAAATTGGATCATGTGGCGGCACTTCGCTTTAGCCTCGGCAGAACGTCCAACCGACACGACGTGGACGAGGCCGCGACGACCACCATAGAAACTGTGATCCGAATCCAAAACCGAGCGGCAGACAAATGAGACCCAAGCGTATCTTAGTGGCGATGTCCGGTGGTGTTGATTCTTCGGTCGCTGCCGCCCTGCTAGTTCAAGAGGGCTATGAGGTGGTGGGCGCTACAATGAAAACTTTCTGTTACTCTGGCACCCAAGTATCCTCCAAGACGTGTTGTGGTCTGGACGGTATCGCCGACGCCCGACGTGTTGCTACCAAGCTCGGTATCCCCCATTACGTCTTCGACGTCGAAGAAAATTTCACACAAGAGGTAATCGACGACTTCGTGTCGGAATACGCCCTAGGGCGCACACCGAATCCCTGCGTTCGCTGTAACTCCAACACTAAGTTCCAAGACCTAATGGAAAGAGGACGCTCGTTAGCCTGCGACGGTATCGCCTCGGGCCACTACGTTCGGATTGATCGGACAGATAGCACCTACCCCGCACTCTTGCGCGGGACCGACGAGGTGAAGGATCAGGCATATTTCCTTTGGGGCCTGCCTCGCGCAATCCTTCCACTCTTGTATTTTCCGCTAGGTGAACTCACGAAGCCGGAAGTTCGTGAACGAGCACGGGCATTGGGTCTGGTGACAGCTGACAAACCGGAATCCCAAGAAATTTGCTTCGTACCCACCGGCAATTACCGGGATCTCCTAGAGACACGTCTTCCCCTTCGTCACCCGGCCTTCCAGCCAGGTAACATTGTGTCGATTGAAGGAGATGTACTCGGCCGTCACAGCGGCTACGCAAACTTCACGGTCGGACAAAGGAAAGGGCTAGGAGGTGGCTTTCCACATCGCATTTACGTGATCAGAATCCTTCCGGATTCCCGAGAAGTCGTCGTGGGTACCACAGAGGACTGTGCGTCGGCAGGCATGGAAGTCGCCGAGATCAATTGGATGTCGGAACCACCAGTGGAAGGCTCAACGCTACGTGTGCAGATTCGCCATCAGGCCCCCGACGTTCTAGCGACGGTAATCTCGATCGATGACCTACTGGCCCTTGCCTTCCAGGAGCCTCAGCAGGCTGTGACCCCAGGCCAGTCAGCTGTCTTCTTCGAAGCAGATCGCCTTCTCGGTGGTGGTCGCATCGAACGACCGCTGAGAACCATATCCGTGGCAAACGCATAGGGGAAAGCCTGGTTACCCGTTATTAGTGGGTAATCACCACCAGTTCCCCAGATTAGTGCTCGAGCCCGGACGACACTGCAAAGTCTTCCATCCTTCTACGCTGCTCGTCAGTCAACGTCTCCGGAATATCCACTGTCACCTCTACGTACTGATCACCGACACGCCCGTCCTTCTGGATCCCCTGTCCCTTAATGTGAAATTTAGTTCCGCTCTGAGTTCCCGGAGGAATCCGGAGATGGACCTTCTTACCGTCCACCGTCTTGACCCCCATCTTTGATCCGAGAGTAGCCTGAGCAAGATTGATCGGTACCATAACATGAATGTCCAATCCCTCACGTCGAAAGAATTCGTGTGACTGGACTTTAAACGTGATGATCAGATCCCCGGGCTTTCCACCCTGTGCCCCACGCTCTCCACCTCCTGAGATTCGGAGCTTCGATCCGGTCTCCACACCTTTGGGCACGGTGACCTTCATGCTTCGGGTCTGACGTACAGTTCCGCTCCCTCCACACGATCTGCATGGTACTTCCGGGACCAAACCACGACCCAAACAAGCCGGACAGGGACGATTCACCGCAAAGCCCCCCTGCCCAAAGGAAATCGCCCCACTACCCTTACATTCCATACAACCCCTCGTCTTGGTCCTCGGCATGGCGCCAGATCCCCCGCACGTCACACACTCCTCAGTAATCGGAACATTTATGGGGATTTTTCCACCTCTGACAGCGGTCCGAAAAGAAATCTCCACGGGGTATTCGACACTCTGTCCTTTCAGTGGACCTCGACTCTTATCTTGACCGGGAGACCTTGATTCACGATCGAAAATAGAGTTGAAGATGTCGCCGAGCCCCCCGAATCCTTGAAGATCTTCGACTGAGAATCCTCCACCGGAGGGCTGTCCGGCTTTACCCCGCGGAGCTTGCCGCATACGACCGAAACCGAAGCTCGACAGTCTACGCATCTTGTCGTATTGCTTCCGCTTCTCGGGATCGGAGAGAACTCCGTATGCTTCCCCGACACCCTTGAAACGTCCGTGAACCTTCGCACCACCTGGATTGGCGTCGGGATGGTACTTCTTCGCCAGTTTTCGGTAGGCCTTCTTGATGGTGCCTTGGTTCGCCTTCTCGGAAACCCCCAGGGTCTTGTAGAAGTCCTTGGTTGCAGTCGACACAGTTCTCTGAAGATCCTTGGTTATTCGTGCTTGAAGACGCTGACTCGGGCTGGCCGCACTAGGTAGCCCTTGAAGCGATATCCCTTCTGGAAAACCTCTTGGACCTTGTGATCGTCGTCCGGAGACTCGGTTGGAACGCTCACCATGGCCTCCATAATGTTAGGGTCAAAGTCCGCACCGATCGGATCAATCATCTCCACTCCGGCGAGCTCGAGGGCCTGTCGGAACTTACGCTCTACGAGGTCGACACCCTCCACAAGAGCCTCCACTGTGGTACCGTCCGCCTGCCACGCTCCGACACGTTGGAGGTCATCCAAACCGTCGAGGAAATTCCGCAAAAGATCCACCTGCCCCCTCACCCATGCCTCTGACATCTCGGTCTCCGCTCGACGGCGATAATTCGTGAACTCTGCCGCGAGTCGCAGATGACGGTCATTCAGGGAACTCAGTTCGACCTGGAGGTGGTCGAGGTCTTCGCCGACTTCGGACAATGCCTCCTGTCCCTCTATGGCGTCGGATGGAATCTCACCGTCGGATAGGTCGGGGAGCGGGGCGGGTAAATCATCGACCGGAAGAAGGACCGGCTCATCCGACGGCTCGACGGCCGTCTCCACCTTCCGTGACTTCTCTTCCACCGCGTTCGGTTCCTCCTCCGATGAGGCATCGCCTGAGGCAGTCTTCATATCCTCCGGTGTGCTGGTCAGTTTATCGCTCATTCTCTCCTCGATACAGATCGAATCCACGGCATATTCATAGCACTACGTCAGTGAATTTACCGCTTCTGTGATCTTCGGGGAGCCCCTCGACGAGGAACCCGTTGGTTGGTCTACGATGCCGAAGCTTCTAAAGTCATCTCGTGAAACATCAAACCGAATCCGTTAGCATCCGAAACACCAGCCTGAAGGCCGCCTGCCCAGCCCGCTCCCTTACCGCCTCTCGGTCGCCAAAAAACACCTTCTTCTCAAACACGCTGCGGCCTCGTACGGAGGCCGCATACCATACCAGCCCCACAGGTTTTGTCGAGGTGCCTCCCTCCGGCCCTGCAACACCGGTAATCCCAACTCCCACGTCAGCACCCATCAATTCAGCAACTCCTTGTGCCATGCCCACTGCAACCCTCTTGGAAACCGCCCCATTGTCAATGAATATTCTTTCGTCGAGACCCAGCACATCAATCTTGATCGGATCGGCATAGGCAACCACACCCCCGCGAAAGTATGCCGATGATCCCGGGAGATCCGTGATTCTCTTCGCCATGAGTCCCCCAGTACAACTCTCAGCAACGGCTATCGACAACCCAGCATCCATTAGTTCCCGAGCGATGGACTCAACGAGGTCTCCACTGACAGCTTCGAAGCGGTATGGGTCAATTATTGGTTCTAGTACGGCTTCTGCATCGTCGAGACGAGTCCGGTCTCTTTCGGTGGTCAAGCTAGTTGAGATCCGTAGAGAGACCCCCTGAAGGTCAGGGAGGAAGGCAACTTCAACACCTTCAGGGAGTTTATCTCGTACGGTACCTACTCGTTCGTCCAGCACGGATTCCAAAATTCCAGTAGTATGGAAAGTCCTCTGAGCGAGGGGAGCAAGGCGCGAGCCAAAGTACTCTCGGACTCTTGGCTCCAATGCTTCGTCGAACATCCCACGCATTTCTTGAGGGACACCAGGCAAGAGCACCACTACTTGGTTGCCGACATCAATCCAGAGCCCCGGGGCACTGCCTCTTAGGTTAGGGATAACTTCCGCTCCTTCCGGCACTTCCGCCTGGACCGGATTGCCCCGCGGCAGCTTAGCGAAGCCACGGACACGAAATCGATCACGAAGGTCTTGCAACAACTCAGGGTCAGAAATCAACTTGAGGCCTAAGCAATCAGCTACTGCCTGCCTCGTTAAATCGTCCTGTGTGGGACCTAGCCCACCGGTGATGACGACTAACTCAGCAATGTCCATCGCTACTGACACGACGTCTTGAATCTCGGATGAATGATCCCCGACAACCCACCGTCTCAAGACGGGAGCGCCGAGAAAAGCCAATCGCTCACTCAACCACGATCCATTCGTATCAGTTGTTTTTCCGCAGAGAAGCTCGTTTCCTACGGCGACAATCGCGGAGTGAATTCCCGGAATTTCAACCACACGCGGTCAGTCCTTTACGCCCATTAGCGCACGGTAGCTCCAGATGTAGTCGATCATCGAATAAATGGTCAGGATGAGGGCAAATCCGAGCGTCAAACCGATGAATGTGGAGTGAAAGTGCACCCATACTCGATATGCAAAGCCGCCAAAGCCCCAGGCACTGGCTGCTTCCTGGAGAGGGTACCACAGCAGGAGGCCACCCGAAAAAAGATTCTGCATGAATGCCTTGTACTTTCCCGAGGCGCCCGCAGCAATTACTACCTCACGCCGGACGGCCCACTGTCGAAAAAGCGTAACCAGAAACTCTCTACCTAGAATCACGATCATGACCCACATCGGAAGCATCCCCCACAATGGTATCAACCACTCCCCACCCTCACGATGTGAGATGATATAGAACGGAATGAACGTGGAAAGCAGGAGGAGCTTGTCGGCCAGCGGATCGAGGATCTTGCCCACGTCGGTGATCCATCCGTGCTTTCTAGCCAAGTAACCATCCCAGAGATCGGAAAGTCCAGCGGCCACAAAAAGTGCAAACGCGACCATCCGAGCCCCAATCGACGGTGCAAGGGCTAAGAAAAAAATGGCCGGACACGCAAGGATACGCCCGATCGTTATCAGATTGGGGACATTCGGACTCCCAACCATGATCCCCTCAGCTAGGAGTCACTAGGCACGATAGGCATCCTATCCAACGGGCTGGATGGAGCGTAACACTTCCCGCTCTGTTCGTGCGAGGATGGCCCGCGCCCTGCGCCGAAGAGTCCGGTTGGACTCCCAGGCAACGAAGTCCTTGATCAGGTTGATATGATCCACAGAAGCCTCGGCCTTGGCCAAGTATCCTAAGGCCGCCAAGCGCCTCAGAAAGGACGGACTGAAAAGATCCCGACTGTGCCGTTGAATTTGATCTCGAATAACCCATGCCGCTACGGTCCCCAACACGGCGGTAACGAGAACTGCGACACCCGTATTTCGGACTCTTGTATCCATCACTCACATCTCCCGCCGGCCGGTAAGGGCTTCGACGATTGTCGAGCCGTCAACGTATTCGAGATCGCTCCCTACTGGGATACCACGTGCCAACCGAGTGATCCGCAGGCCCATCGGTCGGATCAAACCTTCTAGATACACCGCAGTGGCCTCACCTTCGACACTCGAACTCGTTGCCATGATCACTTCACCGATCATCCCATCTGAAGATCTTATTCGCTCGAGGAGCCGACTGAAGTTGAGCTCCTCGGGTCCGAGACCGTCGAGTGGCGAGAGTCGACCTCCCAGCACATGATATTGACCGCGGTATTCTCCAGCACGCTCGATGGCACCCACGTCATATGCTTCCTCTACCACACAGATCAGAGTTTGATCACGTCGAGAATTCTTACAAATGTCGCACAGTTCAGACTCCGAAAAGTTCCCACATATATCACACGGGCGTATCCGTTTCGCGACTTCCTGAATAGCATCTGCAAGTCTAAGGGATTCCTCAAGAGGCATTTTCATGAGGTGGTACACCAACCGCTGAGCAGTCTTGGATCCCACGCTCGGAAGCCGTGAGAACTCAGAGACGAGCCGTTGAATAACCGACACTACGGCTAGAACAGGCCCGGAAGTTGGATCGGCAACCCCGCCGCCGCTTTCCGCATGCCTTCTTCATACTCCCCGTGAGCTTTCCCCTGCGCTTCGGTGATGGCAGCTAGCACGAGATCCTCAAGCATCTCAACGTCCCTCGGGTCCACAACGGTGGGCTCGATCACGACACTCGTCACCACTCCCTTGCCATCGACAGTGGCCGTAACCATGCCACCACCGGAAGATGCCGAGATTTCACGGGCTGATAACCCGTCCTGAAACTCGGCCATCCGAGCCTGTAACTGCTTGCCCATCTGCATGAGTTTCTGCATGTCCGTCATCGTCAAATTCCCACTGGATAACGTGTCGCCATCAATTTAGTAACTCTAGGTCAAGTTCGTCCACCGCGCCCTTGAGGCCGGGCTCTCTTCGTGTGAGTTCACGAAGTCGTCCGGTACGCACAGCCTCAGGACTGATCCGCTGTTGGGTGTTTACCCCTGCATCGTGAGACGGTCGCACAACGATATCAGGAGGCTTTGTCATGATTTCTCCGAGGGTATCTCGAAGGGTTCTTCGAGCTACGGGATCCTTGAGGCGATCCAGGCCGGGGCCCTCTGGAAGCTCAATTACAAAGACTCCGTTCTCTTCGGTAAACACCTTGGCCACCTTCAAGAAAGGCCTCATCCCCCTTGGAATTGCTGCTGGTTGAGTCATCAGGTGATCCCATGCCTCAGTCGCCTCAAGAAAGTCGTAAAGCTTCGATTCTTCGGGTGTGGATTCTTCAAGAAGGTCACCGGACACCTCAGGATCTGGCTCTCCCCTAGAGTCCGGCGAACTATCGGGATTGGAAGAAAGGGGAGAAGAACCTCCCAGCGTTGAGAGTACCTCTTCGATCGTCACCGTTCGATCCACGTAGCTGAGCCGCAGTAGTAGCATCTCAAGGAGCATTTGTGGATTTGCGCTCCGCCTTAGGCTCCCTCTGCTCTCAAGTTGGGAGGCCAATCCCAGCATCCGGGTAAGATCAGCGGGGCGAAAGAGCGTGCGGCGTGACTCGAAATCCGCCCTCGTGTCATCATTGATTTCTGGAGGAGCACCGCCCAGTGCTAACCGGAGAAGGGTCCGCAAGGCATTCACTAGACCATGGTAAAACTCGACAAGGTCATAGCCCTCATCTAGTAACTTCTCGATAAAATCAAATACCTTACCGTGTTGGTGCTCGGCGAGGATATCCATTAATTCCAGGTAACGCTCATCCTCCACGAGGCCGAGGACTCGCCTTACGGATTCCGGTGTAATTTCCCCTCCGGTCAGAGCTATGACCTGGTCCAGAAGGGAGAGGGCATCCCTCATCCCTCCGTCCGCCTTTCGTGCGATCGTCCTGAGGGCTTCCCCTGATCCCACAAACTCTTCTTCCTCAAGCACTATGGCCAGTCTCGCCACGATGTCGGTAACTCCTATACGACGAAAGTCAAAACGCTGACACCGTGAAAGGATCGGGGACGCCGTCTGCTCTATTTTCTGCGGCTCCGTGGTAGCAAACACGAAGATCACTCGGGGCGGCGGCTCTTCGAGGATTTTCAGTAACGCATTCCAGGCTTCGCGCGTGAGCATATGTGCCTCATCCACGATGTACACCTTGAAACTGCTGTCGCTGGAAGGCGCATACATCGCTCGCTCCCTAAGCTGTCGAGCATCTTCGACACCTCTATTCGAAGCCGCATCGATCTCTACGACATCCAAGGCAGTCTGCCCACCCCAGATACGTGAGCAGCTTTCACACTTTCCGCAAGGCTCACCCGTTTCCTCACGTGCCGGGCAATTGAGCGCCATCGCGAGGACTCGTGCCAGCGTCGTCTTACCAACCCCTCGTGGACCACAAAAAAGGTAAGCGTGCCCGACACGGTTATCGGAAACAGCCCGGCGCAACGTCTCGGAGACGTGTTTCTGAGTGATTACCTCAGCGAACCGCCGAGGGCGGTATTTTCTAGCTAGCGCTGTGTGGGACACAGACCTAAAATCCAATCTCAGTCGTGTGGCTTCCCTGACGGACCGTGACCGATTTCAGGTCGGTTGGGGCACCACATGAGAAGGAAAATGCCCCAGGCGACCCGCAGCGACTATCACCGCACTTACCGCTGCTACCGGCGAGGTCCTGACGGAATTTCATGAGTGTTCGCCCTGCGGACCTGAGGCGCTCAAAACATAGGCATGCTCGGAAGAGGCGTCAACGCCAAATGCTACGAAAGTACAGCAACCATAGGCTATTTCGAGTCGTTAGATCACTTCTGCCACGCACATTCTTCGATCTACTCTAAATCCAGGTTCCCGCTTTCTATAGGACGCAGCGCGACAGTCTCGAAACAATAGGTCCGGGTCGAGAAATCGCTTCGGATCAACGACATCCTCTTGGTAAGAGGATTGCACGGAGTTTCCTCAAGGTTATCAAGTCCAAGAGATGCCCATGCAGAGAGGAGTCATCAGACTCTACGGTCCTGAATACGTGAGCCTCTCCCATTCAGATAGACTTCCGCTAGTTGCTCCAAGTAACCTTTGTGAGCTACAGGATTCAGGATTCGAGAGGATATCATTCTGAATCAGCATGAGAACCCGGTTTCGCCGTGCCAACTTCTCTGCTTCGGATAGGTTGAAGCAATCGTGTCAGGCATCGGGCCTTGGTCATCGGCTAAGCTGCCGGACTCTGGATTTCCCGCCCGATCGCCTGTGCGATGACACGAATCTGATCCATGAGCTCACCGAATTGATTCGGATAGAGTGACTGCTGTCCATCAGAGAGTGCTCTTGAAGGATCTGGATGAACTTCCACCATCAAGCCATCAGCCCCGGCAGCCACCGCAGCCCGTGCCATGGGGATCACCTTAGCACGGACGCCGGTGCCGTGGCTCGGATCCGCAATGATCGGTAGATGAGATAGGGACTTCACGACGGGAATTGCTGTCAGGTCGAGTAAGTTGCGAGTGTGCGTATCGAAACTGCGAACACCACGCTCACAGAGAATTACGTCTTCATTTCCTTCGGCGAGAATGTACTCAGCAGCAAGAAGCAACTCTGTAATCGTAGCCGACATTCCACGCTTAAGAAGTACTGGCATGCCAGATCGGCCAACCCTCCGTAGTAAGGGGTAATTCTGCATGTTGCGCGCCCCGACCTGAACGATATCGGCGTATTGGCCTACCAGATCTACTCCCTCCGGATCCAGAGCCTCCGTTACGATGGCCATGCCGGTGGCCTCTTTGGCCCGAGCGAGCATCTTAAGTCCTTCTTCCTCCAGCCCCTGCCACGAATAGGGGGAAGTTCGAGGCTTGAAGGCACCACCGCGAAGTACAGTCGCTCCGTTCTCTTTCAAGCGGTGTGCTATCTCGAGGATCTCTGATTCACCCTCCACAGCACAAGGGCCGGCGATAATGTTAATCTCCCGTCCACCGAACTGGACTCCATTGGGAAGTTCTACCACGGTGTCGGAGTCACGCCACTCCCTGGAAACCTGCTTATAGGGCTTCGTAACCAAGATGATTTCCAGCACACCGGAGAGGCCCTGAATCCGTGCTGCATCAACTCCACCATCATTCCCCACAAGACCAACCGTGGTGCGCTGCTTACCAGGCATGGGGCGAGCCTCATACCCCATGTTCTCAACCTCCTTAACGACTGCTCGCACCTCAGCCTCCGAGGCCTTGTGCTTCATCACGACTAGCATGTCTTCGTCACTCTTGAGCCTGTTTTCAGATCTTCACTGTCCAGTCCATTCGAGCCGAAGGACCAACGTAAAGTTTACCGACGTGCAAAGGCATCGTCTACCGATGGAGGATCCGAGTGTCCTCCAGAGAGAAACGCATTCCGCATTTCCGGCAAGTACTCGGCCTTAGCATCCCGCCCTTCTAACGAACTCGGGCACATCTTCGGCTGATAACGGAGAATAAATGTGCGTGGTGACTACGAGCTTGTTCGAACATCTCACATGGTCGGGAATCAAGGTTCCCGAGCCGAGCATCGTCACATCGGCGCTCATCTCGGGGAAACTTCTAAGCGGCGGATCCGCTCGCTTCCAGGGCCTGCTGGAGCTGTACCCCCACGATCGTGCTCACACCGGGTTCCTCCATAGTCACACCATAGATCCAATCGGCTGCCTCAATGGATCGGGGATTGTGGGTAATAAGCACGAACTGCGTATCCTCTTTGAACTCCTGTAGCAACCGGACAAAACGGCCAATGTTATTCTCGTCCAGAGGGGCATCCACCTCGTCAAGGACGCAGAACGGACTGGGCTTGACTAGGTAGATGCCAAAGAGGAGAGAAAGGGCAGTTAGAGCACGTTCTCCTCCGGAAAGTAGGTCAATTCTCTGGGTCTTCTTTCCCATCGGAGAAGCATGTATCTCAATGGGTGACTCTAGCGGATCTTCCGACTCAGAGAGCCAAATATCGGCCTCTCCTCCCTCGAACAACTGACTGAAAGTCTTCTTGAAATTCTCGCGGATTCTTTCGAATGTCGTCTCGAAGAGGCCGATGGCCGTTTGGTTAATCTGGCGAATTGCAGCTTTAAGGTCATCTCTCGCTGCCACCAAATCCTCGCGTTGCTCGGAAAGAAAAGTTAGCCTGGTAGTCTCCTCTTCATGTTCCTCCACAGCCAGCATGTTGACCAGTCCAATGCGCTCCAATTTAAGGACGATCCCATCTAGCTCTGCTTTCAGTTCTTCAGGATCTCCTTCCATGACTTCGGCAGTTTCGAGCAGATCCTCCAGGGGACGACCCCACTCACTCTCCAGCCGCTCCTGGATAAGCCCGATACGGCTCACAACCTCCTGCCGTTCCATCTCAAGACTATGTTTCTTCTCGACACTCGCTCTCTCGGCGCTGCGGGCTTTACGCACGGCCCGCTCGGATTCGGAGAGAGCTTCCGCCACCACAGCAAGAGCACTGTTTTTTTCATCGAACGCTGACTGGGCCTCGTCCCGTTTACTGAAAAGCTGCTCGGTAGCGGCTAGTCCTTCCTCTTGGAGTTCGGTTACGCTCTCCTTCCCCTCATCCAGAGTCCCCTCTTCAGTATTGAGATCCGACAATCTGCTCTCTACAAGAGTCAACTCCTTGGCTAAATCGACTCGTCTCTGGACAATGCGATCCCACACAGCTTGGGCTCGTGCTAGCCGAACCTCAAGCTGAGATTCTTCGACGCGCGCCTCCTCCCACTCATCCTGGACAGTAGTGAGCACCTCTTGTGCGGCGCGCCGCTCCGTCCGGATCCCACCCTCCTGAGTCGAGAGTACCTCTCGATCTTCTTTAGCTGCCCGCACGCGCTCCAAAGTGCGCTCGTTAGCCGCCCTGGCCCCCTCCAATTGTCTCACAAGTTCGTCTCGGTGGTTATCAATGCGCGCTCGTCGGTCAACTTGAGCGGCAACCTCTGCATTGGCCTGACGCAACTCATCCAGAGCAGCTAACAGCGCGTCCTGCCCCACTTCGACCTCCGAATCAGCTTCAGCTGAGTGAACTTCTTCTTCACTTAACGCCCGACTGGTACTCGCCATTTCAGCTTCGGCTTCGGCCAATGATATTTCGAGAGTTTCTAGCCGATTTGGTCTCTCAGGACGCCCGGACTTTTCCCAGGGTGCCCCAATCCGAACGATGCCCCTGGAATCAGTGATCTTTCCTCTCAAAGCCAGCTGCAAGCGTCCTGACTTCTCTTGATGATTGCCGTCTTTTACAAGGTCTGCATCACCCAAGAGAGCCTCGACCCAGGGGGCTCCTTCACCAATGGCCTGAACCGCTTCAAGTAGAGATCCGCCTGCTGACTCCGGAACACAATCCAGAGGGAGCAGAATCAACCCCCCTCCCTCTTTCCACTCATCAGAGAACCACTCGGCTAACCGTTTGATGGTTCCGCTGTCCCTCACGACAAGTGATCGTACCGCAGTTCCGAGATAACCCTCCACCGCTGCTCCCAGCTCAGCCGGAACATCCATGAAGTCCAGGAGAGATCCAACAACACCCTCGTCATCCAGAGCCAACACTGCGTTCCCCACCGGGTCGATTCTCTCTTGGTCTTCCTCCAGAGTTCGGAGCGCTGTTACCTCCGCCGCGAGGCCGTGACATGATTTGGCCGCATCGTGATCACGCTTCCGAGCTTCTTCGAGTGAAGTTCGTGAGGCCTTTGACACGTCCTTCGCACTGGCAAGAAATTTGCGCTTCTTCTTGACCACATCTTCTAGACCGTCTACCCGGGTAGCGAACAAATCTCCCTGAGATTCGAGATCAGAGAGCGCGTTAGAAGTGTCGCTCAACTCGGCATCGATTCTGCGGATTCGTCGCTCGAGTTCAGCCGCCTGTCCATCGGCAGCCTCAGCGTCGCCCTCCAGTTGAGCCCCCTTCCTAACAAGATCGCGCTCTTGGTGCTCCTTCTCTTCGACACACCGTCGCGCCTCATCCAAACGACCATATGCATCGGCAGTCAACTGCGTTTGGCGCTCAAGCGAGCTTCCGACCTCTGCCACAGCCAGCTCGTTATCTCCGCCCGTCTTGTCCAATATCACCAACTCATCAGTGACATCCTGCAGTCGCGCCTGGAAGACTTCGCGTTCCTCTCCAATATTAACTAGGCGTCTCTCGATGTACCCACGTCTCTCTTCAGCTACTGCGAGATCTCGCTCCCACTGGACCAACTGGTTCCGCACCTGATCAAGGATAGCCGCTTTTTCGGCCCGATCACGTTCCGCCGACACCTCTTCTAGTCGTAACTTTTCATGTTTGCTTTCAGAAGCCCTCAGCTGGGCGATCATTCCGTGGTTTGTGGAGACCGTTCCCGACAGTTTTGCTTCCAGATCCTCTAGACGTCCATGCAACCCGTCCAGTTCATTCCGCACGACAGCGACTTCGACCGACAGGCGCCGAGTTCGAAGCGCGCCGTACCGCTCTGCTTTCCCCTTTTGTCGTGCTAATGAGCGGACCTTTGTCTTTACCTCGCCAATGAGGTCCTCTAATCGCGTGAGATCAGTCTCTGCCCGCTCCATTCGACGCAAAGCTGCCTTTCTCCGATCCTTGTATTTGCCAACTCCGGAAGCTTCCTCAAATAGTTGACGCCGCTCTTCTGCTCGATCGGAGAGGATCGCATCAATCATCCGATTTTCAATGACAGAGTACGCGTTAGCACCGAGGCCGGTATCGCGACACATGTCTAGGACATCCCGGAGTCGACATGTAGACCGATTCAGCGAATAGTCGCTTCCCCCGTCCCGGTACACCGTTCGCCCAATCTCGACCTCGGTGAATGAGACCGGGAGAGCCCCATCCTCATTGGTTACCACCATACTCACCGCGCCCCTGTTTACCGGCCGGCGGTTCAGAGATCCCTGGAAGATAGCCTCCTCCATCTTTCCACCACGGATAGCAGAGGGGCGCTGCTCTCCTAAAACCCAACGAATCGCATCACTAATATTGGATTTTCCACATCCATTGGGACCAACGATTGCTGTAATTCCTTGATGAAAATCGATCACGGTGGCATCCGCGAACGACTTGAAACCTCGGAGATTGATGGAGCGTAGCTTCATTTAGGTTTCGAGCATCGTGTTAAGATCAGCTGTCCATCGATAGAGTTCACCTCCGCATCACGCGAATCCAGGATTAGACCACTTCGACGAAGCCGGAGTGTATCATCAGGATCACACACCCGAAAAGCAGGAAATAGGGTGATGCCGCTCGGCCCATCGCTCCGGATGGGAGCGGCGGGTGCCGCGATCTCCGACGGATCGTCGGAGTCCGGTTCGCCCGGACGTATTAGCGAATGGCCTCTGTCCAATAGGCCCTACGCTGTCAGGGAGGGTCTAATTACAACCTCCATCCTTGCGTTAGGTCGGTATCTACGCTAGACCCGGCTACGCGCGCCAAGCTACACGCCGACCCATGTCGTTGTAAACAGTCTACAGGATCTCGAGCCTGTGATTCCCAATCACTCAACTCCTCCTTCGTCGAACTCCCAACGTGGTACATCACCCCAAAGTAGGTCTAGCTGATAAAACTCTCTCGCTCCGTGATGGAACACATGCACCACAAAATCAATGTAGTCGAGGAGTACCCAACGCCCACACTTCATACCCTCAATGTGTTCGGGTCGCACAGTCTCCTTCTTTAGCTCGTCAATGATGTGCTCTGCAATCGCCTTGACTTGTACGTCTGATTGCCCAGTTACAAGTAGAAAACAATCAGTAGCTCCGGAGACAGCCCTAAGGTCAAGGGCAACAACGTCCGACGCCTTGCGCTCAAGAGCGAGTGCCCCTGCGAGATGAACAGCATGCGCCAATGGGGAAATCTTCTCATTCCCTTCTATTCTCATTATCGCTGTCGCGGGAGGACTACTCCTCTTTATGCTCCACGAGAACTTCGATCTCTACCTCCACCTGGCTGTGGAAACGGATCGGGACCCTGTGGAGCCCCAGACGCTTCAAAGGCTCTTCAAGCTCAACGGTCCGCCGGTCGACGTCAAAGTCCAGCTGTCCTTCATTCAGCTTATCCGCTATGTCCGCATTGGTGACCGCCCCGAAAAGTTTCCCGTCATCTCCTGCCCGCACATAGAACACAGGAGCGATGCCATCCACCTGAGAAGCACGCCGACGAGCCTCCAAATAGTCTCGCTTAGCCTGTTCCTGGGAAGAGGAACGCTCCTCTTCCAACTTTCGGAGATTTCGATCGCTCGCGGGATACGCGATTCCTTGAGGGACCAGGTAGTTGCGACCATAACCATCCTTCACGTCGATGATGTCGCCCTGCTCCCCTAACGCCTCAATAGTCTTTCTCAAAATGAGTTTCATTAAGCCATCCTCTCTACATCTTGGTGCCGGAAATTTCTCCAGCCCTGGCTCGGAGATCGAGCCAAGTATCACCGACGCCCAAGACCAGAGCTCCCATGAGTAACACCGGTGGAATCAACAGCATCCCAAAAAGCAACAGCAAGAACCCCCACGAAAGTGTAACGCCCCCACTAAAAAAGAGCAGTATTGCTAGCCCTCTCAGGGCATAGAGCCCACCCATGAATACCACAGCGTTCGTCCCCGCGCGGGTCCAGTCCTCCCCCAAACTGAAAACGATCAACGCCAATCCTACCACCAATAGCCAAACAAGGTCGTTGTTGAATTGAAATTCACGCAACGGAGCGAGGCTCTGACCACTTCCCGAAGTAAGTCGAACGTAACTCCACCATGCAACCGCCAGACCCGTCAGAGAAGAAAGTCCTAAGAGAGCAGGAAACACTCGGCCTTGTTGGGTGGCAGTCTCGAACATGGCACTGACAAACTCCGCCGGCAACGCTCCCTCGGAGCTGAATTCTCCGAAAACCTCAAGCGTCAAACTTACACTCCTCATCACTCCTTCCGTGATAATCCAGTCTACCATGGTCCATGAACCTGGCTGGAAGGCCAAGAGCATTGTGATCAAGAAAATCGTCGCCAAGACCGCACCTAGTGCTCTTGGAAAGAAGCTCGTATTCGGCCATCGCATCGTCGCCGCGACAAACCAGCCCGCAAGAACGACAGTCCATCCCCGCTCGAGATACCACGTCCCGCCGCGCTCCACACTACCAATACTCACCAGCCCTGCTATAACCGCAGCAGCCACGACACCGGAACTGCGCAAGCCAAACACTATAGCCAAAGCAAGAAATGGAATCGCTACCAATATTCCAGCACTCGACACTGACAACGCGAGGGTCATGGTGAACAGCCCGAGCGGCCTTAACCAAGTGCGCTCCGCCGGGATCGTTTTGGTCACGGGGCAGCATCCAAACGGATGGGTAGGCCCGATTCCCTCACCACGTATTATAGCTCGTGATCGCGAACGTACGGAATCAGCGCTAGATATCGAGCACGCTTGATCGCTCGGCCAAGCTGGCGCTGAAAGCGCGCAGTAACCTTGGTTGTGCGCTTAGGTAGAATTTTTCCCTGTTCAGTCATGAATTGGGATAAAGTCGATACATCCTTGTAATTCAGGAGTTTGATCACTGGACCTTCCATACGGCGGCGGCGGCCCCTGCCCCCACTGAATTCCGGAGGGCTTGTCCTCTTAGGAAGATCGCCATCTTCAGAAGATTCATCTTCGGCTACCGATCTATCTTGATCGCCATGGTCCTCGCTTGTAGAAGTCTTGGGGCCATCCTCTCCCATGATGGAACTACCGCTGGCAGGTTCTCCTTCATTCACAACGATCAGATACCGCATCACATCGGCATCCAACTTCAAGATCCGCTCGAATTCCGGAAGTCCCTGGGAACCGGCACGAACCTGTGAAATGACGTAATAGCCTGTTTTCTGCTTATTCACCGGATAGGCTAATTGGCGGGCACCCCAGTGGTCGACCTGCACGACCTCCCCATCACTCCCCAGCACCAGAGCATGGAATGTTTCCAGCTTCTTGTTGACGGAATCCTCATCGAGGGCTGCGTCAAAGATATAGACGATTTCGTAGAGCCGCACAGTCGTTCTCCCACGGTCCGTTGTACACGGGCCCCGTCCTTTATCCGGAGCGGGATGAGCATCGTAAATATAGGTTACGTAGACTTCTTCGGTACCCCTGAGACCCTCCCGGATTGCCGTGCAAGACCATCATACGCTTTGACCCTGACGAGCCGGTTCTCGTCTCATTGCTCGGTCAAATAAGGGCTTCCTGTAGCCCGAGCACAAGGTCTGGATAACGTTCGAACACCCACTGCGCTTCGTCCAACTCGAGACGCTCACGGTTGGTGTGAGCGAACCGCTCCTCTCCAGGTGCGAATCCTACCGTGGGGATCCCGAAGATACCATGCGACCAACCCCCGTCGGTGGCGAATGTCCACGGTCGCACGACGGCCGGTCCTTCACCAAGCCGCTGACCCACCACCGACGCAGCAGCCCGCACTAAAGGGTCCGACGGATCCATGAGAAATCCTGGCGTGAAGAGATCTCTTTCGTGAGTCAGGCCCGTGTAGGTGGCCTGACTCTCCATAGCCACGCATACATCGATCGCAAATCCTTCATTCACGGTCCCAAGTCGAGCATCCAAGGCCTCACGTACGCGCTCGGTCATCGTCTCCGTGCCGATATCGGGGAGCACTCGCCAGTCCAGGACGACCGTCACTTCGTCTGGGATCACGTTCCTGCTCTCAGGGAGAACATCCAGGCCGGTGGCAACGATCGTTGAGGCACCAAGAACGGGATCCTCCGATTGGCCTCTAGCGAACTCTGCCACGACGTCGAGAACTCCGGGAACTAGGTCAAGAGCGTTACTTGCTCGGTCCGGTGCAGAAGCGTGGCCAGCAACCCCGCGGATCACCACCTCAATCTCTCCCCGTCCTCGGTGCCCGATGCAGATATCGCCGTGGGTAGCCTCACCAATCACGACTGCACCGGGCGTTACCGTACCGGACTCCATCAGGTACTTCATTCCGAGTCCGCCACGCTCCTCAAAGACCGTATGGGCCACAATCACATCTCCGGGAGCCCGTCCCGCCAAGGCCGCAGCGGCGTAGGTCTGGATCGCTAGGGGTCCCTTGATATCCATTGCTCCACGACCGTGAAGGTAGCCGTCCGCTATTTCCGCAGCGAAAGGAGGGTATGCCCACTCCTTATGATCCCCCTCCGCGACGACATCCATGTGGCTGTTCAGCAAGACGGGAGGTGCTGTCCCGGCACCCGGAACGACTCCGATGACATTTCCTACCTCATCGGTACGAATGCCACTGAATCCCAGAGACTCCATTTCAGAGAGGATGCGGGCGGCGACTTCACCCTCTTGGCCAGAGGGAGAGGGAATCCTTATGAGATCCTGAGCAAAAGCCAGGGTATTATCGAAAGTAACCTCTCTGGCCATCCCTCCTCCCAAGCTATCCGTGGTCGTCTATCCGAACAGGCGGACTATCAATTCGACGAGACTTGAGATCTGGTCGGATGTGTCCAGGCCGTGAACACGGACGAACCAAGGAGCCAAAACCAGTGAAACAACACTCATCAGTTTAATGAGGATGTTGAGGGACGGACCAGATGTATCCTTGAACGGATCGCCGACCGTGTCTCCAACAACGGCAGCCTTGTGAGGCTCCGAGCCTTTCCCACCGTACTCGCCCTTCTCAATCAGCTTCTTGGCGTTATCCCACGCACCACCGGCATTCGCCATGAAGAGCGCCATCAACACCCCCGTTACTGTGGCGCCGGCCAGGAGACCTCCGAGCGCCTCCACACCCAAAAACCTCCCCACCACAACTGGAGCGAGGACAGCTGTCACACCCGGAAGAATCATTTCCCGGAGCGCCGCATCGGTCGAGATAGCGACGCAACGGGCAGAATCGGGTTTCTCCGTGCCATCCATGATTCCTGGGTGCTCATGGAATTGCCGTCGCACTTCCTCGACCATTCCCTGTGCTGCCCGACCGACAGCTTCCATCGTCAGGGCCGCGATGAAAAAAGGAAGCATTCCCCCAATGAACAAACCGATGACGACTATCGGGTTCACTAGGTCGATCCCGGTTTCAGCCAACCCCACCTTAGTCGCGTACGCAGAAAAAAGAGCGAGGGCGGTGAGCGCCGCAGAGCCGATCGCAAACCCCTTCCCCTGCGCCGCGGTCGTGTTTCCAATAGAATCAAGGGAATCAGTGATGGCTCGAGTTTCTGGTCCAAGACCGCTCATCTCGCTTATCCCCCCCGCGTTGTCCGCGATCGGGCCATAGGCGTCCACTGACATCGTGACTCCGACCGTAGCAAGCATACCGACGGCGGCAATCCCGATCCCGTAGAGACCCGCTGATTGGAAAGAAGCGTATATGGCGATGCAGATGAGAAGCATGGGAACTGCGGTAGACTGCATGCCCACAGCCAATCCCGTAATTAGGTTGGTCGCCGACCCTGTCTCGCTGGCGGCCGCGATCTTCCGGACCGGCGCCATTGAAGTGTAATATTCGGTCACCAGCCCGATCGCTGTACCTACCAGCGTGCCCATAACAATCGCCATCCACGGACCGAGCGCCGGATACGTTTGTCCATCCGAGACCATCTGAAAGTCCATGGATCGGACAACGAAGAACATGATGAACAAAAAGATTCCGGCGGCGATGAAGGTCACGTTACGAAGAGCTGCCGCTGGATCCATACCCTCAAAAACCTTCATCATACCGATTCCCAACAAAGACGCGAGAAGCCCAATCATTACCGTGAGGATCGGCAGAGCGACGGCATTGCCCACGTTCCCCACCAGTGAAGCAGAGCTCGCACCTATGGCGATCGTGGCGATTACCGAGCCCACATACGACTCGAAGATATCGGCACCCATCCCCGCTACGTCACCGACATTATCACCGACGTTATCCGCAATTGTAGCCGGATTTCGCGGATCGTCCTCAGGAATTCCGGCTTCGATCTTACCGACGAGGTCCGCACCCACATCGGCTGCTTTTGTATAAATACCACCACCTACGCGTGCAAATAGAGCGATTGAGCTCGCTCCCATGGCAAAGCCCGAGACGATTTCAGCGAATCGCATGTGTTCGGTAGTAGAGATAGCGCTAGCACCGTACACCCAATACACGGCTCCGATTCCCAGCAGCCCCAGCGCGGCGACGGAAAGGCCCATCACTGCGCCACCGAAAAACGCCACGCGGAGAGCCTTCCCCGCTCCATCCTGATTGGCAGCTGCTGAGGTTCTGACATTGGCCCTTGTCGCCGCGGTCATGCCAAAAAACCCTGCCATGACCGAACAGAGCGCACCGACGAGATATGCCAATGCGGTCTCCGTCGACACCGCCAAAGCTAGCAGAACAAAGACGACTGCTACAAAAACCCCCAGCATTGAGTATTCTCGGCGTAAGAACGCCATGGCTCCGTCGTGGATCTGTTCGGCCAGGTCTTCCATCACGGCACTTCCCGCAGGCTGACTTTTTACGTAGCGGTAGATGACGCCCGCAAAAGCCAAGCCCACAAGACCTAAAGCCCACGCCCAGCTAGAAATTGTTACGAATTCAGTCATCAGGGTCCTCTTGTGGATCGTATATCAAGGTGTCCTATACCTCTTTGCCCGGGTCACCTATTGAATTGGTTCATTGCCTCTTCGATGCCCTTACGTATCCAGACTTCGACGGCTCCGCTCAGTTCTGGAAGAAGCTTAATTACCATGTCTTGGTCGCCGCCCTCCATCGGAGAAAGTACCCAATCCGAGAGTTTCTCTTCTTGAGGTGCCTGACCAACACCCACTCGAAGGCGAGCGTACGATTCCGAAGCTAGCAAGGACGACACCGATCTCAGCCCTTTGTGACCGCCCGAGCCTCCCCCACGACGGAACCTTACTCGGCCGGGATCCAGAGTGGCATCGTCGACCACGATCAAAAGATCGGAGGCCAAGTCGAATTCCGAGAGCACCTTCAATCCGACCAGTGCCGAGCCACTTCGATTCATGAATGTGGTCGGCTTGAGCAGCAGAACCGAAATATCTCCCACCGTACCTTTGGCGCGGAGACTTTCGCCTTCTTTCTCGAAGAAGCCGAAGCCCCAGTCGTATGCCAATCGGTCCAACACCCACCATCCGACATTGTGACGAGTGTCGTCGTACTCGGCCCCGGGGTTTCCGAGACCAGCAACTACTTTCACCTGTCGTTATCCAGTTCGCGATCAACTCTCGTCGTCTGTTTCCGCGTCGCCGGGAGAGGCTTCGTCGTCCGTTTCCACATCCGAGACTTCGCCATCTATCTCCTCGTCGAACTCCTCCTCCACTACCTCTTCTTCCTCTTCGATTCTCGGAGCCGAAACGATACACGCGGTCTGCTCCGGATCTGTTAAGAGTTCGACGTCCTCCTCCATTTTGATTTCGCCGACGTGTATCGAGTCCCCGATGTCTAACCGAATGACATCAATTTCTATGGACTTCGGAATCTTAGACGGGGTGCATTTGACGCGGAATTCGTGAAGAATGATCTCAAGTATACCACCCTCTCGCACACCGTGGGGTGTGCCGACATAGTTCACTGGAATCTCCACCTCTAGAGCGACACCACGCTCAATGCAGAAAAAATCCACATGAACAATACCCGGCCGGAACGGATGCATTTGGATTTCCCGCACCAGCGTCTCCATCTCTTCCTTATCTTCATCGATTTGAACGTTGATGATCGTATTCTCAACCGAAATCGAGTGGAAGAGATGTAGTGCCTCTCTCGCGTCTATCGTGAGTGGTATCGACTCCTGGTCTTTGCCGTAAAGGATAGCCGGGACCTGACCCGCGGATCGAATTTTGCGTGCCGCACCCTTACCGCTCTCGTACCGACGCTTTGCCCTGAGTGCCGTCTTGCCCGTCATAATTTTGCTTTCAGTGGGTTATAATGCATGTACTTGTTCGGGATATTATAGGCCTAAACTCCTAGGCCTCCGGAACCGGCTCGAAGAGCTTGCTGACCGATTTGTTGTCGTGAACACATCCGATGGCCTTCGCAAACAACTCCGCCACCGACAGTATTTTGAGGCCCTCGAAACGTCGGTCCTCTGCAACATGAATTGTATTCGTCACCACGAACTCCTCTAGGGGTGCGGCAGACAGTTTCTCGACCGCAGCGCCTGAAAGGAGAGCGTGTGTAGCCGCTGCAAACACCTGGTTCGCGCCGCGGTCTTTGAGTGCTTTCACCGCGTTAGCCAACGTGCCTCCTGTGTCGACCATGTCGTCCACGAGCAGGCAGGTCTTGCCATCTACCTCACCGACGACATTTAGCACTTCAGCCTCGTTTGCGGCTGGCCTACGCTTATCAATAATGGCGATAGTGGCGTTAAGCCTCCTCGCAAATCCCCTGGCCATCTTGGCCGAACCAACATCCGGTGCAACCACAACTAAGTCTGTTAATTTCTTCTGACGAAAGTACCCTGTCAGAACTGGAGCGGCGTACAGATGGTCGACCGGAATATCAAAGAACGCTTGGATCTGATGCTGATGGAAGTCCATTCCGATCACACGATCCGCACCAGCGGCCACCATCAGGTTCGCCATAAGTTTTGCACCAATCGCGACCCGCGGCTGATCTTTTCTGTCCTGTCGTCCGTAGCCGAAATAGGGCACGACAGCGGTGACCCGAGCAGCCGACGCCCGCACCGCAGCGTCGATCAGCAATAACAGTTCCAGCACGCTTTCAGCCGGAGTCACTGTGGGTTGTATGATGAAGACGTCCCTTCCCCGCGCATTTCGATCAATACGCACGAAGATCTCCCCGTCTGCGAAATCCCGAATCCTAGCCGATTCAGGATCTTCTCCGAGGATTTCTCCGATCTCTATAGCCAGCGGACGATTTGCTCGTCCGGCGATGAGGAGGAGTGGTCCTCTCCGAAAGGTGTCGTCCATAGACCTCGTATCGCGTGAGACGCCTAACGGCAACAGCCAGGAAAGCTAGGCATTCGGGAATGCGACGTCAACGCCAAACGCCTTGTAATCCGGGGATTTTCAGGTGCCTATCGAAAGATCTCTACGACCCTTGTTTGAACCAAAGTCTCGCGGCCTCTCGTGGCAATCTCAAGGCGAAAAATGTACAAGCCTGGCTCCACACTCGGCGGGGTAACTTGGATTGACTTGAACCAAGGCCCAACCTCAGATGGACCCGGCTCTTTCCAAGTGATCCGGAGCGAGTCCTCACGGCTGCCAAAGCCCAACCAACGCCCTATTCGTGGGAAGAACCCTTCCCCCTCTCGGTAGAAGCTCAACTCGAATTCGACATCTTCTTGTCGCCAACCGAGTCCGAACATCTCCCACCCCAAAGCAATCCGTTCATTAGCTCGTAGCCGATTTGACGGCCTCATCATCGGGAGTGCCACATTGAAATCTTGTGGTAGGGATTCTCCCAGATCAAACAGGATCAGATCAGAGAGAGTGGCCAGATCGTGGGGGATAGTGTCGGCTGAGATGCCGTGCCTGAGGCGTCCCGCCAAACCTTCCATAGGAGACCAGGCTTCCACACTCACAACATAGTCGCCTGCAGGAACTGTAAGCTCGAAAGCACCTTCGGAGCCTTCTCGACTTACTTCGTGAAATCTATCCTTTCTACCGACAAGAAAAAGACCAGCGCGCTCAGGTCCGTCCAACAGAGCAGGTTGAGGCCATGCAACAACATCTGTGGATTCGACCGGGAACCCACGTGTCTGAGAGGTCGCGATGATTTCCGATTTTCGGTCAAGAACCTTCGGTATACGGATTGCCCCAGCCACTACGATCGAATCTCCGCGATGGAGGACTGCGACCTGCGCCTCTCCTGGAAAGAAGTCAGGGGCATAGGCCGCCACATGAGAGCTACGCGGACCGTCCTCATCCAGTATCCATGATCCGGGCTCAGCCTCCCAGGGTTTCTCGAGCACCCGACCGGAGGGCACGAACTCCTTCCCACCGGAAAGTTGATGCCCGATGAT
This sequence comes from Gemmatimonadota bacterium, assembly GCA_036336795.1. Lineage (GTDB taxonomy): Bacteria > Gemmatimonadota > Gemmatimonadetes > Longimicrobiales > Gaopeijiaceae > UBA822. The sequence continues at coordinate 112,352 of JAYZFL010000022.1, forward strand.
GGTGTTTTCTGTACTCAAAGTTCCGACCTGGGACCGACTCCTCTCCCAACCCCGATTCCATCCGTACCGAACCGTGATCTCCTCAAGGTCGTCTCCCCAACGCATCCCCCACACGCTCTCTGCGCGATCACTGATCTTGGAGAAAGTCCATCTTGCGTAGTGTTCCGATTCCCGATCGTTTCCCGGCATGAGGTATAGAGGGTCGGCCAACATCCAAAGCTCAGATCGGACCCTTCCCTGATCTTTCTTTTCGGTGTCATCTAGCACATCCGAACCTCTCCCATCTAGCAGGACCCTAGGGTCCTGCCATTTAATGGCTTCTTCCGGACTCATGGATGCAAGACCCTCGCGGAAAGCCTCTAGCGCAGCCTCGTACAGTCCCGTTCCGTGAAGGGCGAAGCCCTCCAGAACAAAGCACCACCAGCGTTCGTGGATTGTGCAATTTTGGGTGAGACCAACTGCTTCGGTCCGGCGGCCTGCCTCGCTCAGATAGCGAATACGCTGGCCGAGAATCCATGCATCGCTAGGAAGTTGACCTCCGATCTCGGCAAGCTCCCGCAAGAGTAGGTCTCTTGCTTGAACGAGATCGGGAGAGTCAGGAACTGGCACCCAGTCGTCCTCTCCTTCGTGCCAGATACAGAGCCGTCCAATCCTTTCTGTACAGGAGCTTCCGTGACCACTCAGCGTGTACGACAGGAGTTGGCGATGCTTCCTTTCGAATCGTGCCTGGGCCTCCTCCGCGAGCTCTCGAAGATCGGTGGAGTCCTCGCGAAGTGGAGATCGTGACTCTTGAGCCTGAGCAGGTTGGTTGCTCGGTGCCAGGGCTGCTTCGACAGGCACTCTATCGAAACCAAATCCCCCTATAATCAGGAGGAGCACCATAAATCGGTTGGCGGCTCTACTCATCAGCGGTACGCAAGTTACGCAGGAGTTGGCCCGGATGGATTCGAACCATCACCGCCGGTGCCAAAGACCGGTGTCCTGCCATTAGACGACGGGCCATCAAGACGTGTGTACAACCGCTGCCAGACACCCAGGTCCGAGGCAGCGTATATCATCAATCCTATCCGGGCCTTCACATGCATTCAAGCCACTGTAAAGTGGATTCACATATGGCCTTCTGGTTCGGGCTGTGACGCTAAGGCCTCGACAACTGTGAAACGCACACCCTCCCTCCCCACAGCGAGAGACGCACAGGCTGATTTAGCGGCCGCTCCGTCATGAAACATCCCATATACCGCTGCCCCGCTTCCAGTCAATCGTGCGACGGATGCCCCGTTCCTTACAATAGCATCCCGGATCTCTGCCAGTTCCGGATAACGTCGGAAAATGGACGGTTCGAAGTCGTTGACAGCGTATTTGGTCAACCACTGAGATCGTCCAACCTCGTGACAGTCTAGAATAGACGGATCCCGTGAAATTCTGGATGGAAGCTCTCGGTAGGCGAGAGCGGTCGAAACGCTAACGGGGGGAAGGGCGAGGACCACATGAGTATCTTCCAAAGTCGGAACGGGCACTAACCTCTCGCCTCTCCCCCACGCCAGAGCGGCCCCAGAACCCTTGGTGAAGAAAGGAACATCCGATCCCAACTCGCCGGCAAGCTCCAGGAGCTGCGCACCGGAAAGAGGATCCCCCAGCAACACATTGAAAGCCCGGAGCGTAGCCCCCGCATCAGAAGAGCCCCCGCCGAGTCCGGCCCCCGTCGGGATATTCTTTCTGAGCCGGATCTTTGCACCGTCACTAGAATTGACCCGGTCGATGAGTAACTGAGCAGCTCGATAGGCCAAATTCTCTTCCTCCGGGCCAAGGGCTGGACCTACCACTTCGACCGAGAGATCCCCGGAGGTACGCTCCAGATGCACTTCGTCATAGAGACTCACTGCCGCAAAGAGGGTCTCGATTTGATGGTAACCTGAATCCTCCCTTGAGAGGATTCGAAGAAAGAGATTGATCTTTGCTGGAGCCCACACGCACACGGAAGTGAGCTTAGACAAGGTCTCCACCTTCAGGTCCTGCGACGCCTGGCGGACAGGGCTCAGCACTCTCCCCAATAGGCCCGTGAATAAGGATCTTACTCCTCTGAACTTCTCTCAACGAAAATCCCAAGCGAGACGCGTAGTAAAGCCCAATGATCGTGATCGGGAAGAATCCTCCTAGGTGGTACCCGAACGAGAAAGCAAGAGCGGTGGCTTCCGGCACACCATAGACCCCACTCAGAGAGAGATCCGTGCCCAACTGGAAGGTTCCAAAAAAACCAGGCGCTGCAGGGATGGCGACCGCGAACCCTACGACAGCCATTGTGAATAAGGCCGCTTCAAATCCCAGATCAATACCGAAAGCCTTGAAGCCTAGCCAAAATGAGAGTCCGTGCCAGAGCCAAAATGCATAGCTCCATAGAAGGGCCTTTGTAAGGAGAACCGGGTGCCGCAAAACTTGCAACGCCCTGGGTATAGTCTCCAGGGCAGATATTATCCAAGACCCCGCCACTCCCGGGATCTTTAGGCATACTTTTCTTGCAGCCTGGACCAAGGGCTTAAGGAAAATCAAGAGCACCACTAGCCCCGTGACGAAGATCGTAAGTGCTCCGAAGGTCGTTCCGAGCATCGCGGAACTAACCGTGCCGTTCAGGAGTCCGTCCGCCCCCGGAAAGGAGCGAAAGGCCATCGGTACCAGAAACATTGTCACGAGTACTATGGAATCAAGAAAACGCTCGACCACCAAGCTTCCAAAAACACCCGATACTGGTAGGGATTCGGATCGGCTGAGAGCAAAGGCACGCGCGATCTCGCCCAGACGTGCAGGGAAGATGTTGTTCGCAGCGAAGCCGATGCTGACACCGGAGAATCTGGAGCGAAGTCGAGTGTTAGCTTTCAGAGGAAGTAGAAGGACTCTCCAGCGTAACGCTCGGACGAAATAGCCTGCCGTGCCAACGAAGATAGACGCGATGAAATACCAGGGATTTGCAGTGACAATCTGGGTGAAGATTTCTGAGAAATCTTCACCCCGTAATACCCACCAGATGAAGAATGCACTGACCGCAATGCCAGCAACGGCCTTCCAGTTCAACTTCAATTGGGACGGACTCCGCTGCGCGCTGTTCGGATGAGATCCCCCATCTCTCGGACCGCGCGCTCCAAGCCGACGAAGACGGCCCGAGAAATGACGGAATGACCAATATTCAGCTCCTCGATGAGCTGAATCCGAGCCACTGGCGTGACGTTCTCGTAGGTAAGGCCATGACCGGCATGTATCGCCAGACCCAACTTTGCACCCTCTTCCGCAGCAGCCAACAACCGCTGTAGCTGCTCTGTCTGCTCCACTCCGATAACGGCATTCGCATACTCTCCCGTATGTAGCTCGACTGCATCTACACCAAGATCAACCGAAATCTTCAGGGCCTCTTCGTCCGGGTCGACAAAAAGTGACGTTCGTATCCCAGCGTTCGAGAGCCGATCTACTGCGACCCTAGTCGCCTCACGCACGCCGTTATCCTGCAATGCCAGACCCCCCTCCGTGGTCACTTCTTCCCGGAGCTCAGGAACCAATGTCGCCTGCATCGGGCACAGTTCACATGCGATGTCAAGCACGTTCGTTGCTGCGGCCAGCTCAAGATTGACTCCGGTTCGAGAAGTCTTCATCAAAAGTTGCACGTCACGGTCGCTGACGTGGCGCCGGTCCTCGCGGAGATGAACCGTCAAACCGTCTGCTCCAGCAAGCTCTACAAGAACTGCGGCGCGTACCGGATCCGGCTCATCAGTCCGCCGAGCCTCTCTTACTGTGGCTACGTGATCAATATTGACGTAAAACCTCATTCTTCCACCTTGGCTAGTTTCTTGACCGAGCCCGTTGTTCCTCTTCGAAGCTGTGGGAATCGAGCAGCCCGTGTGAGGATAGGTGTGAAAACACTCGGACCGGAAGATAATTGCATCCGAGCCCCGACGCTCCGCAATGTGTCTTCCAAGATCAGATCGAGAGTACCAGGGTTTCCGATCATACTTCCGGCCGGATTTCCTCGATGACCCTGACGCTAGGTAGCTTGAGAACACGTCCCACTACTGACGTGTTTGCACGGATCTCAACCTCCATGAACATTCCATCACTCGACTGACCGAGAATTTCTGCCTCCCGACAGAGCATTGCGAGTGTCTTACCGTCCCATCCCTCAATCCGTACCTTGAGGTGACAAAGACTCTCTCGAATTCTGGCCTTGAATACCGACCGCAATGCTTGTAGCGAGTCTGGCCGAAGGCAGGAGACAAACACCGCCGGATTCGAAGAAAACGCCCTGATACGTTGGGTTAGTGCTCTCTCCTCAGCATGGGTCAGCCGATCGATCTTGTTGAACACTAGGATCTGTTCTTGTCCTGCCAGATCAAGCTCATCAAGGACATCGTCAACTACCTCTTTCTGCTCCGTCCAGTCCGCCTGAGATGCGTCAATGACGTGCAAGAGCACATTGGCCTCACGAGCCTCTTCGAGTGTCGACCGAAAGGAGGCCACCAAGTGGTGAGGAAGTTTCCTAATGAAGCCGACCGTGTCCGTAACCAGCACCTGGCAACCATCCCCGACGTCTATTGATCGGGTTGCTGAGTCGAGTGTCGCGAAAAGGCGATCCTCAACGAACAACTTTGAGCCCGAGAGAGAGCGCAGGAGTGAAGACTTACCGGCGTTGGTATATCCTACGATCGCTGCTCGAAACCTGCCGCTCCGCGACTGCCGCTGGACCGCCCTAGAATGAGTGACTGCGACAAGTTTTTTTCTGAGCTTTGCGATTCTACGACCAATCAAGCGACGGTCCGACTCCAGCTGAGTCTCGCCCGGTCCACGAAGCCCCACACCACCACGAATCCTAGAGAGGTGCCCCCACATTCTCTTCAATCGAGGCAGCAAATACTGAAGCTGGGCTAACTCAACCTGCATCTTAGCCTCGCCGGTCCGGGCTCTCGTAGCGAAGATATCAAGGATGAGTTCAGAACGGTCCATGACACGAACTCCCACACAGTCCTCAAGTGCCTTTCCCTGCGCAGGCGTCAACTCTTCGTCAAAAATGACGAGATTTGCGTTGGTACAGGCGATGCTCTCCTGCAGCTCAGTGGTTTTCCCTTTACCGATATAAAAGCGCGGATGGGGTTTGTCGATCCGCTGCCGCAACACACCTACGACCTCACCACCAGCGGTGTCGGTCAGACGCGAGAGCTCCTCGAGGTGCTCCAACGCTACACGGTCATCCAAGCTCTTCCGATGAGCCCCCACAAGCACCGCTCTATCCACCGGGGTGCGGCTCTCAATCAACTGCGTGGGAATGGTGGCTCCTCAGTATTCGACTCCGACTGGCGGGCTGTATCCTTCTGCTCCCGCCACCGGTCGAGTCGCTCTTTGATCCTCTGCTCGAAGCCTGTCGAACCTGGACGGTAAAAGACCCGTTCTGTCACCTCCTCAGGAAGGTATTCCTGTGCGGATACACCGCCAGGCTCGTCCGGATCATACCGATACTCCTCGCCATAGCCCAGTTCCTCCATGAGGACAGTCGGCGCATTCCGGATGTGAAGCGGAACCGGAGCCGAGGGGCTGTCCCTAGCACTCTGGAGGGCTTTTTCCCAGGCGACATATGTACGGTTCGATTTGGGTGCCGAGGCCAAATAGACCGCTACTTCAGCGAGCGCTAACTCACCTTCAGGAGCTCCGAGGAAATGGAAGGCATCCCTAGCCGCAACCGCAATTGACAGAGCTGTTGGATCGGCGAGGCCTACGTCTTCACTCGCCATACGAATAAGACGCCTCGCGATATAGAGCTGATCCTCACCGCCTTCGATCATCCTTGCCAGCCAATACAATGCCCCATCTGGGTCACCGCCTCTGACGGCCTTGTGGAGAGCCGAGATCGTATTGAAATGCTCTTCGCCCGATTGGTCGTATATCGCGAACCGGTGCTGGATAACCGCCTCCGCCTGAGTACGGTCCACGACGCCATGCAAGCCTACTAAATTGGCCGCTGTCTCAAGGATACCCAGAGCTCTACGAGCATCTCCATCAGCGGCCCGAATCATGGTTTCCAGAGCGTCCGGATGGATGTCGAGGGCCAATGAGGATAAGCCTCTTTCATCTCCGAGCGCAGCACCCATGATCTTGCCGATCACTTCGGCGGTCAAAGGTTCGAGAACGAATACTGGAGCACGGGAAAGCAGAGGGCGAACCACTCGAAAGCTCGGGTTCTCGGTGGTCGCCCCGATTAGAACTACGGTGCCATTTTCCACATGGGGAAGAAAAGCGTCCTGTTGAGCCCGATTAAATCTGTGGATTTCGTCACAAAAAAGAATCGTGCTTCTACTCGTACTACTCCGTCGATTCTCCGCCTCGGTGATGACTTTTCTGACACGGGCCACTCCTTCGGTCACCGCTGAGAACCCAATGAATACAGCTTTTGTACGTTCGGCAATGATGTGGGCGAGAGTTGTTTTACCACTTCCGGGCGGTCCCCATAATATCATGCTGCCCGGCTTTCCCTGGTCAATCATTGAGCGGAGAGGCTTCCCCGGTGCAATGAGATGGTCCTGGCCATGGAACTCGTCTAAGTTACGGGGTCGCATACGGGCTGCGAGGGGTGTGTCGCCCTCTAGATCAGTTCGAGAAAGCGGAAATTTGGCCGCCACCGGCGGATCATTCGAGGGGAAAAGATCCAGATCGCTCACGGAGCCTCGTGGCCAGAGGAACTCGGGGTGGAGAGGAATCCTCCGGAACCTAGGAGTGCCTCCAAATCTCCCTGATTATTCAGTTCCGGACGCTCTAGAACTTTTTCGAGAAGGAAGGCAAGTATTTCTGCGAACTTGGGTCCCGGTGTAAGTCCGAGTTCCTTCAATCGTGTACCATCCAACTCAAGGTCCGAAACAGACAAGGGAGGGCATGTCTTCAGTATGCTTCTCAGCATACTGATCCGGTTAACTATCTTCTCCGTTCTAGACCCCGATCCGCCTTGGACAGCTCGTGCTTCGGCAATCCAGATTCGTACGACATCCGCATAGTAGTCAGGTCCGGCTCGACTTAGCCACTGCCGAAGTTCGGAGGGTTCAGTCGCGGGTGGAGCCATATTATACATCGTGACCACAGAGCTCACACGCTTTGTATCGGCATTTGAGAACCGAAGCCTCCGCATCAGAGACTCGACGGCCCATCCCACATTTTGTCCGATCCCTTCCGCCAACCTGACAAGGGAGAATAGAACGGCCAGGCGAACCAGAGGCCGGATTGGTTTCAGACCGTCACAAATCTCCAGAACTCGTGCGAAGCTGTCAGGTTCAGAGCCGGAGACGCGTACCTCCGCAGGTTGGTCAAGTTCCGGGTAGAGAGTCCTGAGAGCACCAGACTCCGAGTAAAGACTAAGTGCGATTGATGGACGGGACGCCTTGGCGAGTACCTTCATTATCTCTTGTTGGACACGCTCTGGCGAGAGTAGTGCGAGTCCAGGTACCGCTCCGAGTATCCCTGTCCATGTTTCTCTTTCTATGCTCAAACCGAACTGACCAGAGAATCGGAGAGCTCGTAGCACTCTCAGAAAATCTTCGGAGAATCGCTGTTCCGGATCTCCTACGGTTCGAAGAACGCCAGCGTCTATATCGGCCATCCCGCCAGTAGGATCAAGAAGATCTTGTCGAAGGGGATGCCAAGCGAGCGCGTTGAAGGTGAAATCGCGTCGTGCTAGATCCTCGCCAATGTCTGCAGAGAACTCCACTACTGCTTGGCGCCCGAGGGATTTTACGTCTCTTCGGAAAGTTGTAACCTCGTAGAGGGTGCCATCTCGCGCGAGGACGCCCACTGTTCCGTGCTCAATACCGATCGGCACCGTGCGAGGAAAGGCAGCAATGATCTCCTCGGGTTTGGCCTGGGTCGCAAGATCCCAGTCTTCAACGGTTCGTCCGAGAATCAGATTCCGGATCGCTCCGCCGACAACCCAGGTCTCGAAGCCTGCATCCTCAAGCGTCTCGGTTATCCACTTCACGGACGGTGGAAGAGCTGCCTGCAAGTCCATTACCCCACCAGAACGGCCCCGCCATTTACATTCAAAATCTCACCGGTAATATGACGCGCTAGAGGAGAACAGAGAAAGACGATCGGCCCTGCGACATCATCACTCGTTGCAATCCTTCCGATTGGGATAGAGGCCTCGATCTCCTTCCTCCCCTCACCTGTTACGGCGGGCTGGGCTAGCTCCGTGTCAATCCAACCAGGGGCCACAGCGTTTACAGTGATACCTCGGGGTGCCAGCTCAACGCATAGGCTCTTGACCAAGGAAATTATTGCACCTTTGGAAGCCGCATAATCTCCGTGGTAAGCCTCACCGCGTTGACCAGCTGTGGAGCTCACTAGAACGACTGCTCCACCGGTGCGTATTCGACTGACAGCTTCCTTCGTTGAATAGAAAATCGAGTCGATGTTACAGGCGAGTGTCTCTCGCCACTGTTTTCCCTCCATGTCAGCTAGGGCGACCGCATCAGATGACCAGATTCCCGCATTTCCCACAAAGAAATCAAGGCCGTCAAATTCTCGATCGGCACGTTCGAACAGGCGCCTGGCGTCCTCAGGCCGTGACAGATCACCAGCCTCAGCCCACGCGTGAACGCCGAGCTCTTTCATCTCATGGACCACATCCATGGCCTGTTCTTCGCGACTCCTGTAGCCGATACCAACGCTAGCCCCCGCCATAGCGAAAAGCTTCGCCGTGGCCGCTCCCAACCCTCTGGAGCCTCCGGTCACAACCCCCGTTCGGCCCTGTAAATCAATGAGCGGCAGTAGGCTACCCATCATCGGTTCCCTTCCCCAAAAGATGAGTCAATCTGATCCATCATCTCACTCAATTTCCAGCTGATACGAGGAGCTCAAGGACCTTTTCAAGAGCCCCGGCCACGTCAATTTCCTCAGCTGCCGCTTCACAACCGTAAGTCGCCCAAGCGTCCGCAGCGAGGAGGTGAAAGGCCCCTTCTCTACCCCTGCCAAGAAGGTTCAGTGTTTCGATCAGTTGAAGGACTGACTCTCGAGCGAAGATTTCGGAGCTAACGTTCGCATTATCCGAAGGCTCGAGCCATGTCAGAAATTCTTCTGGCACCGGAGGGCTCGCAACAGCGAGCCAGTCGATTAGACCTGTCCTCACCCAACCGCCTCTCGACCCAACCTTTCAGTCACTTCGAGCCCGATTCGAAGTGCTTCATCAAGCCGGGAAGGATCCTCAACCCCGGCCTGAGCCATATGTGGCCGCCCACCGCCTCGACCACCAACGACGACCGCCACTTCCCTTACAATCTCGTCGGCCCTCACCCCTCGGCCGATCAGGTCGTCTGTAACGAAAGCAAACAGCGTGTGCTTCCCACCTGGGAGCTCGGCGGCAACGACCGCCACACTACTTTGGGACTCTGTCAGAAAAGTATCACCCCACCGCCGAGCATCGTCTGCGTTTCGAGCCCTGAGCCGTACCCCTCTATATGCTGCAGTCACCTTATCGGCGAACGAAACCTTCTCCTCAATTGCGACACTCTCACCAGCACTACCACTATTCCGAAGCTCAACTAAAAGCACCTCTAACTCACGCTTCTCATCAATGAGCTGCTGTGCACGGGAGGTGACATTCTCCGTAGAGGCCCCCAGAGTCGTCGCGACTTCTTCCAGGCTTTCCGACTGAGCCTCTAGGTATCGAAGCGCACCGGGGCCAGATACCGCTTCAATCCGGCGCACGCCGGCGGCAACGCCACTTTCTCCCGTGATCTTGAAAAGACCGATTTCTCCAGTGTGGCCTACATGAGTCCCACCGCAGAGCTCCATACTGACGCCCACGATTTCGACCACCCTTACAACGTCTGCATACTTTTCTCCAAATAGGGCCATCGCACCATCCGCGACCGCTTCTTTATAAGAGCGTTGTTTGAACGAGACAGTGAAGTCGGCCCAAATTCCCTCGTTCACAATAGCCTCAACTGTGCTGCGCTCCTCTTCGGTCATCGGTGAATTATGTGAGAAATCAAACCTGAGTCGATCCGGTGCGACCAGGGAGCCCCGTTGGACGACATGCGTTCCGAGTACATTCCTAAGTGCAGCGTGAAGAAGATGGGTGGCTGTATGGTTTCTTTGAGTGTCACGCCTAGTCGCAGGATCTACGCGAGCATGGACACGAAGAGGAACCTCTTCTTCCCTGGGAAATACGCTCTCTGAATCCAGTCCCCATACAGCTATGCTATTTCCAACTCTGTGGGCGTTGACGATGGCGATCGACCATCCGTCACCCTCGACCCATCCTGTGTCGGAGACCTGCCCACCACCCTCAGCATAAAACGGATTTTCAGCAAGCTGAAACCCTACTCCATCGTCACTAATCCTAAACGCCAGCAGTTCTGTATCTACATTCAAATGCTCATAGCCCAAAAATCGCTGTGGGGTATCGTCTAAGAGATTAGTCCAGCCCTCAGCGAAGCTCACGACTGAATTCGGGATATCCCGCTGTGCCCGATCCGCTCGGCTTCGTTCACGCTGCCCTTCCAAGGCTTCCTCGAAACCCTCAACATCAACTGCATAGCCCCGCTCTGCCGCCATGAGTTCGGTCAGGTCGAGCGGAAATCCAAAAGTATCGTAAAGCTTAAACGCCTCTGACCCGGACAGCACCAGTTCTTCACCTCTCCGAAGAATACCATTATCGGGCGTCACCTCGTCGAAGCGAGCCATCCCCCCTTCAATGGTAGACAGAAAGCGTACTTCTTCGAGATGTGTCGTCTCCAAAAGATGCGTCCGGCTCTCTTCCAGCTCTGGATAAGCCGCCCCCATACCGGTGATCACCGCCTCTACAACCGATACGAGAGTGGGCTCGCGTTGGCCCAAGAGCCAGGCGTGACGGACAGCTCGGCGGAGAATCCTCCGAAGCACGTATCCCCGGCCCGCGTTCGACGGAAAAACACCATCGGCAAGGAGAAACGCTACAGCCCTAGCATGATCCGCAAGAACCCGAAAACTGACCGCTTCGTCAACATTGGGGTCGTAGGGCCGGTTCAATACGTCGGCTACGGCTCCTAGCAGGGGCACGAAGGCGTCTGTATGGTAGTTCGAGTCCACTCCTTGAATAACAGCGGCAAGTCGCTCAAGTCCAGCTCCGGTGTCAATGGAGGGCGCGGGGAGTGAGTGGAGGTCACCTTTCTCGTCACGGTTAAACTGCATGAAGACCAGGTTCCACAACTCAACGAGGATACCCCGATCTCCCAAACTGACAAATTCCTCAAGCGACAGGACTCCACCACGCTCAGCGTCGGGCCTCACATCGTAATGAAGCTCGGAGCATGGACCACACGGTCCCGTGTCCGCCATCTGCCAGAAATTGTCCTTGTCCCCCAGCCTAAAAATCCGCTGTGGTGAGACATTGACGACGTCCTGCCAAAGCCGATCGGCGTCATCATCGGACTCATGGATCGACACGAAAAAACGATCGGGATCCAACCCTAAGTCATCTGTCAGAAATTCCCACGCGAATGCTATGGCGTCTCTCTTGAAGTAGTCTCCGAACGAGAAATTTCCCAGCATCTCAAAAAAGGTATGGTGGCGCGATGTCCTGCCGACCTCTTCAAGGTCATTATGCTTACCTCCAGCCCTTACACACTTCTGAGACGTTACAGCACGATCAAAGGGTGGCCGATCCATGCCGAGGAAGATGTTCTTGAACTGGACCATGCCCGCATTCGTGAAGAGAAGTGTCGGATCATCCTCGGGAACGAGGGACGAACTGGATCGGACTTCGTGCCCTCGCGCTCGAAAGAATTCGAGAAATCGGGTTCTGATCTCAGATGTCGTCATGGTAACTGATTTTCGGCGTCCATGGTCGCAAAGTATAACGACTTAGCCAGCCCCACCCAACACGGTCACCGCCACTGACTAAGCCTTGAATCCCTCTGATTTCCACAAAAAAACCCGGCCTCTTAACCGGGTTTCTTCGATCTTGTCCCCAACGCCTCGGGACCAGTCAAGGTTCCCCGTTCGAAGCAACCTCCTTGCCAGAATCCGCTTCCTCGGAGGTATCGCTCAGTCCAATAGCTTCGCAAACACGGGCGTTCACTTCTTCGAGAATGTCGGGATTTTCTTTGATGAAATCCCGGGCGTTTTCTTTACCCTGCCCAAGCCGCAAATCTCCATAGGAATACCAAGAGCCTGATTTTTCGATGATCTCCTCCTCGACACCAATATCTATAAGAAGACTCTCGTGGCTGATCCCTACATCGTAGAGAATGTCGAACTCAGCTTGTCGGAATGGCGGGGCGCACTTGTTCTTGACCACTTTCACCCGGGTGCGGTTCCCAATGATGTCCACGCCGTCTTTAATTGCCCCGATCCGTCGAATGTCCATCCTGAGAGATGAATAGAACTTGAGAGCTCGCCCACCACTCGTCGTTTCAGGGCTCCCGAACATGACCCCAATCTTTTCACGGATCTGATTGGTGAAGATGACCGCTGTTTGAGATCGAGCGACAGCCCCTGTGAGTTTTCGCAGAGCCTGACTCATGAGACGCGCCTGAAGTCCTACGTGTGAGTCACCCATCTCACCTTCGATCTCGACACGCGGAACCAATGCTGCCACCGAATCTATGACCACGACGTCGATAGCATTACTTCGAATCAACACCTCAGCGATTTCAAGAGCCTGTTCTCCGGTATCTGGTTGGGAGACAAGCAAATTGTCGACATCGACTCCAAGCTTCCGGGAATACCCAACATCCAGCGCGTGCTCGGCATCGACGAAAGCTGCGATCCCCCCGGTCCTCTGCGCATTGGCAATGACGTGGAGACACAGCGTCGTCTTACCACTCGACTCGGGCCCGTAGATCTCCGTAATCCGACCCCGTGGAACACCTCCGATCCCGATCGCGGTATCAAGGTTGATGGCACCGGTGCTGATCGCGCTGATTTCCACTCTCATGCCGTCAGAGCCCATCCGCATGATCGAACCCTTCCCGTGGGCTCGTTCGATCTGGGTGATGGCTGTCGTGAGTGCCTTTTTCTTTTGGTTGCTTAACTCTTCTGTTACTTCAAGTGTCGTCATTCCATCCTCGCTGAAACCGTGGGTCGACACCTAATTGTACACCACCCGAAGAGAAAGCGAAAGTCTTCTTCCGGCTGCCACCTTGTGAAGCCCGAAAGTATAGTCCGATCGTCGGACCTATAACCAGGCCCGTGCGGGTGATGGTTGAGAAGCACCTTCGGTAATGTTCACCCCAGGGGCGGTCCCTCGACATTCCCTAACTGCTCCTCTACACGACCTAGTCTGCGGAACATAGAGATCAACCAGACTAGAATGATGAACCAAGCAAGAGCGTACGCAACAAAAACATGCCAATAGGCACGGCCCAACGTCTGGGTCCCCAGAGGTGTCCCGGCTTGAGCCCAAGCAATCACCGGACTCGCATGCACTAGCAAGAAGGCCACGAAGGCCGTCATCCATCGCCGAGTTGCGTTCAGATCAGTCATCAATCGTCCCCTCCGTGACAGGTATTAGGCTTGCATCTCGGAGACGCACTGTGCGCTCGAATCCGTCAATGGTGTAGCGAGCTAGAAAAAGAGAGAAAAATATAAGTGTGTAGGCCATCAAGCCGACCCCCATCGTCGCCAGCATCCTAGGGTCTAGGTTCATGGCGAAACCTTCAGGATTAAGGACAACGGCCTCGGGGTGGAGGGACCGAAGCCAGGTCACGCTGACGTGTATCAGAGGGATGTTCAATACCCCGATGATCCCTACTACGGCGGCAAGCCTTTTACCCTGCTCGGGATTTACTGTGCTATTCCGCACGAGAAAGTATCCCAGATAGATGAACCAAAGTAGTAAGGCAAGCGTGAGTCGGGGCTCGAACGTCCACCAGGTACCCCAGGCGATTTTCCCCCAGAGAGGGCCCGTAACGAGGCCGATTGTAGAAAAGACCATTCCTCCTTCCGCCGCCGCCAACGCCGCACCGTCGAGGCGTTCATCCCCTAGCCATAGGTAGACCGCACTGCACATGGCGACGATCCCAAATCCCAGGAAAGATGCCCACCAGGCAGGAACGTGTATATAGAAAATCCGTTGGACAATTCCCATTGTTGACTCAGTGGGAACCCAGAAGAACACCATCCAATGGAGTACCAGTAGGGACACCACTCCAAGCATGCCGAGTACAACGACAGCCCACTGGATGCGCGTGTGACGCATTCCTCCCCCCAGATCTCGTCGAATCAGGATTGGACTCCTATCACTCTTCTATCACGTAAGGAAACAGCCATGCTCCGGCAACTATAAACAACAGCGCAAAGGCAGCCAACATCCTCAAGTTTCCGCTAACTTCAACGACCGGGCGTCCTGCAAAAAGCCTGTCAGTTGCCGTAGCTCCGTAGATTATTACGGGCACCACTAGCGGAAAAACTAGGACAGGAAGTAGGCTTTCACCCATCGTACTCCTTGCAGCAATCGCACTGAAGAGCGTGGTCAGAGCGACGAACCCGATGACACCCAAGGCCACAACCCCGGCCAGTGTCACCCAGTTCCCCATGAATCGCAAGCCGAAGAACAGGCCGAAAACCATAAACACGAATACAACGACGATCGAAAGAAGAATGAAATTCGCGGTAACCTTACCCATATAGAGCGCATCCAAGGGGATCGGGCTCTGAAGAATTCCGGCCAATGCACCGTCCTTCTGCTCCATTTGGAACGTCCTTCCGAGGCCAAGGAGACCACCGAAAAGGATCGTCATCCAGATAAGGCCTGCCGCAATCGCCTGCGGTCGAATCTGTGTGGTGTCGATCGCAAAATTGAAGAGGATGCCGACTAGAACCGCGAATGCACCCATAGCGGAAAGCCGCTCTCGCGTCCGTAGCTCGATCACAAGATCTTTGTGAGCGATGGTCCAAACTAGCCTGAGGTAATCCTTCATCTCGTCTCCTCGACGATGGAACGATAGAAGGCTTCGAATCTATCGACGTTGAAATCCCCCCGATCCTCTAGCGCTACGAATCGACCCCGAGCCTGTATCGCGACGAGATCGGCCAATTCAAGGCCTTCGGCTAGGTTATGGGTCACAAGCACCACCGTGCGCTGTCCATTTTTGAGTGAGCGAAGCTCCTCCCTGAGCAAAGTCGCTGCGTATGCATCAAGTCCTGTGTAAGGCTCGTCAAGGAGCACGACGTCGGGATCGTGTAGAAGCGCCCGTGCTAGGGCTACTCGCTGCTTGAATCCACGCGACAATTCACCGACCGGCACTTTCGCCCTATCCTTCAAGTCCATCGCCATAAGCCGTTCAGCTACACGCTCCCTCAGATCCGGAAGACAAAACAGACGCCCATAAAAAAGGAGGTTTTCTTCCACGGAAAGGTGGCCATGGAGGAAGGACTCATGTGAGACTACACCGACACGTCGTCGCCACTCGCGGTCCGGTACACGCGCTGTTTGACCGGCAACACGAATCTGACCGGACGTGGGCCTCATCACCCCGGCAAGCATTCGGAGAAGTGTCGTCTTCCCAGCCCCGTTAGGCCCAAAGACCGAAAGGAGCAGACCCTGATCAAGCCGGAAGGAAACTCCATCGACAGCCCGAATCCCACCGAAGGTTCGCACGAGCTTTATTGCTTCGAGGCCCACACTCACCGCCAAAACCTAATCAGAGGCTGTAATCTCATTGACAGAGTCCTTCTTTAGGGGACTGCCGCAGCTTGTGCAGAACTTGCTTCCCTGAACATTCAGGTGCCCACACGAGACACAGGTTCTCCCCTCAGCAAGGCCCTTTCGCGCACGCGTGATTTCCGCTTCGAGTTCGTCCTCAGTCAACTCGCCCGGCTTCTCCATAGCGGCCAGCGCTTGTCGACCCATCTCCACCTTCAGAGTCTCATAATCCACTTGGTCCAACTTTCCGGATCGATAGTCGTATTCCACATCCCGGAGACCTCGCAGGGCAGCTGTCCTACGTGCGTCACGTTCAGTAACCTCATATCCCATGCGCTGAAGTGATGCCCACTCACCACGCACAATAGGAATCAAGACGAAAAGAATCACCCCCGCCGCCACGAGAGTCACTCCAAGAATTAGCACCACATCACGAGGCTTTCACGGCCAGAGCCGACTGCCCAACTCCTTTCGCTGTCCGTGGAGCAACGGTGGTTTGACCCCGCGAGGGCCACATGCCAATGAGACTTCCAATGGTGAGGATCAGCCCCCCGTACCAGATCCATCCGACGAGAACGTTAACCTGAACCTCGAATGTGGCACGTTGTGCATCGGCGACGTTTTCGAATGCCCCTCCAAGGTCACTTACGTTTTCGAGAATCAGGTAAAGATCCTCCAAGAACGCTGATTGGATCCCTACCTCAGTAACAGGCGCCTCCCAGGTCAGATAGAGTCGCTTCTCGGCTGTCAGCGATCCCGCAGGCCGACCATCTTTCTCCACTGTCATCAGTGCTACCGCTTGCCTCAACATGTTCTGTCCGCGAGGAGAGGAGAGTCCCTGGTAAGTCAGCGTGTACTCGTGCCCGAACGGAGACTCGATAGTTATGGTCTCACCCGGATCAAGGGTCTGGATTACTTCACGATCGAACGCCGAACCGGCGAACGCCGTAAAGATGAGGACCACCCCTACATGTACGATATAGCCACCCCAACGGCGCCGATTTCGCTTCACTAAGTGCAGGAACGCCACCACATATCCCTCACCCTCAATGAACGATCGTGCCCTCGTACCTTTTATGAACTCAACTAGGATGATCGTAAGGACGAAGACGGATAGGCCAAAAGTGACGAGTGCCATCTCGTTGCGAACGCCTCTCAGGTAGAGGCCCGTAACGACCATCGTCCCTACGACCACGGGCGTGAGGAAGTTTCTCACCAGGTTCCTTCGGGAAGCCTTACGCCACCCGATAACCGGACCGATACCCATTAGAGCCAGCAGTGCCATGCCGATTGGGAGGTTGACTCGGTTGAAGAATGGTGGGCCTACTGTGATCGCCTGTCCCGTGATCCCTTCCGTGATGAGGGGAAAGAGTGTTCCCCAAAGAACCGCAAAAGCCACGCCCAGCAAGAATAGGTTGTTGAATAGGAATGCAGCCTCACGGGACAAGAACGATTGAATCTGATTTTCACTCTTTAGCAAGGGGCGTCGCCACGCAATCAAAAGGAGGCAGCCACCGCCCACCACACCCATGAAGCTCAGGAATATGAAAGCGATCTTCGTATTTTCAGCAAACGTATGCACCGACTCGATGAGGCCCGATCGAGTCAAAAACGTCGCAAAGATCGTCAATAGGAACGTGAGGGTGACCAAGCTCATGTTCCAGATCTTTAACATCCCTCGATTTTCCTGAATCTGAATGGAGTGCAGGAACGCTGTCGCGGTAAGCCACGGTAAGAGAGAAGCATTTTCGACCGGGTCCCAAAACCAAAAACCACCCCAGCCAAGCTCCTCGTAAGCCCACCGCATCCCAAAGATTATTCCGTTCGCAAGGAAGAACCAGGACACCAGAATCCACCGTCGCGTGATCGCGATCCAGCGAGTGTCCAGTTGGCCCCTGAGTAGCGCGGAAATCGCAAACGCGAATGGTATAGTGAACGAGGTAAACCCCAGGTAAAGCGTGGGGGGATGAATGGTCATCCAGTAGTTTTGGAGTTGGGGGTTTAGTCCTCGCCCATCGGC
Source organism: Gemmatimonadota bacterium (assembly GCA_036336795.1). Taxonomy (GTDB): domain Bacteria; phylum Gemmatimonadota; class Gemmatimonadetes; order Longimicrobiales; family Gaopeijiaceae; genus UBA822. The sequence goes on from JAYZFL010000022.1 coordinate 130,015, forward strand.
GGGAGCAAACGGCAATCGCTCAAACGGATTCACGTCAGCAAACAACAAAACTACCAAGAAGAAGCTCGAGATGGTCTGGAGAACGCCCACCACATAGGGCATAAACTCACGGTTCTTGCGCCTGTTGGAATAAACAGCTACGCACGAAAAGAACGACAGGAGCAGGACCCAAAACACGAGCGATCCGCGTTGCCCAGCCCACAGACCTGCTACCTTGAAGTAGGTATCGAGCTCTCTATTCGAATAGTTGGCTACGTACCAATACTCGAAACGATCAGTTAGGAAGGCCGTGATGATCCCTGCTGAAGTCAGGACCAGCAGAAAGAAGACAGCGTAGACGCTACGCTCACTACTGAGGACGAGGTCTCCCCTCTGCTTCTTGCCTCCAATGAAGCCAAAGATCGCTCCCCAAATACCGATAGGAAGAGCGATCCAGAGGGCGAACTCGCCAAGCAGGATCACCCGATAAGTTCCTCCTGCGTCGCTTCGTACCTACTGCCACACTTGGTGAGCACGAGTGTCGCATCAAACACGCCGTCCTCTCGGAACCGACCCTCCACTACCACGTCAACGACCTCATTGTCGTTGAAGGTATCAGGCAACCTATCTCGGTATTCAACGGGGAAGGTGACTGACTCGTCCTCCAGATCGACAACCGTAAACCGGTGATTATACTCTTCACCGATGCGTTCCCAGGAACCCTGTTGGATGCGACCGCTTACCTTGATCCCCATCTGATGGAACGCAGGATCCTCCTTCACCCGCGCCATAAGCTCGATCGGCGTAAAGTAATACACCATGGTCTGGTTAACGCCGGTCCAGATGAGATAAGTGATCACGGTCCCTACGCCTGCCAGACCAACGAAGAATTTACGGTTGTTTCTCATGGTTAAAGGCCCCCGTGAAATCTCATGACTATCGGCCCACCCCCTGGTCCCTTGCCTCAGAAATATAGGCGGTCAATCGAATAGAGAAAACTCCTCACGTAATCGATCCCTTATCCATCGCCCAACCCTTTACGCCTCGGACAGCCCGGGCCCAGCCACTCTTGAGCCGGACGCGTAATCCGTCACTTATTTCGGATTCAAAAATTTCCGTGTCGCCCCGTGAGGCCAGGAACTCTTCCGAATCCCCCCACACACCGACCGAGAGACCAGCGAGACCGGCCACCCCAAGCGCGGTCGTCTCCACCATCGCGGATCTTCGCACCGGCACGCCAAGGAGCCCGGCTTGAAATTTCAACAGCCAGTCGTTCTTAGCCGCGCCACCGTCGACCCGAAGCTCCGTCATCGACGTGCCTGAGTCAGCTTCCATCGCTTCAATAACTTCCTGGGTACCAAACGCCATCGCCTCCAGAGCCGCTCGCACCAAATGTTCTTTGGTGGTTCCCCTCGTCACTCCAAAAAGGGCTCCCCTAGCCTCGGGAATCCAGTGGGGCGCTCCGAGACCCACGAACGCGGGCACGAAATACACACCGTCGTTTGAGGCGAGGCGAGCTGCCATCGCTTCTGACTCCGCAGCGTTTTTGAGGAGGCCTAGTCCGTCACGAAGCCATTGAACAGCCGCCCCGGCGATGAACACAGAGCCCTCCAGGGCGAACGAGAGGCCTCCTCGAGAATCACAAGCTGCCGTGGTTAACAGTCCGTGGTTGGAGGAGACGATCCGGTCACCTGTGTGCATCAGCAGGAAGGCTCCCGTCCCGTAGGTGTTCTTGGCATGGCCGGAAGACCAACATCCTTGTCCGAAAAGGGCTGCCTGCTGATCACCCGCTACGCCCCCAACTGGCAATTCGATTCCAAGCGCGTCCCCGATAGCCATTCCAAAGTCCCCGCAACTGGGTCTCACTTCGGGAAGAATCGCGGGTGGTATCTCCAAAAGATCAAGAAGCCACGGATCCCAATCTGCCTTGGAAAGGTTGTAGAGAAGCGTCCTCGACGCATTCGTAGGATCCGTCGCGTGAACGGTTCCCTGCGTCAGACAAGCGATCAACCAGCTGTCGATAGTACCTGCCGCCAGATCCCCCGCCTCGGCACGGATTCGTAGTTCGGGTCGTTCGCGAAATAGCCATGACAGCTTGGTGCCGGAGAAATACGGATCGAGGACGAGACCAGTCCGCCGCCGAACCTCCGGTTCATGCCCCTTCTCTTTGAGATGGGAGCACAGGTTTGAAGTACGGCGATCCTGCCAGACGATCGCCCTGTGGACTGGCTCAAGCGTCTCTCGATCCCAAAGTACGATCGTCTCTCTCTGGTTCGTGATACCCAACCCTCGGACATCCGCTTCCCGTGTTGATTCGAGTGCTTCGCACGCCACTCTCTTCGTGACATTCCAGATCTCGACAGCGTCGTGCTCGACCCATCCAGGTTGAGGAAAATGCTGGGTAAACTCTGCATATGCCCTTCCCAGAATCCGTCCATCGTGCGCGACCACCAAGCACGTCGTACCAGTGGTTCCTTGGTCGATAGCCAAGATACTCTGAGTCTTACTCACGCCCGCTCACCGCCCACGAGAGAACCAAACGAGTATTCCCAGCCGCTTTCTCGGAGTAGATCGAAGAAAAGCGGGACGGGAAGCCCGACTACCGTATAGTAGTCACCTGCGATTTCACTAACCAGCGACGCCCCCAGCCCTTGAATAGCGTACGCACCTGCCTTGTCGAGCGGCTCACCTGTGGCGACATATGCGCTTGCGGTCTCTGCCTGGAAGGGGCGAAATACGACTTCGGTGGTTGACACACCACTCCGGACGTTGTCCGGTGGAAAAGCGAGCGCCACTCCACTTGCCACCGTGTGGGATCGACCGGAGAGTCGGATAAGCATGCTTTTCGCCTCCGCACTATCTTCAGGTTTCCCCAGGATCTCGTTATCTACCACTACTACTGTGTCACCCGCCAGAACCAACGCCTCTGGAAACTGTGCCGCCACGGTCAGAGCCTTTTCCTGGGCGAGTCGCTCTACATACTCCACTGCCGACTCACCGGGTCGCTCATGCTCCGAGATACGGGCCGGATGCACCGTATACCTTAAGCCAAGCATGTCGAGGCACTCTCGGCGGCGAGGGGAAGCAGAGGCAAGCACGAGCGGAGGAATTTCTATCATCGCTCCAAAATCAACGTCACCGGTCCATCGTTGACCAGCGCCACATCCATCTGCGCTCCGAACTCACCGCTAGCGACCCGACCGGAAAATCGGTCCCCAAGGAGCTGAATAAATCGCTCATAGAGAGGAACGGCGATTTGGGGCGGTGCCGCTCTAACGAAGCTCGGACGACGGCCCTTCTTCGTCTCCCCGTAGAGGGTAAATTGACTCACGACTAAGACGCTCCCAGTAACGTCGTTCAGAGCTCGATTCATCTTCCCCTCCTCATCCGCAAACACACGGAGTCCCGCAACTTTGTCGGCCATCCACTGCACGTGGTCGTCCGTGTCGCCGTGCGTGAATCCCGTGAACAGGAGGGCCCCGAGTCCGATCTCGCCGACTACGAGCCCATCCACGGTGACACTAGCTTGGCGAACACGCTGTAGCACTACTCTCACAGGCTCAGCACCGCCGCTCCAAGAGTTCTGCCCATTAGGGTGCTGCCCCACGGTGACGTTCTGTTCTCATTTTGTACGCGTTTGCTCATCACTAGTACCCGAAAAGTGAAAGGCTATGGACATTGGTGTAGTTGTTCTTTTCACAAAACTGACTCACTCGACCGTGACTGACTTGGCGAGGTTACGAGGCTGATCGACATCGCAACTACGGTGGATGGCCGCGTGATAAGCGAGGAGCTGCAACGGGATCGTGGTCAGTACGGGAAGAAGGGCCGGGATGGTGTGCGGCACCTGAATGACGTGATCAACTTTTCCAGAAAGCTCTGGTGCGTTGTCACTTACGACCGCCAATACACGCCCATTGCGAGCCTTAACCTCCTCGATGTTGGAAACCACCTTGCCGAAGACCAGATCCCGCGGGGCCAGAGCGACCACCGGCATGTTTTGATCAATGAGGGCAATCGGACCGTGCTTCATCTCAGCCGCCGGATATCCCTCGGCGTGGATATAGCTCACTTCTTTCAACTTGAGTGCGCCTTCGAGCGCCACAGGAAACTGATATCCACGCCCCAAGTAGAGGAAATTTTGGGCGTCTCCGTACTTCCCAGCCAAATCCCGAGTCAAGGGTTCTAACTCCAGCGTTTTCGCTACCTGCTCGGGCAGTTGTCGAAGAGCTGAAACAAGCTCCCTCCCCTGTAGGATGGAGAGGTGCTTGCGACGGCCCAGGTAAAGCGTGAAGAGGGCCAGAGCAACGATCTGACTCGTGAAAGCCTTAGTGGACGCGACTCCAATCTCTGGACCAGCGTGAAGGTATATGCCGAAGTCCGTTTCCCTCGCTATAGAAGAGCCCACGACATTGACGATCCCCATCGTGGGAGCACCGCGGTTTTTCGCCTCTCGGAGTGCCGCGAGCGTATCCGCTGTCTCACCAGATTGGCTAATGGCTAAGACGAGTGTGTCGGACTCAATGACCGGACTGCGGTACCGAAACTCAGAGGCGTACTCCACTTCTACGGGGACACCCGCGAGCTCTTCCAGCATGTACTCACCTAGGAGAGCGGCGTGCCAACTGGTTCCGCAAGCCATGATCACGATTCGGCGGATCTGTGCCACCTCCTCGTCACTCAGAGTAATTCCCCCTAGTCGTGCATCACCTATCTCTTCAAGCAACCGTCCTCGCATGACATCACGGAGGCTCGTGGGCTGTTCGCAAATTTCTTTGAGCATGAAGTGGTCGTATCCGCCCTTTTCTGCCGCTTCCACATCCCATTCCACTTGATGGACAGAACGCCGCACTTCCCCCTGCTCCAAATGACGGATTCGATATGAGTCCGCCGTGAGCACCGCACAGTCACCGTCGTCGAGGTACACGACGTCCTTCGTGTGCTGAATCACTGCCGAGGCGTCAGATCCAACTAAATTCTCACCGGTCTTACCAATTCCGATTAGGAGAAGACTCCCGTTTCGGGCAGCTACGACCTTGCCCGGATCTCGACTGCTTATCACGGCTATGCCGTACGCTCCGTGGACCTGGCGAAGGGCTGAGAGCACCGCGTCCTCAAGAGTATCTTTCTCCTGGAAAGCCTCGTCGATAAGGTGAACAACAGCCTCTGTATCTGTTTCCGTCTCGAATTTGTATCCCTCAGCAGAAAGCTTCTGTCGGATTAGATTGGCGTTCTCGATGATCCCGTTGTGAACCAAGGCGATATCCCGGGAGGTGCTCCAGTGGGGATGGGCATTGGCGTTTGTGGGAGCACCGTGAGTCGCCCATCGGGTGTGGGCGATGCCGCATGTGCCGGGCGGCATCGCATCGACCAGACTGCTTTCCAATTCACTCAGTTTGCCCGCCTCCTTCACCATACGCATAGAACCGCCAGCGTCGAGAACCGCCAGTCCGGCGGAGTCGTATCCGCGGTACTCGAGTCGGCGCAGCCCTTCGAAAAGGATTGGGCCCGCTTCCCGGAAGCCTACATAAGCCACAATTCCACACATTTGGCGCTTCTCAATTCGATGTCAGGCGGACCCTGTCATTGCCGTTTAATCAAGTCAATCCCGTCAAGACAGTCGCCGCATTCTCAATTAGTTTCTCTGCTTCATCCCTTGTTGGTGCCTCGCCGATCAGTCGCACGATCGGTTCAGTGCCCGAAGCTCGAACGTGCAACCATGCTCTACGAGTTGACCAGTGAAGCCGAAGGCCATCCTCCCGATCGACTTCGCCACCCGAAAGACGCTCCTCCAGTAGATCATAGGCTTCGGGGAGCATCTCCCTCGGAAAGCTTACCTTGCGTTTGACGATCACGTATGAAGGCCATTTGGCAACAGTTTTCGAGAGCGGGGCGTCCTCATTAACCAGAAGCTGCAAGATAAGTGCGGCACCAACAGGTGCGTCCCTAGTGTAGTGGAGAGTCGGCAGGATGACGCCACCATTGCCTTCTCCCCCGATCACCGCTCGCTCGGATTTCATTCGAGAGGCAACGTTGACCTCTCCGACCGGTGATCGAACCACACGACTCCCGTAGGCCTCAGCGACATCCTCCACGACCTGGCTAGTCGACAGGTTAGTGACAACAACGCCGGGGGTCCGCTCAAGGACCACCGCCGCTGCAAGCGCCAAGGTTAGATCTTCACCCACGGGATCTCCTTGTTCGTTCACTAACGAAAGACGGTCCACATCAGGATCTACAGCGAAGCCCAAGTCAGCTTCCTCCCGCCGCACCAGATCACCAAGTTCCTGGAGATTTTCGGCCGTAGGCTCAGGATCTCGTGGGAAATGGCCATCCATCTCACTGTGAATGGCAACCACTCGGCATCCAAGAGCTTCTAAGAGCCCAGGCATGATCGTGGCTCCAGCCCCACGCACACAGTCCAGGGCAACCTTGAGATCAAGAGCTCGAATCTCTTCCACATCGACTTGCGGGAGCTCGAGAACCGACTTCAGATGCCGCTCCGCAGCCCCGCCGTCAACGCTCACTGAGCCGAGCCTGTCCCAAGCAGCTCTCTCCGGATCTTCTTCCTGAGCGAACTCTAGAAAGGCAGCCATCGTTTCGGCGCTTAGAAACATTCCCTCGGGGCTGGCCAACTTGAGAGCATTCCACTCCGCCGGGTTATGGCTAGCGGTCACTTCGATTCCACCGAGCGCCTGAGACCGCTCGACCGCCAGCATAAGCGTTGGGGTAGCCACGATGCCCAGGTCGACAACGTCACACCCTACAGAAAGGATCCCAGACGTAGCCGAAGCCGAGAGCATCGCTCCGGAAGTCCGAGAATCACGGCCGATAATAATAGTCCCATTCGCTGTTGACGCGCTGACAAATGCACCAAAAGAAGCCGCCAGCGCAAAAACAAACTCGGGGGTCAACGAATCACCTACACGTCCGCGGAACCCTGATAGGCTTACCACAAGGTCTTCTGGAATCTTTAGCGGCATAAGCCGAAGTGATCGTCAGAGGATAGGTATCGTGCCGTCTTTACCATGACGGTACCCTGAGGACTGCCGCCCGGACGGTAACAGCCTCACAAGACTACCGAGATCCCTGGAGAACCGTCAACGCATACTCAGTAGCACGAGCGGAGGCACTTCCTGTACATTCTTGCCGATCATGTGATTCCTGGCTGGGAAGCCTGGCGGGATCATTGGAGTCACAGAGAGACCGAATTGGTGCATAAAGACTCGCCACGAGGAAATAAAATGACGACGACACCACCGGACGAGGGACGCTTCGGAACCCTGGCAGTCCACGCTGGGCAAGAACCAGAATCGGAAACCGGTGCAATAATGCCGCCGATCTTTCAGACTTCTACTTACGTCCAACCGGACGTCGCTGCTCCAAAGCGGGGGTACGATTACGCCCGAGTTCAGAATCCTACTCGGGAAGCCCTGGAAAGGAATGTAGCAGCACTTGAGGGTGGAGAGCACGGAGTCGCGTTCGCCAGTGGGCTCGCCGCCATCGAAGCCGTCGTCAAGAGGCTTTCGGCCAATGATCACATCGTCACAGAGGAGAACACCTACGGCGGTGTCACGCGCATGTTCACCCGGGTACTGGAGAAACTCGGGATTAAGTTCTCATTTGTCGATACGAGGGATCCCGATCGAATCCGTGACGCCATGCGGCCCAACACGCGCCTGGTGCACGTTGAGACCCCCACTAATCCAATGATGCGAATCTGCGATATCGCGGCGGCGGCTGAAATCGCTCACGAGGGTGAGGCCTTGCTCATGGTCGACAATACTTTCGCCTCACCTTTCAATCAACGACCTCTCGACCTGGGCGCCGATATCTCTGTTCACTCGTCCACGAAATACCTAAATGGTCATTCGGACATCATCGGTGGCGTTTTGACCGTAAACGACGGTGATTTGGCGGAAGATATACGGTTCGTTCGGAAATCCACCGGCGCCGTTCCTGGGCCAATGGATGCATGGTTGTGCCTTCGTGGCACCAAAACGCTCCATGTGCGTATGGAGAGGCACAACGAAAATGGACTGGCGGTCGCGGTATTCCTAGCTGATCGAGGACTGCAGGTCGTCTACCCTGGCCTCGAACAGCACCCACAGTACGATCTTGCCAGTCGACAGATGTCTGGTTTTTCAGGTATGGTCGCTGTCGAGCTTGGGGATCCAGCCAGGGCACGAACCCTGGCCACAGGCACTCGTGTGTTCCAGCTTGCGGAGAGTCTCGGAGGGGTCGAATCCCTCATCAGTGTACCGGCCCTTCAGACACACGCATCGGTTCCAAAGGAGCGGAGAGAGATGATGGGTGTTACAGAGGGACTTGTACGGCTCTCAGTCGGCATCGAAGATATCGATGATCTTCTGGAGGATCTGGATCAGGCTCTGAATCAAGCTGTTCGGTGACACATCCTCCCGCGAGGACAGCGTAAGTCCGTTACGATCAGAAGAGGCAACCGCAGCGTCTGTGAGGATACAAAGAGATGAGAACCCATGACTGAAACCGACCAAGGTAACGGGAACGGCGAAGACGCAAGAACCACTCGTGTCCTGACGGATATTGCTCCTCAAGCCTGGGAGCATCCAGCCGACCGCGCAGCGCTGACAGCTCTTCGAAAAATTCCGGTGTTTGACGACGTTCTCCGGCAGCTGTTCGGCTTCTTCGGTGAGAAACCGATTCGGCTAGCGTTCCTGGCAAGTTCGGTCAGAGTTTCAGAGCGGCAGTTCTCCAGGGTTTCCGGGCTATACAAGAATGTCCTTCATACGCTGGATGCACCCCAGGAATACCCCCTCTTCGTTTCGCAGACGCCCATCGTCAACGCGGGTGCCTACGGAATGAACGAGCCATTCATCATTCTGAATTCGGGCACCGTTAACCTGCTAGATGATGAACAACTCTCGTACGTAATGGGCCACGAGTTGGGTCACATTATGAGCGACCATGTTCTTTACCGGACTATGACAGTCCTACTGATCCGGCTCGCCAGTATGGGGTTTCCGGTGGTGGGACTCGCAGCACGAGCGATTCTCGTCGCGCTTCTCGAGTGGTCCCGCAAGAGTGAGCTCTCTAGTGATCGAGCCGGTCTGCTGGCGACCCAGAACCCTCAGAGCGTCATGGAAGCCATGCTCGCCATGGCAGGCGGAGGAGATGCCGAGGAGATGAATCTGGACGAATTCATCATGCAAGCGGAGGAATATCGGGAGTCAGGAGATGTGGCAGATCAGATGTTCAAGGTACTGAATCTTATGGGTCAGAGTCATCCGTTCTATGTCTTGCGGCTGGCCGAGATTCGCACGTGGATCGAAGAGGGTGACTACGACCGTATTCTTCGTGGTGAGTATCAACACCGTGATGAGCCTGACCTAGCCTACACAGAGGACCTTCGAGACGCGGCCCAAGCATATGCGCAAGAAGCCCGGGACTTGTTCGACCAAGTCGCAGGAGCAGCAAAGCGGATGAGCGACGATATCCTGGGGGGTCTTAACCGATAGACGGCCTGTGGACGACTCCCGAAAGCCGGGTTCGATTGGATCCTGTGAGCGGGCAATCAAGGAACCGGTTGCCCGCGCTGTATTCTAGGCTAGACTAGCCGGATGCGAATCTTGATTGTAGGAAATGGAGGCCGTGAGCACACCCTGGCCTGGAAGCTTCAGCAAGATGCCCCAGGAGCGACATTCTACATTACCCGCCCGAACGGCGGGATGCTTGAGAGAGTGGAGCCCATTGAGATTGAACCCGGAGACGTCGAAGCTCTGGCGGGTTGGTCGAGCGCACAGGATATCGACCTCGTAGTGATCGGCCCAGAGGGCCCATTAGCGTCCGGCCTCACTGACCGCCTCAACCTAGCAGGGGTCGCCACTTTCGGACCCACCAGAGCGGCAGCTCGCATCGAATCTAGCAAGATTTATGCGAAGGAACTCATGCTACGGGCTGGGGTTCCGACTGCCGACTTCGCGTCGTTCGGTGACTTCGAGGAAGCAGCATCTCACGTCCGAGAGCGTGGTGCGCCAGTGGTCGTAAAAGCCTCTGGACTTGCGGCTGGGAAGGGCGCGGTCGTTTGTGAGACCGTGGAAGAAGCTCTTGGCGTGCTCGCAAATATGATGTCCGATCGTACGTTCGGAGAAGCGGGTCGTGAGGTCGTTGTCGAAGAATACATGCAGGGTGAGGAGCTTTCGGTATTCGCCCTGTCTGACGGTCGGGACGCGCTGACTCTCCTGCCATCTCAAGACCACAAGCGTTTGGAAGAAGGTGACAGGGGACCCAACACCGGAGGCATGGGCGCTTATGCGCCCGTCGCACTCGCAACACCAGAACTGATATCGGAGGTCGTTAATACCATCATCCGACCAACCCTTGCTGCGTTGGCCGATGACGGTGCCGAGTTTAAGGGGCTATTGTACGCCGGCATTATGCTGACCGAGGAAGGACCTCGCGTCGTTGAATTCAACTGTCGCTTCGGTGACCCAGAAACCCAGGTCGTCTTACCCTTGCTCACTTCTTCTCTCCTCGATCCGATGCTGGAGATCGCACGAGGGGGACGCCTCGGTGGGGCCGCGGTGGAGTGGGAGGACGGCGCAGCTCTCACAACCGTGTTGGCTTCAGAGGGGTATCCCGGTGATTATCCGAAGGGTCACCCGATTGAGATTCCTACCTGGATCGCAGAGGATCCCGACATATTGCTTTTCCACGCCGGATCCAGTACCGGTGCCGACGGACTGATCACATCAGGTGGACGTGTGATCGCAGTAACCGGCCTGGGTCCAACTCTTAGTGGGGCCTCCCAAAAGAGCCTCAATGCAGCGGAGGCAATCCGATTTTCTGGGAAGCAGTTCCGGGGTGATATAGGCTGGAGAGAGTTCGCGCGGGCAGAGCGGCAGCGTCCCTGAGCCGACTTAATGCCTGAGCTTCCGGAAGTGGAGACCATCGTCAAAGGGTTGGGGCCCGATTTGCTAGGTCGAACGATCGAAGGAGTAAACGTTTTCCATCCTGATGTACTTCGCCAACCACCCCAGGATTTTTCGGCAGAGCTCAGAGGTCGGACGTTCGACTCAGTCTCACGTCGAGGAAAGAATATCGTAGCCTGCCTTACGGGTGATACTGTACTCGTGGTAAACCTAGGTATGACCGGTCGTCTCTTGCTCACCCAGAAGGCATCGGACGCAACGCACCCGGCGGTACGATTCACACTCGACTTTGGCCCAAAGCTGGTTTTTGATGACGTCCGACGCTTCGGTGTCGTGGAGGTCTTGTCCGGATTGGAGTGGAACGCACGTGCCCGCCAATTCGGGCCCGAGCCGCTTTCCGCCGCCTTCACCGCGAAAAAACTGTTGGCGGGCCTGAAAGAATCGGGCTCACCGATTCGCTCATGGCTTCTGAACCAGCGCCGATTGGCCGGTGTGGGAAACATTTACGCGAACGAGGCTCTCCATATCGCGGGCATTCACCCCCAGAGATCGGCAAGGTCAATCACAGGACGTGAAGCTCGCCGACTACACCGCGCCCTTCGTAGCACATTGCGGCAAGCACTCGCGAACCGAGGGACAACCTTGAGGGATTATCGGGATGCCTCCGGAGCACCGGGTGGGAATGCGGCAGCGCTTACAGTTTACGGTCGGGTCGGGGAACCCTGCCACCGCTGTTCCGCAGGGATCGAACGCACCGTGTTCGGTAACCGCTCGGCTTTTCTATGCCCCATGTGCCAACCGTATGAACCAGGAGAGAAACCATGAAGGTGAAACGGGTTTTCACTCGCCCAACTCTCACCTTACAGACATGGGCCACCACCATTACGGTGATCAGCTTGCTCGTTGGAGTTGGAACTCCTCCAAGCTACGCACAAACGACTGCCGGCCTGGAGCTCCCAGTCGTAGAACACCGATTGGCAAACGGCATGCGCTTCTTGATCTTGCCCCGGCCCGGGGCTCCGACCGCCTCCTTTGTCGTCCAATACTCGGTCGGAGGTGTCAACGAACTTCTCGGACGCACCGGCACAGCTCACCTACTCGAGCACCTTCTTTTCAAGGGGACCGAGACTCTCGGAACGCTGAACTTAGAGGCAGAACGCTCCCTATTCATCCGTATGGACGCACTCCAGGATTCAATCCTTGCGCTTCAAGCCAGTCACCGTGACACGACATCGTCGCCTTCGATGAGAGCCCTCATCAGAGCTCTAGAAGATGAGGCGAACGTTTACGTACAGCCGAACGAATTTTCACGAGTTCTGTCTACGAATGGTGCCCGTGGTTTAAATGCGACAACGGACTGGGAATCGACAAAGTATGTCGTCGAAATGCCGGCCAACCGCGTCGAGCTCTGGTTCCTCCTGGAATCCGATCGGATGAGCAATCCGGTCTTCCGCCAGTTCTACACAGAGAGAGACGTAGTGGCCGAGGAGCGTCTCCTCCGAGTCGATACTCAGCCGGGCGGTTTACTCTTCGAGGCGCACGTGGGGACGGCGTTCACAGTTCATCCCTACCGTCAGCCCGTTGTGGGTTACATGTCCGATATCACGCGACTCCGCCGAAAAGATGTGGCGGATTACTACCGCCGATACTACGGAGCTGGGAATGCTATTGTGGCTATCGTCGGCAATGTGGATCCAGAGCAAATCGTGACATGGGCCGAGCAATACTTCGGACATCTGCCAACCGGAGATCCTCCTCCAGCCGTCTTGACGGAAGAACCCGTTCAGCGGGGGGAAAGACGGATTGAAGTGGTTTTGGACGCTCAGCCCCAGGTGCGTATTGGGTGGCGTGTGGTCGAAGTTTCGCACCAGGATGCGCCAGCCCTCCGTGTGCTCTCCGCCCTCCTTACGGGAGGCCGCTCGTCAAGACTTTACCGGCGCCTTGTCATGCGGGACCAAATCGCGACGAACATCTACTCGTCTTTGGGTCCTGGCAGCCGGTTCCCCGGGATCTTCACGATCGAGGCCACACCGCGAGCGCCTAATACCACACGGGCCATAGAGACAGCCGTGTATGCCGAACTCGATGCCTTACTTCACGATCCCCCTTCGGAGACGGAGCTGCAGCGCATTCGTAATCAGCTCGAGGCGAATGGAGTGAGAAGGCTGACATCCAATATGGGGTTAGCACTTCAACTCGCCGAGTCCAGTTCGATCTTCGGTGACTGGCGTACGACCTTCGAGCTCAGTGGACGTTTACTCACTGTTGGGCCAGAGGACATCAGCCGTGTGGTGCAGACTTTTTTTAGTCGTGAAAACCGCACGGTCGCCACGCTTATTCGGTCTAACTCCCCCACCCACTGATGATCTTCCGGTATTTCAAAGCGGCAGCGATCTACGGAGTCATGCTCACGGCTTTCGTAGGTGAGAGCGTTCCTACTGGTCTGGAAGCGCAGGCAACTGTGCCGAGGACGCACGACCAGCTTACGTTTGAGCCACTCCAGTTTCAGCCCTCTGGACCGGAGGAGTACCAGATCGGCCCCGGGGTGACAGTATTCCTCCTCGAAGATCACCACTTACCCCTTGTGTCGATATTTGCTCGTTTTCGTGGTGGCCCCGTTCACTTTTCGCTAGGTGATCAAGGACCGGCTGTCGCCGTCCCGATCCTCCTGCGATCTGGTGGCACCCTCACTCTTCCACCGGATTCCGTCGATAAACTGCTTGAGTTCTATTCTGTGGAAACGTCTTTCGGACGTGGTGGACGTACCGCCTTCGCCTCGATGAATACGTTGACACGTCACCTAGATGTCGGGCTCGACATTTGGAGTGATCTTATCAAGAACCCTGCGTTCGACCTCGCGCAAGTCGAGGTATGGCGAGGTCAGGAACTGGACAATTTAATCAGGAGAAGAGACGACCCCACCAGGTTAGCGGTCATGAAATTCAACAACCTAATCTTTGGGGATCACCCCTTGGGGTGGGAACTGACAGCTGAAGATCTCGAACCGGACAACTTGACACCTGAAATTCTGCATCGTGTGCACAGGATGATTTTTTGCCCTGAAAATCTGACATTGGGCATTACGGGAGATGTGGCTTGGACGGAGATTCGCCCCAAATTGGAGCGCATGTTCGACCGGTGGCCACCGTGTGAAGGCGTGCTGGAAGATCCTCCGCTGCCAACCTTTCCGGCGAGTCCGGGCGTGTACGTTCTTCCCAAGAATATCGAACAGAGTACGATTATTATCGGCAAACCCAGTGACGTCCAACTCACTGACGACAGTCGCTACTTTTCTTCCCGTATCGGAAACTCGATCCTTGGCGGATCCGGACTTACCAGCCGTCTCGCTTCTCGGATCCGCACGCAAGAGGGCTTGGCCTATTCTGCGGCCTCAATCTGGACTACACCAGTCCGCTCAAACGGCATCATCGGGGCAGTCACGCAGACAAAGAGCGAAACTACCGTCGCAGCGCTTCGCCTCATTACGGAGATCTTGGGGGAGATGTCGTCCGCACCACCCGAAGAAAGTGAGATACGTGACGTGGTCTCCCAAGTAACGAACAGCTTCGTCTTCAATTTTCAGAGTCCAGCCACAATAGTCTCTCGACAGATGCTCTATCTGAGCCAGAATCTTCCTCTCGACTGGCTTTCCAGATACCTGAAGGGAATCCAAGGAGTGACCTCCACAAGCGTTCACGAGGTCTTCCGGGACAATGTACCCCTGAACGGTTTGGATGAGATGGTGATTCTAATAGTTGGGGACCCCAACGCTTTTGACCTAGGCCTGGACAGTTTTGGGCCAATTCAGGTTCTGGATACAGAAGACCGGGAGCCCGATACCTCGGGTGATCAAACCCTTATCCCGACGTAGATTGCCGCGATCCCTCCCGTCACGAACCGCCACTTGACATCCTTGAATCCTGACTCCCGTAATAGGTCAGCCAACTCTGATGGTGGAGGAAATTCTTTCACGGACTCTGGCAAATACGTATAAGCCCACGGATGCCCGGAGACAACTCGGCCGACGATGGGTAGAATTCGGTTGAAGTAGAGCTTGTACAGTGCCCGGAAAACAGGGTTCGGCGGGAGCGTGAATTCAAGGATCACCAGGCGTGCTCCCGGGCGAATAACACGCGCTAACGCACTGAACCCACCACTGAGATCCGTCAAATTCCGAACGCCGAAACCCACTGTAGCGCCATCGAAGCAACCGTCAGAAAACGGTAACCGCAGTGTATCTCCACACACAGTCGATATGGAGCCCCGCAGCTTATCTCTTCCCTCAAGCAGCATCGGAAGAGCGAAGTCCGTCGCTACGACTGACCCAGCGAAGTCACGTTCGCTCACCAAGGCCAGACTCAGGTCGAATGTGCCAGCGCACGCGTCTAGGTACCGGCCCGACTTATGGTCTCTCCACCGCAACATTCGAACTGCCTGTTTCCGCCATCTCCCATCTACATTGAAGCTCAGGACATGGTTGAGGAGATCGTATGTTGGAGCAATCTCAGAGAATATCGTCCGGACTTGATCCGTTCTCTTCAATCCTAGAGGCCTGTTAAAGAAGTGGCGTAGGCCGCACTAGAAGCGACATAGGATCCCATCGTAGACAGCGACCAGAAGGCGAAGCAATCGCTAGATCGAGGGACGCCAACGACGGAGACGGTCACGTGCCATCCTGACCCAAAGAACTCATAAAGGTTACGGGACCCGTGTGTGTGTCTTTCATGCACCTCAGCCCTGTTAGGACTCGTCATCGTCCCTAGTCTCATCCCTGCAAAACTCCTAACTGCCGGCATCCTACACTTCCTTGACGGATGCCTAGAAGGCTCGGCCTGAGAAAATCTCGCCACCCATTCAACATTTTCGTTAGCTTGTCCTACACCTTCCTCACTTCGCTAGGCTTGGAAAGGTTCGTCAAGCAAAGTGACACGCAATATTTGTTAAGCGATGACGATACCGTGGATCAAGTTGCCGCCGGCCTCGTTTTCGGAAGCATCCGTGTAATCTTGGTGCGTTAATTAGGAGGACCCAACAATGATCGGCTCGCTGCTGACTTTCTTCGTCGTCGGCCTAGTGACCTTGATGGTCGCGGTCATCGTACTGTCGATTCTAGGTACGGTCCTGTCACTTGGTCTCGGCCTCGCGGGGTTCCTACTCTTTAAGGTAGCGCCAGTCCTCCTAGTCGGATGGGTGATCCTAAAGCTAATCGACAAGGGGACGGGTAACAGCCTTTCCTCTGCGGACCGCCGCTGGCTAGAGGAAGAGTAGCCTTTTAGCCATCCCCAAATGCTCCCCAGGTTTATTGTCCTGTAACCAGCATCTCTGAAACCACATCAGCAAGTTTTCGCAGGGCCTGTCCGGCCCCTGAATCAGGGGCTGAGATTACTGTCGGTGCACCTTCGTCCCCAGCGGACCTAACCGCTGGGTCCAATGGCACCCTCCCCAGTAGGGGAAGATCCATCTCTTCTGCGAGACGGTCTCCGCCCCCACTCCCGAAAACATCTACGACCTCACTGCAATGAGGACAGACGAGACCGGACATGTTTTCCACAAGGCCGAACACACGTGTATTTACCCGCTCGAACATCTTGATGCCTCGGCGCACGTCTCCGGTAGCAACATCCTGAGGGGTGCTCACCATCACAACACCATCAAGATCAATCGTTTGGACAAGAGAAAGTTGTGCATCTCCTGTGCCCGGAGGCATGTCGACGACCATAGCATCCAGCTCACCCCAACTCACCTGCTCAAGGAACTGCTTGAGGATTCCCGAGATGAGGGGACCCCGCATGATGGCGGGCTGCTCCTTATCCAGCAGGAATCCTAGGCTCATTAGGCGGACTCCGTGAGCCTCCATCGGCTCGATCATTTCCTGCCCCTTCGCACCCGTTACCGCAGGACGGCCCTCAACTCCGAACATCAATGGGATGTTCGGCCCGTAGATGTCCGCGTCCAAGAGACCCACGACTTGCCCTCTAGCAGCCAGTGCAGCTGCAAGGTTCGTCGCCACCATCGACTTTCCCACCCCTCCCTTTCCCGAGCTCACTGCCACCACTTTGGTACCTTCACTGAGGATTCCAGATTTCGGAGTCGGAGCCGGCACCGATCCCGGGCCACGTCCCGGGATCGAAGATGTCTCTCGATCGTCGGGTAGGGGAGCTTGACCGGACTGTGGTAATTGAACGTTGACTTTCACGCTAGTAACTACCTCAATGGCCTCCACCGTAGCACGCACCTTACGCACCAGTCCTTTCGGGTCATCTGCTTGGATGCGGAAGGAGAAACGAACGTCCCCATCCTCGGTGACTGACAGATCCTCAACCTGCCCACTTTCCACCACATCTCGACCAGTGGTCGGATGCTTAATATCGGACAGCACGCTAAGTACTGCTTCCCGGATGTACTCCTCACTCATTTCGATTCCTGCGGACCGCGGGAGAAATTATTGGATGAAGCGCCTGTAGTAGACGTTAAGCTAAATTAAGGAGAAGGCCTTTGATTGAGGAACGCTTCGGAGCCGAGCCGTTGGGTCGTCTCGATCACTAGCGTAACATCAAACCGCTCTCACCTCCGTAACTTCGGAAATGCCGTCTTTGAGCCTTCTCTCAATGCCCTCTTTCAAGGTCATCATGGAGATCGGACACTCCTCACACGCGCCGAGGAGGTGCAGATCTACCACACCCCCATTCCTATCGAAACGCAGTAATTCAACATCCCCACCATCCGCCCAGAGAGCAGGTCGTATTGATTCGAGGATCTCTTCGATCCGTGCCTCGATAGTAATCGACATACACTACTTCCGGATTCCGTTTCCTAGGGCCTGAGAAAAGCTATGGATAGCCCATCGTAGGAGTCAACTAAAACCCCCCCATGCTAACTGCCATTTCTGCTAGAGCAAGAGGGGGGCCGCCATAGATCCTAAAGATAACGAATGTTGAATAGCTCTGGTTTGCTGCAAGCGTCTTGAGCCCAGCAGCATATCCGATCACAGCTTATCACTCTTACCATTCGTAAAGTTCCTATCTGCTCTAGGATTTTCGGGAATGCTTGCGGCATGTCACGTTGACAACCAAGATTTGGCTCTCCTGAGAAACCCTGCAAGAGAAAGCGCAATCAATGAACACCACAGCTCGTGCCCCCAGTCCTGAGAACGAGCCTACGAGAAACTATTCGCCTGGCGACCCCGAACGCACATCCCTCAAGGTCAAGCTGAATGATTTGGAGGCCGAACAAATCGAGATTCCCTTGATCATCGGGGGTGAGGAAATCCGAACCGGTGACACGACCGACGTGGTGATGCCTCACCGGCATGCCCATGTCCTGGCGAAGTGCCACCGCGCGAGCACCATCGAAATCAACAGGGCCATGCGAGCTTGTACAGACGCCCACGCCGATTGGTCGAGCATGGCCTGGGAGGACAGAGCAACGATCTTCTTGAGGGCAGCGGATCTGTTAGAAACTACATGGCGAGATACGGTCAACGCCGCAACGATGCTTAACCAAAGTAAGACCGTGCATCAGGCCGAAATCGATGCAGCGTGTGAGCTCATCGATTTCTTGCGCTTCAACGTGCACTTCGCCCAGACCATCTATGATGGGCAGCCTGTTTCGGGTCCTGGCCGCTGGAGCCGGACAGATCATCGCCCTCTCGAAGGCTTCATATACGCTATTTCACCGTTCAATTTTACCGCCATCGGCGGAAATCTTACGTCTACACCGGCTATGATGGGCAACACGGTGTTGTGGAAACCGTCGAGTGCAGCCCTTCTGAGCAGCTACTATGTGATGCGCGTATTCGAGGCCGCTGGGCTACCCCCCGGTGTGATCAACTTTGTTCCCGCTCCTCCAGCTCAGACCACGGAATCTGTACTTGGGAGCCGGGATCTCGCCGGAGTGCACTTCACGGGATCGACAAGTGTCTTCCAAAGCCTTTGGAGGACAGTGGGCGAACGCATCGCAACCTATCGGTCCTACCCACGGCTGGTGGGTGAGACCGGAGGGAAAAACTTCATCATCGCACATGCGAGTGCAGACGTGGAAGCCCTGAGGACGGCAATCGTCCGGGGAGCCTTCGAGTACCAGGGCCAGAAGTGCAGTGCGGCGTCCCGTGTGTATGTGCCAGAGAGCGTCTGGAAACGGTTGAAAGGACCGCTTGTCGACGAGACCGACGCGATCGCGATGGGTGACCCTACCGACTTTCGGAATCTCATGGGTGCAGTGATCCACAATTCAGCCTTCGACAAAATCACCGGCTACATCAATCGTGCCGAAGCCAGCCCGGACGTTGATATCCTCGTCGGTGGCAATTATGACGACTCCGAGGGCTACTTCATACGGCCGACGATCATGCATAGTCGCTCTCCAGACTACGAATCAATGTGTGAAGAGATATTTGGGCCAGTCGTAACGGTCTACGTGTATCCCGACTCAGAGTGGATAGAAACGCTCTCTCTCATCGATGCCACATCTCCGTACGCTCTAACCGGATCTGTAATTGCGGATGATCGTGCCGCAATCAGAGATGCCCAGGACACCCTTCGGTACACGGCTGGAAATTTTTACGTGAATGACAAGCCAACTGGCGCAGTCGTTGGACAACAACCCTTTGGCGGAGCACGGGCAAGCGGGACAAACGACAAAGCGGGGTCGACACTCAATCTGCTTCGTTGGGTGTCCCCGAGGACCATGAGTGAAACCTTCAACCCGCCGACCGACTATCGCTATCCGTCGATGGGAGCAGACTAGGCGGGAACCGACAAGCCAGACCGGATAGCCTGGACGGCGAGTCCCTCTGAACATGCCTAGCTCATCGGGAGGCCTCATTCATGGGGATCGCTCAGCAGGGTGCTGAGCGCATGGTACCCACCAGCATCGGGTGAAGCAAACGCCACTCTCCTGAGCACGAGTTCGTTGAGCGCGCGGCGGTGAAGAACTCGTGGAAACACACTTGGAATTTCGGGCATATCGATGCGTCCCCGGCTTTCGAGCACGGACCAAGCGTGCTGCTCTTCATCAGTTCGGTTTCCCAACAACTCGAACCGCCCATCACTTCCCTCCGTGACCGTAAGAAGCGTTTGTCTCTTCAATACTTCTTGAATCGGCTCGTGATGACGCGTGTCTAATCCCCGAAACACGAACAAAACGTCACCTGGTCGATCCTCCTGAAGAAAGCGCATCAGAAGCTTGGCAACCACTTCATCTGCACATGAAAAATCGATGACCGTCACCCGAGAAAGGTCAATTATCGACAGCGAAGCCCCCGACATTTCAGACAACTGATCCTCAATGGCTATTCGGACAGCACGGCCTGTGGGTCGTGTTACGAGGTACGAGTAAAGGGACGGGACCGAGTGCTGGAGGAGACGACCCACATCAATGGCGATAGGATCGATTCCCAGGTCAGACCTCATGTCCAACTCGCTCCGGGAGAATGATGTTGATCTGAGCACCGGGAAAGTCCGAGAGGCCCTCCTCCATCGGTGGCTCGTCGGACCAGTTGGGTACGTCGGAGATTCGTGCCGTTCCGCTACGTATAGAAATAAGACCGTCCCACCGTCTAACCTGCTTCCGGATCTGTTGAATTCCCTGTCCTCGACCCGAATCCGGAAAACGTGTGAGGCCATGGATAAAAGCCGCTTCGAGTGCAGTGGCATCTCCCCATCGGTCTGCGAAGTGGGCCGAATGCTCTTCAGCAAGCGAGCCACGGAAGCCTCTCCCCAGGTCAGCTAACGAAATGACCACGACTTGACGCCCCAACCTCTTCGACCAGTTATACGAATGGGCCGTCACCCACCCGGGTGCGTCGGCATGTTCGATGATGTTCTGGCACACTTCACTCAAGATCACGCTGAATTGGACTACCGAAGTCGGGGGGTAGCTCAAAGTCTTCGACAGGATGGCCCCGGCTCGCTTTTGTACTCGATCTACAACCTCGTGCACATCACTGTTGGTCATGATCGATGTGACCTCTAGGAGAACCTCCGATTCGCCAGCCACTCTCTTACCGGTAGTCACATCGGGCTCGAAAATTTTTGCAGCAGCTTCGAAGAATTCCATCCGGTCAAGGTAATTCCTCACATCCCCTTCCGGAGGCAACGCCAGACGTGGAACCTCGCCACTCCGGTCGAGAACCACAGCGCCAGCAGCCAAGAGACTGACCATCCCGTTAGGGCCAACCCACCGAAGACGGCGGCCATCGAAAAGCACTTTCCCACTTCCGCTCCCGCTGACTTCCGTAATAAGTGCTTCCGATGTCTGGAAATCGAGGGATGCGGGAAGATCGATGACCCTCATGTGGTTCCGTCGGCAGAGAGCCCGTCCCGGAGGTGCCGATTGAGTCCGGTTGCACCCTGATACCTCACGTTCTTCGCCGCAACACAGTTTGCCTCGGTCATCGCCGACTCAATTTGATCTCCTCTCAATAACCGGGCCAAGAACGTGGCACCCCAGACGTCTCCGCAGCCCGTCGGATCCCCCACTACTTCGACACCGCCACACGCAGATTCGGTCCCACTGCGGGCAGGCCCAGGGATTGCCACTTGATAACGGGTTTCAGGCCAATGGAACGGATCACTCCTGAAGCCTGCACCGGTGACGTCCCCGGCCCCGTCATTTCCTAGAGTCACGGCAACCAACTTTAACTCGGGACCCACACTCTGTGCCGCCAGTTCCCATGGATCGCCTATGGCCCGACCAAGTAATTCGAACTCCTCCGCGTTCATCTGCACGGCGTCGAAACAGCAAAGCCATTCTTTCCACGACGGTAGCTCCTGAGGGAACCGAAGACCGGTGCGGCTGATTCCCTGAAAAAGCGAATGCAAATCTGCGTAGGTAGGCCCACGAAATTCACTTCGGAGGGATACGGCGGTATCCAGTTCCATCTCGAAGCCGGAGATGAAGTTTACATAAAGAACATCGCAAGTCCCTACCAACGGCTCTAACTCATCCCATACCCAGGGAGGCATCCCTCCGATCAGGCACTCTCTACGTCGTGCCGGATCCGTGTAGACAAGCTCCACTTGGTTGTTTGGTTCTGGGACAACCCGAATCCCCGTCTCTAGGTCCATCCTCGGAATAGATCGTAGCAATCTCCACGCAGACTCCGACAAGTCGGACCCCACTTTGATAATGGGCACGATCTCCCAGTCGTCCGAAAGAGTCGCTTCGAAAGCCGATAGGGCGTACGCTACACCTCCCCACCCTTCCGTCGGCTCCGGCTGCTCCCCCGGATATACAATAGTGTCCCAAACGAGTGTCCCTACGACTCCGAGGCGCTTCGGATTCTGTTCATTCATCGCAAGGTACCGTCAGTGCCGAAGCGATGGCCCGAGACCGGAATGCCAACTCTGGCCTCCCGCCTAATTTCATGAATCGCCGAGTTGCAGAACCGCCAAGAAAGCTTCCTGTGGAATCTCAACGGAACCGATTTGCTTCATTCGGCTCTTGCCAGCTTTTTGTTTTTCGAGAAGCTTCCGCTTGCGGGTAATGTCACCCCCGTAACACTTTGCTGTCACATTTTTCCGCAGTGCCTTTACGTTTGTCCGGGCCACGATTTGGGTTCCGATGGCCGCCTGTAGGGCCACCTCAAATTGTTGCCGAGGAATCAACTCCTTGAGACGGCGAACCAAGTCCCGACCGTATTCCATCGCCTTGTCTTGGTGAATGATGACGGAGAACGCGTCGACCGGGTCCCCATTCACGAGAATATCTAGCTTGATCAAATCTCCGGATCGAAACTCCAAAAACTCATAGTCCAGGCCAGCATAGCCTCGCGTGCCGCCCTTCAATCGATCGTAGAAATCAAGTACGATCTCTGCCAGCGGCAGATGGAAAAAGAGCTCCACACGCTGTGGATCGAGGTACTGCATTCCTTGAAATACCCCGCGGCGATCGTGGCAAAGCTTCTGCACGTTGCCAATATATTCACTCGGACAAACAATCCGAGCCTTTACAATGGGTTCTCGCACATCAACGATTCGAGCTCGCTCCGGAAGCGCCGTTGGGTTCTCGATGACCAACTCGGAGCTGTCAGTCAAGGTTACGTGGTACTCGACGTTAGGAACCGTTGTAACCAGGTCGACACCAAACTCACGGCCGAGACGTTCCTGGACGATTTCCATGTGAAGCAGACCAAGAAATCCGCACCGGAATCCGAACCCCAGAGCGACAGAAGTCTCGGCTACATAGTGAAGACTATTGTCACTAAGCTTGAGACGGTCGAGGGCCTCCCTCAGGCCTTCGTAGTCGTCAGCGTCAGTCGGATAGAGCCCCGCGAACACCATCGAGTGTATCTCTTTGTAGCCCTCCAGAAGCTCTGCAGCCTTTTGATCAGCGTCGAGAATCGTATCTCCAACTTGGATGTGAGAGACGTCTTTGATGGCAGCGATGATATAGCCAACCTCTCCAGGGCCAATTTCGGGACGCTTGACCCGACCTAGGCGCATGAAGCCCACTTCAGTCACCTCGTATCTAGCGTCCACAGCGCCGAAGGTAATCGACATCCCCGGTTTCAGAACGCCATCCACAACCCGGACGTTGGGGACAACACCCTGATATTGATCATACGAGGAGTCGAAGATTAGCGCGCGAAACGGCGCAGCGATGGCCCCCTGCGGGGCCGGCACTCGTTCAACAACAGCCTCCAAGATGGGCTGGATTCCTTCGCCTTCCTTTGCACTTGCCATCAAGATCATCTCGGAGTCGATCCCGAGAAGCTCGGCTAACTCCGACCGACGTCGCTCAGGCTCCGCGCCTGGTAGATCGATCTTGTTGATCACAGGAATAATCGAAAGATCAGCATCCAGGGCCAGGAATAGGTTGGAGAGAGTCTGAGCCTGTACCCCCTGAGTGGCATCCACGATCAAAATCGCACCCTCACATGCTGCGAGTGAACGTGAAACCTCATATGTGAAATCGACATGCCCAGGGGTATCGATGAGGTTCAGGACATATTCCCTTCCATCCTCAGCCTCGTATCGCATTCTAACGGCGTGAAGTTTGATCGTAATCCCGCGCTCGCGCTCTAACTCGTTCGAGTCTAGAACCTGCTCTCTCATATTCCGCTGATCGAGCGTGCGCGTGGCCTCTAACAATCGATCCGCCAGTGTCGACTTACCGTGGTCGATGTGAGCGATGATGCAGAAGTTGCGGAGGTTGTTGAGGTCCACAGGAGAAGCGATTTCCGGTAGAAAGTTGTTCTTTGGTTGACCAACTCAAGATAATCGGGCAGAAACCCCCAAAGAAGACACCTCGGTGTCTACACCGACCCGGAGGACGTCTAATGCGGGATTCGAAGGGGTAAATTCATGCTCGAAACGTTCTTTCACAACCTTAACGAGGGGCATTGCCTTTCTCGGTCGACCCGCTAGTCTCCTCCCCATGCTGGATACGATTTCCCACGGCGACCGTAATCTCCATCCACGACCCGACCTCATGGACCCGTACGCGCTTTCTCAACTCGGCGGCGTGGAATTGATAGCGCGACAAGTTGTGGAAGGGTTCATCATGGGTCTTCATCGTTCACCACACAGAGGATTTTCTGCAGAATTTGCAGAGCTTCGAGCCTACCAGCCTGGAGACGATCTGAGACACATCGACTGGCGGATGTTTGGTCGGTCTGATCGGTATTACGTGAAGCAGTTCGAAGAGGAGACCAACCTCCGAGCGTACATTCTTTTGGACATCAGTACTTCGATGGGTTGGAGTTCGAATCCCGAAGCCATTCCAACCAAGCTCTGGTACGCCAAGCATCTGGCAGCTTCCCTAGCGCTGATCCTCCTTCGTCAGGGCGATTCCGTCGGACTAACAGCGTTCGACGAAGAAATCGTAACTCGAGTAGCTTCCCGAGGTGGGTCCAAGTATTGGTATGAAGTTCTTCGGCACTTGGTACGACTTGAGGCACAAGGACGCACGTCGGCCCATTCGGCTCTGCGTGAAGTCGCAGTAAGACTGCGCCGAAGAGGGCTTGTGATTCTCCTCTCCGATCTGCTCGTCGATCCAGACACGACCCGTACTGCATTACGTTTTCTGCGGCACCGTGGACACGAAGTGCTCGTGATTCACATCCTGGATCCTGGCGAGCGGGAACTTCCAGCCGCTGGCGACGCTCGCTTCTTCGATCCCGAGACGGGACAGGAGATGGACGTCAACGTTGCCGACGTGCGGTCAGCCTACCGAGACGCGGTAAGAGACGCTCTCGGAGAATGGGATCGTGGACTTCGGCCGCACGGCGTCGATTACGTCGTCGTCGGAACCGAAGAGCCACTTTCGCGAGCTCTTCGATTCTACCTTAGAAAGCGGGAGCACCTCGGCTAATGGGCTTCCTGTCACCGGCCTTCCTGATCGCAGGGCTGGCCGTTGCGGTGCCACTTTTCCTGCATCTGTTTCATCGTCATGAAGGGCGAAGGTTGGCGTTTCCGGCACTACGTTACCTACTTCGGACCGAAAAGGAACACGCTCGGACCATTCGACTTCGGCAGCTCCTCCTTCTTCTACTTCGTATCGCTGCCATTGCTCTGCTCGTCGGTGCAGGGGCTCGACCCTTTCTCTATGGTGCCGGAGGTGCACACGATCCTACAGCCATGGTCATCGTCTTAGATAACTCGATGAGCTCGGGATTGATTCGTGAGGGCAACCGGGTGTTGGACCTCCTCAAGATGATAGCCACCCAGAGTATCGAGAGCGCGAGTGACGAAGACCGGATCTGGCTGATCCGAGCAGGGGAGCCTTGGGATCTCGCGATCACCGGCTCCCGAGGAGATCTCTTGTCAGCAATCCGGGAGACCGACGTGGCGGACACGTCGGGGGACCTACTCGCCGCATTCGAAAGATCGATTCTTCTTGTTTCCGGCTCCGACCTAGAGGCCGGTGAAATTCATCTGATCTCGGATCTCCAAGCGTCAGCATTTAGAGGCTCGCCACTTAAAGCTGGACTCGAGGCAGTTCCTTTCGTCGTTTTCGACGAGCGTTCCACTGAGAGGCCGAACACATATCTTGACAGTCTTGTCATCGGTGGCGGTCTGGCACCACTAGCTAACCAACGCACTCTGCTTTCAATCCGCATTTCCGGAACTGTAGACAGTCCTGACGTCCCGCTTCGTCTGGCCATAGGAAATCGAATTCTTGGTGCAAGTAGCGGTACTTCTAACGCCTCTACGCTCCTGCCACTAGGTCCATTTGGAATGGGGAGTGTGAGTGGGTATGTAGAGACAGATCCCGACAACCTTCGGGGAGACGATCGCCGCTTCTTTGCTTTTCAGGTTCGTCCTCCCCCCATGGTCGCAACAGCAGGAACGAGTCCATTCTTCCTCTCGGAAGCCCTGCCTGTTCTTACGGATGCTAGGCGCGTCCGAATGACGGACGTGCGGAATGCTGAAGTTCTGATGAGCATCGCCGGATCCGGATTAATGGAGGCCACAAAAGAGGGCCGGGCAACCGTCGTGCTTGCTCCCCCAGATCCCACGCTCCTACCAGGGCTAAATCGTTCGCTCGCGGCTGTCGGAATTCCCTGGCGATATGAACTCATTCCTGTATCCGGCGAGGCCACGGTAACCCGCTGGAACGGTTCCGTCGATCTCGGGGAAGTCCGAGTCCGGTCCCACTATCTCCTGATCCCAGGCAGCCCAGACCTTGAAGACGGAGTTCTTGCTCGCCTCTCGTCAGGGGAACCCTGGCTGGTCGAAGGTGTGACCCCAAGGGGGCCCTACCTTCTTCTCGCATCTGGACTGGACGATCAGTCGGCCAACCTCCCGTTGACCGCTGCTCTGATCCCGCTTCTAGAGTGGATGTTGTCTCGCTGGGACGTAGTGGAAGGGGGAGGTGATGCAATACTGGCCGGCGAACCGATCACACCGCCGCCAGGTGCAACGAGCGTTCGTGATCCTCGAGGAGTGCTTCATCCACTCGACGACACTCAACTCTTCCACGCTACCCGTTGGGCCGGGCTCTACCAGGTTTTCCAGAACGATTCGACTCTCGGGTTAGTGGCCGTCAACACCCCCCCCCAAGAATCGATCCTGAAGCCTATTGCAAGGGATGAACTGAGGAGTCTACTACCAGGATCTGTGACCATTGTAGCGGATAGCTCGAGATGGGTTCGATCCTTATTTTCAACCGGAAAGGGTCCTGAGATTTGGCGTTGGCTTCTGGCGATCGCAGTGATCGTCCTGATTGCCGAGAGCCTCGTCGCCGCATCCGGACCAAGAACGGCCACTACACGATCGGTCGGAGAAATAACCCGAGTGAAGAGGCCTTCCGCCGCCTGACCGTGTCCGGTAATCACCACCTCCTCATCCAAGCCACAAGTGCATGTCCCGGTGTGGTGGAGCTTTGTGAGAATCTTCCAAGTCGCGGAAAACGTCTGACCTTCGGAGGAGCTGTGGGCTCCGCAGCAACCGCAGTCGTCGCTGCTCTCCACGAACGCTTGGTCACTCCGATTGTGGTCGTCGTGGCACGTTCTCCGAGCCAGGCCACTGAGACGAAGGCGGATCTGGAAATACTTCTGGGTCGAAACGCCTCCTACCTCTTTCCCCAACGAGAAGCACTTCCATACGAATCAAGCGAGCCACACCTAGAGATCGGTGGAATCCGTGTCGAAACCGTCGAGGCGTTACTGGGCGGGAGGACACGGCTATTAGTCACCACCGTGCGCGCCCTCCAGGAGCGGTCGCCCATTCCGTCCGGTCTAGCTGACCTCAGAATTACGCTCCACGTCGGTGAGAAGGTCGGCTTTCAGGCTCTTTTAAATGGACTTTCGGAACGAGGATTCGAGCGAGTTCCGGTGGTTGAGGAAGTCGGACAGTATGCAGTTCGTGGAGGGCTTCTAGATGTCTTTTCCTTTGGAACACCTGAGCCCTTTCGAGTGGAGTTTTGGGGTGACGAAATCGCCTCAATGAGATATTTCGACACCCTCGAACAACGCTCAACCGAGAGTATAAAAGAAGCTCACGTTTTACCAGTGGATTTTCGGAGAGAGTCAACGGATGGTGCCCTCGTCTCTCGCTCACTCCTCGAACTCCTCCCTGCTGACACTCTGCTTATCAGATTGGGGGAGAAACCGTGGACGTCAGAGCTCCAGAGAACTTGGAGCCATGTCTCTCGATTGCACAATGAACTTATCTCTGAAGGCAACACACCGGATTCTCCCGAGGAACTTTTTTTGACGCCCGAGAAGGCGGACGCACGTCTCCGTTCTTTTGCCGGAATCAACTTTGTCTCGAATCACGTTGGAGACTTCGTTCTAACCTGTTCACCTCCTCCCCTGATAGATCGTGACATCAATCATTTAAGCCAGGCTTTACACAACGTTGCGGGCCAGGGAGGCCGCAGCCTGATCCTTTGCGACAACCAAGGACAGTGCGATCGCCTCGAGGAAATCCTCAGCGGTCCTAGAAAGATGCCACCGGGCGTGAACATCGTCGTCGGTTCACTCTCGGCCGGTTTCATACTCGAGGATACTGAATCGCCACTTCAGGTTCTTACGGACCACGAAATCTTCCGTCGCTCTCGACGAATTCGAAGGACGGAACGCTTCCGAGGGGCTGTTTCCCTTGAAAGCCTATCGCAACTAACCCCCGGAAGCCACGTGGTCCATATGGATCACGGCATTGGCATCTTCAGAGGTCTCCACCGCGTGCGGGTCGGGGGTGAGGAACTCGAATCTATGGCTATCGAGTACGCGGGAGGGGAAATTCTTCGGGTCCCAGTCTACCGACTCGATCTCGTAGAGCGTTGGGTAGGCGAATCCGAGGCTTCGGTTCCTCCTGCCTTACACCGCATCGGTGGTAAGCGCTGGAAAACCCTTAAGCGGAAGACCGGTAAAGCGATTGAAACAATGACGGTGGAACTGCTTCAGCTTTACGCTGAACGCTCAACCGTCCGAGGCTTCGCCTGTTCACCCGATACGCTCTGGCAGAAGGAAATGGAGTCTTCGTTTTTATATGAGGACACCCCGGACCAAAGAACAGCATCCAAAGAAGTGAAGCGTGACATGGAGTCTTCCGAACCGATGGATCGCTTGGTTTGTGGGGACGTCGGATATGGCAAAACCGAAGTCGCTATCCGAGCTGCTTTCAAAGCCGTACAGGACGGGAAACAAGTGGCGGTACTCGCTCCGACGACGGTGCTTGTGGAACAACACCGACACACTTTCGAGGAGAGGCTCGCTGACTACCCGGTGCGGATCGGGGGGCTGAGTAGATTTAGAACGCCTAAAGAGCAGCGGGTGCTTTTGAAGGGCCTCCAGACCGGAGAAGTAGACGTGATCATAGGGACACACCGTCTGCTCTCACACGATGTCAAGTTCAGGGACCTGGGACTTCTCGTCGTGGATGAAGAGCAACGTTTCGGGGTGCGTCACAAAGAACGCCTTAAACAACTACGGACTAGCATCGACGTTTTGACACTCACCGCTACACCCATTCCCCGAACTCTTCAACTATCTCTCTTGGGGGTACGCGATCTGTCACTCATTCGCACCCCACCTCGGGATCGCATGCCGATCTTCACGACCCTGATTCGCTGGTCAGATCCGATCATCGCCGAGTCACTCCAGCGAGAACTCGACCGGGGAGGGCAGGTCTTCTTTCTTCACAATCTTGTTTCAACCATTCAAGGAGCTGCCGATCGCATCCAACAGCTCGCTCGGGAGGCTAGAGTTGAAGTGGCACACGGTAAGATGAAGGCAAAGGAACTGGATCGCGTGATGCGAGACTTTGTGGAGGGCGAAATCGACATTCTCGTCTGCTCATCTATCATCGAAAACGGCTTGGACGTTCCGAACGCGAATACCCTCATAGTAAACCGGGCCGACCATTTCGGGCTGTCACAACTCTATCAGATTCGAGGACGAGTAGGGCGCTCGGACCGGCGAGCCTATTGCTATCTTATAACCCCCGACGAATTGAACGCTGATGCACAGCGTCGGCTTAAAGTCCTAGAACACTATACCGAATTGGGAAGCGGATATTCAGTGGCATTGAGGGACATGGAGATTCGCGGAGCGGGCAATCTTCTTGGTGGTGACCAGTCGGGGTTCGCGCAGGCAATCGGCGTCGATACCTACATGAGACTCCTTCAGGAAACGGTATCGCGCCTAAAAGGAGGATCGCAGGACCAAGCTCATCCTGATCCAGAAATATCGATACCAGGGTCAGCATATCTTCCCGACGAATACATTTCGGATTCGGGACAAAAGTTGCACCTTTACCGACGCTTGTCCAAGCTCGTCCATATTTCGCAAGTGGGCTCCTTACGCGAGGAGCTGGTCGATCGCTTTGGCAGTCCTCCGCCAAGAGTTGAACACCTCCTCCAGGCAGCATCACTCCGGATCCTTGGACGTAAGCTAGGAGCAAAACGAATTCTTGTGAGAGATTACGAGGCACGGGTGAACTTCTTACCTGCTGTGATCCCCCGCCTCTCAGTTTTGGAGGATCCGTTGCGGGATCGCCGTATTGAGATGGAGGTCCGCCGGATGACTCCTCTTTCGGTGGTCCTTCGTCAGGAAGAGCCGGATGAGCTAATTTCAACACTTATTTTGGCTCTCACAGCCCTACTGGATACCTAACGTACCCGAGTGATATCGCATGACACATAGCCTAGGGAAAATGAAGGGTAATCGTCCACCGCACCTTTCTGCGCTTCGACGAACCGTGTGGACAGTGATTCTGGCACTCCTTGCCGGACTGTCAGCCTGTGTGGGCGACGATGACCGAGTACTGGCACGAGCGGCCGGTCACGAACTTACTATAGACGAGATGGTAGAGATCCTCCTTCGGCAGGATGGGCTACCCAACCAAGCTTCCGTCGTTGAAGGGTTAGCCACGTTCTGGGTGGACTACATGCTTTTGGCGGTTGCTGCTCAAGAGGATCCACAGCTTTCCGGCGTGGATTTGGATCCAGTCCTGAGTACACAGTTCGAGCAGGAGATCATCGAGAGCTACATGTCATCGGTCATCGAAACAGACACGGTGATCACAGATGAGGAACTCAGAGAACAATGGGACAGGGTTCCACCCGCAGACTCAGTCCGAGCTCGGCATATCCTTCTCGCCTACCCAAACCTGGCCACCGACGCCCAGTCTGACAGCGTCATGCAACTAGCGATAGAATTACAACAGCGTGCAACGTCTGGTGAATCCTTCGAGGCTTTAGCGGAGCAGTATAGTGAAGACTCGGGGAGTGCCATCCAAGGAGGTGACCTAGGCTTCTTTGGTCCAGGAACGATGGTTCCCCCGTTCGAGGAAGCTGCCTATGCCCTGGGTGTTGGTGAAGTGAGCGATCCGGTGGAGTCAACATTCGGCTTGCACATTATCCAGGTTGTCGATCGAACTTCTACTACATTTGAGTCTGCCCGTAACTCCTTCCGGAATGACGTAATCAGCCAGAGGATACGCTCAGCAGACTCGACGTTTCTTGCACATCTGGATGACGAGGAGCAAATCGTTATCAATCCTGGGGCCGCGGAGGTGCTCCGAGAACTGGCGATTAGCCCTCGAACAACCCGGAGTAGGAGAGCGATGAATCGAGTACTCATCTCCCACTCTGACGGCTCTTACACAGTGGCTGATGCCCTTGAGTTGCTCCAGACCCGTCAGCCCAACTTCGCCGCTCAAGTCTCTCAAGCTCCTGATAACGTGTTAACCGGTTTATTGCATGAGCTTGGACAAACGCGAGTGCTCGTGTCTCGTGCGGAGGAAAGTGGTTTTGGGCTGACGGAGGAGCATCGAGATTCGGTATACGACCGCACATTGGAGCAGGTGATCGAAGTGACCGAGGCTCTTGGACTCCGAGGTATTTCACCGATGGCGGACGAAA
The DNA here is from genome assembly GCA_036336795.1 of Gemmatimonadota bacterium. Lineage (GTDB taxonomy): Bacteria > Gemmatimonadota > Gemmatimonadetes > Longimicrobiales > Gaopeijiaceae > UBA822. Next base: position 161,715 of record JAYZFL010000022.1, read on the forward strand.
CTTCAGATGAAGCCTTGGATAGAACGGTGATGCAAATCCTCCGCGAAGTGCTCGCCGGTACACGAGACGTTATTCCGATGGGACCGATCACATTCGGCCTCAAGCGCGACAAGGATTGGGCCCTCGTTGATAGATCGATCACCGACACAGTCGTTCGAGTCGATGAGTTGAAGGGGTTCGTGGAGCAGGTCACGCCTGAACCACCTTTCGGCGGTCCACCCGTACCGGTCCCCCCAATCTCAGATTCGAGCGGAAGATGAGGTCTCGTGTGAGAGGTTCGGAACACGTGTTTCAGATGAGGTTTAGAGAACGGATGAAATACCTTGCAATGGATCTACTGGGTTTGCTATCCAAAAGACGCAATCACGTAACACCGGTCCTGGGCTTGATGCTCTCTGCCCCTCTGCTGATCAATTCCCCTGCCAACGCACAAATCGTCCCCGACGAGTCGAATGTGGTGGAACGCGTGGTAGCCGTGGTAGGGGATTCAGTGATCCTGATGACAGAGCTCGACGAGTACCTACTCACGCTGGAGGCAAGGGGCTGGAGCCGACCAACGGACGAGGACGAATTCATGAAGGTGAGAGTTGAAGTTCTCGATCAGCTCATCAACGAACAGCTTGTCCTCCAAGATGCCGCCAGAGACACGCTGATCAACATCTCTGACGTAGATCTCGAGGACCGTGTCCAGCGTGAGATCGACGGGCAGATCCTACAATTCGGGACCATAGCCCGACTTCAGCAGATGCTTGCTGAGCAAAACATGACGATGGCTGTCTTCCGTGATCAACGGAAGGAAATGCTTCGTCGACAACTCCTGCAAGAACGATACTTCGCCAAGCAAGGCCAGAGTACGTCCGCCATTGCCGTGACAGAGACAGAAGCACGAGCCTATTTCGAAGAAAATCGCGCTCAGATGCCACAGGTGCCGCCCACAGTCCGCTTCGAGCACCTGCAACTGTCTCCCGAGGCGAGTGATGCTGCTAAGGCAGACGCGCTCACGGAAACTGAGCGACTCCTGGAGATGTTGATGTCTGGAGAGGACTTCGCTGAGTTGGCAACGCGTTTTTCTCACGGACCGTCGAGTTCTATGGGCGGAGAGCTCGGTTGGATCCGTCAAGACGGAAGCTTCGTTCCCGAGTTCGAGGAGATTGCCTTTAGATTGAGTCCTGGTCGAGTGAGTTCACCTGTTGAGACCGAGTTCGGTTACCATCTCATCACTGTGGAGAGGGTGCGGGGAGGGGAACGCCGGGTCCGCCATATCCTCATCCAACCGGAAATCATGCAGACGGATATCGAAGAAAATGATGCCCGTGTTAAAGACTTCGGAATGCGGCTAGAAGCCGGAGAAGTGATGGCTGACCTCTCGGACCAAACTTCTGACACGCTTGAGCTTTCACTCGCAGAAATCGCCCAGATTTCTGAGGAGTACGCCTTTGCTATGCAGGACGCAGCACCGAATGAGGTAATTGGGCCAATTCCTCTAGTTGATCCTAGAGCCGAAAACTCCTGGGGCATCGCAAAGGTGCTGGAGGTAAAGGCGGCAGGACTCAGCCAGTTCGAAGACGTACGAGACTTGATTGAGGAACGACTCAAGAGTCAGCGCCTGTCGGAAATAGTGGTCGAGGGCCTGCGAAATCGGACATATATTGAGATTCGTTTAGCCGGAAGTTGACTAGGGAAATCCAGGGAGTCGTTGTTCGCTCTTGGAGGGCCTGCGAGCTACATCAACTTGGTACCTTCCAACACGTGGAGACCGGTCCGAGCTAAGCTTTTCGGGACCGCCCAAAATTCTAGGAGGAGGGGTGTCCGCACACACGTTGGCGGTAACGCTCGGTGATCCGCGAGGGATCGGCCCCGAGATCGTGTCACGAGCAGTTCGACTCGTAGAGGCTGAACAGGGCCCGCTCGACCTGATCGTCTTGGGTCCGGAGGGATATGGCCAAGACTTCCCCCGGTACGAAGCGGTCCAATCTTTTGAGGGATCTGAGGTGTCAGCTGGCTTGGTGGCAGCCTGCAGCATCGAAAGGGCCGTTGCTCTCGCGCTTGAAGGAACGGTGGGAAGCATCGTAACCGCACCCATTCACAAACCGGCTTTACGATCTGCAGGCTTCTCAGATCCAGGGCACACGGAGATGCTCAAGCGGCTTACAGGAAGCTCTGAGACCGGTATGCTCATGGCCGCTGAAAAAACAGATTTTGGCGCTCCGCTCAGGGTGCTGCTAGCGACCACGCATGTCGCGTTGAATAGGGTACCGGATCTTCTGAACAAAGATTTGATCGTATCTCAGGCAAAGCTCCTGAACCTGTCACTAATGGTAGAATGGAACATCCGTAAGCCCAGAATCGCTCTTTGTGCTGTGAATCCTCATGCATCCGATGAAGGGCTTTTCGGTGACGAGGAGAGTCGTGTGCTTCTACCAGCCATCGAGGAGTTGAGAGACGCACAGATAGAGGCCGAAGGGCCGATCCCGGCCGATACAGTTTTTCGGAGAGCCCTGAAGGGTGAGTTCGACGCCGTGATCGCGCCATACCATGACGTCGGTATAGCTCCATTCAAGACAGTCACATTCGGCAAGGGTGTCAACGTGACCCTTGGATTGCCCTTCATTAGGACATCACCCGATCACGGAACAGCGTTCGATCTCGTTGGTACGGGATGGGCGGACCCTTCGTCGATGATGGAGGCTATCCGTATGGCATCGTATCTCGCACAAAACCGTTTTGACACGCTAGCAACCCCGATGTAGCTTCAATATTTGATTCGTTCCTCATCCGGAAACCATTGGGGAACATACACTTACAGGATTGTAGCCCTCGGGTGATCAAGCTCATCAAGGTAACGAAAGAATACTCCCGGCCCGAGCCGGCCCTGAAGGATGTCTCCTTTCACCTAAAGAGGGGACAATTCTGTTTTCTGACCGGCAACTCCGGATCAGGAAAATCTACCGTACTGCGGCTCGTTCACATGGCCGAGCGGCCTTCTGTTGGTGAAGTGCTGGTGAGCGGATTCTCGTCAACGCAGATATCACGAAGAGAGATCTGGAAGCTTCGGCGCCGTGTGGGTTTCGTCTTCCAGGATTTTCGCCTCCTGTCCGGACGCACAGCCCTTGAGAACGTTCTCTTCGCTCTCGAGGTGATCGGGACCCCTCGGAAGAAGATGGCCCCTCGCGCTCAACGACTCTTAGGGCAAGTTGGGCTGGCGCCCAAAGCCGGCTCGACCGTCCACGAGCTTTCGGGAGGAGAGCAGCAACGGGTGGCCATTGCCCGGGCGCTCGCCAGTGAACCACTACTTCTCCTAGCGGACGAGCCGACCGGGAATCTCGATGATGGATCAACCCGTGCGATCATGAGCCTCTTCTGGGAAATCAATGCTCTCGGTATGGCGGTACTGATGGCAACGCATGACCTGAAACTGGTTCGCCGGTATCCGAAAGCTCGTGTTTTGGAGCTTGATCAAGGACGGCTCGTGTGCGACTCCGAGGACGGCGCAAACACCACTGGCAAAGACGAAGACTGAGGTGTTTTACACGCTTCGGGAAGCGGTCCGAAATCTACGTCGTACCGCCCTCCTCGCCGGACTCTCGGCGTCTATGATTGGCCTCGCTCTCTTCGTACTGGGATTGTTTTCCCTTGCGGCCTATAACCTCCAACTAGCACTAGCAACACTGGAGGAGAGAGTGGAAGTTATCGCTTACCTAAGGGATGATTCCGGTTCCGACGAGGTTGCTGCGCTGACGAGCACGCTGACGAAGCTCCCGGAAGTACTCGCTATCAACTTCGTGACCAAAGACGCAGCCCTTCTCAAGGCTCGTAGAGAACTTTCTGAGTTCAGAGAGATCCTGACGGACCTAGAGGTGAATCCTCTTCCAGCCTCTCTTGAAATCCAACTTCAACCGGGTAGTCGCACCCCGGAAACGGTAGACCGACTTGCCCAACAGGCGAGGGCCTTCCGTATTGTTGAAGAAGTTCAATACGGTGAAGAATGGGTCGACAAGCTGTTCACGCTACGGCGCATAGGAGGGGTGACAACTACGGTCCTCGGCACTGCTTTCGCGTTGGTCGCTGCTCTCATCATGGGCAGTGCGATTCGGATCGCAATCTTCGCTCGGCGAGAAGAAATCAAGGTGATGCAACTCGTCGGCGCCCGGGACGAATTTATCCAAGGGCCTTTCCTGATCGAGGGCGTAATCACCGGTGCATTGGGCGGATTGCTCGCTGTCGCTTTGACATACGTGACATTTCGATCGATTCTGCAATATCTCTTTGTGATTTCATGGATCCCAGCCGAGTGGACAGGTATCGGAATCCTAGTCGGGATAGCCTTTGGCTTCATCGCCAGCAGCCTCTCTGTGCGGAAGCACCTCAGAGAGATTTGATCATGTTTCCGCTTTATCGCTCCGTTGCAATACCGTTGCTTTGTCTAGCGTCCGGACTGCCACCCCTGGCTTTGACTGGCCAATCTGTGGAAATCCAGAGAGAGATCATCGAGAGCCAGCGACGTCTCGAGGAGGTCCGCCAAGAGAGAGAAAGCTTGCGGCAGGAGATGGCGAAACTGGAGAGCCAAGTACGTGATGCATCTGCCGAGCTGGCAAACGTCGAAAGGCAGATCAGCGCATCTCGTTCTGCCATGAGTGAGGTAAATTTTCAGTTGGATGCAGTGGCCGGTGAGATCGAGGCTTCGTCGAAGAAATTATTGCTCACGCGTGAGCGTTTGAAAGTCGGTACAGCCGTGCTGAATCACCGCCTCCGAGCCATCTACAAACGTGGACCTCTTGATTCAGTTCGTGTCTTGCTCGGAGCCCGCTCCTTCTCAGACATCCTTACAGCGTATCGATATCTACGCCTCATCGCGTCCTATGACCGAGCCCTGGTAGGGCGTGTGGGAGAATTAGAGGCGGACTTATTAAGTGAGAATAACGGCTTGGAAGTCAGCATGGCGAGCCTCGACCGGCTCAGGCAGTCTAGACTGAGTGAGATAGCTGCCTTCAGTTCCATCGAAGAGAAACATCGGAGGGCCTTGGAGGGCTATAGATCTCAAGGGCAGACGGGTGAAAACCGACTCAAGGAGCTGGAAGCGGACGAATTCCGTATTAGTCGTCTAGTCGCGGATCTAGAGGTCCGAAGGCTCGCCCTGGAACAAGACCAATTCGGCGCAGATGACGCTGGAGCACTGGGTTCCGATGACGCTGGAGCACTGGATTGGCCGACCGAGGGTGAGCTCATCTACACCTTCGGTCGCGAAGAGAGGCCTAATGGAACCGTCCTTCGCTGGAACGGCATAGGGATTGGAGCCGAGACAGGAACTCCGGTTCGCGCGGTGCGGGCCGGCACTGTCGTCCTAGCAGGTCCCTTCGAAGGATATGGCCCGACAGTGGTCCTCAGTCATGGATTGGGATTCTACACACTCTACCTATACCTCGAAGAGATCGAAGTAATTCAGGGACGCCAGGTAACACAAGGACAGGTCGTGGGTACGGTCGGCGGTGTCGACACACCTGAGGGATCCCACATTGAGTTCCAAGTCCGGGCACCCGTAACTGGAGGGACGCCACAGGCTCAAGATCCTCTTCTTTGGCTTCGAGCGCGAGGCCTGTGAGCCTCCACCCCTTGATTGGGCACGACGGTCTACAGTCCTCGCTCTCACAGGCACTGCTAGCCGGGACCCTGCCGCAAAGTATTATCATCCGTGGACCCCGTGGCGTTGGAAAACAAAGACTTGCGCTCTGGCTCGGGCAACTGCTGTTATGCGACGACGCCACTGCACGAGGACCTTGCGCTAATTGTAAGAGCTGTAGGTTGTCATTGTCCCTAGAACACCCTGATCTTCACTGGTATTTCCCACTCTCCAAACCCAAAGGAGCACGCGCGGACAAGCTTTCCGATGCCCTCGAAGCCGCCCGCCAGGACAAACTAACAGAATACAGAAAGAATTCTCTTTGGCCTTCCCTCCCCTCGGTCGAGCCGCATGGCCTGTACCTTGCTACTGCCAAATCCCTGCGGTCTCGAGCCCAAAAGCCACCGGCTATGGGGTCGCATCAGGTGATCGTGATCGGCGACGCCGAGACCTTGGTTCCTCAAGAATCAAGTCAGGCGGCCGCGAATGCTCTTCTAAAGCTGCTTGAGGAGCCGCCGCCGAGAACCTTCTTTGTCCTAACCTCGAGTGAGCCAGGTCGCCTTCTTACCACGATTCGATCAAGGGCCATGCCACTCCACCTACCCCCTCTTTCTAGCGAGCGAACCACTCGGTTCCTTATAGAGGAGACCGGGGCAGATGCGACAAGTGCAGCGGGAGCAGCTCGACTGGGGAGAGGCTCAATCGGTCGGGCCCTTGGTTTCCTCCCGGATGAGGACGGCCCAGGCCCACTCGAGGTTTTGAGACAACAAGCTTTTCGATTACTCGCTGCTGCATCGGATAGAGACGCCGGCTCCATCTATCGACGATCTCTGGAGTTTGGCCCCACCAGAAGTCGTGGGCTTATTCCCCTCCTGGACCTCGTTGAGGATGCCTTGCGCGACCTTTCAGCCGTAGCGCTTAGCGCTCCCGAAAAGATTACGAACGACGATACCCTCGACTTTCTGGAACGAATTCGCAACGATTGGGATATCCACCCGGTCGCGGTTACCCATGCCTTTCGTCATGTGGATATTGCACGGGAACTCGCGTCGGGAAACGTCAATTCACAACTCGTCGTCGCCGGCCTGTTGACCGGACTCCGGGAGGCATTCAATGGCACCCTCTAATGAACAAGGCCATACCACCGATGGAGAGGACCTTACGCACTTGGATGTACATGGTCGCCCCCAGATGGTCAATATTGTCGAAAAGGACGTAACTCAGAGAACCGCGGTCGCTCAGGGACAAATTCGAATGTCTCCCACTACCCTTTCAGCGATCACGGCCGGTGACGTCCGCAAGGGAGACGTGCTTCAGGTCGCACGTTTGGCCGCTATCATGGGTGGGAAGCATGCGAGCGATCTTATTCCACTCTGTCACCAACTGCCGGGCACTTCCTTCTCGGTGGAACTAGAGCCGGACGACAACCTCCCGGGAATCGTCATCCGGGTTGAAGCCAAGGTTCTTAGCCAAACCGGTGTCGAGATGGAAGCTCTCACGGCTGTGTCTGTAGGTCTGCTCACTGTTTATGACATGGCAAAATCCCTCGATCGCGGCATGGTAATCGAGAACATCCACCTTCGTTACAAGGACGGAGGCAAATCAGGCACTTGGTCAGTGGACCTGCCCTCCACGTAAAGCGCGGCAAGCTCACTACATAGTTGGAGGATCTTTGTGAAATCCGGATTACTCGTGTACTTGAGTCTTTACATCGTTGCGTGTTCGAGCACAGGGGTAATTCCGATCGATCCCGTCGAATCACTGGTTTCGAACACTACTTCTCGGTCCCCTTCACCCTACGAGGAAGCAACGATTCGAGCCGCCGCCACGATTCGAGCCGAAGATATTATTTCGGACATCGCCTTCCTAGCTAATGACGAGCTCGCAGGACGTGATACACCCAGTCCAGGCCTCGAGACTGCCGCCGAGTATTTGGTGGATCGCTTCACAGCGGCAGGCCTCGAGCCGGGCGGAGACGATGGCACGTTCATTCAAAGATTCCCTTACACGAGCACAACGATGGTGAAGAGTGCTCGAATAGTCGCATACGAGGGAGTATCCGGAACGGAGGTGTTCGATTATGCCCGAGACTATTACGTAATCCCCGGGCAACGGACTGCCATCGGAGCCAATGTGATCTTCGGAGGATTCGCCGCTGAACCTCTATCAGGATTGGCACCGATATCAAGGGAGAACGTAGTCTTGTTCATAGTTGACGGAAATCCGGTCGTGGGGACAGGAGAACAACTCATCAGTGCGTTTCAGGCCGCAGGACAAGCCGGTGCATCGGCCGTTGTCCTACTTCTCGACGAAACCAACGTCGCGGACAGCATCATGGATCTCGCAACGGGACTGGCTGGTTCCGGGCTGGTCACACCACTCCCGATCGTGGGACTATCCCTAGAGAGAGCCCGCCAGCTCTTGGATGCTGCAGGCCTCAATCTCGCAGTGATGAGAGCGTCTCCCTTTGAGACCGCTATGCCCCTCGAGGGAATTACAATGACTGTGTCGGCACCATTCGAAGTGGCTGAGCACACGCCTCCGAATGTCGTTGGCATCCTGCCTGGCCGAGACCCCCTGCTCCGGGATCAATACATCGTCTACACTGCCCATTTTGATCACGTCGGAATCAGGGTTCCAGATGAGTCTGGCGACTCGATCTATAATGGCGCCGACGACAATGCTTCTGGCACGTCGCTCTTACTCGCGACGGCCGCCGCCTTTGGGACGCTTGAGGTGCGTCCCGCTCGTTCGGTGCTCTTCCTGGCCGTGAGTGGTGAGGAGAAAGGATTGCTTGGATCGAAGTACTTCTCCGAGAATCCCACAGTCCCCCTGGAAGGGATCATCATGAACATCAACACAGACATGGTGGGACGAAATCACCCGGATACGCTGATCGGTGTCGGGCGCCAGTATACTAATCTCGGTCCGTTAACGGACCGTATCCTGACACAGCATCCTGAACTCGGTTTCACGGTCATTGAAGATCCAAAGCCCGAGGACCAAGCTTTTTTCCGCAGCGATCACCTTCACTTCGTGAACAAAGACATCCCGGCAATCTTTTTCACGTCATGGGATCACGAAGACTACCACCAACCATCGGATGAAGTTGACTTCATCGACTCCGAGAAAGTGGCTCGGGTTGCTCGTATGGTATTTTATCTAGGTGCCTGGATCGCGGATGGCTTGGTGAATCCAGAATGGACAGAGACGGGCCTTGCGGAAGTGCGCCGGATCCTTGAGGGCGGGAACTGATCTAATCCTTACTCTTATTCGTCCTATCAGAGCTTCATCCACCTTTCCCTTCGGACGGTGACGCCCCTCGCTTAACCGACTCTTGGAACTATAAGCGACTGGCCAATCTGTAGAAACCGAGGCTCGATTCCCGGATTGGCGGCACGTAAGATCTCCACAGGCACTCCATACCGTAACGCAATGTGCCCCAAAGTATCACCGGGGGCCACTTTGTGTTCAAGAAAGCTGACACGCTCGTCCACAGGAACGAGTTCATAGTTTGTCTGAAACACCGCTCCGTGTTCTGGCGGAACCCGAATAAGAGTTTCACGGTTAGCAGGGGTGAAACCCCGGACAAGCTGAGGATTTAGGGCTTCGATGAGGTCTTTAGGGACTTCTGCCGCGCGCGCAATAACGTCGACCGACGTGGCATCGGGGACCGTGACTTCCTCGAAGCTAAATGGAGGGACCTGTTGCAATTCAAATCCGTACCGCTCCAGTGAACGAGCGAGTACAGAGGCAGCGAGAAGCTTAGGGATGAAGTCTCGAGTTTCTCTCGGCAGTAATCCGTGGAGCACTACGTAAAGGCTATCTCCCCCTGTCGCCAAGGCCGCATGTCTCCGCAGTAATCTGGATATCCGATTCGGACCAGCGTTGTACGCAGCTAACGCCAAGTACCAGGACTTGAATCGCCCGTGGTGGCTTGACAGGATACTCAGGGCCTTCGAAGTAGACACGACTGGATCACGTCGTTCATCGATTAACGGACCCACCACGAGACCTACCTCTCGGGCCGTGCCACTCATCAACTGCCACAAACCTGTGGCACCAGCGGAGCTCTGAGCAGTGGGCAGGTATCCGCTCTCCACAATCGGTAAGTAGCGGAGTGAGTTCGGCAATTTCCCTGCAGAAATCTCTGTATCGATCAGGTCCGAGTATCTCCTCATGCGAGCCAGATAGCGTACGAAGTCATCTGCGCCCTCACCGGTCCAGAAGTCGATCCATCGATCAGTGCGTTCGGCAATCACAGGATGACGTGCCCACCGCGAGTCCAAGATCGGATCTGGTAGAGTTTTGGCCGGCGGTGTAAGAAACGGACTTCGATCGTGATCCACGGACGAGTCCAGAGCTAAAGCCGCTTTGGGATTCGGAATCGGTTGGGGGGGATCCGGGATTGTTCCAACACACGCGGCTGAAAACACCAAGATCGCCACCGCTGCGAACACATCCCTACGTCCGTACAGACTCGTCTGAACCTTCACTTTACCACGGATGTCGCGTGATGAGCTTCCAATAGAATCGTCCTTGCCTCACCCACATGTGATAGTTATGAGTGCGAAGTGCTAACTGATTGTATAACAATCACTTACACACTATATGGACACCCACGATTTGTGAACATTACCCACAATATTACCCACTTCATCTAGAGAAACGCTCGCTTTTCGTGGGGTTTTCCGACTGCTTGCCCCCCCTTCAGCGCCGGGAGGGGGCCAGACATGGACCAGTCGAGACACATCAAGCTCGCCACAACATCCGGTATTCCCTATCGGCGGTGCCACTACATTGGGTATACGGTTCGAGCCGGTCAAGACCCCCCAGTGGGGTTCATCCCTCTTATTTCAGTGCCCGTTAGCGGCTACTCATGAACAGGGGTTGGCTCGCTAGACAGTTTACCGTACACCGCTGCGGAAACGTACCAGAAGATTAGGGTCTGAACGGCATTTGCCGCTGCTACGCCAACCTCTCGGCCTGAGTTGCGGGCATGAGTGGGGCGGGGCAGAATGAGGCATATCGATCACACAGTGT
>JAYZFL010000023.1:0-15282 GCA_036336795.1 Gemmatimonadota bacterium
GTGTAACGAACACGGTGTGGAGCGCCTAAGTCTAGTGAACGCTTGTTCCCGAACCGAAACGATGCTTGCACCTGATGCCAGTGTTCCGTGGCGGCCGAAGCGACGCAGTACCCACAAACGGCGACCGTCACTCTCGATCACGTATTTACCCGGTCCTTGCCAGAACATAGCTCTCACTCGTGCCCTTTGATTCTCACTCAAGCATTTCTGGAATACGGTATACTCTAGGGCTCTTGATTCATGACGGAGCCAGTCATCTAGTAGGGAATCAAAGCCGCTGAGCCCTGGGACACCGAGACGCCTGGCCAAAGAGCCGTCAATGGTGTTCTTAGCAGACCGGAAATTCTTGAATCGGTCACCACTTTGAAGTTCCCGTTCAGCCACTGCGGAGACTGCTCTGATCCGCAACCGATCTGTAGACATGTTTTTCTGGCCGTTCTTCCGCGCCTGCTGTACCTCGGTCATGACCGATAGAACGTCAGTTATCCGATCTCCACTACACATCTTACGTTCCTCCGGAAATAGCGATCACTTGATTCATCAAGGCCAAGTTTCTCATTGACCCTCCACTCTTCCGTTAGGTTCTCCAGGGCATGCACGGTCGCCATTCTACCTTCACAAGGTTTTGGCTCAATCGCACACGGCCTCTCTAATACCAAAATGATGAGAGTAATGACATTGGGCTTAGAGTACTCCCAGATTAAACGGAGGACCAACATCCAAGGATAGGCGGTCCGGCGCAAGCAGAAACCTCTTGGACGTGTTCCTATTGAACGGAGTGCGTGGGCAAGTTGAGCCGGTGCCAGGCTCTAGAGGCTGTCCATGTTCTTATACGACATCTGCCTCACTCAGGGACACTGTAGTGTCCAATTCTTTGGACTGTCTACTGCCAGTTCCATGAGGAGTCCACGGCTTTCACTGCTAACCCGAGTGCTTGGTACATCCTTGTATTTCTATCAGGAGATAATGTTTGGCCGTGTCGGTGACTCATTACGACGATTACCAGATCACGAGATGGTATGATGAATGTGTGTTGACCTCCGGCGCCGCTGGCGTAGTAGGTATCAAGGGGTAATGTGACGTGGCGACGTCGATTAGATTCACGCTCTGCCTTGTTCGTCCAGAAGAGTCCTGCGTAAATCGGTTGATCCCAAGCCGGAGCAGGTGTCCTGACGAAGTCCACGAAATGCCGAGGCAGGAGCCTTTCACCGTTCCACACCCCCTCTTGCAGGTAAAGCATACCAAGGCGTGCCCAGTGGCGGGCAGTTCCGTAGTTGTAACCAGTGAGTATGAAGTTACCGTATGGGTCGGTTTCCATGACAAACTTGCGAATGCCAATTTTGTCAAAAAGATTTTGTTGTGGCCATGTCAGGTACTCTTTTCCTAATCCTTCCACGGTGCGACGAACAATGTAACCGAGGGTCCACGGATCTGAGTTCCGGTACCGTCCAACTGAGTTGGGTGGATATTCCGGCTGCCTACTTGCTGAAAAACGAAAGACATCTATTGGCGCTGAGTATCCAAGGCCATGGTCCGGAAAGCCAGGCACGAAGGAACGAGCCACCTGTTCGGGAGAAGACCCCCCACCACTAAAGCGGAGGCCACTCGACATCCGGAGCAGGTCAGCGATCCGGATCGCCGCGCGTGGGTCTCCGGGAGTGTTCTGCCATTCTGGAATCGGCGCTAGGTCCCACAACCCTAGGTGGCCCATCTGTATAAGCCGGCCGATAAATGTGGCTGTCATACTTTTCCCCATCGACCAGCTTTCAAGCTGCATATCTTGATGGGCACCAGAACTGTAATTCTCCGCTATAATCCGTCCTTGATGGACCACGACAAATGCCGCTCGCCGGTCTAAGGACTCTTGAAAGAGAGTGCTGACGGCCTCATCTAAGAGATCGTTATCTACATGCTTCGGTAACGGTTCATCGGAAAGCTGATCGCCCATGGGCCAGAGCAAAGAACGTGCATTCGGGAGGCTGCTTACCACTTCTCTGGGGGTAAAGAACACCTGATCCATCTCTGTCGGGAGAATTACACATCCCTGGTCGCCAAAATAACGTGCTCGAGCTACGACCCCATCTCTAGAAGCGCTGACGATACGTTGCTCATCGTCTACGCTAAACTCTGTTTCTGTGTTCTGCTCTGCCCGGCCAGTTGCGTCATCACCAAGCAGTACGCTATTGGATAGGGCCTCACCCCGGTCTCGTCCAGAAACCCAAATCGCTGAGCAAAAGCGTTTAGCGGGACCTGCCAGAGAAAGTCGTGTGTGTGTTGGTGGAGATGATTGAGCTAAAGCTTTTTCGGGTCCCGTAGCTGTGCCGGCAAAAATGACAACGAGTACCAGAGAATAAATTGAACGAGTCATCGTCGAGGACCTCCGGCCCCTTCTAGCCTCCAAGAGCACTTCAGGGAGGATGGAGAGTGCTTTCCTATGTGTCGATGATTTTGAGCCTACGGCAGTAAAGGGGCAAGGGAAGGCACCCTTATCCATTAGAGATTGGGAGGACTTAACACCTAAGTATCTGACCGACACGTCCTAGAGGATCATGTTCGTATCAGGGTGAAGTTGCCAAGTCTTATTTGAATCCAGAGTCTCCCGGCATCCAACCTGTGTATCCCCGGGGGGACTGCACGTACAGAAAGCCGTCGAAGGTGCCAAGAACCGACACCCCCGTCCCCGCTTTGACTAACTCCATAACTGGTGCGTTTAGGTCGGGATCGCTCACCATATCTGAGGCGTTTGCAACTATCTGGCTGCGAATCGGTAGATCGGCGGCTTCCGTAAGGCGAGCGGACACAAAACCTTTCCGACCGTCCGGAAGACGGACACGGTACCATGATCCCGTGGCGGCCAAAACTCTCAAAGGTGTGTACTCTTCGAGCTCTGATAGAATGATGGATTGGCGGCTAGGTCCACTCCTCAGCCGGATTCCTTTGTTGGTCGTCCGAGTCCAAGAACCGAGTTGGTCCAGTGGGGCGGAAGGATCTGGTAGAGTCTCTGGCGGTTGATATACAAAATAGTAGGGATCGATCGCCCCCTGCCTTCTCTGATACACGCTGAAGTGGAGGTGTGGTGGAGTTGTTCGGGCATTCCCTGTGTTCCCTACCATGCCAATGAGAGTACCAGGCTCCACCATCGACCCGGTCCGAACGACTTGGCTGTCCAGGTGGGCGTAGTAAATCGATTGGGGATGCTCGGAATCGCGAACCCATACGACTTTGCCGCCAATCGGGGTATCCTCGACTCGCGAGACCCGGCCTCTGGTGGCTGACAGAACAGGGGTGCCTCGAGGAGCGAAAATGTCTACTCCACGATGTTGACGGCGGCCGCCGTCTCGGACGTCGCCAAACACGCTCAGTATAGCTGTGGTAGATCGGTCTTGAACGGGAAACGCCATTGAGGCGCCGGCTCTTAAGCTGATCCGGTAATGTCCTCCCCGGAGCAGTTCTGGCTGGAGGCGTACCACGTAGTCTGCTCGTCGCGTGGAAACGTATTCGAGATCTTCCACTGTGGATTCGGACGATAGAACCGGGAGAGGGCTGAGAGATGTATCCGCTTGGATTCGATAGACATCGACGAAGAGGCGAGCCGGTTCATTGTCGTCCAAAGCAATGTCGATGGAGAGTCGTTGGCCCCTTCGTAAGCCCACACGATAACTTCTCGCCTCGGGCGTTTCCGCGAAAAGAAAACCTTCTTCATCGAAAGGGAGCCCGACGACTGGAGCTTCCGATAGAGCTGTGGCTGCAACTGCGGCCCACTCCGAGCCAAGAGCGGTTTCAGCAAGACCGGCAGCACTCAAAGACTCGGAGTAAATCTCGTGCGGAGTCAGGTCGCGAAAGTTGTTCTGAATCTGATCGATCTGATCGCAGGCGAGTACGAACAATGGAAGAAGAAGCAACCATAGGTATGAAGCCCGTAGCTTCTTCTGAGTCAATTTTTACTTAAAAGACTGCTTAGACATGTTTCGCATGTACGCACAGAGTGCTCTTGGGTTCCTCTGGAGTGTCCGAGGATCCGCTCAACCTATCTATACCAAAATCAAACGCAATCGATGAAATTCATATACGTGGAAATCACCGCGCGAGTTGTGTGGGTTCGGTGATCTGTATTTCGCAGACACGATAGATACCATGGTTAGAATCGCTGAAATAGAGTCCGGAAGCATCGCAGACGATCTTCATTTGGAGATCGGTACGCGTATCCTTCGGATTAACGGAAAGCGTATTCGAGACGGGATCGACCTCATGTTTCTCCTTGCCAACGGTTCGCTCGAACTCGAGACCGTGACCCCTGGGGGTGAGGTGGCCTTCTACGAGATCGAGCGTGATCCCGGTGAATCGATTGGCATTATCCCGAACGCCGATAAGATAAGAGAGTGTGGGAACAAGTGTGTATTCTGCTTTATCGACGGCAATCCGAAGGATGCCCGGGATTCCCTTTGGCTTCGTGATGACGATTTCCGACTCTCGTTCACCTACGGAAGCTATGTGACGCTGACTAACGTTGGACCTAGGGGCATGGAGCGCCTTGTGGAACAGCGTATCAGCCCGCTCTATGTGAGTGTTCATGCGACAGATCCAGACGTGAGGACCCGCCTGCTCGTGAATGATCGTGCGGGCCTTATCATGGATCAACTTCGATACTTGATTGACAACGATCTGGAAATTCATACGCAAATCGTGCTTTGCCCCGAGTGGAATGATGGCCCCCATCTGGATCGCACTATGGAGGATCTTTACGGACTCGGTAACGGTGTGATCTCTCTCTCGGTGGTTCCGGTGGGTCTCACAAAATACAACGAGGGTCGGCCGGTGCGACGGATTACTTCAGCGGAGGCGAAGATCGCGATTCGGCAGGTGGATCGAATGAGGGCAAAGGCCTTCGGGGAGCGGTCGCGAGGCTGGTGTTACTCTGCCGACGAGCTCTACCTAATTGCTGGTCAGCATCTTCCTCCGGACGATTATTACGATGAAGGGGTCCTCACGGAGAACGGTGTCGGTGCGATCAAGAGATTCCTAAGGGAATTCGAGGCCGACCTTCATGGGCTTCCACATCTTCCAGAACGCAGGTTGAGGATCGTGACGGGCACCTCAATGGAGCGGTTTCTGAGGCAAAAGGCACCCCGGTTGGCCCAGGTGACCGGAGCTCGGGTGGACGTTCAGGGGATCAAGAACTGTTTCTATGGTGAGAATGTAACCGTGGCAGGTCTTCTGGGCGGTGAAGACATCGTGTCTGGGCTCGGAACGACCCAGCAGGATGATGTAATCCTGGTGACGGCGGAGGCTCTCAATGCGGATGATCTCTTTGTTGATGGTTTATCTATATCGAAGGTCAGAAAGGCTCTTGAACCTGCAACAGTGGTGACCGGCTATGGGGTCTCCGAATGTCTAACAAGTCTGTGACTTACGACTTATGAGTCGATCAATGCCTGTCGTCGCAGTTGTAGGACGACCCAACGTTGGGAAGTCAACTTTCTTCAATCGAGTGATCGGGCAACGAGTAGCGATTGTCGATGACACTCCCGGTGTGACTCGCGACCGTAACTTTGCACGGGCTGATTGGGCTGGCCGGAACTTTTTTCTCGTTGATACCGGAGGCGTCATCGAAGGAAGTAACGAACCTTTAGAACGCGCGATCCGTGAACAGGCCTATGCGGCCGTAGAGGAATCTGATCTGATACTATTTTTGGCAGATGGTAAGACCGGCGTCCACCCTCTAGATGAGCGTCTGGCGGAAATCCTCAGAAAGAGTTCGCCACCGGTCCTGTTAGTGGTAAACAAGATGGATCGCATTCCTGAGGACCAGAGCCACCTGGATTTCTGGAGGCTAGGGATGGGGGATCCATTGCCCGTGAGTGCCATTTCGGGTAGGGGTTCCGGTGATCTACTCGATGCTGTCGTCGCGAATCTTCCAGAACGTGAGGAAACTCTTCAGGATGAGGGAGTTGTACGGATTGCTGTTATCGGAAAACCGAACGTGGGAAAATCGAGTTTCATCAATTGTCTCTTCGGAGAAGATCGCGTTGTTGTCAACGCGGAAGCTGGCACGACCCGTGATCCCATAGACACACCTCTCCAGTATCATGGACACTCGCTCGTTTTCGTCGATACGGCTGGCCTTCGCCGGCAATCACGAGTGAAGGACTCCCTTGAGTACTACGCATCGCTCCGTACCGCGAAGGTGGTAAGAGACGCCGACGTGTGCCTAGTCCTCGTAGATGCGACGGAACCGATCCACGTACAGGATCTCAAGGTGGCCGAGCAGGCGTGGGAAGCTGGCGCGGGTGTGATTCTCGTGGCAAACAAATGGGACCTCGTGCAAAAAGATCACCGAACCGCGATCCAATTTGAGAAAGACCTACAACAGCGAGCTCCTTTTCTTAAATGGATTCCAGTGATGTTTACGTCCGCCTTGTCAGGGCAACGGGTGCGGAAATGCCTTGATCAAGTCTTGGAGGTTCAGAAAATTCGACACCAGAGAGTTTCGACAGCCAAATTTAACCAGGCATTGGAGTCTCTAATTCGTCGCCAGCCGCCCCCCCACAGTCGGGGGCGAAGAGTGAAGCTCCGCTACGGAACGCAGGTTTCTGTCGCACCCCCTACCTTCATTATCTTCAGCAATCTCTCAAAGGCTCTGCCCGAGCACTACATTCGCTACGTTCACAATAGCCTGCGAGATCGGTGGGGGTTCGTCGGAAGCCCAATTCGTATCCGCTTTAGGGAGAATTGATACTTGTGAGCCCGGTCATCCTTATCCTACTGGCGTATGGAATCGGCAGTACACCTACGAGCCTCTGGGTTGGAAAAGTAGGATATGGAATCGATCTAAAAACGAAGGGTAGCGGAAACCTCGGTGGTACAAACGTGTTCCGGGTGCTCGGGTGGAAGACGGCTCTGCCAGTGATCGTGATTGATGTGTTCAAGGGATGGTTCCCGACCTGGTATTTCCCCCATATCCATCCTGAAACCGCTCCATCAACGTGGGCTCTCGCGTACGGAGGTGCGGCAATCCTCGGTCATGTTTTTTCTTTTTGGGTTGGATTGAAGGGTGGCAAGGGGGTCGCCACGAGTGGTGGCGTATTCCTGGCAGTAGCTCCCCTAGCGGTGCTCGGATGTTCAATGGTATGGCTCGTTGTGTTCTTGTTCACACGAACCTCGTCTCTCGGGTCGCTGAGTGCTGTGCTCGCAGTGCTCCCCCTGCTTTACGTGTTACCGCACCGTCAGGGAGCCACTGTGTTTTGGTTTACGGTCGTGCTCATCATTTTCATATTTTGGGCACACCGCTCGAATATCCGAAGGTTGTTACGTGGAGAGGAGGAGTCATTCGGAGATGATTCGGAGGATCGGATTTGACCAGGGTGGGGATTCTCGGCGCCGGGAGTTGGGGAACTGCACTCGCCGCGCTCGTAGCCAAAAAGGGTCACGATGTTCACCTGTGGGCCATCGAACCTCAAGTTGTCAGGGAGGTTCAGGGCCTCCAGGAAAATTGCACCTATCTCCCGGGGATACGGCTTCCTCAAAATCTTCAGGCTACGAATGATTTGGAGGAAGCTTTGGAAGATGCTGATTTTGTTGTTTCGGTCAGTCCGTCTCAGTTCGTTGCGAATGTGATGTATGAAGCTGCACCACATATCAAGACCAGCGCCGTCATCGTCAGTGCCTCGAAGGGGGTTGAGATCGCAACCCTTCGCCGGATGGATGAAGTGATAGGAGACATTCTGACTCCCGAGCACGTGGAGGGTTTATGCGTCCTCTCCGGGCCTAGCTTCGCGAAGGAAGTTGCGGAAGAGATGCCAACTGCAGTAGTGGTGGCCAGTGCTTCCGCTGCCTGCGCGGCCCAAGTCCAAGACCTTTTTCAAACGAACTATTTCCGTGTCTATACCGGAAGTGATGTGGTGGGTGTTGAGTTGGGAGGAGCTCTGAAGAATGTTATCGCTGTAGCAGCAGGGGTGGTGGTTGGTTTGGGATGTGGACAGAACACCTTAGCGGCACTGATCACCCGCGGTCTTGCGGAGATGCGTCGTTTGGGTGTTGCCATGGGCGCTAACGCGTCGACATTCTCCGGATTAGCAGGAATGGGTGATCTCGTACTTACGTGTACCGGCTCCTTGAGTAGAAATCGTGGTGTCGGATATCGGCTCGGCCAAGGCGAAACCCTGGAGGAGATTCTTGCGGACATGTCCTCCGTTGCCGAAGGGGTCAAGACGGCCCAATCTGTCCATGACCTAGCTGAGCGTTACGGGGTAGAGATGCCCATCTCCGAAGAGGTCTACGAGATTCTCGTGCGGGGTGCCGATCCGGAACAGGCACTTCAAGATCTTATGAAGAGGGACCCTAAGCCCGAAGAATGGTAGTGAGGGACAGCACCCAATAACAAGCAGGAGTGATGATGGAAGAGCCCATCGTAAAAAAGGCCTATTATTCCATCGGTGAGGTGTGTGAGTTGACAGAGCTGAGACCCCACGTGCTGCGATATTGGGAGACTCAGTTCAAATCGCTTCGCCCCACAAAGAACCGTGCCGGAAACAGAGTCTTTCGGCCAAAGGACATCGAGTTGGTACTTCTGGTCAAGCACCTTTTATACGAGAAGAAGTTCACTATCAATGGAGCGCGCCAAAAACTGTTGGAGATGAAGAAACAAGGTGCCGTTGCTGAAGGTGGAAAAGAGTGGCTTGATCAAGAATTCCTCACGGGCACAAAGCGAGATCTTTCTCGCCTCAAAGAGATTTTGACTGCCCCCCCCAGTCGACTCGAAAACTGATGCGGATTCTATGCACCAACGATGATGGTTATCTCGCACTTGGTCTCCGCGTGCTTTCAACTGTGGCGGGTGCGTTGGGTACAGTTACGGTTGTCGCGCCCGACCGAGAGCGGAGCGCCACCAGCAATTCTCTAACGATCCATCGACCGTTGCGTTCATGGTGCTCGACAGAGGGTGCGATGGTCGTGGATGGAACCCCGACCGACTGTGTGATTCTCGCAGTGAACGAGGTTATGAAATGTGCGCCCGATCTTTGTCTGTCAGGGATCAATCAAGGATCTAATATGGGCGAAGATGTTCTCTACTCAGGAACAGTGGCAGGGGCCATGGAGGCTGCTGTTATGGGCATCCCAGCGATCGCGATCTCATATGCCGGCAACGATTACGAAGAAATCGATCGTTGGAAGAACTCTCTCACAGAGTTACTGGGGAGTATTCTTGATCAGGAGTCTTTTCCCAGGGCGACTTTGTTCAACATCAACCTTCCCCCGATTGACCCTAAGAAAGTTAAGGGTGTCCGAGTAACCTCATTGGGACAAAGACGCTACAGTGATACCATCACCAAAGCCCTCGATCCTTCGGGAAGAGAATATTTTTGGATTGGTGGTGGAAAGGTGAGTTGGTCCGGTGCCGCGGACTCTGACTTTGAAGCGATCCAGGATGGGTATGTTTCGGTGACGCCGGTACACTTCGATTTGACGAACTACAGGCTCCTAGAGGAGATCCGTGGATGGCGGATGACCCTCAAGACGATCTAAATTTTGTCGGATACCGAAGACAACTCATCGAGGAGATCCGTGGGCGTGGAATAGAGGATCTCGAAGTTCTCCATCTGTTCGATCGTGTTTCCCGCCACGTGTTCCTACCCCAGGCGATGTGGCCCAGGGCGTATGAGGATACACCGATACCGATCGGTTTCGGACAGACAGCTTCACAGCCATCCCTGCAGGCACTCTATCTCTCGATCCTCAAGCCTAGGGAGGATGATGTTGTGCTTGAGATCGGGACAGGAAGCGGTTACCTAACAGCTCTGCTAGCGATCACTTGCGATCGTGTGTATTCGGTAGAACGAATTAGGGAACTGTCGGCACGGGCCCGTCATGCCTTGGACGGCCTTCGACTGAAGAATGTGGCTCTCATGGTAGGAGATGGCACTATCGGATGGAAAAGGTATGCTCCGTTTGACGTCATCGTTGTTTCAGCTGCTTCACCTTCGATCCCACCCGCATTAGTAGATCAGCTTTCCGAAGATGGCCGGATGTTGATTCCCGTGGGAACACGGGATAGTCAGAGATTGGTGCACGTGCGACGAGTGGGTGGTCAAGTTGAAGAGGAGACCGTCGCGGGTGAGTGCAGGTTCGTTCCTCTCCTGGGACGCTTTGCTTGGGCGGTGGAGGATGCGGAGAAGGAGGCTTAACCGTGCCAGTTGCGGGCTCAAGGCTAATCCGCCGCCTCTACGATTGGGTTCTCAGTTGGGCGGACACTCCCTATGGACTTCACGCTTTGACGATACTTGCTATTGCGGAGTCCTCAGTATTTCCGATCCCGGCCGATCCTCTTTTGGTTGCTCTATGCCTTGGGGCTCCACATAGAGCTTTGCGATTCGCCGGAATTGCCACTGTTGCTTCCGTTATAGGTGGAATCCTGGGATATTGGATCGGAGCCGCAGTGTGGCTAACTGTGTCCGATTTTTTCTTCTCTTATGTACCAGGTATCACTCCTGACGCGTTTGTATCGACCCAAGGCTTTTATAGGCAATGGGACTTCTGGGCGATCTTCATCGCCGGATTGACCCCGGTCCCCTACAAGGTGTTTACAATCTCTGCTGGTGTTTTCTCGATAAATTTTCCGACCTTTGTTCTGGCCAGCGTGCTGAGTAGGGGTGCAAGGTTTTTCCTTGTAGCAGGCCTGATCTATAAGTTCGGCGAATCCATACGGTTGTTTATAGACCGTCACTTCGATTGGCTTACATGGCTATTTGGAATTCTGGTCGTCCTGGGATTCTTAGTCATTGAGTTCATTGTCTGAAAATACAGGTATCTTCCTCTTAAACACCTTCTATCAGGTCAGGTCAGGCTCGAATCACTTTCAGGGGGTAACTTGAGTGACTCCTTGGGGTCATCTTCATTTTGCCAGAAATGTTGTTTTAATTGACACTTCAGGGTGGCTGATCCCTGTTGACAGCTCGCGGATAACTAGTCAGCTTGAGCGAGGGATTTCACACCAAAGGAGGTCTCCGATACCACAAGAGACACGCTTATTAATTTAACGTTTGCGGCGACTTCCGGATCAAAGTTCGATGAAGGGATGAGCCAGCTACTCTGTTCTGTGACGATGTCCTTGAGGAGAACTGAAATGAGGCTTCGCATTACCCAAGCTTGGATGATCCTCGGCCTTTTGGTCGTGGCCGCCTGTACCGACGTCTCTGGGCCTGCATCACCCTCAGATAGGCTACTGAACCGTGACGTCGCGATGGTTGCTGCCGATGCCGCACTGGAAGATCTGTCGGATCTGGTTGAGTTGATGATGGCAGGTGCCCTTGCTGCATCGACCGAGACGACCGATAGGAGCTCCACCCGCACCCGTACCGTCAGTTATTACGATGCGGATGGGAATGAGCAGGATTCTCACGATCCCCTTACTACGGCTTCGATTCATGTGGTGATTGAAGGCAGTTTCGAAGCTTCCCGTGGGGCCGGTTGGACAGCGAGCGGAACCCGTGCCAGGGATCTGATGATCACGGGGCTAGAGGGTGAGAATACTACCCGGACAACGAATGGCACCGGAGCAGGCACCCGGACTAAAAGCCGCCACACGGACGACGACGGAGTCCGAACCTATGATATGACCGCTACGTCCGTGATCGACAATGTGGTGCATGAGGTTCGCGGACGCGGAGTAGCTCGGGACAGAGACGCGTATCCCCTATCGGGAACGATTACACGTGATATTAACGTGAGCGTTACTGGCGGCGGGAGGGCAGATCGGACCAAGCATCGGGAAGTCGTGATCACTTTCAACGGCACAAACCTGGTTACCATGACCGTAAATGGTGAGGCCTTTGAAGTCGACTTGTCTACTCGTAAGGGCCGTAATCCCGTGCGAAGAAAGGGTCAATAGTCAGTCTGGTCAAATATTGAAAAAACGGGGGAGGGATGAAACCCTCCCCCGTTTTTTGTGATATCTGCCGCTCTGTCCGGCGTACCTAGAAGACCAACCTCGATTGTGCATGGTCACAGGCGTCTTCACCTTTTCGAATGATGAGAAAACGTTCCTCTCTTTTGCAGGACGGGCGCCTACTGTACGATCAGCATGTCATCGGTAATGTACGCCTGTCGACTACTCAGGAGATCTATCATGGTGTCGCTTACCCCACCTTCCCGGGCATCGGTCACTCGTATAATGCTTCCTCTAGTAAGCGGGTGTGCTCTTTTGTTGAGTTTTGTTACAACGTCCGGTTATCTGCCTGCGCCCCTAGCTGCGCAAGTGAGAGAACAGGTAGAGATCGAATTTCGCCGGGGCTCGGGCGGTAGTTCCGAGATCCCGAACTACCGACTCGCCGGACGCTTCGCGCCCTATAAGATCCAAGAACTCATTCACAGTACATCTGTTGAGCCCAATTGGATCGAAAATAGCGAACGTTTCTGGTATTCGTGGGAAGCTACTGACGGAGAAAACTTTTACTTGGTAGATCCCCAAGCCGGCACTAAAATCGAGATTTTTGACAACGACCGAATCGCCGCGGAGCTAACCAGGATCACGCTTGATCCGTGGGATGGGAAGCATCTTCCGATCCGGAGTATCAGATTCATAGACGAGAACACTCTGCAATTCGAGGTCGAATCTTCTCAGGACGACGAAGAGGAAGAAAGAGAAGATCTCGAAGAACAAGACCAAGAAGAAGAAGAGGATGGTGAGGGAGACGGCGCTGAAAAGAAAGTCTTCCATTTTGAGTACGATGTCAGGACTCGTGATCTCCGCGAACTGGCTAACTACGAGTCACCGGACAACCACCCATCCTGGGCTAGTGTATCACCTGACGGACAGACCGTCATTTTCGCGCGCGAGCACAATCTGTACATGATGAGTGGCGACGATTACGTCCGGATTCTGGATGCGCGTCGGGGAGAGTCCGGGGATGACGCGGATGATGCAGAAGAAGACGTCGAAGTCGAAGAAATCCAACTCACCACCGACGGAGAAGAGTACTATTCCTACGCAGCGAATGAACGCGGTCCTACCGACGTCGAACGGGAAGAGAACAAGGGCGAACGGAAAAGAGCGTCAGTCAGTTGGTCCAAAGACTCTCGCCGGTTCGCGATGATCCGTAACGATCGGCGAAAATCACAAGACCTGTGGGTCATCCACTCGACGGGCAACAAGCGGCCCGAACTGGAGACCTACAAATACGATCTGCCCGGTGACACGACAGTTGCCCAGCCCGAGATTCTGATCTACGACCTCCAGGGCCGAGATATTTTGACAGTCAATACTGAGGGGTGGAAGGACCAGCGACTCTCACTCTTAGATGATCGGCAGTTTGTATATCCGGATAGCGAAGAACCTCGCCGGAGCCTTTGGCTATCTGAGGGATCCGACGATCTGTACTTCTGGCGGAGAAGCCGGGATCAGCACAGGGTCGACGTGATGGTAGCGGATGCCGCCACTGGTAGTGTGCGGGTGCTCGTTGAAGAGCGCCTGAATACCTATGTGGAATCTCAACCCCTAGAGCTTCTAGATTCTGGTGACATGCTTTGGTGGTCTGAGCGTGATGGCTGGGCCCATCTCTATCGATTCGGGTCCGATGGCGCGTTGAAGAATCGGCTCACTGAAGGGCCGTTTTCTGTGCGTAGCATTGTGGGTGTGGATGAAGCCAGGGGCATCGTGTATTTCATGGCAAACGCTCGGGAAACCGGGGAAGATCCATACTACCAGCACCTCTACCGGGTGAATCTAGACGGCACGGGCATCCAGCTCCTGGATCCAGGAGATCTTGATCATCGCACCAGTATGGGTGAGTCTAATCGGTTTTTTGTCGATAACGTCGCTCGAGTGAATTCGACGCCCACGTCAGCACTTTTCGACACCTCGGGCCGAAAGATCATGGACCTGGAAGTCGCTGACTTCTCTGCTCTGATGGATGCAGGCTACGAATTTCCGGAACCCTATACCGTGAAAGCTGACGACGGGATCACGGATCTCTATGGCAACATGTATCGGCCGTTTAACTTCGACCCGGGGAAGAGCTACCCGATCATCGCCTACGTCTACCCGGGTCCTCAGACCGAATCCGTCTCGAAATTCTTTTCAACTAATGCAACAGAGACAGCGCTTGCCCAATTCGGATTCATCGTGATCACGATCGGAAACCGTGGTGGCCATCCGGCTCGCTCGAAGTGGTACCACAACTATGGTTACGGGAATCTACGCGATTACGGGCTAGCGGATAAGAAGGCTGCTATCGAACAACTCGCAGATCGCTATGACTACATCGATATCGATCGCGTAGGCATCTACGGGCACTCGGGTGGTGGCTTTATGTCTACAGCTGCGATGCTCGTATATCCTGATTTCTTCAAGGTGGCGGTGTCGTCGTCTGGGAATCACGACAATGACGTTTATAACGCTAATTGGTCAGAAAAGCATGACGGCATTAAAGAGATAATAGACGATGAGGGTGAAGTTGCTTTTGAGTATGACATCGACAGGAACTCGGATCTGGCGGCCAATCTCAAGGGTCACCTGCTCCTGACCACGGGGGACGAAGACAACAACGTTCATCCGGCGGGTACCCTGCGGATGGCCGATGCGCTTATCCAAGCGAATAAGCGGTTCGATTTCTTCCTGTTTCCAGGTCAGCGGCACAGCTACGGGAGTATGAGTGACTACTGGTTCTGGCTAAGGGCAGAATATTTTGTGGATCATCTTCTAGGGAACGGCCGATGGGATGCCGATATCACTGAATTGCAGGTGGAAATCCCCAAGTCACGCTGACGGTAGACCCATAGAGGACATCGCGATCATCGGAAAAAGGGACTGGGAGTAGGAGACCAAACACCTATAATTGCGCTCAACAAAATCTACGTAACCCATTCTATTACAGTAACTTGTCCCCGTAGCTCAGTTGGATAGAGCGACTGCCTCCTAAGCAGTAGGTCGCAGGTTCGATTCCTGCCGGGGACGTGCAGGTAAGTGAAAGCCTAACAAGTACTTATATGCTTGCTAGGCTTTTTCTTACTCTGACTGTAAAGACTTAAGCCCTCATTGAAGCCCTCATTAGTGAGGGAGATTCAGATCAACCGCCGATCTACCTGTTAGCCCCCCCCTGCTCGCGCCGGAGGGCGGTACTAGTGCAGGACCGCTCAGACCACCTCGTTAGCGCGATCTGTCGAGCAGTTCGGTGCCAGTGCGGAGACGCAGGATCTCAGTCTCGCACTGCTCGGGGCTATCTCCGGTGATGGGATTGGTGGTGGGAGTGCTGAGTTCTTGGACCATTCTCTCCAAATCTTGAAGAAAAT
>JAYZFL010000024.1:0-28723 GCA_036336795.1 Gemmatimonadota bacterium
GTGCCCGAATTCTCCGCCCCATCCCGAAGACCCACAATGTAGTTGGGTTCCCGGATTGGATAAACTGTGTCCAGGTGTTAAACCGGAGTATCTTCTTTGCACTGATAGGCCGGCCGGGAAGCCGACTGTGCCCCCGACCGACCTTCTCAATATGGTACTACTGTGTGACTGGTCGAGGCCGCCCCCACTTCTCGAACCATTTCCTGAGATAAAGTTGCGTTCGAAGGAAATTCGAGGGAGTTGATGTCGTCCCGTGCCACTCGTTTTTGTAGCGTACCATCAGTGTCGGAATCTCTAAAACCCGCAGGGCTTGGTAGAACTCCTCAGTCTGAGGCATGGGCGTCCGAAGGTCGCCTTCACCAGTCATTAGCATCGTAGGTGTCGTGACATTGCCCACGTACATTAGGGGTGAGCGCCGAAGATGCTCCGAGGGATCGTCCCACGGAAATTCTTCGAAGTTACGGTACCAACTCGCTCCGTCAGTCGTCCCAACGAAGGAGAGCCAGTTGGTGACCGGACAGTTCGCCGAGGCCGCTGCGAAGCGATCGGTGTGACCCACGACCCATGACGTCAGGACTCCGCCCCCCGAGCATCCGTACACGAACATGTTGTCTTCGTCAACGTAGCCTTTGGAGATAACCTCATCCACGCCAGCCATGAGGTCGTCGAAATCCTGGCTCGGGTAGGCGTTCTTGATCGCATTCCCAAACTCGCTTCCGTAGCCAGAGCTCCCCCTGGGGTTCGTATAAAGAACCACGTAATCGTTTGCAGCGTGGTTCTGCCAACCAAAGTTGAAACCTGTGTTATACATCCCATGCGGCCCGCCGTGAATTGACAGAATCAGCGGATACTGCTTTCCCGAGTCGAAGTTTGGAGGCTTGATGATCCACCCCTGGATGTTGTAATTGTCCACGGACTCATACCAGATCTCTTCGACCCCCCCCAGAGTCACACCAGCCAGAACGTCTTCGTTCACTCGGGTCAGTGTTTGCACTACGCCAGGGCGAGACAGGTCGAAAGACACAATGTCACCCGGCTCGTGAGCGGCGCTCAACGTGCCGACGACCCTGCCCCTGCGGTCGATTGAGGACATCGACAGGAGGTGGTTTCCCTCCGTTACGGCACGGGGCGTACCATTGAGTGGAGCGAACCAAATATTTTGAGTTCCCCGCATGCTTGTGTTGAAGTAGACACCACTTCCGTCCGAGGCCCATGTCACGTTACCCATATTGCGCCCGAGCTCGCTCGCAATGCGTCGTGAGTTCGAGCCGTCAGCCTCCATGATGTAGAGCTCGTTCTCACGGTAAGTGTCATCGTGGAAGTCGAGGCCTTGATAAGCGATCAGGGTGCCGTCGGGCGAAGGTATGGGGCTACCGTCCGGTCCGTGACGTGTCGTGAGCTGGTTTATTCTTCCTGTTGCGATCACGACCTCGTAGATCTCGGATTCGCGCCAGACGTGCTCAGCATCCTCAACTCTCAATGAGCTGAATACCATACTTTGCCCATCAGGCATCCACTCAGCAGCACTGTGATTCCAATCTCCGTCGGAAAGCTGGCGAGGCGTGCCCCCTTCTGCCGGAACCACGAAGATGTGAGTGTAACCGTCATCGATATAGCCACGACGATCACGCCGATATGAGAGGCGCTCCACCACCTTTGGGTCTCCGATCCACTCTGCTCCGTCCGGTCGATCCGGGAGCGTTACCGACCATTCGCTAGCCGGAGACTCTACGGTCATCGTAAATGCGATTTGGGTGCCATCTGGTGCCCAGCGGAGATTGCCCGGCGAAAGCTCGACACGTGTGATTTGGCTGGTCGCTCCCTCGTCATCCATCCAGCGGACAAAAATCTGAGAGCCTGAGTCACCCTCGTCCAAGAAGGCGATCCGCGTACCATCTGGCGACCATGTCGGACCTGAGCCAGAGGTCAGGAATCGGTTCTTCGATCCGTCTCGGTTCATGATCCAAATCGAGGAGGGGCGACTATCCTTCATCTGGTCAACCCAAGTGCGAGTGTAGGCGATCTCCCTTCCGTCCGGTGAAATCTTAGGATTACTAACCGACTCCCAATCGAGGTAGGTGTCCAAGCTGAGTGTTCCTTCCGGAGCTTGGCCATATGCGCTCGACGGAAGAAGTAGGGCGGTACCGATTAGGATGGATATCGGGCCTCTGGCAAGCATGACGGCGTCCTTGGTGAAATGGAGGAATTCTTAGCGGCGGTACACACGCCGACCGCAACAGGCCCGAAGATAGGTTGGAGCGGGTGCCGTTTCCAGTAAGTGGGCACATGAAGATGCTGGCCGTGCTCATGATCTTTATGAGAAGGCTGAGCTGCGTGTGCCTTGACGCTGTGCATCTCCCAAGGCCATTTGAAGGTTTACTGGCCGAAAACAAGCGTCACCGCATCGGCCGGCGACCATCTAAGATCCGGAGAGGTTGTCATGAGCGCGAATTTCGACACGCGTCCTAATCAGACCCACGGTAGACGCACCTCCGTGCCCTTTCCAATGCTAGAGGTGGTTATTTTAGCCAACCTTCTCCTCCCGCTGACCGGGGGAGTGGGTGCCACTGCGCAGGATATTGCAAGGCCACTGACGGCCGAGGACTACTACGACCTCCAGACGATATCGTCACCGGTGATCTCTCCCGATGGTGCGTGGGTCGCTTACGCTCTCGTATCCCGGATCGAAGATGACAATTCGAGTCCCTCGGAAGTATGGGTGGCGAGAACGGACGGAAGTGCTGGACCCCGGCGGATCAGTCCAGCTGGGGTGGACGCTGGGCAGCCCTCGTGGGCGCCCGACGGATTCCTTCGCTACGTTTCCGGAGATCGTGCCTTTTCGGTGGGAGCCGATGAAGAACCTGGCGCGCGGGCTATTTTGCGAGAAGACGTTCTAGACGTCATTCCGAGCCCCGATGGTCGAATAATGGCTTCCCTCAGGGCTGTCGAAACTCCAAAGTCGGAACCGGTCTACGCTTCCGACTTCGAGCGACGGCACCAGAACCGCTTCGACGGACGGGCCTGGGACTGGATGTATTTTCAGCGCGATCGGCAGCCGTTACCGACTGTGGATCCCACCGATCCCACCGCCACGCCTCCCCGCGAGATTGTAATTTCAGGAGAGACCGGTGGGCCTACACGGACCCTCACACATCTTGGGCTGCGACCAAACGACCTAAGCTGGAGACCTGACAGTGGTGTTCTGGCCTTCGTGGCCGATTCGGCGTATCGCGACGAGTGGACGTATGGTCGGAGCGACCTCTGGACTGTAACGACATCAGGTGATGTTCGCCGCCTAACCCGTGACTTGCGTCATTCACTAAGTCAGCCCGTCTTCTCTCCGGACGGGGGGCGGATCGCTTACATCAAGCGTTATGCGACCGACTGGGTCATCGCCGAACGGATCGGCCACGGTGGCCCTACGGATTTGATGGTAATGAATGTCGAACGTGGCGAGGTGGTGAACCTCACAGCTGACTGGGACCTGCGTCCAGGAGCACCTAGATGGAGTTCTGACGGGCGGTACCTCTACTTTACGGCGGGCATTGGTGGCGAAACACACCTCTTTCGTGTCGGAGCGAACGGCACGGCGGTTGAGCAGGTGACGACAGGGGAACGTCGCCTCGGAAGCCTCACGATGGACAGGGATCTTTCGAAGATTGCCTACTTGGTCGGGCGCTTTGATGCGCCTTCGGAGCTCTTCGTCGCGAATTCCGACGGGAGTGACGAGCGACAGCTCACGTATGTGCACGCTGCTTTCACTCGGGAAGTCGCCTTAAGCCAAGCGGAACGGATACGCTTTCCCAGCTATGATGGGACGGAAATTGAAGGATGGATCATATTCCCGTACGACTACAATCCCGACGAGGGGCCATATCCTCTGATCGTCCACAGCCACGGGGGCCCCCACTCGGCGTCGGGCTACGGCTTTAACTTTAAGCACCAACTCTTCGCCGCGAACGGGTACATGGTACTTCAGACCAATTTCCGCAGTTCGACTGGCTACGGAGAAGATTTTCTGTGGGCGACATGGGGTGCTTGGGGTGACAAGGACGGAGAGGACGTCGTGTCCGGCCTGGACTACGTTTTGGCGAATTATCCAACTGACGGAGAGCGGGTGGCGACGATCGGGCACTCGTATGGAGGTTTCATGAGCAATTGGCTGATTACTCGCTATCCAGACCGCTTCCAGGCTGCCGCCGTCGGGGCAGGAATCTCTAACTGGATGAGTGATTATGGTACGGCCGACGTTGCACGGACCAAGGAGACCGAGTTCTTCGGGACGCCCTGGACCGAGGAGGGTCGGGAACGCTTGATCAGGCAGTCACCGCTCATCTATGCGGATCGTGCACAAGCTGCCACACTCTTCGTTCACGGAGAAGTGGATCACCGGGTTCCCTTCGAGGAAGGAGAACAGATGTACTTCGCCCTCAAGAAGAACGGGGTGCCTGCTAAGTTTCTCCTCTACAATGACCAGTCCCACGGTATCGGTGGGCACTGGAATGTGGTCCATCGGATGATCAACGAGCTCGGTTGGTTCAACACCTATCTCAAGTCTCAGCGCGCGCTGAGCTTCGACGGGAGTGGGTCATGATCTCAAAAGTTGGCGCTTTGATCGGTCTGGGTTCGCTGCTGGGGTTCGCTGCGGGCTACGGTCTGCTTTCTGCCCAAGAGAATCTTCCTCCGTGGCAGTGGTCCGAGGCGTATATTCGTGACGTTGTCGACAACGTTCGCGCGGGGCGGTCTCTGCAGCCCGCTAGTTGGCCCGGTGACGCCCGAGTGGCGGTACTCCTGTCGTTCGACGTCGACAACGAGAGTGTGACTCTCAGAAACGGTGAGGCGCCGGTCGGTCCCCTGTCACAGGGTGAGTACGGAGCGCGCGTGGCTCTGGGACGCGTCTTGGATGCGCTAGCCGAGCACGATATTCCGGCGTCTTTTTTTATTCCCTCGGTGAGCCTGATGCTCAACCCTCAGATGCTGGATGCGATCCAAGTGTCGGGTCGTCACGAGATTGGAATTCACGGTTGGATCCATGAGCGAAACAACCAGATCCCCGCTGCGGAGGAGCGCCGCCTGCTCCTTAAAGCGGTGGACTACCTGGAGGAGATGACGGGATCAAGACCTGTGGGGTACCGAGCACCTTCCTGGAACTTCAGCGAAAGTACACTGGACATTCTGCGGGAAATTGGCTTTCTGTACGATAGCTCGCTCATGGCGGACGATCGACCTTACGAGCTTATGGCGAATGGAGAGGCTACGGGCATCGTGGAGCTCCCCGTAGAATGGATCCTAGACGACGCTCCGCTCTTCAACCCGTCGGGAAATAGTTACAGCCCACCTCGTGAGGTGTTGCAGGTCTATAAAGACGAGTTCGACGTGGCCTATGAAGAGGGGACGATGTTTTTGCTGACCATGCACCCCCACGTCATCGGGCACCGTTCCCGTATCCTAGTCCTGAAGGAGTTGATCGACCACATCAGACAGAAGGGCAACGTCTGGTTTGCCACGCATCGTGACGCTGTGGATTACGTGAAGCTCATGTCCGAACAGGGTAAACTCCGGTCTCAGCGTTAGGAATGTCGGAGGCCCCAGCCCAACCGAACGGGGATCGTCGTGAGATGAAGCGCAGCCTCGGCACCTTCGATTCCATAATGATGATGGTGGGGATTGTCGTGGGGTCGGGGATCTTCCTCACAACCGGCATTATGGCCGAATCACTTCCCTCGCCCGGGCTCGTACTGATGGCTTGGATGGTGGGCGGTGCTCTGACTCTTGCGGGAGCTCTGACCTTTGCGGAACTGGGCGCGTCCATGCCCGAGGCAGGGGGGCCCTACATCTACTTGAGAGAAGCCTACGGGCACATCTGGGGCTTCCTCTTCGGGTGGAAGATGTTTGTCGTTTCAATGGGAGGCTCGATTGCTGCTCTGGGAGTCGGGTTTGCGGAGTACGTCGGGTACTTCTGGCCGGGGGTCTCGGCGGGTAACGTTGTGCTTTCACTTCCGCTACTAGACGTGTCGTCAGCTCAACTTCTCGCGCTCGGGGTTATCCTCCTCCTCTCCACCTTCAACTACTTAGGTGTGGGTTACGGTAAGGGGATCCAGAACGTTGTGACGACACTCAAGATCGCGACGCTCGTCCTGTTCATAGGAATCGGCTTTGCTATGGGAGGGGTAGGGGTAGCGGGCACCGAGATCTCAGTGTCGCCAAGTGCACCCTCGAGCAGTCTCCTTGTAGGCTTTGGTGTCGCTCTGATCGCGGTGTCGTGGGCCTTCGACGGCTGGAATAACATCACCTATATCGCCGGTGAAATCCGAGATCCCGGGCGCAGGCTTCCGATGGCGCTCATCGGGGGCACTTTTCTTATTACAGCCCTCTACCTGTTGGTGAACGTCGTATACTTCTCCGCGCTTCCCATGTCCGAGGTGGTGGGTGAGGTCCGAATCGCAGAAAAGGCTTCGACGGCCCTGTGGGGTCCTACGGGAGCGGCATTAGTGTCTGGAGCCGTAGTGGTTTCCACCTTTGGAGCGCTCAATGGAGCCATCTTTGTGGGTCCCAGAGTATATTACGCGATGGCCCAAGACGGCGTCTTTTTCGAGCGGGCCGCGAAGATCCACGCTCACTTCGGGACTCCGTCAACGGCCATTTTGGCGCAGGCCGTCTGGGCAGGGTTCCTCACCTTAACCGGGAGCTATGAGCAGCTTTTCACCTATGTGGTTGTCGTTTCCCTAATTTACTGGATCGCTACTGCGGCGTCGGTGTTCACACTTCGAAAGAAACGACCTGAGCTTCACAGGCCCTACGTTACTTGGGGATATCCTTGGGTTCCTCTGATATTTATCGTGTCTACGGGGGCGGTCCTTATAAACGCGTTGTTCGCCAGGCCCATCGAGTCCTTGGCCGGACTCAGCATCACTCTTCTTGGGGTTCCGGTCTATTTCTATTGGAGACGAAAGGTCACCTGAATACATGCTTAGGAACGAAGGAGATTCACTTCAAACAGTAGCGGTCTGCACTCCTGGTGACGCATACTTTAGTGTCGCAGACCTTGATGCCCAGAACATAAACGAGGTGGCGGATCCGGCCCTGACGGTATCCCAGCACGAGGCTATGGTTCAGGTCATGCAAGGGCGCGGAGTGCGGGTATTGCAAGTTCCGGAACTGTCTGGGCACCCGAACTCCACCTTCACACGGGACGTGGCTCTGACTACGCCGGAGGGGAGCATTCAGCTTCGCATGGGCCTCCCTGCTCGCCACGGTGAGCCAGCTTGGATTGTCCAGGCCCTTGAAGAAGCGGGTGAGCCCACCGTGGGGGTTATCAAGGATCCGGGCACGGTGGAGGGAGGCGACGTTGTGCTCGCAGGTAACGTGGCATTCGTGGGCCTCTCCGAGCGAACAAATCAGGAGGGTGTGCGGCAGCTCGGGGCGGTTCTTCAGCCTATGGGTTACACGCTCCGAGTTTCCGATGTGCCGGAGTATTGCCTCCACCTCGGCGGCGCGATGAGCGCGATCGGGCCAACACGCGTTGTTTGCTGCGCCGGCTCATTCTCAGACGACTACTTCGAGGGCTTCTCCGTCGTGGAGATCCCGAATCCAGACTGTGCTCCCTCGGTAGCAAACGTCATCTGCTTACGTGAGAATGAGATCATTGCAAACGCTGCTGAAAACCTGCTCGCCATCGAAATCCTTGAATCGGAAGGTGTCACCGTGCACAGGCTGGACCTCTCTGAGTTCAGGAAGGGGGCGGGAGGGCCCACCTGTATGATTCTGCCCGTGGAGCGAGGTTGACACGTGCCTTAACAACTCCTACTCGATCGCGATGAACCGTTCTTGCCACTCCGGTTCCGGAAGCAGGCACGAATCGCTCCTTCCGAAGAGTCGGTAGCGGTTCTTGGCCACGAAGTCGTAGCCAGCGTCGAGGACGAAATTAGGGAGCACATGTAGCCAAGATGCCCATGTCCAGGGTCTGCCTATCTGACTCAATACATATATGGCTGCTCCGGTCCGGGAGAGCAGCCTTTCCGAAGGTTCGCCCGGGTCTACGAGCACGTAGAACGTATCGAGGTCATCGGGTTCCTTGCCGTGGGCACGAATGTGGTTGCTGGCGAACTCACTTTGAATAGCCGCGAACCGGAAAATCCCTTTGGGATCACGCGTTAGGGTGAAGCGAGTGACTCTCGCACACAAACCGCAATATCCATCGTACATGAGGATGTGATGTGTCACGTCTGTCATCACCTTCGACATGAGGCCGCTTCGCACGTGAACGTCCCAGTATCAGGGTCCGTGGCCAGCTACACCGGATGCTACCTTTACGTTGCGTGACAGCAACCTCCTGTTCGTTGACGGGAGCTTGACACTCCTCATATTGAGAAGGCCATGACCTGCTGCCTAAGGGCCAGGTTTGCGCACGTCTCCTATACGACCGGAGGAAAGGGGGAAAGAGAATCCATAATGGTCCCGTCCTATAGTCATTTTTCAGACTCTGTCGAGGCGGAGAGTGCCTTCACGGTCTTAGGAGTTGCGAAGAGGCTTGCCGCTGAGGGCAAGGATGTCATCGAACTTGAAATCGGCGATAGCCCTTTCCCCACAACACCTAACGCCACGTCGGCGGGTATCCAGGCCATCCAGGACGGCCTGACGCGTTATGGGCCGACACCCGGCCTGCCTGAGTTTCGGGTCGCTGCTTCAGAATACGTAAATCGAGAGTACGGACTCAACACGGCGCCTGAGAACATTCTCGCGAGTCCGGGCGCCAAGATAGTCGAGCAGTTCTTCTGCGAAGCCTTCATTAATCCCGGGGACGCTGTGTTGGTTTTTAGCCCCCACTTTCCTACATACGGGCCGAACATCGCACGTCGTGGGGGCCGGATGTGTCTATCGACCCTGAAGGTGACGAATAACTTCCGACCCGATCTTGAGGACGTACGACGATTCCTCACTGAAGACGCGAGCGCGAAGGCGATCTTCTTGAATAGCCCGCAAAACCC
Organism: Gemmatimonadota bacterium; assembly: GCA_036336795.1. Classification (GTDB taxonomy): domain Bacteria; phylum Gemmatimonadota; class Gemmatimonadetes; order Longimicrobiales; family Gaopeijiaceae; genus UBA822. The sequence goes on from JAYZFL010000024.1 coordinate 8,988, forward strand.
CACGGGAGGTGTGGTCCCACGAGAGGATCTAGAAGCACTTGCTGCGCTCATCCGTGGCCGGGACGTGGCCGTCTTCAGTGACGAACCCTACGATCGCATGGCTTGGAGTGGCCAGCACCATTCACTGTTGGGGCAACCGGGGATGATTGATCAGACCGTTGCAGCCTACTCCTTTAGCAAGTCGTTTAGCATGGGCGGTTGGCGACTCGGATTTGCGGTGGCTAGCACGCCGACGATCGAGTTGATGACTACGCTAACGAATACGACTCTGTCCTGTGTGCCACCCTTCACTCAGATGGCCGGTATCGCGGGCATGAGATACGATCTCGAGCTCCGTAACGAGCGGATGGAGGAGTTTCGCCGAAAGGTCCGGCTTCTGGCGACAGGACTCAACGAGATTGATGGAATTTCCTGTCTCATGCCGGGTGGATGCTTCTACGTGTTCCCCTCTATCTCTGGGGTGTGTGACCGACTCGGCATCACCTCGCACGGCCTGGCGATGTACCTGCTGGAGGGAGCCGACGATGACAAGGGTGTTGCCTGCCTCGGTGGCGAATGCTTTGGCGAGGCGGGCCGAGGGTTCCTCCGGTTGAGTTGCTCGGAGCCAGACGAGCGACTGGCAGAGGCGGTTTCGTTCATGGCCGATGCCGTTAGGCGTAAAGAACGTGTGGAGGCGTATTTGATTGAACATGAAGAGTATCGACTCTCCGAGCCGTACGGATTTGAATAAGCTTTCTTCTCAGGAAACAGGAAGGATTATGGCTAGGTGGAGCAGGGTGGGTGCGGCTATCCCGCTAACCCCAACGACATTGAGTTGCGTATGGAGCAAGGTTTCAGCGTTTTTGTCGTGAACTGAGGGGAGGCCGGCTTCCAGGCTATCGACATGGGACGGCGAACGGCAGGTCTTTGAAGCCAGTGCTTTCGGAATCGCGGCTCGTTCAGGACAGACACGAACGGAGATTTCGGCGTAGTTAGGAGGGCGATCCCTCATACTACCGACCCGTAGTCCGTGTTTTGGGGGACTCTGGGTGAGATCCGGGAGACGAGCTTCTGTCTGTAGGAAACGTTGACGGGCAGAAGAGTTTGGACGTAAGCTCGGCGACTCCCCACTCTATGTCCTGAACCGTACTGGGCTTCGTGGTTTTTTATACAGGGATCGTTCAAACTCTCGCCGCCCTGGCTGTCTTGGGGATCTTGGTAGCCATAGCGTTGTTGGTGGCCCAGGCGTCTCCGGCCGGCCGAACCTGGCTTTGTAGAACTCTCAACGACCAAGAGCTACACCCAATCGGTTGGGCTTGGTTTGTCGCGTTGGCGGCGATGTCAGGGAGCCTGTACTTCTCCGATGTTGTAGGGTTCGTTCCTTGCTTGCTTTGTTGGTACCAGCGGATTGCCATGTACCCGATCGTGTTTGTTCTTGGAGTGGGCTTGCTTCAAAGAGATCCGGCCGCATGGCGCTTTGCCTTACCACTCTCCCTGTTGGGGCTGACGATTTCCCTTTATCAGGTTGCTCTCCAATACCGGCCAAGCCTGGAGATTATTTCATGCGGGACCGGTGCCTCGTGCTCGACCCGGTATGTGGCAGTTTTTGGTTTCGTCTCAATTCCAGTAATGGCCGCCGCCGCCTTCCTGTTGATCACTGCTCTGTTGTTCACCGTACGTACGGTGAAACTCGGCAACTCAGGCGAGCACAGTGTGTGATCCTATCGGAGACCAGCGCGCCCGGTTTGGTGTTGCCTGTAGCTGTGGTTACGGAGTCCGTGCTAGGAGGCGTTGGAACTCGACGAAGCCTTTCAATGTCTCGAAGTTCGGGTTCATGAGTGCCTCCCGCCTGTAGCGCGGCTGTAGCTCGATCGCTTTTTCTAAGGCCAAAAGAGCGTTCAGATACTCGCCTATTTGGGCGTATCGTTCCGCAAGTCCATACTGAAGAGCGTCAGTGTCGGGATCCAATTCGACCGCTCTTCTCTGTTCCGTGAGTGCGTCGGCGTAGGCTTTCCTCTGGGCGAGCTCCGCGGAGCGCTGTGCGTGGGGCCGCGCGAGACGCTTGTTCAGAATTCTCCTCAATTCCATGAATGGATCGTCACTATGGTCCACGCGAAGATCCAATGTGCGGCCAATAGACGCGGGATTATCTGGAACTGGCTGTACGACCAAGATTCCGGCAGACCCCATGCCGCGCACGTCACCGCCCTCAGCGTTGCCGGCATCAAGAGCATCCATTAGACGTTCCCCCATTGATTTGCCGATGTCCCGTGCTATTTCGTACGCCGTGGCCATGGTCTCGAGCACCCGTTCGCTTGCGAGCGTATTTCCTTGGACCGAGAAATTCGTTCGCTGGATATCTCCGGCATAAGATCCCAAGTGGACAATGTCGTTAGGATCGAAGTTGCGATCGATGACATGGCGTCCCGTGTACACAGCTGTTCGCCCACGGTTGTCGAGGACGGCAACCTGACGGCGGTCCCGGTCGGGATCCTCGTTGGTGATTTGCTGGATGATTTCGTCGGGACTGAGCCCTTGTTCAAGGAGCGCCATAGCTTTGGGTCCGTAGGTCCGATTAGCCGCGGCCTGAGTCGCGACCGCCCCCAGTCCTGCAACCGCCCACGGAACGGCCGCTCCGGCGGCCACGGGCCGTGATGCGACGGCTACTCCGTGCTCTTCGGTTTCCGGATCATAGGCGACGATCGAAAAGGTGGAATACCACGTATCTTCCGGGAGCAACGTAAACGTTGGCTGGTCGTCCGCCTGAGCAACGACACGAGTAGCAGAAACTAGTAATGCCAGACAGAGCGTGATTGCTTTCATGATCCTCCCCCGCGTGGGACGTGCTTTTCTAACATCCTCCGGCGCACAACAGCACCATAGACATTGCCGGCGGAGTCCACACCGATGCCCTCGGCACCGCTGTGTTCAATCGTGGTCGACTCGATATCTTCGATGAAATGCTCTACTGAGCCATTCTTGGCACTCCCGATACGAATGCCCTTTTTCCAACCAGGATTGTCAGGTCCCCACGACTCGGAGTCCGAAACGTATATCATGTCGTTCTCGGTGATATAGATGCCGCTTGGTCGCCCGAACTGTCTCCACTCGTCGATGAACTGTCCCTGCTGGTCGAAGATCTGGATCCGGTTGTTCCAGCGATCTCCCACGAAGAGTCGTCCCTTGGAGTCCATCGCGATCGTGTGAGGGGCGTTGAGTTCACCAGGGTCAGATCCGTACTGCCCCCAGCTCATGATGAAGGCCCCGTCCTTCGAGAACTTTACTACACGGTTGTTTCCCTGGCCGTGACCGTCTGTGACGAAGAAATCTCCATTGCGTGCCACGACTATATCAGTGGGCTGATTGAACGTGTCAGGTCCGTCTCCTGCGACCCCAGCCACTCCCAACGTCATCATCAGCTTTCCGTCCGAGCTGAACTTGAAGACCTGATGGCCGAGGCCATTCTCACCTTGCGCATCTGTGGCCCAAACGTTCCCCTCGTAGTCCACATGGAAGCCGTGGGGATAGACGAACATCCCGGTTCCCCAGCTAGCTAAAGGCTGTCCTGACATGTCGTATTTTACGATCGGTGCTTCGGGTCTTCCAGAGCAAGTGTTTTCGAAACAGCGGTGCATAACGTACAGATTTCCGTCCGGTCCGGGCTCAGCCCCAGTCACAGCAGGCCACTGCTTGAGGCCTTCAGGAAGCTCGGCCCACGGCTCGACGCGCTCGTAAGGGTTGGGCAGGTCGTTTACGGGTTCGACGGCCAGATTTCTCTTGGGCCCCTGACCGGAACACCCGACCATTACGACGAAGCTAAAAAGCAGTGCGAATCTCGTCTTGATCGAATGTAGCATACCATCCTCCATGGCTAAGGGACGGCAAGTTAAAAGCTCAGTCATGACCGCGCACCTTGAGAGAACGAAGCGGTTTGCTCGAACTTTCGGGTGAATCTATTCTTAATCTGAGTGAAGATCCGTTCGGGGTGCTGGCCCCGTCTCATCTAACACGTACCGTCATCATGAATACGAGCTTGATTTCTATGTAAAGGAAGGAGCATGGTGTTCGAGGAGCCTATCAAGAAGGAGGCGAAGCGACGCGGGATCTTCCGCTGCGCTGCGTGCCAGAAGCAGTTCGTCGAAGTGCAACACATCGTTCCACCGGCTGAGGGTGGTTCGAATGAGATCGATAATGCAATCCCTCTGTGTGCGTTTTGTCACCACCGCCACGGTGATGACCCCACTCTGCGAGATCAACTGCGTGACCTCAGGAACGCATGGTGGGCACGATGTCGAAAGAGTCAGGAGGAATCAGGTGTCATCGAGTTGAACCAGCGGCTTGACCAGCTCCGGGCCGACTATTTGAGCGATGTGGCTCTGGAGTCGGAGCGATTGGCCGAGATTCGGGACCTCCTGCTCGAGACCATAAAGGACATTGAATCCGATGTGTCCGCTGCCGGCACGGTACCGGAGATCCTAGCGGTTTCGACTACGGTTTCGGGATCGATTAATTTCTTTCCGTGCCCAGCTTGTGGTTATTCTGTGCCTTTCGGTGCAGAAGCCTGCGCCAACTGTGGCGGTCGCGATTGGCCCGAGTTCTAGGTTGGTGGGAATGAGAAATGGAGAGGCTGATATGAAAAGGACCCTATGGAACATCGTAACCTTTTCGCTCCTACTAGGTGCTTGTTCCGAAGCACCAGAGCAAGGGGGTGGGGAGGAGATCACACGCCGAGTTCCCCAGTTCGAGAACGAGAACGTTGAAGTCTGGAAAAGTATCATCCTTCCTAATCAACCACTCAGCATGCATCGGCACGATAACCCGCGTGCGGTCATAGTGCTGAAGGGCGGTACCTTGAGTGTGGTCAGTGAAGCCGGAGATTCAAAGGAGCTTACTTGGGAGGCAGGTAGCGCCTACTGGTTGGATGTCGACCCGCCGGGAGAACTCCACGGCGACGTCAACAAAGGCACTGAGCCCGTGGAAGTCATCGTAGTCCAGTTGAAGGGAGTTGGCTCAGGAGGGAACTGACAGCTGTGCTGTTGGCGCTGTCTCGAGGTTCGGGTCGTCGGCCTTGATGTTCCAGCATCGAACGAAAGGAGATCCGATCGAAGCATACATCCCTGCCTCGTCTAGAAGCTCGTTTCGTTGCCAGTCACGTTGAACATTCCTTCCACCGTCACTGCAGCAGCTACATGGCCAGTGATATTTGTAGCACTTCGAAACATGTCCGGTATCCGATCGATTCCTAGGAGGATCCCGAGTCCGGCCACGGGCACTCCCGCCACTTCAAGTATCGGAGCCAGTGTCACGATACTCGCAGACGGTACTGGCGCCACCGACATCGCGACGAGAAAGCCTACCGCTCCGGCACTCATCAGGGCAGTGGCCGGGAGTGACACGCCGTAGAGAGCAGCGAGGAACACAACGGCTGCGGCTTGAAACAGTGCACTGCCTGCCCGGTTGATCGCCGCACCGAGAGAGAGAACCAGCGAAGACACCGTGGGAGACACGCCCAGAGTCGCGGCATCCTGGAACATGACCGGAAGAGAGGCCACTGAACTGGTCGTGGAAAACCCGATCACATAGGTGGCGGCCACGCCCCGAATGAACTGGCCGATCCCCTTCCTCCCCCAAAAACGTACGGCAGTTAAGTAAAAGAGTGCCATGAACACGAATAAGCCGATCACCACAGTGACGACCAACACCGCCAAACTAGCGAGGAGACTTAATCCCATCTGAGCTACGGCGGGGGACGCGAGTGCGAATACGCCGACAGGGGCCGTCCACAAGATCCAACCGATAAGCCGTATGAACATTTCGCTGATATCCTCGGCGAGTACTATCAAGCGTTGCCGGCGTTCTTCGGCGAGTGCGCCCGCGCCCGCGGCGGCTAGAAGTGTGAAAACGATCAGAGGCAAGAGTGCTCCATCGGCCGCTGCCGAAAAGGGGTTGGCGGGAATCAGCCGAAGTAAGAAATCGAGAAGTCCCGGAATCTCTCCGACAACCTCAGCGGAGGCAGGTGGTTGCACTGCCACCGGGAATATACTGAGAGCGATTTTCATAAACACCATGCCGATGGCGATCGCAGGTACGGTGGTTCCCCAGAAGAATCCGAGGGCGGTCCCTCCCAATTTTCCAAGAGCCCTTGGATCTCCGAGGCGAGCGATACCGACAAAAATTGTGGTGATCACGAGTGGGATCGCGACCATCCGAATTGCGTTAATGAACAAAGTGCCCAACGGGGCGACGGCCGTGGCCGCTCGGCCCAGGAGGACGATATCGGTGGCGCTTGCGAGGAGTCCGAGGGCAAGACCTAGAGTCAGGCCAAGGGCTGTGGCGCGTTGGTTCATGTGGTCGACCTCTCGGGCGCAGATTTCAGATCACAGCGTATATGTGTGGAGTGAAGAGAGTCACTCCGTGATTCCGTGGACCGCGGCAGATGCACCGGCAGCGCTTACGCTATTAGGTTGACAGGACACGAGAGTGGGTGAATTGGCCGCACGCAACCCCCCTCTCGGCCGGATGCTGGTCGAATGTCCTGAGCGGGGAAAGCTAAATTATGACAATCCTCGGTAACATCTTCTGGAAACCCACTCTGCCGAAGAGGGCTATTACGGAGACTGCTGGACAGTCCGGATTTCCAACCAAATCTCCGGTGATCATAGGAACCGGCGACTGATATGGTTAATGCTGACGAATCCTCCCGCGTTGGCGGATTCCCGCACGATGATAGACATGGGCCATCCCATGACTATCACCATGAGGCCACACGTTCGGAGTATAGTGGCGGCACACTGGAACGGGGTGCTCAATCGAAGCGGTTATGGATCGTATTAGCCATTACAGCGGTGTTCATGCTTGCGGAAGTGGTTGGGGGGATTCTCGCCAACTCGCTCGCACTCCTTGCCGACGCCGGTCACATGCTTGCCGATGTGGGTGCCTTGGCGCTGTCAGTCGTGGCCATGCGCCTCGCCCAGCGACCAGCCAGTCCGGAGCGCACCTTTGGGTATGTCCGTCTGGAAATCTTGGCGGCCCTCGTCAACGGGGCGACTCTCCTTGGGATCAGTGCGTGGATCGGGTGGGAGGCCTGGGAGCGCCTCCAAGCTCCTCCGCAGGTGAATGGTCCCCTGATGATGGCGGTGGCCGGTGTCGGCCTGATAGTGAACTTCATTGGAGCGGCACTGCTTCACGCCCATGCGGGAGATAATCTCAACATTCGGGCCGCCTATTTACACGTTCTCGGTGATCTGCTGGGATCGATCGGTGCCATAGTGGCCGGCGCACTCATCCTCCTCACGGGTTGGAACCCGATTGATGCGGTCGCATCAATACTGATCGCGGGTTTGATCCTGCTGGGTGCCTGGCGCCTCGTGCGAGAAGCCACGGAGATTCTGCTGGAAATGGTACCCCGCCATGTGGACATGGCAGCTGTGCTCGAAGACTTGCAATCGATCTCTGATCTTGATGATGTTCACGATCTGCATGTTTGGACACTGACTAGCGGATTGGTTGCTCTCAGTGGACACGGGGTATTGGCGGATCCGATTCATCACGGGAGAGTCTTGGACGAGATTCGTCAACGGATGGCGGACCATGGGATCGCGCATGTAACGTTTCAGGTTGAACCGCGCCTGCTTCATCAGATTACCCGTTCCGGAAATCAAGAGAGTGATGAGACGGAGGTGGGGCCGTGAGATTGTCGCGAAGATTGACGGATCGTACGGAGGAGATGTAATGGGCCGTCTGTCGTGGCCACTCCTTCTGACCGCTGCATTTCTATCCGCTTCGGGGCATGTCCAAGAGGCGCGAGGTCTCGACCAAAGCGGGCGAGACGTAGCGTGTGGTGCAGCTTTCGAAGGTGAAAGGGCGCCGAGCCGTGACCTCTACTGTATCGATTTGATAGCTCCGCCGGGGATCCAAGGAGTCTCCGGCGTCGTTGAGCTTTCCCCGCTTCCCTCGCCCTTTACTGCCGGAGTGACGAGAGATGGCCGACTGACCTACCAACCCCGACTGACGCTGTCGGGACTTCCTGAGCCATCAAGTTTGGGCGACTTCAACACATTCGTTGCTTGGGCGGCCGATCCGACGATGTACCCGATCGTGAAGTTGGGGGAAGTCGGTAACGGGACCTGGTCACTGCTTCCAATCGATCTGAACAAGTTCGTCATCTTAATTTCAGCCGAGTATTCCGCGAATGTCGAGGAACGCGAGGGAAGACTTGTGCTCCGGGAACAGTCCGCGTCGGCTCGCATGCAACCGGCCGATGTCCTGGAATTTATGCTCGGTGTGGGCCGCGGTATGCCGGAAAATCCTTTAGGTGTGGACACCATTTCTCCCGCTAGTGAAAGTGTTGGCGGGCCTGAAGTTCAGTGGATCATGCCGCCGATGCCGGAGGATCTATCAATGCTGCCCGCGGTGATGGAACTTCGACCCGAAGTCCGTCCGTATCTTCCGGTCGTCTCGGATCCAGCATCCCTTCCCGAGGCACGACCTAGGGAAGTGCTTGAGCTAAACGACGGTGACACGCTTCGCTTGGAAGCCGGTCTGGTGCGGCGCGATGTGAACGGACAGTCCTTCGTTATGTACGCTTTCAATGAACAGCAGCCCGGCCCGCTCCTCAGGGTTGACCAGGGCACTACAGTCACCGTGATGTTCACGAACAGTATCGATTGGCCCACCATGATCCACTGGCACGGGCTTCGCCTTGATAACCGCTTTGATGGCACACCGGTCACTCAGGACCCCGTGCTCCCAGGTGAGACATTTGAATACCGGATCTTCTTCAAGGACGCTGGGATCTATTGGTACCATCCACATGTCCGTGAAGACATCACACAGGATCTGGGCCTCTACGGGAACATGAGGGTGGTCTCGTCCAGACCGGATTTTTACGGTCCGGCTCACCGAGAAGAGATCGTTACGCTGGATGACTTGTTGATAGGAGAGGAGGGGTTGGTCCCCTTCGGACGCGAAGAAGCAACTCACTCACTCATGGGACGATTCGGTAACGTCTTCCTCGTGAATGGCGAGCCGGAGTGGGAGACGGAGGTGCGACGTGGTGAGGTGGTACGCTTCTTCCTAACCAATGTGTCCAACACCCGGACGTACAATCTTTCGTTCGGTGGAGCACCCATAAAAATTGTGGGTTCTGACGTTGGAAATTTCGAGCGCGAGGAATGGGTCGAGAATGTGGTCATTGCTCCGGCTGAGCGTTACGTGGTTCATGTACGCTTTCCGGAAGCGGGCAGGTTCCCCTTGGTCAATGATGTCCAGGGGTTGGACCACCTCTTCGCGTCGTTTTTCTCCGAAAGCGACACACTCGGCTCAGTGCTGGTCTCTAAGGAAGACGTGGCCGAAGATCTGACGGTAGCGTTCAACACGCTCAGGGAGGACGGACCGACAATCGAAGAGATTGACCGGTACCGTCCGGAATTCACGCGGCCGGTCGATTACGAGCTTGAATTGGCTATGGAAGGAGATGGCCTCCCCCGAGTGGTGATCGACCTGATGCAACTTGATTCGACCTACTTCGCTCCGGTGGAGTGGTCCCGCACGATGCCAATGATGAACTGGGCGTCTTCGCCTGAGGACGTCCGTTGGATTCTTCGTGACCCGAAGAGTGGTAGAGAAAACATGGATATCGACTGGAGCTTCCGCGTCGGAGACGTCGTGAAGGTCCGGTTACACAATAGTCGTAGGGTGTTACACGCTATGCAGCACCCGATTCACATCCACGGTCAACGATTCTTGGTCCTCATGGTGAACGGGGTTCCCAGCCGTAACCTCGTGTGGAAAGACACGATGATGGTGCCGGTCGGCACAACGGTGGAGATCCTACTTGAACTTTCGAATCCGGGGCTCTGGATGCTCCATTGCCATATTGCGGAGCATCTAGAGGCCGGTATGATGATGGTATTCACAGTTCAGTAAACGCATTCCAAAACCGGAACCGCTGGAAGGAGCACCACCATGAGACGTTCGATCTTTTTCTTAATAAGCCTCACGCTGATCTTTCCGGTAATGGTTTCGGGGCAGCTCGCCACCGAGCTCACGAGTCAGGTGCGAGACCGATACGTAACCGTCTCGGCCGCCGCTTATGTTCTCCGTGATGTCACACTCGTCGATGGTACTGGAGGTGCGGTCAGACGCGGCCAGTCCGTTGTCGTAGAGGGTGGGCGCATCACGCAGGTGGGTGCAAACGTAGCTGTCCCGCGGGGCGCAGAGATCCTGGACTATTCTGGTCATACACTGATCCCTGGGTTGTTCGGACTTCACGACCACATGTTCTACACGGCAGTCGGTGGCCGCGCGGCACAACTCACCTTTTCGGGTCCGCGTCTATATCTCGGATCAGGCGTGACAACAATCCGAACGACCGGGAGCAGGGAGCCGTACGCGGAGATCAACCTCAAAGCCGAGATCGATGGAGGTAGATTGCCTGGCCCCCGTATGCACATCACTGCGCCGTACATTACAGGAGGCCAGGGAGAGTCTCGAATGACGCTTCTCAACTCTCCCGAGCAGGCCCGTCGGTTCGTGGCGTATTGGGGTGAGGAGGGCGCGACTTGGCTAAAGGCGTACACAAATATCCGGCGGGCGGAACTCGAAGCGGTGGTCGACGAGGCCCATCGACGAGGCATGAAGGTAACTGGTCATCTGTGCTCGATTAGCTTCACCGAGGCTGTGGAGATTGGGATCGACAACATTGAACACGGTCTTGTGACCAATACCGACTATCACCCGGACAAAGAACCCGATCGATGTCCGGCAGGCAACAATATCATAGCCGGAAACGTGGACGTCAGGGGCTCTGCGGTTGAGGCTACCTTCCAGCGGATGATCGACGCCGGCGTGGCCATGACCTCTACCCTTCCGGTTTATGAACTCTCCTATCCGAACCGTCCGACCAGGGACCCCAGAGCTCTTGAGGCGATGTCGGATGACGTACGTCAGGCGTATCTGGCAGACCGCAACGTTATCGATAGTGATCCAAATCCTCGCCTGACGATCGACATCTTCAAGAACGCGATGGCCTATGAGGTCCGCTTCGTGGAGATGGGAGGGTTACTGGCCGCCGGTGTAGATCCAACCGGTCGGGGTGGTGCTCTTCCCGGATATGGAGATCAAAGGGGTATTGAGCTATTGGTCGAGGCGGAATTCAGCTTTTCGCAGGCGATCCAGATCGGGACCTTGAATGGAGCTAAAATCCTTGGAGTGGATGATGAGTTGGGGAGCATAGAGCCCGGAAAGATTGCCGACATGGTTCTCCTAGAGGGAGACTTTAGCGGTGATGCCGCGATCATTAAGAATACGGTGATAGTCTTCAAGGACGGTGTCGGTTACGAGGCTCGCACCCTTTTGGATGAGGTGCGAGGTCGGGTTGGAATCAATTGATGCACCGGCTGCATGCGTCCTCGGCAGGCCGAATCTTGCGGTTCGTGGTACTCGTGTGGGTGTTAGCGGGAGCGTCGGATCTTTCGTCCCAAGTAGGTGAAGAGCGGGCTGTACTTAGTGCTGTCCAAGCCATGTTCGACGCTATGGAGGCAAGGAACGGAGACGCTCTCAGCGCGTCCATGCTTCCGGAAGGCCACTTCGTAGCCGTGAGAGACGGGAGGTCATCCTGGACGGGACGGGACGACTTCGCGGCTCGCTTGAAAGATGCGCCCCGGCCGTTCTACGAACGGATCTGGGATCCGGAAATTCGCATTGACGGTTCGGTCGCAAGCGTTTGGGCACCCTACGATTTTTATCGCGGATCTGAGTTCAGTCACTGTGGGACCGACGCGTTCTTACTTGCGAGGACACCCGAGGGATGGAAGGTCTCGGTCGTGAGCTACACAGTCCAACAGCCCCCGATATGCGACCGACACCCCGAGGGCCCTCCTTTGGGAGTAAGCGGGGGATGGTTCTTGGGTTCGGGTTCGCGCTGATCGTGGCGTCAGCAAGCGGCAGAAACTGGGTAGAGATTCCTGAGGACGCTTGGAATGTGTGAAGAGAGTTCCCGAGTTGTCCGAAGGCGAAGTTGGTTCACGGTGAACTGTTTGGTCGTGTCGGTTCTTGGGGTGCTCCTGCTCCCTTTCGGCCTTGTGGGCCAGGCAGACGTCTCCGGTTTCAACGAAGTTTATGAGCGGCTTCGCATTGGAGCGGTGTATTCCGCCGAGGTCCCGACAGGGCGGCTCGAGTTCACTCGGAGCAATCAGGATAGTCTGGCGCACCGTTACCTGATCATAGTTCCGGAAAGCTACAATCCGGTCCGTCGCTATCCTGTGGTGTTCTACCTCCACGGTGGCGTGTCTCGTCCGGATCCGGGTCCGGGTGGTGGGTGGTGGCGAAACATGGACCGGGTGTTGAGCGAAGACCACATTGCGGCTCTTCCACTTTCTTGGCCCGAGTCACTGTGGTGGCAAGCGAGCCAAGTCGAGAATCTTCGCGGCATCCTCTCGGACTTGAAGCACAGTTACAATGTTGACGAGAACCGCGTCTACGCGGTAGGTGTCTCGGATGGTGGCACGGGAGTGTACTTCCTAGGATTCAAGGACACGACTCCGTGGGCCGCATTCCTTTCATTCATCGGCTATCCCGGGGTCCTCCTAAGCCCTCGGGTAGGAGCCGACGGAGAAATGCATCTCGCCAATCTCTCTACTAAACCATTCTTCATTGTGAATGGAGAGACGGATCGACTCTACCCGGCTGGCTGGATGCAACCGTTCCTCGAAGACTTCGATCAGGCTGGAGTGGACTATGTATTTACTGTCAAGGCAGGAGGGCATCATACTAGATGGTGGCCGGATGAGTCTGAGAACATCAAGCAGTTCATGGCTTCGAACCCACGGAACCCTCTGCCGAAACGGATCGTTTGGGCGACCGAGCGAGCCGATCGATACAATCGCGCGCACTGGATCGTAATCGATGAGGTAGGCCCTATTCTCGGCGACGAGGGGAGAAGCGAGTTGGCCGCGCTCACGTCTGACGGAGGAAGTGGGCTTTTGGAGGCGGTCCAGGAGGGTAATATCATTACGGTGAAGGCCTTCCACGTGCCCCGCTTCACTCTGCTGATTTCCCCGGACGCTTTTGATCTTGAGGCACCCATACGCGTAGTCACGAATGGAGATCTGTCCTTCGAAGGTTGGGTCGAACCTAGTGTGGAGACACTGGAGAAATGGGCCGAGAGGGATGAAGATCGTACGATGCTTTTCGCAGGCGAGATAGCGATCGAGCTTGCTTCTCCTAGACGAGGTGGTTGAATGAGCTTTCCTAGGCACCGCCCACGCCGTCTCCGCCGCAGTGAGAACTGGAGACGGGCTCTAAGAGAGACGTCGCTCTCTGTCAACGACCTGGTCTGTCCCCTCTTCGTTGTTGAAGGGGAAAAAGTACGCAACCCGGTCGACAGTATGCCCGGCGTATTCCAATTGTCCATCGATCTCTTAACGGAGGAAGCACTGGAGATTCAAAGCTTGGGTATTCCCGCGATACTCCTTTTCGGTGTTCTTGGTGAAGAGCGGAAGGATGCGGAAGGACGGGCTGGCTATGATTCGAACGGTATCGTTGCACGTGCCATTCGATCCATCAAAAAGGTCGCGCCGGATCTGCTAATTTGGGCTGATGTTTGCCTATGCGAGTACACAGATCACGGACACTGTGGATTGCCAGATGAAACTGGGTACGTGGACGGAGATGCAACTCTTCCGTTGCTGTCCCGCGCTGCGCTTACGTACGCTGAGGCAGGTGCCGACGCGGTGGCTCCGAGCGACATGATGGACGGTCGCGTCGGAGCGATCCGTACGGCACTCGACGATGCTGGTTTCGGTGGTGTACCTATTGTCTCCTATGCTGCCAAGTATGCATCTGCTTTCTACGGCCCGTTCAGGGACGCGGCCAACTCTACACCAGCGTTCGGGGATCGCAGAGGGTACCAAATGGATCCCTCCAACAGGGACGAGGCACTTCGCGAGGTCATGCTCGACATTGAGGAGGGTGCGGACATCGTTATGGTTAAGCCAGCCGGACCTTACCTTGACGTCGTCTTTCGAGTTAAAGAGGCTTTCGGGGTGCCGACAGCTGCATACCAAGTTTCTGGCGAATACGCTCTCATCAAGGCGGCGGTAGGGAATGGATGGGTGGATGAAAGAGGTGTTGTGATGGAAAGCCTTATCTCGATCAAGCGAGCTGGAGCCGACCTAATCGTTACCTATTTTGCCAAAGATGTGGCGCGATCACTTCTTGGGTCGGAGCCGTGACTATGAGCGGGGGAGGACCTGAAGGTTGAGCACCTCGGAGGCGGGGTCGCCGTTTCTGAATGCTTGTCGGGGTAAGCCGGTTCCCCACACCCCGGTTTGGATCATGCGCCAAGCCGGGCGCTACCTCCCGGAATACCGGAAGATCCGCGCGGAAGTGGACTTCCTGACACTTACCAAAACCCCTGAGCTCGCTGCCGAAGTGACCCTCCAACCTGTGCGACGCTTCGGGATGGATGCCGCAATCCTATTTAGTGACATCATGACGCCTGTGGAGGGGATGGGTGTGGCACTGGAGTTCAATCCGGGTCCGGTCATTCAAACCCCCATCCGAAGCCTCACCCAGGTTGACCGACTTCGAATTCCGAACCCTGAAGAGGGTGTGCCGTTTGTGCTGGAGACGGTCCGAATCCTGAGCCAGGAGCTACCGTCCAGCGCTCCGCTCATCGGATTCTCGGGAGCCCCCTTCACCTTATTTTGTTACCTGGTCCAAGGGCAGGGATCGAAAACGTTTGCAGAGGCCAAGGGCTTCTTGTTCGCGGAGCCTGAGGCCTCGCACCGACTTTTGAAGAAACTGTCTGAGACAATGGCTCGCTATCTGGAAGCGCAAGCGCGCGCCGGTGCCAAAGCGCTCATGATCTTCGATTCGTGGGCAGGGCTTCTGGGTCCGGAGCATTACGCGGAGTTCGCGTTTCCCGCCGTAAAACGGATGATCGAAACCCTCCGCCCCCTGGACGTGCCTCTTATTTACTTTCCTAATCAGGGAGCTACTCTTCTGGAGATCGTCCGAGATTCGGGTGCAGATGTGGTCGGGGTAGATTGGCGTTTGCCGTTGTCACGAGCGCGGGCCATCCTCGGTGAGAAAGTCGCCGTACAGGGGAATCTGGACCCGACGGCGCTTTTCGCGCCCAGGGACGAGCTCGGAAGACAGGTGGATGGGATTCTGGAAGAGGCCGGAACTGCGCCGGGGCACATTTTCAATCTGGGCCACGGCATCGAGCGGGCCACCGATCCGGATGCGGTAGCGTTCTTGGTTGACCGCGTGCATGAGACTTCCAAGGTGCGCCGAAATCTCTAACTTGTCAGGTCGACCTAAAGCGGGGAAAGCTCAATAGGGTTTCCAGGATCTTCTTGCGAGTGATCCTATCGGTTTTATGGGGTTCGAGACGGCGAAACAAGGAGTGTATTCTATGACCGATCATCAACGGAGGGTTTACGACTCGATGCTGGGTCTGCTTTCCAGCGAAGACAATCCGACGCCCCTCGTGCGGCTGAACCGTGTGGTTCCATTCGAGCACACACGTGTCTACGGCAAGCTTGAGTGGTACAATCCGTTCGGTGCGGTCAAGGATCGGGTTGCCGCGAACATGATAATTGATGCCGAAGAGGATGGAACTCTAGAGTCAGAGCAAAAATTGGTCGAACCCACCTCGGGAAACACTGGGATGGGTCTCGCCATGATGTCTAACTTGAGGCGGTACTCTCTCACTACCCCGCTGTCCTCAGCTATCCCACTCGAAAAGCGAACTATGCTCCGGTTCTTCGGTGCGGATGTGATTGAATTAGAAGACACGCTGTGTCCGGCGCCTGGGGCTCCAGAAGGTGCGATTGCAAAGGCTCAGGAGCTCAGCGAAAGACCGGATTTCTATATGCTCAATCAATACCGCAACGAAGCCAATCCAGAGGCGCATTACAAGACCACGGGTCCGGAGATTTGGCGCCAGACCGGGGGAAAGGTGACACATTTCGTGGCAGGACTCGGCACGTGCGGCACCATTCCTGGCACCGGGCGCTTCCTGAAAGAAAGCGACCCCACTGTTAAGGTACACGGTGTCCATCCCGAGGAAGGCCACGACATCCCCGGGGTGCGCAGCCTTCGACAGCTTCACCAGACCGAACTATTCCGCCCTGACGAATACGACGAACTGGTTGAAGTGGCCAACCAAGAGGCGTTCGAGTTGTGCCTCCGGCTCAACCGTGAGGAGGCTATCATTGCTGGTCCGAGCTCGGCGATGGCCCTCGCTGGTGCCTTCAAGTTGGTACCCGACGAGCCTGGCTTAGTCGTGGTCGTGATCTTCCCCGACAACGCTTTCAAGTACGCTTCCTCGGTGACTAAGCACCTTGCAGAGATTCGAACTAATAGTGCAAACAGCCCCCGCGAGCGCATGATGGACGCTCTGGTCAAGAATGCCAAAGAATCATCGGTGCTCACGATTGACATTGGACCGGCACACCAGATGATTGAGAGCGAAGAAACCCTGGTGGTGGACGTCCGGGAAATTGATGAATACGACAGCGGGCATATCCCCACCGCTGTCAATATGCCCCTCCAGGAGATCAGCGAATATAAGGGAATGCTCCCTGAGGATCATGAGGTTCCAGTGTTAGTCGTATGTCAAAGTGGTGTCCGGTCTCTTTCCGGAGCACTTTTCTTATCGTCTTTAGGGTATAGGGCTGTCCGGAGTATCAACGGGGGCACGATGGCCTGGCGGGAGAGTGGCTTCGATATCTCCACTGACTGAGGATACACGAAACACTCGTGAAAGGAGATTGAAGTCTAGGGTCTCAACGTAAGGGAACCACAGCAGAACGCGAGTCTTGCGTGGCTATCAGAAGTTGAGAGTGAAACCCACGTCGAGCCCAAGGACACCCCCGTCACGCGGCGGTCCTGTCGAGGTCACACCGCCAACGGGTGAGTGGGGGACCCAGACGTCATCCTGCCTCATGCTGCCAATGATCAGTCCGCCCACCCCACCGGCGATGCCTAATGCCCTGGCCAGTGGTAAGAGATGGTCCCCGAAGTCGAAGGTATCCTTCTCCCCTATCCCACTCAGGTAGCCCGCCATCGCCCCTGCCAGGATTCCCGAGAAGAAACCGATTCCTAGACCCCTGAATCCGTAACGCCTTTGATCGATAGAAATCTCAAAATCCGTGATATTCGTTTTTTGGACGGTCCATGCGGTTGCACCTTGAGGAGCCAGGAGGGACTCAAACTCGACCGTCAGCGCCCCCTCTGTCGTGTCCTGAACTGTGCCGACGGCCTGTTCGATGCCGTAAATAGGGGCCGTGATCCTCACTCGACTGCCAGGTTCGAGTGTGGCCAGCTGCCCGAATCCAGGCGAAGCGTTCGTCAGGAGGAGCACAGAGCCCAGCCAACTCCCCAGAAATAAGGGGTATCGGGTCGATGTTAAGCCCAAGTGGTCTCCATGTGGCATCTCAGGCACCCTACTTCCACTTGACGTCTCCGGTGGTCCTATCGGTACCAAGAGTTTCCTGTGAGCGGACCGTAGCTCCCATGCTCCCCGTCATACATTCACAATGTGTTTATGACGTGGAGTTGACGCTGATCCTATCATCGGAGCAGATCTGTCAATAGAGGATAAACGCGACGAATGGTCAATCCGACGTCAGTGGACAACAGATACTTAGCCCCTTGGGTTTCAGTTTGGCAGGCGACTCTGAGTTGTCATTTCTTGTTGCTCTCCGGTCCATCCGTTCATCCTGTTCTATCCGCACTGTCCCATGGGTTATTCCTGGCGAAAGTGAACTGAGTGAACAGAAGGCTTGAACAAGCCGCTCTTATAGAGAACATTACGCGTTGGATTCGGAAGTGATTGGGGCCTGTAGCTCAGGTGGTTAGAGCGCACGCCTGATAAGCGTGAGGTCGGTAGTTCGAGTCTACCCAGGCCCACTGATGGAAAGTGATTACCCTTGTTGCACATACGCCTGGAACCCGTCAGGTAGGCGAGGCCGACATGAGCATGCCCAAGACACGCACCGTCGTCGTTTCTCTTTGCTTTTTGGTCGCCGGGCTCGGTCTGAGTGGGGTCTCAATCAGCGCACAGTTCCGTCAACAGATGGCGGAACTTACGCCCACGGTCGAGCAGCAGGCGATCCGGCCTGGCCAGATTGTGACACTCGTACTTAAAGTCGAGCTTCCGGAGAACATTCACGTGCAGTCGGACAAGCCGCGGGACCCGTTCGTCATTCCAACTCTCCTCACCTTCACGCTGCCTGAAGGAGTCACGGTGGAGAAGATCACCTATCCGGAGTCCACGGACTTCCTCCTGGCAGGGCAGGAAGAACCGCTGGCGGTCTTCGAGCATGAGTTCACGATCGAGGCGCGACTGGCGCTGGGCGCAGATGTATCGCCGGGCGAAATCGTCGTGCCCGGGAGCCTTCTATACCAGGCATGCGACGACCGCGTATGTTTCGCGCCAGCGACCGCAGCCGTTGAATGGCTTATACACGTCGAGCTTGCGGAATACCGGTAGTGGCCCACCGCACCAACTTCGGATGGTGAAGGTTCCGCCGCGTTGACTCCCCGAATTGAGCTCCCTACAGTCACCGATCGGAGGGTGCCATGAGACAGTTCAAAATGTTGACCAAACCATTCCTGCTGATCTATCTAGTCTCGCCGTTGGCCTTGGTCGGCCAGTCGGGCAGCCTCGTTTCGGAAATGAGCGATCTGGCGTGGACGGAAGAAGTCGATAGGGCCAGAGCCATCCTCGAGGCGAGACGGGCCGATGTCGAGCAACCGAAGGCAGAATGGCTTGCCGCGGTCTCTTGGTTGGCGCGTGGGGCGAGCTTTGCGGAGCGGTGGGACCTCGCGGAGCGGTATGCGAGCGAAGCGTACGAGGGTAGCCTCGAATTGATAAAAGAGCGGCCGCTCGACGCGGAACGTTTTTTGCCCACTGCTCTTGGGGCCGGGATTGAGGTGCTGGGTCGCACGTACGACGCCCAAGGAGACCGCGCTCGGGCTGTGACTTTCTTGAGTGCCGCACGGCAAGAGTTTGCGGGTACGTCGATCGAGACTCGAATTCAGAAGAACTTCCTCTTGCTCAGCTTGGAAGGGAAGCCGTTTCCTGCTCTCGAGGTCGACGACCACCTTGGCCTACAACCACCAACGCCTGATGACCTGAAAGGCAAAGTCGTGCTGTTCTTCTTCTGGGCGCATTGGTGCCCGGACTGCAAGCGGCAGGAGCCCGTGCTGACGGCACTGTACGAAGAACACCATGACCGGGGTCTGGTCATCGTCGGTCCAACCCAGTTCTACGGTTTCGTCTCTCGCGGGCAGACGGCGACGCCCGAAGAGGAACTAGCGTATCTGAAAGGTGACTACACGGCGCAGTTTCCGATCCCGTCGTGGATGAGTGTACCGATTAGCACCAAGAATTTCCTCAACTTCGGTGTTAGTACCACGCCCACGCTTGTCCTCGTCGATCGCGATGGCATCGTTCAGCGGTATAACCCAGGAGACTTGAGCCACGAGGAACTAACCGCACTCATCGAACCGTTGCTTGAATAGCCGGTGAATTTATCCGCGCTCACATGGTGATGTAGGTTGCCACGGCCTGGCCGGGCCCCTGACAGCCATTATATTCCGGGCATTCTACGAATGCCCGGATAAGCTCGTTGTAAAGGCTGGAGACCGAGTATCATGAAGACACTGAGCGCTGCGTTGATCGGAATTGCGCTTCTTCTGGTAGGCCGAACGGCCGATACGGGTTGGTCTGAACAGGATCT
>JAYZFL010000025.1:0-43448 GCA_036336795.1 Gemmatimonadota bacterium
ATGAAGCCCTAGGACGATGATCAGAGCTCCACCGATGCGGGCAATCCAAACCTCGTAGTAACGGAGAAACACCCCCAAAAAGGATGCCGACGCCCCCAACGTGATAAAAATGATGCTGAAGCCGGCGACGAAGAGGAGGGAGTGTATAAGGGTCGCTCTACGGTCCACTCCCTGCTGTAAATCCTCTAGAGACATACCGGTCACGAAAGATAGATAACTGGGGACGAGCGGTAGGACACACGGCGAAAGAAACGACAAAATCCCCGCTACCAAAGCCACAAAAAGACTCACTGATTCGTTCATTCAATATCAAGCGCATTAAGGTTGTATGATCAACGAGCTCTCTCGTCGTCTCTTGCACGAAAGCGGTGCCATAGAGCACGGAATCCTGTCACCACGCCGAGCCAAACTAACACGAAGGTGATTCCCCACCCGGTGACTCGGGGGAAAAACCCAACCACTGCAGCCGCCGCGATCGCGATGATCGACATCGTTCCGAGGATGGCCCGATCCTCCCTACCCAAAGTACGATGACCAGCCAAGGCTCCACCGATCGAGACCCCAGCTCTTACCAGTGGGGCAACTCTCCACCGCCTCGATGAGGCATCCTGTTCAATCAAAGCTTCGAAGCGTTCCGTGAGCCGCCCCTGAGGTTCAAGCGGAGTTTGCGCTATTCCATCCAGAACGGGCGATCGATCGGCCGCCACGCGAACATGCCCGACTTGGCGCCCCGGCAACACCACTTCAGACGAAGACGCCAGATCAGCCAAGAACAAATCCTCTAGTTGTCGAGCAAGTGACACATCCAGAACGCCGACGTCTAGCTCCCAGTTCCCTAGGAGACTCCAGGCGTTCAGATTAGTCGACCCTACTCGGCACCAAAGTCCATCAGCGACAGTGCTCTTCGCGTGAATCATCACACCCTGCCATTCGAACAGTCGCACTCCGTTCTCAAGGAGATGGCGGTAGCCAGCTCGTGCAAGAGTACCGACCAACGGCCAATTATTGTTGCCGGGCACCAGAACACGGACGTCGACTCCGGCCCGAGCGGCCTCGGCCATGGATTCGACCACGGCCCCGGGCGCCACGAAATAAGGATCAGTGATCCACAAGCGCTCCTGAGCTACCGCTGCCACCAGTGCTACCGTTCGGAGGACACGGCTCCGCCGAGGCTCACCCTCGATTAACCAGACTCCTGTATCACCGGCCACAACGGCTGGCCTCTCAACGACATGCCGGGGAAGTGGGTCTCCGACAACCTCCCAGGTACGTCCAAACGCCCGGCTAGCAGCCACCACCGCTGGCCCTCTCATCTCTACTCCGGTGTCACGCCAGGGTGGCTCAGTCCCCGTACCGGACCACTCTTGCCCAATGCAGAAGCCACCTGCGAAAGCAACGTCACCATCCACGACCAAAAGCTTACGGTGATCGCGTTGGAACAATCCATAGGGATTCCCTAGCGAGGGACGATTGAAGCTTCGAACTTCGACCCCGGCCTTTCTAAAGGGCTTCCAATAGCTCCGAAAGGTCGCCCAACACCCCACCCAATCATAGAGAACCCGCACCTCTACACCGTGGCGGGCTCTCTCAATAAGCACATCCCTGAAGGCCCGGCCCACCAAGTCGTCCCGTAGGATGTAGTTTTCGAAGTGGACGTAGAGCTCAGCCTTGCCGATAGCCTCTAGCCAAGCATCGAATGTCGCCGGTCCGTCAAACTGAAGACGAATCTCGTTGCCAGTGATCTCGGGAGATCCCGTGGCTCTTTCAAGGGCACCCTTCGTGAGTCCTCCCAGACGGCGCCCCTTCGAAGACCACATGTCGTCGTCATGGCTGTGAGAAACACCGCTCCCGGACGCTCCGAGCACCTCCAACCGCGATAGTTCCTGACTATCTTCGGGCTCGATCATCGCTCTCCGTCCGAACTCTGACTTTCGAGTTCATGTTCAAAACGGTACCCGATCATCTTATAGACAAGTTTAGCCACTAAGAAGTCGGAAGCGTGTGACCCAGGTGTCGGGGCCAGTTCCACCACGTCACATGCGACGACCTCCCTCTCCCTGAACACACGCCTGAGAAACCGTAGTGTCCGAAACCACTCTCCACCCCCAGGTTCCGGCGTTCCTGTCGACGGCACGAGGGACGGATCAAAGTAGTCAACATCAAAGGTCACATAGACTGGATCGCCAAGCGCGTCCAATGCCCGCTCCATCCAATCGTCGTCCTCCCACATCTCGTCAGCCCATACCAATGTGATGCCATCGTTCTCCCGGGCGACTTTCACCTCATCTTCAGCAACACCGCGGACACCGACGGTCACTAAGTCCGCTATATCCAGAACACGGGCCATGGCACATGCGTGAGAGTGAGGTGACCCTTCGAACTCCGGTCTCAAGTCGGCGTGCGCATCGAATTGGAGAACGTTAAGACGACCCGACCGCGCCGCTCGAGCGCGGATGGCGGGAGCGGAAACCGAGTGTTCCCCACCCAACATGATCAGAAAACGATCTTCCAGGATTTCCGCGACACAACTGTACGCATCCTCGAGCTCGGTCATGGCAGCAGCAGCACCGTCACGTGTCAGCTCCAGAGCAGGAAATGTATGAATGCCAACGGTTGAAGGATCAGTCTTCAGCTCTTGGTCATACAGCTCTAAATAGCGAGACGCTTCAACGATCGCTCGGGGGCCGCTCTGGGCTCCTCCGCCGTAGCTGGTGGTTGCCTCATACGGTACCGGGAAAATGACAGCCCGGCTTGATGCGAAATCCGACGCCCCTTCATCTAAACCCAAGAACGTGTGCGGAAGCTCCCAGTGGAGGTGGGCAAGCTCGGGCAGCACTCCACCGGCCCCTTCCGATCTTCCATGAGGCGCGGATCCCCGTCGAGGGGTCTTGGAGGATCTTCGATTCGGCATCACTCCTCACCCGCAGACGACAGCTGCGGCTAGCACAGTCGTCCAGAAACCTTGATCTGGTACCTCGGATACCATCTCATAACTTTGAGATCCGACAACTTGGCCGGAGAGTCGCCGGTGGCCGCGCCGCTCACCCCGAGCCGTCTCCGGGTCAAAAGAAATCCCTAGAGCAGTTGCGAGCATCTGAGCAGCCAGATCCTCCGCGTGCGCACCCACCTCGCTGGCGGATCTTCCGAATCCTTGATGTTCGGCGATGTATCCGTACATGCTTCGATCCTTCGGAACTGCCACCCCCACGGAAGCACCCAGTTTGTTCCCAGGTTCGTTCGATGAGGCTTTGCTCAATACGCAAAACACGATTTCTCCGGCTTGCAACCCCTTCACTCCATCCTTTCGCTCTACGAACTCACAGTGCGGCGGCAAAATCGAGGAGATCCGCACGAGGTTGTAACGTGCGATCTGAGCATGCCGCAACGCCATCTCGAAGCTCGTCAGCTTCTCCTGATGTATACCTACACCCGTTGTGAAAAAAATTTGTCGCGGGACAAGGGCGTTCCCCTGAAACACGTGCGGCCTCCGGAGGCTTCGGCAGGAATCTTAAACCGTCTCAATAGGGCAGGTGAGGCCTTCCCGTGGGATCTCTACTCCAGCTTGGATGCATTCCCTGCAGAGGCCATAGATCTCGACCTTGTGACTCAAGGGTCGGAAACCGTGGCTGGCAGTGACACAGGCCTCAATACGATGCACATCGGAACTCTGAAACTCAATCACCATGGCACATCCCAGACAGATAAGGTGTTCGTGGACCGGCTCCGAGGAGAGTAGGTGTTCGTAACGCTTGAATCCCTCGCCGAAGTCACGTTCCGCAACCAGGTTACTTGTTACAAGAAGGTCTAACGTACGGTAGATGGTCGCCTTCCCGATGCTTTCACCATCCGATCGCAATTTTCCTTCGATTTCGTCTACCGATAGATGACCCCCCGATCCAAATACGAGCTTTGCTACGATCTCCCTCTGGTGGGTCACCGGTAAGGCTTGCTCTCTTAGGTACCGTCGAAAGAGGCGAAGGAAAGGAGCTGGATTGGAATGGGCCTTCATATCTCTATCTGCTCCAAGAGGTCTGGATCGAATTCATTCATCAGCTCCTGAAACCTTTCCGGGTCACCAGAGATATCGACTGTGCGTGGATCACCAAGGCTGATGCCACTTCTCTGGACCACGCCCCGCATCACCCGGGGCAACCTGTCCGGAGGTGCCTGCCCCGCTTCGGACATTCCTGCATCCACAAAGAGTTTAACTCCCGTCCTTTCGGCAAAATATTGGGCGGTATACAAACGGCGAGCACCTTCTTCAGTAAAGCAGCTTGCCGCCACCAGACCCCACTCCTTCCTTCCGTTGATCAGTGGTGGGAACACCCAAAGCCTGTCGATTTCAGCCTCGCCGAGTTGACGAGCTACCATCTGCAGCGTCCTCGGTATCGCCTCTGGGACTCCCGGATCACGATCATGTTTCACACGCAGGACTCCTTCTTGCAGCGTATCACTACGGCACTCGAATGAAATAGGCAGCCCTATCCTACAACACCACCGGCAATAGCTCCACAGCCTCCCGGGCCGCTTGCACCACATCGTGTCGCACTTGGTCGAGCGTGCCTTTAATCAGAGCGCCCGACGCTCGCACGTGTCCGCCACCGCCAAAGCGCCGCGCTAAGCTGTTTACGTCTACGGCGCCGTTCGATCGGAATGATACTTTAATCCCTTTTCTAGCGATCTTACGAAAGAGCAGGCCCACCTCTACGTTCTCTATCGAACGCGGATAGTCCACAAACCCTTCCAGATCATCAGGAACTGCCTTGACGGCATCGTATTCATTATTCGATATAGTCATCCATGCCACCCGTGCGGTCTCATCCACTTCGAGGGACGCGAGCGTAGCCTGGAGCAATTGAATCCTTCGCTGTGGCGAAGTACCGTAGATTCGGCGATACGTCTCGTCGGGACTCACTCCACGTTCAACCAATTCGGCAGCGATCCTAAGACAAGTATGTGTTGTATTGCTAAAGCGAAACCCTCCCGTGTCGGTCAGTATGGCGACATACATCGGAAGATTCGCGTCCTCCGGCCAAGGTCCTCCCGCACGGTGAATCAAGTCGAAAACCAGCTCTCCCGTCGCTCCAGCTCTAGAGTCCCTGAGTGAAACACCTGCTATGGGCCGGTCACCCGTCGGATGATGATCAATAACAACTGTCTCAAGACCGTCGATTAGCTGTCTCGTTCGTCCAATTCTGGATACCTCGCCGGTATCTAGGACGATCGCGATATCTCCGCCGTCACAGACCTCACGAGCCTCGGGGGACCTCGCGTCTACGATCCAGGAATCATTAGGTACGAGGAATCGAAGCGACTGCGGAATGGGAGTCGGGTTTACGATGTAAGCCTCGGTCCCCCGTGCACGGAGCCAGGAACAGAGCGCCACCTCAGATCCGCATCCATCACCGTCAGCATTGACGTGCGTGGTAAGGATAGCGGTCTCCTTTCCATTGAGGACAGCTAGGACCTCGTCGATTGACCTGAGTCTCGTTTCGCGAATTTGGTACGGCATTATCACTCTCCGGATCCAATCGGCAGGCCCTTACGCACCTTAGCCCAAGTTGACGCCAGGTGGACTGACCACGGGCTCGTGGCTCCTCGAACTCGTGCACCCGCAAGAGCCGTAAGAAGAGCGCCGGGCTCGTTTGAGTGCTCCTCGACCTCGACGTATGCACTCCCCACTTCTGCTACCGTATGCGCGTCAGAGCCTGCACCTCTCACTTTGGACCACCGGGCAGCCAGCTCCTCACCGGGCTCATTTAGGCGGCCCGGATGTAGCCGAGCGTTGAAAACCTCGACAACGTCGACAAGTGGAGCAAGCTTGTCAGCGTAGCGCCCCGATGCCCCCTTCCCTCGAGCGTATGGATGCGGCAGGTAGACGAGACCACCTTGTTCTTTGATGCGGCTACACACCTCCTTGGCCGGCGTCCCCCCTGGGATCTCCTCCTCAAGATATAGGCCAATTATGTCGACACCCTCAGCGGTCTTGACCTCTTCTCCCGGGATGACCGAATCCGGAAAATCCGCGGCCAGCGAGAGAGCAGCATCGAGACAGTCGTGGTCCGTGATCGCGATGCGGTGTACCCCCCTTGCCCTCGCTGCAGCTAGAACCAGCATTGGGTCGCAGAGACAGTCGAAGGACGCTCGAGTATGCATATGCATGTCGATCCAGAGGCTCCCGGGCGCTGGAGCCTTCTTCCCCTTAGCCTCTCTTCTAATTTGCGCAAGAAGTTCGAGAGCCCCATCCTCTAGCCCCTGCAACCCTTCTTCATTCTTAAGCACATAGCTAGCACGAACCCTTTTTCTTGAAGGCTCCATCTGCATCACCATGATACGTCGAGCTTGGTCCTCTGCCATACCCCTCTCGTCTATCAGTCGAGCAAGCCGAATCTCTTCCGAACTGTCAACAAATACGGACACGTCAAACTCACTCTCCAGTCCCGTCTCGAACAAGAGGGGAACTTCGCACACTGTGAGGGGAGACCGAGAAGACAACTGCTTCCTCATCCACCGATCCCGGAGAACCCCGATACGGGGGTGGAGGATCCTTTCGAGCTGGCGACGGGCCTCATCCTCGGAGAACACAAGCGCCGAAAGTGCTTCCCGATCCAACGATCCGTCCTGATTGAGGATGTTTCGTCCGAACGCCCTCTCAACATCTTTCAGCCCCCCACTATCCGGCATTACCACTTCGCGCGCGAGCTCATCTGAGCAGAGCACCGGAATACCCTCATCAGCCCAGATTTCCGCCACAGTGGACTTTCCAGCTGCGATATTACCCGTCAGCCCAACCGAGACCTGATCAGATGGACCAGCAATCCTTAGGAGGAGGTTCCTAGCCACAAGGATAACAACCACGACGACCACACTCCACAGGAGTACCCATCCGGTGCTCCCCGAGGCTATAGCCCCAAGTACTCCCTCCCCGAAGGACTCGCGCACAGCCTCTAGCCCCGGAGAGCCCGTAACGACGGCTTCACGAGCCAGTTCGTCCGCGCTGATAATCGGAACACCGGCATCCGCCCAGAACTCCGCCACCGTCGACTTCCCTGAACCGACATTCCCTGCAAGCGCAACGTTGAGCACGACTCTATCTAACCGCGGAGAAAAGTGGGGCTATCAGATCATACAGGTACACAATCCCCGAGTACTTCAGAGTCAACCCCAAAGCGCTGAAGAAAAAAGCACGCCGGACACTGAACCGGATCATTCCTGCAACAAGCAGCATATTCGGAGATGATAGCGGGAAGAGATTAAAGAAAAGGATTGCCCAACCTCCCCACTTGTCGATCTTCGTTTCAAAGCGCTCGTAACGAACTGGGCCAATGAAATCCTGGATTGCCCTAGTGCTCACAAATCGACCAATGCCGTAATCGATAGCCTGCGCCATGATCGCAGTTCCCACCGCGATCAAAATAAGAGTGGGGCCAGGGTGGCCCTCCGCCTGGTAAATCGGGACTAGAGCCTCAACCGGCATCAGAAGAAAAAAGAGATAACCAGCAAAATGGATGAGAGCGTAAGACGTGAGACCTGGGCTCTGGCCCGAATAGATTTCGCGACCCAACGTGCCCGAAACGACAGCAATGGCAATGACGGCCACCACCAGAACAACGACGATACGTTTCTTAGTCACGGATTTCGTGCAGTGACTACCTGGAAGTCATCGTCGGTATCCCGTGTTCGGTCGGGACCGTAGGATCGGCGGAGCTATCCCGCTTACTTATCTGGACCGTCGGTCACCTCACCTTCATTCGCCTACGCATCTCACGACTCCATCGGATGTAACGCTCTAGTTCATCGAATGCAGGCGTCGCATTCGGATCTCCAAAGGCGGTTTCCAGGCGCCATCTCATGTAACTCCTTGGCGGAACCGGAAGGAACGGAGGTGTCAGGAACCATCCGTTAGGCCGAAAAGCCCACGCAGTTCCGAGTATCGCCGGGATGAGCGATGGCCTTCGGACCGCGGCCCACATCAACCTAAGGTAGGTCGATCCCATACGTAGCCTCTGCTAAATCCTCTCAATACGTCGGAAACATTTTTGGACGGGAATGTACGAGGGCCCTCCGATGAATTCAACGTTTTTTGCTCCTCGTAGCCTACTCCGTTCCCTTTTGCTAACCTATCTCCATCCATGCACCTGGAGAATCCCGTAATGCCAAATCGTCTCGCTAGTGAAGCCAGTCCCTACCTACTTCAACACGCAAACAATCCTGTGAATTGGTATCCTTGGATCCCGGAAGCATTCGACGAGGCACGACAACGAGATGTGCCAGTTCTGCTTTCAATAGGGTACTCCGCCTGCCATTGGTGCCACGTGATGGAGAAAGAGTCGTTTCAAAATACAGACACCGCGAAGGCCATGAACGAGGGTTTCGTTAATATCAAAGTGGACCGTGAGGAGCGACCCGACATCGACTCAGTGTATATGAAGGCGGTTCAGGCCATGACGGGGCATGGGGGTTGGCCGCTTACCGCATTTCTCACGCCCGAAGGAGAACCCTTTTACGGAGGTACTTACTTTCCACCCGAACCCCACCCGGGAACTGCCTCCTTCCGTCAAGTTTTAGAGGCGATCGAGGACGCCTACCGCGAGCGGAAAGACGATGTCGTCCGTAACGCAAACGACTTGCGGGAACTCCTCGAGCAAAGCTCGGAGGAACAGAGTGTTGGGCCGATGGCGAAGGACAGTAGTGAGATGATTGGGTTCGACCTTTTGAACCATGCCTTCGGATTTCTCGACTCACGTTTTGATTCCGGGCACGGCGGATTCGGGACCGCTCCGAAATTCCCTCAACCAGTTACCCTTGAGTTCATCCTCCGTGTTTACGCCCGAACGGGTGAACGACGGGCCCTGGAGATCGTGACCCACACTCTTCACGCCATGGCTCGTGGCGGTATCCATGATCATCTCGCCGGTGGCTTTCACCGATATTCGGTAGATGCCCGTTGGTTAGTCCCTCACTTTGAGAAGATGCTTTACGATAATGCACTCCTGGCACGCTTGTACCTGAACGCCTTCCAAGCGACCGGAGATCCGGACCTTCGAGAGATCGCAGAGCGAACCCTCGAACACCTTCTCACCGACATGCGCTCTCCTGAGGGAGGGTTTTACTCCGCCCTAGATGCCGACTCCGAAGGAGAAGAAGGTCTGTACTACGTTTGGACGGTTTCCGAGATTCGGGCGTTGTTGGACCAAGAAGAAGCTGGTCTCTTCGAGCACTGCTATGGGGCAAGTGAAGGCGGTAACTTCGAGGGCCGCAACGTCCTCCATCTCCCCCATGGATTGACCTCAGTAGGGGAACTTGAGGGCCTCAAGCTCGAGGACCTTCATGTTCGGCTCCGCGAAGCACGCAGGCAACTTCTGGTGGCTCGGAGCCTCCGGGAACCGCCCTTTCGAGATGAGAAGATTCTGGTGAGCTGGAATGCAATGGTTGTAAGGGCCCTAGCAGAAGCCGGCGCCGTCCTCCGTCATGAGGGTTACCGTCAAGCCGCGGTCGACTGCCTGGATTTCCTCCTCACGAGCATGAAGAGTGGGAATCGGCTCCTCCGCTGCTACAAGGATGGTGTGGCTCGGGTAGATGCTTTCCTCGAGGACTACAGCGCTTTGGGAAACGCTTTGCTCACCACCTACGAGGTAACCCTTGATCCCCGCTGGCTCAAGGAAATCCACTGGGTTACAGACCAGATCCTCGACCTATTCTGGGATGACGAGGAAGGGCTGTTGTTCGACTCCCCTTTCGACGGAGAAGCACTAATCATCCGCCCCCGAGATCTTATGGACAATGCTGTTCCGTCAGGCAATTCTCTCGCCGTGGAGCTTCTCCTCAGAACGTCTCATTTGTTTGGAAACGAGCGACATCTGGAGATCGCAGAACGGGTATTGAAACGAGAGGCAGGGATGATGGCGCGTTTCCCATCTGCCTTCGGCCGCCTTCTGTCAGCCTTGGACCGGACAATGACACTTCCCACCGAAATTGCCATCATCGGCGACCGGGAGGATCCTCGAACAGAGGCCTTGGTGCAGGCGTCCTGGAAGTCTTACCTACCCAATCGAACGCTTGCAGGAGCTAGCCCGGACGAAAAGCTTTCGCACTCGATTCCCCTTCTATACAAACGAGACGCCAAGAGTGGACATCCAACGGCTTACGTCTGCGAGAGGTATGCGTGCAAAGCGCCGGTCATCGACGCCGAAGCGCTAGAAGACCAACTTTCCCAGCGTGCCGGGGAAGTTGGTCACTGAGCGAGACACCGCCTCCGAGCGCTCCCTCAAACCTTTCGCTATCTTAGGAGCACTGCGACCGGACTTCCAACCACATTTGGAATCGATGGCCACGAAAGAGCACGAAATCACCGCGACTCCGCAGCTGGGAGAGTACACACCTGAACGGTTACTCGCGGCATACCGGACGATGGTGACAGCCCGTTATCTGGACGAGCAAGAGATCATCCTAAAGCGACAGAGTAAAATTTTCTTCCAGATTTCCGGAGCCGGACACGAAGCCGTCCAAGTTGCGATAGCGAGCCACCTGAGAACCTCCCACGATTGGTTCTACCTCTATTATCGGGATCGGGCCCTAGCTCTGGCGATGGGTCAGACTCCACTGGACCATCTCCTCGGAGCGGTAGGCGCAAGTGACGACCCCAATAGCGCGGGACGGCAGATGCCTTCGCACTGGGCTGATATGGATCTTCACATTGTCAGCTCGTCGTCGCCGACCGGGACACAGTTCCTTCAGGCCGTGGGAGCAGCAGAGGCAGGGTACCGCGCCTCCCTTTTCTCGGAGTTACAAGACCACGTTAGCGGATTCCACGACGACGAAGTCGTCCTGGTGTGCGGGGGTGATGGAGCCACATCTGGAGGCGAGTTTTGGGAAGCGATGAACACAGCGTGCAATCTCAAGCTTCCCCTCGTGGTCCTGATTGAAGACAACGGTTACGCCATCTCAGTTCCTGTCGAGGTAAACACAGCAGGAGGAAGTATCTCCAAGCTGCTCAGGGGGTTTCCAAATTTGTTTGTGGTCGAATGCGACGGCACTGACGTGGTCCAGAGCTACCAAGCCACCGGAGACGCGGTTGCGCACTGCAGAGCCAGGAGAGGGCCGGCCCTGGTGCACGCTCACACGATCCGCCCCCATTCACACTCGATGTCAGACGACGAGCGTCATTATCGCCCGGATGAGGAACGAGAGCGAGATGCCCAACGGGATCCCCTCCTAAAAACTCGCAGTCTTTTGATCGTCGAGGGTGTCGCTACCGAACAGGAGTTGGACCTGATTGATGAAAAAATCCGCCAGGAGGTTACTGCAGCATCGGATGAGGCGATCACCCATGCACAGCCTCCATCCACAGCGGCCCTTACTCACCTCTACTCTGAGAAAGTCGACCCGACAGGGGCCAGCTTCGACTCCGAGGATTTTCCCGAAGTCAATGATGGGCGCGAGTTAACAGTCGTCGACGCACTCAATTGGTGCATGCGGGACGAGATGGAACGGGATAAAAGGATAATCGTGTTTGGACAAGACGTGGCCGACGCCTCCCGAGAGTCTGCACTCACAGAAGTAAAAGGTAAGGGGGGGGTCTTCAAGGTCACGTACGGACTCCAGAGTAGATTCGGGAGCCACCGAGTTTTCAATGCACCGCTCGCCGAAGCTAACATCGTCGGTAGGGCCATCGGAATGGCTCAGCGTGGACTCCGACCGGTGATCGAGATTCAGTTCTTCGACTATATTTGGCCCGCCTTCATGCAGATTCGAAACGAGCTGGCTACGATGAATTATCGTTCGTGTGGCGCTTTCTCGGCTCCGGTCGTGATCAGGGTCCCCTACGGCGGATACTTGAGAGGCGGCGGGATCTACCACTCGCAGACCGGAGAGACTCTGTTCGCCCACACACCAGGCCTTAGGGTCGTGCTTCCCTCCAATGCCCTAGACGCTATTGGACTCCTGAGGACCGCTATCCGGTGTGAAGATCCGGTCATCTTCTTAGAGCACAAGCACCTTTACCGGCAAGTTCACAACAAGGCACCGTATCCTGGCAAGGAATTCATGATCCCATTCGGTAAGGCAAAGATCATCCGCCAAGGATCTGACCTGACTATCGTGACATGCGGAGCCCTCGTGAAACGCTCAATGGACGCAGCCAAAATCGCCTCTCAAGAGCATGGAATTGAGTGTGAAGTCATCGACCTTCGTACGATCTCTCCATTTGACATGGAGACCGTCACAGCATCCGTGAAACGAACCAATAAGGTTCTGGTTACGCATGAGGACTCCCTCTCGTGGGGTGTCGGCTCCGAGATCGCAGCCCGAATTGCAGATGAGTTGTTCCATTGGTTGGACGGTCCGGTTCGTAGAGTTGCTTCCATGGATACGTGGGTCGCGTACGCACCCCAGCTCGAAGAGGCGATACTCCCACAATCGGCTGACGTCCTTTCGGAGATTTTGGATCTAGCAGGATTTTAGTTTAGATCGCGGGGCCCATCCAATCCGTAAGATGCGGCTGAACGTCAGGCGGAGAACGAAAGAAGGGCTTTGTCCTGCGATACAAGCCACAATCGACTCTTGGCCATCAATCAATACTCGGGAAGGCTCGGATCGACCTCGTTCACCCACGCGAGGATCCCTCCAGCCAGATTCGACACTCGCCGGAAACCTGCATCCACTAAGATGCCAGCGGCCCGAGCGCTGCGAATACCGCTTCGGCAGTAGACGACGATATCCCGATCTTTGGGCAACTCCGCGAGTCGATCGGTAAGCTCGCCGAGAGGAACCAACACCGCTCCGTCTCTCTCCAAACTCACGAGGTCCCATTCATAGGGCTCCCGAACGTCCAACATGAACGGTGGCTCCGAACCCAATAGCCACCGCTTCAGATCTCGGGCACCAACTTCATTAAAGCCTTTCGAACCGCTTTCAGTCCTAACGTCACCCCGAAGCCCGCAGAAATCCTCATAGTCGATGAGTACGGTCTGGGTGGGCTCGTCTCCGCATACGGGACAATCCGGGTTCCTTCTCAGCTCCACCTCCCTCCAAATCAACTTGAGCGCATCGAAAATCAAAAGCCTTCCACTTAAGGTCTTGCCTGTTCCCAAGACAAGCTTGATGACCTCAAGTGCCTGCAGTGATCCGATGACACCTGGGAGGACGCCGAGCACCCCGGCTTCGGCACAGTTAGGAACAAGTCCGGGAGGAGGAGGCTCACGGAACAAACATCGGTAACAAGGACCTCCGGATTCCCCAAACACGGAGACCTGACCTTCCCAACGGAAGATGGAACCATAGACGTTCGGCTTGCTCGAGAGGACGCAAGCATCGTTGACTAGGTATCGAGTGGGAAAATTGTCGGTGCCATCGACAACGACGTCATAGGACGACAAGATCTCCATAGCATTTTCGGAATCGAGTCGCACCGGATAGGTCACCACCGTAACGTTAGGATTGACGTCAGCGAGTCGGTCCCGTGCCGAGTCAAGCTTGGGCCTTCCTATGTCCTTTGTACCATGCAGTATCTGTCGCTGAAGGTTCGTCGCATCGACTTCGTCGAAGTCTACAAGACCGAGGGTGCCGATTCCGGCGGCGGCCAGATAGAGTGCGAGTGGAGAACCAAGCCCACCGGCTCCAACAACAAGAACCCGGGAACTCTTGAGGCGTAGCTGACCCTCTCTTCCAATTTCCGGAAGAGCCAAGTGTCTCGCGTAGCGGCTGAGCTCAAGGGAATCCAGCCCGGTCAGGGAGCGTTCAGTCATCGTTGCATATCTTCCACATATCTGCGACCTCCCAAAGCCGTTATCCGTAGAGAGGAGGCGTCTTCCGCCAGTTCACTGACCTCCTCGGCCGGCAACCCCGCAATGGCAGCGGCATCCGCAAGCTGGGCGAATAGGAACTGATATTGGAGTGCGATGTTGATGGTACTGCGGTCTTGCCAAATCTCACGATCGCGGATCCCTCGGTATTGATAGACATCTCGCACAAGAGAAATACTACGGTTAACGTCGAACCACTCTCCTCCCATCTCGGGAGTTCCCTTCACGATACCCTCGATTGGATCCGCTTCGAGGTCCCGCATCATCAGTTTCGTCGCGAGTCCATGGCGAATCCCCCAGTCCTGGAGGCCCAGTTCTCTCAGTAGACCTGCGGCACTAGCAAAGTAAATCGGACGCTGTCCCATCGAATCGTGTATGAAGCTCAAGGCCAACCGATGGCCTCTCCCAAGAAACGTGCCAGCGGGGTAGCTAACAACCACGTCGCCCAGCGGCACTCGAAGATCCTCGGGAATTCTCCCCGAACCGACAGCATTCAAGATCTCATCAGGAGCACTAGAGATGGCGGAATCCGGAACCGGGGAAGGCGTGTACAAGTCCACCGCAAACCTTTCGTCAAAGGGCCGCTGCATCTCCGACTCTGTCCTATCCTTCAGCTGTCTCGGATACCAATCCGTATAGAGATATTGAACAACAATGACCGTCACGTCACGTCGCACATCCTCGATCTCCTGCAAGTACCAGAGGGGAAACGTATCGTTGTCACCGTTCGTAAATAGGATGCCGTAGGGCTCCACGCCCATCAGTAGATCGTACGCCCAGTCACGAGCCGCGTAATCCCCAGCCCGACTGGACCACTCCCAATTGTATGCTATGGGGATCAATGTCACGAGAAGAACAGGTGCGACTCTCCTGTAGGCCATACCGCCACCCCATCTCTCCGAGAGAGCAGACCAAAATCCGGCTAATCCTAGCCCAGCAACATTTCCCCACAGAATGAAACTGGCCACGAAGAAGTAGTCTCTCTCACGAACCTCATGGGCTGTTCGATCCGCTATGTGTGGCGCCAGCGAAAACCCGTATTTGAAGTTGAGATATACGATCAGCCCCAACGTGACCGTTCCGGTTAGGGCCACGACGTAGCTGAAAATCATACGATCCGCCCGCCACAAGACGAGAAAGCCCATGAAACCCAGCGCAATAAAAAGCATAGTTGCGGGCAAGCGAACACCACCCGGCTGCTCACTCATGTCAGCCCCTCGGGCCCACTGCCAATCGAAGTATTGAGCGTAGTTAAGTAATTGGTCCCTGAATGGTGCTTGGCGATTCGAGATGGGAGGTTTCTGGTATTGCACCCTCGAAAGTGACTGAGCGAGTGGCGTGCATCCGCTGTTACCGTTCGAATAGATCGCGACTAAAGCCCCTGTGACCGACTCGCACACCGGATCACCTTCGTTGATCGCGGGGTCCTGCGCAGCACGTATAGGCAAGAAGAGGTTGAACGAAAGTCCCACCACCACGAGAGGTATGACCCGTACCCAAAAACTAGACCGTAACAATACCGCCGGCCCAGCCAACAAGATGAAGAGACCGAGGGCTGGCGCGGGAAGCACCGACATCAAATGATTTGCCGACCCTAATACCATTAGGTAGATGGCCAGCAAAAGCGCCCGTATGCCCTCTGGCTCCTCACGCCGATCGTACCACCTGAGGGCCAGCCACGAGGTTACTGCTACCACTGCTACGCTTACCGTGTAAACCTTTTCGTTCACAGTCGATTGGTTCCACACAGTGTAGGCCGTGGCACCCATAATAGCTCCGCATGCCGAGCCCACAGTGGCAATCCAACGTTCCTCCATTACCGCGGTGAGTACCCGATGGCCGATCAGAAAGAAGAAGTAAGTGGCAATCGTGCTCGTCGCCGCAGCCAACAAATTGATTCTAACCGCCACCGGAAGGCCGAGTGGCGCCAGCAGGAGACTCCATGTTCTTGCCAGGCTTACAAATAGGGGATTCCCTGGAGGGTGGGGAATTCCTAAGATGTGTCCCGTAGCAATGTATTCGCTCGCGTCCCACCAGGCAGTAGTCGGTGCAAGGGTCAGTACGTAAAGGCCGAAGACGAAAGCTCCCAGCAGCATTCCTTGTCGGTACGGTGGTCGGTACTCCTTCATCCATTTCCCTAGTGAGAGATACGATGTGGCTGACGCCCACGTATAGACCGACCGGATTGTAGCCCACTGAGTCCGACCGGGTTCCACAGGGATTGAAGGTCTGTCGTATCTAGACCTTCATCCGTCAGGTGGAGTAACCGGGTCATCACGAAGGTTCTGGGTCACTCCAGCCCCACAACCTTTCCTGGCGATTCAGGACTCACTTTAGGTAGCTTCCGTAGTCATGGTGACCCGAATGAGAACGATCCGAGCCCTTAACAGTTGGGTGTTTGGCAAGCCCGCAGTCAAAGAGTACGAAATGGTGCTGCACCGGGGAGACCGCGAGGTTCCTGCCACGCTTACCGTCCCTCAAAGTGGGAAACGAAGTCTTCCAGGGTGGATAGTTCTTCACGGCATGACGCGACCAGGCCGCTTCCACCCCACGCTCCTTCGGTTCTGCCGTTCGCTGGCATCTACTGGAACCGCAGTTCTGGTACCAGAGGTGCCGGAGTGGAAAGACCTGCGTCTCAAGCCCGAACTCACGCTGCCTACAGTCCGAGCCGGCCTAAGACAGATGAGGGAGCTCGAGGAAACCAACGACGGTCCGTACGGTTTGATCGGGTTTTCCTTCGGAGCTCCTCAGGTGATGATCGCTTCGGCCCATGATGATATAGCGGAGGACATAGCAGGGGTGGTGGGCTTTGGCGGATATTGCAACATCGACCACATGATCACCTTTCAGATGACAGGAGAATTCAACTGGAAAGGAGCCACTCATTGCCTTCGACCTGATCCGTACGGTCGATGGATCATTGCAGGGAATCACCTCATGTCGATTCCCGAATATCAGAATGCACGAGACGTCGCAGACGCTCTTCTCCGCCTAGCAATGGAGGCCGGTGAGCGGCGCATCCTGGCCTGGGATCCGTCTTACGACGCTCTCAAAGAAACACTTCGGAGTGAGGTCACGCCCGATCGCCGCTGGCTATTTGACGTGTTTGCTCCGCCCTCTGACCAGGAACCGATGCCCGAGCAGGCCAAACACATTGCGGAACAGCTTGCCGTGGCCGCGAGGAAGGCATCTCCCATATTGGACCCGGTTCCCTACTTGTCTCGAATCCGCCCACCCGTCCATCTCCTGCACGGGCGAAACGACCACCTGATCCCCTACACGGAGACGCTTCGGATGGCTGCCATGTTTCCACCGGAGAAAAATGTGAACACAACGATCACAGCTTTATTAGAGCACTCAGGTGAGAGGAGCCGGCTTTCGTCTGTCGGAAAGGAAATCCGCGAGGGTGCCAAGCTAGTCCGGGCTTTGAGCCATGTACTCACCATCGCCTAGACTTTCTCAGGAATCCATCTGACCGACTGGCCACGATTTGTTATGCAAGAGAAAATATTTTTGCCTGAATTTTCTCGCAGCCTATTCAAACTTCGACAAGTGTACCGACATCCTTACGGCTGGCTACATCTAATACGCGGCAGGCGGCCGCCACATCCTGGACAGCATTCCCCACTGATTTGAATAGGGTGATTTCCGTGGAACTTACCCGTCCGGGACGATCACCACTCACCACCTCACCTAGCTCAGCGTGGATATCTTCCAACGAGAAAGCCCCATCCTTCATCGCCTGAACGAGGTCCCCCGCCTCAGCCATCACAGTCGCTCGAAGATCGACAACAACCTTGGCACGAACGACTAAATCCTCATCCACCTCCGCCATTTCAGGTGTGAATGCCCCTATGGCGTTCACATGGACGCCCTCTCGGATCACACCACCGGGGAAGACGGGTTTCCGGCTATCTGTAGCGGTTACGATGACCTCAGCACCGGCCACGGCCTTTTCAGGGTCCTCGAAAACCTCCACATCCACACCGTCCAGTTCATCGGCGAGGATGCGGGCGCCCTCA
This sequence comes from Gemmatimonadota bacterium, assembly GCA_036336795.1. GTDB lineage: Bacteria > Gemmatimonadota > Gemmatimonadetes > Longimicrobiales > Gaopeijiaceae > UBA822. The sequence goes on from JAYZFL010000025.1 coordinate 17,825, forward strand.
GTAGGGCGGGAGAGTAGTCGGACCTCTCGGATTGGACGGACGGCTCGAACGGCTTCGATCTGTGTCCGGGCTTGAGGCCCAGCACCAAAGATAGTGAGAACAGATGCGTCCTCAACTGCTAACAACTCGGTCGCAAGACCACCTGCGGCGCCGGTCCGGAGGGCAGTCAAATATGCGCCGTCCATCAGCGCAAGTGGCAAACCCGTTTGACTGTCCAACACGAGAACCACACCCTGAATGACGGGTAACCCACGGGTTCGGTTCTCACCGTAGACAGAAACAACCTTGGCCGCGAGGTGCCCTTCACGCGGAAGATATCCGGGCATGAAAAGGCTAACTCCAGCGTCGGTAGAGACCGCGATCCGATCTGGTACGGTGGCTTCACCCGACGAGAGCTGGATGAAAGCGGTGCGCATGGCTTCTATGGCACCGGACATGGGTAAGCAGATACGAATGTCTTCGGCAGTAAGGATTCGAAGTTTCATGACATCATGGCTCTAAGAAAGTTGACAAAGTTGCGTCCCAATCACGTTTCAGCCAGTGATAAAGGTAGAACTCTTCCCGTCCACGAGTCATCCCATATCCAATCCGGCGACATCATCATCGTTGGGGCGGGTGTCTTCGGAGCGAGCGCGGCACTAGAGCTCAGCCGACGCGGGCATACGGTAACGCTGGTCGATCCGGGTCCTCTGCCGCATCCAGACGCGTCGTCCACGGACATCAGCAAGATGGTTCGTCCGGACTACGGCGCAGACCGCTTTTATTCCCACTTCGCCTTGGAGTGCATCACCCTATGGAAGAGATGGAACTCGGAGATCGGGAGACCTTTTTACCACGAGACCGGCTTTCTGGTCCTGGCTGGTGGGGAGATGCGCCCAACCGGGTTTGAACACGACAGCCTCAACGTGTTGCTCCAACTTGGATACGACGTCGACCGTATTGACGGTCGAGAACTTCACAGGCGCTTTCCGGCCTGGCCGAGCGAAAGTTATCCGGACGGTTACTTCAACCCGACGGCAGGCTGGGTAGAGAGTCAAAACGTGGTTTCGTGGCTTATCTCAGAGGCGGTTCAGTCGGGTGTCTGCGTGCTTGAGACATCCATGTTGCGGCTTCTGGAGAGAGGCTCTCGGGTCAGTGGCATCGTCACCCGTGAGGGGCACGACCTTCACGCAAACACAGTCATTGTGGCGGCCGGCGCGTGGACCCCCACTCTACTTCCGTGGCTTGAGCCTGCACTACAGTGTGTGGGTCAACCTGTATACCAATTCCTCCTGAACGATCCCGAGCCCTTTCAGGTCAAACAATTTCCGCCGTGGGCAGCGGACATCGCTAACACTGGATGGTACGGCTTTCCAGCGCAGCCTGATGGCATCCTAAAGATCGCCAATCACGGAAGTGGCGTTCTCGTCGACCCTCTCGGAGAGAAAGTCGTCCCTCCTGACAGTGACGAGAGATTTCTATCCTTTGTGGAAGAAACTTTCCCAGGATTAGAGACCTCTCCGATCGTCCAACGGCGCCTGTGCCTCTACTGTGATTCCTGGGACGGGGATTTTTGGATTGACTGGGATCCGAACCGAGAGGGGCTCTTGGTCGCAGCAGGTGGCAGTGGCCATGGGTTTAAGTTCGCGCCCGGCCTGGGTGACCTGATCGCCGACAAGGTGGAGGGGAAAGAAAACCCTTGGGCTTACCGTTTTCGGTGGAGGACCACCGGGACTCGCCAAACTGAGGCAGCACGCAGTATGTCTTGATGGGCCCCACCCAGGGAGCAGCTCAGGCCACCACTAATTCGAACTCCGACTAAAAATCAAGCGATTTCCGGACGGGAAATCCAGAATCAGTCGGTCCCCCTCCACTCCCACGGTAGACTTTTCTTCGGGAGCCTCTTCAGGCTTTCGGTACACCATGCGAAGTGGTGCTTCTTCAAGCCCCTCCATAGCGCCGCCGGTTGAAAGATTGTGCAGATGCACAAAAGTCAGGCTGTTTCCGGCGAGGATGTAGGTCCCACCCTCGGCCGACCCCCTACGGACCTCTCCTCCTTCTTCGACCACAAAGTAGACTATCTGCCAGTCCGATTCCGTGAAGAAGATCCGTCCTTCAACCCGGTGCTCCGTCCCACCCTTCATTACGTAGGTCTGCGCCGCCCAAGCGCCCCTGATTTGGGGCACCTGAGCCGAAACCGGAACGCTCGCAAGTGCTCCGGCCAGAATCAATATTGCCAGGGGTTTCATCGGATCCCCGCCCGGGTCTCGGGCCACCCGTCATTCTGCCAATAGAAAGGGCCAGCCTTTCTATTACGAGGCCATACTTCGTCGAGTGATTCCCCCTCATACAACCGGCCATTTTTCATCACCTGATCAATCGTGTTAGAATGGCGAAGGTCCTCCAGTGGATTCCTGTCGAGAACAACTAAATCCGCAAGCTTTCCGACTTCTATGGAACCCACTTCGCCATCGAGGCCCAACGAGCGAGCACCAACCAGTGTCGCGATCGCCAACGCTTCGTGTTCGGTCATTTGACTGGACGATCCTACCAACCAGAGCTCCCAATGGTACCCGAGACCCTGAAGCTGCCCATGACTACCTACCCCTGCCTGCCCACCAGCCTCCACCACGTCATCTATGAAGTCGGAAATCTCGGTAAAGATGAACTGATTCTGGTGGAACCACCCAGACGGCCCTGGCCCTGGCCCTGGCCGTCGAAGAGCCTTTAACTGAATCTCCTCGAACGGTGTGAAGGTCCGAAGCTTCGCATCGTCTAGGACGTTCTCCCTCGCATAAAAGTAGTTTTCAGCCCATGGACCACCATACGTCACGAGTATCGTTGGTGTGGTGGCCATCTGGGACTGCGCAACCAACTGGACGACGTCGTCATAAAGCGGCACACCGGGCAAATTGTGCTCGGTACCGGAGTACCCATCAATGGCCATAGTCAGGTTGAGCTTGAGATCAAGGCTCCCCTCGGTGGTCGGCATGAGCCGCAGCTGTCGAGCAGCGTCAATGATCCACTGTCGCTGCTCCCGGTTACCCGCACCGTACATCTTGATGGTCTTGGTGTTGTAGTAGTCGCTATACCGGCTCAATACGTCCTTGGCGTGATCGAGACTCCGAATTCGCTCCGAAGCGAAGACCCCGGGCCCGGTAGAGTAGATCCTTGGGCCAAGTGCCAGTCCAGCCCTCACACGATCCTCATACGACAACACGTCCGTAGTTCCCGTCTGTGGGTCTCGCGCGGTCGTGACGCCGTAAGCCAGGTTCGCGGCGTACGACCAAGGCTGGGTCCGATGGAAGCCGAGGGCAGCACGCAGATGAGCATGGGTGTCGACGAATCCCGGTACGATAGTCTTTCCGGTAACATCAAGGACGTCCGCATCTATCGGGATTTCCACGCTCCCACTTATGCCCACCGCTGCGATCCGGTTACCCCGAACCAAGATGTCCGCATTCTCAAGGACTTCGTCGCCTCTCATGGTGATTACCCGAGCACCTCGTAGAACCGCCAAGCCCTGTGGAATGTCACGATCGACCTGGATTTCGATCCGGGTCTCCAGGGGCCGATACGTAGCCACATCCTCATCTTCCTGGTCACCAACCAACGTCGTATCAGACTGAGCGTCGCCCACTCCGGACTCTATTTGCTCCGCTGAGGCAACACTGTCCTCGAATGTCTCGGCAGCATCTAGATCGTAGACAACGTGGGCGTTTCCAATGGACCAATGAATGGTCCTACCACTTGAAGCCCACGCCGGAAACTCACCCCCGATATCTGTAAGTTTCCGGGTCGGGAAGGATGAGTTCTCGGGATCATCCACCGAGATGGTCGGGGCGTCACCTCCCACCACTGGAACCGTCACCACATATAAATCGTTCACAACCTGAGCCAAAGCCTGATCACCGGTCGGAGCCATCAGGATGAACGAGGCACGCTCGGGTTGCTGGGCACCGGGTACCGTCCCTCCCGTCACTTTCACATGACCTTTTCTATCCGTGCCATCCCAGCGCATGGAGATGAGCCCGTCCCCACCACTCGTCGCATAAATCCGGTCCGGATCTCTTGTGAAGTGCGGGGCCGACAAACGACCCATAGGTGTGATCAACGTGGCTTCTCCACCGTCGACCGAGACCGACACTAGATCCTGAGCCTCACCTATGCTGCCCCGCTCGATCGCTTCCTCATACGCCCGACCCGACCCCCGGACGGACAGGATTCTGCTACCGTCGGGAGACCACTGTGGAGTTCGATACAGTGCGGCCCTCGTCGTCAGCCGCTCACTGTTACTACGTCCGTTGCTGCGGACTTTGTAGAGATGTCCCTGTGTCTCGTCACGCCAGGCACCGAAAGCGATCCAATCACCATCCGGAGACCACGTGGGGTGATGTTGCATCGCATCCAAATCTTCCGCAATTCGCACAGACAACCCACCCGGGTAGTCCATCACATAGAGCCGACCCAGCACCGTAAATGCCAAACGTTCTCCGTCGGGTGACGGTGTAGCATCCCTTATCTGCTTGGCAATGAAGGTCGGCGAGTCCTGGATTTCATATTGGAATTTTACGGACGGTCCTATCGGAAGATTGACCTCGACACCGAAGGGGATTTCCACCGCGGCGGAGCCGTCCACCGGCACTCGCCAAATCCGTCCGCCATAGCTAGCGACCACTTCTCGAGAATCGGGTGTAAACGACATCCCGGGATAGGCGTCCCGAGCGGCGCGACTCTCTTGTTCGTCTCGCTGCACCGGATGCGCAAGCCATCGCTCTGCACCACTCAGCAGATCCCGGATTCGAAGTGCCGTCTGGTCGACATGGCGAGTTCCGTATACGAGCCACCTCCCGTCCGGGGAAAGCGTGGGTCGAAAGGCACCACCATAGCGGTTGGATCGGCTCGCAGTTTCGCCGGACTCCCGATCATATACCGCAAGCTCATATTCACCCATGTCGGAGTTGTATTCCCATGAACCCGTCCGCTGGGCGAACCAGATATATCGCCCATCCGTACCGAAGGCCGCGCCGGTGGACCGGAGCCCGTTCTCATCCTCGGTCACTTCAATCCCCGACCCTCCGTCCACGTGATACATCCAAATTCTACCAGCTCCCGGAGGCCGCTTTGTGGCCAGCACGTAATCCCCGTCGAGAGTCCACTCCGGAGATTGGTACGAAGCGTCCTTCCCCCTTGTGACTTGGACAGTGTCACTCTTATCCAGCGACATGATCCACACGTTCTCGCCTCCGTCGCGATCCGATGTATAAACCACACGTTCTCCGTCCGGACTGAAGCGGGGCTGTGCGTCAAAGGCCATCCCCTGCGTGAGGGGTGTCGCCCGTCCTCCACCGAACGGCATCGTATAGAGGTCGCCAAGGAGGTCGAAAACGATGATTTCTCCGTCGGGACTCACGTCAAGGGATATCCAAGAACCCTCGGACAGGCTTGCTCTCACCTGCCTACCGGGAACTAGTGGCAATCCCTCTTGCTCAACTTTTGCACGATCGGCGGCGGATTCAACCGGAAAACCCTGTGCCACAGCGCTCGAGCTCCAACCGACCAAGAGAGTAGTTATCAACAACAGTCGAACTCTGCCGATCAATCCCATGTCTAACTCGTTCACAACGTGTATCTCCTGTTCACTGGGTGTTGTTCGCCATCGCCTGGAGCGTTGTCGAAGATCTCACAATTTCGCTAGAATCCCATGCAGGTTCGAAGGGTTTCCCCCACCAAGAGGAACAAAATGCGGACTTGCCATTCCCTCCCTTACTTACAACATGTTCTGTCCGTAATCACGGTGCTATCAGCAATCGCATTCCCTTGGACGCCTGCGGCATCCCAGATTACGCCTCTGGAATCCGAGCTATTAGCAGATCTACCGTACCGGCACATCGGCCCGGTAGGCAACCGGGTGAGCGCCGTCACAGGCGTCCCAGGGGATGCGAACACCTATTTTTTTGGAGCTGCCTCCGGAGGTGTTTTCCGCTCGAACGACGGCGGTCATCATTGGGATCCCGTCTTTGACAACCAGAACGTCGCCTCGATCGGCTCCATCGCGATCGCTCCGTCAGACGCCAATGTCGTGTGGGTCGGAACAGGAGAGGCCTTCATCCGCAGCAACGTATCCATCGGAAACGGTATCTACCGTTCAACTGACGGTGGTGACACATGGGAGGCCAAGGGGCTCGAGCGGTCAGGTCGGATCGGACGTATCGTAATCCATCCCACCAACTCCGATATAGTCTATGCTGCCGTGCTAGGTCATCTCTACGGACCTCAGACGGAGCGAGGCGTCTATCGGACTATCGACGGAGGGGAGACCTGGGAGCGAGTGCTTTTCGTAAGCGAAGATGCAGGGGCCGTCGACCTCGTCATGGACCCTAACAATCCACGAATTCTGTTCACCGCTACATGGGAGATGCTCATCCGGACGTGGGGCCGGTGGAGTGGAGGTCCAGGAAGCGGGATCTATATGTCGCGCGACGGAGGAGATACATGGGAGAAGCTCGAGGGCAACGGGCTCCCTCAAGGAACCCTGGGGAAGATCGGGCTGGCTATGACTCCCGCGGATTCCGACCGCATCTACGCGCTCATAGAAACAAACTCGAATCGTACCTTCGAACCGTTGGACGAACATGAGGGAGTTCTTTGGCGTTCGGACGACGGCGGACGTAGATGGAGTATGGTCAACGGTGATCACACTCTGGCACAGCGCCCGTTGTACTACACCCGTGTAGTCACGGCCCCCGACGATGAGGATGAGGTACACTTTCTTTCGACCCGCTACAGCCGTTCCCTGAACGGTGGTGAGAGCTTCATGCTCGGAAACGCCGGTGGCGACAACCACGACATGTGGATCGATCCCCTACTACCGGATCGGATGATTGTCGGTCACGACCAAGGTCTTAGCATCTCTACTGACCGCGGCAAGAATTGGTGGCGCCCCCGGCTCCCGATTGCCCAGATGTACCACGTGAACACCGACAACCGGATCCCTTATTTCGTATACGGTAACCGCCAAGATGGGGCGACCCAGATGGGTCCGAGCAACTCGCTTACCGGCGGTGGAATCTCCATTGGTGAATGGCAGTCCGTGGGGGGATGCGAGACCGGATTCTCAGTTCCCGATCCCGAGGATTCGAACGTCGTGTGGTCCGGATGCTACGATGGGATCCTGTCCCGTTACGATCACCGAACGCAATTGGCTCGTCGGGTGAACGTATGGCCTGCCAATTCCGAGGGCTGGGCTGCAGGAGAACTTCGTTACCGGTTCCAGTGGACATTTCCGATTCATATCTCACAGCATGATCACGAGAGGGTCTACGTGGGAAGCCAATATGTTCACGTGACAACGAACGGAGGTCAGAGCTGGAAGGTGTTGAGCCCGGACCTTACGACCAACGACAAGTCCCTGCAGGAACAAACGGGTGGATTGACGGCTGACGACGCGGGGCCCACGTACGCTGCGGTCCTCTTCGCCATTACGGAGTCACCTCTACAGGAGGGTGTCATCTGGACTGGTTCGAACGACGGACTTGTCCAGGTAACCCGGGATGGTGGACTGACCTGGAGGGACGTAACCGGAAATATCCCGAATCTCCCTCCGTTGGGAACTGTTTCCAATATTGAGCCCTCACGGTATAACGCGGGCACGGCATACCTGACAGTGGACCTCCACCAATTGGGTGACACCAACCCATACGTCTACCGCACGACGAACTTCGGGGACTCGTGGACCTCGTTGAGCCGAGGGATTCCGAGAAGCGTGTTCAGTTATGCGCACGTGATCCGAGAAGACCCGGTGAAGCCCGGCTTACTCTACCTCGGAACCGAAAACACACTTTATGTGTCACTGGACGACGGAATAAGCTGGTCGGAACTTCAGAACAACCTTCCGCACGCACCGGTGCACGATCTTACGATCCAGAGTGATTTTAATGACCTCGTTGTTGCCACGTACGGACGGGGGTTTTGGATCATGGATGACGTTACGCCGATCCAGCAGCTCACAGAGGAGGTACTTAACTCCACCATGCACCTGTTCGAGCCCCGACCCGCATATCGTTTTCACAATCGACAGAGTTCCCAGGGTCAGCCTGAAGATCCTGGTGCCGGTCGCAATCCTGACTATGGCGCGTCCATCTCGTTTTATCTTAAGGAGGTCCCTTCCGAACCATTGTATCTCGAAGTCCACGGAGAGGGCGGCGAACTAGCCCAGAGGCTCGCGACCCGAGACCTCCGCTCTGGCATCAACAGGGTCTATTGGGATCTTCGGGAAACCTCGTCACACACCCCTCGGCTACGGACGAAGCCGTCAGAACACTCTCACGTAGAGATGCCTGATGTGGGGTGGCGGTCATTGGTAGAAGGAGGCAGGGTGACTCCGTTGGCACCTCCCGGATCCTACATAGTTACACTTAGTGACGGAGATATTGAGCTCACACAACCTCTCGAAGTACTGAAGGATCCCGACTCGGGCGGCAGCCAGCTCGCAATCCTAGAACAGGTCACAATGGTTCGGGCGATTCGAGAGAACGTGGACTCCACGGTCGCATTGATCGACCAGATCGAGTGGATTCGAGCTGAGATCCAGATGGTGCAGGAAAAAACTGAAGGCCATCAAGTCGCAGAAGACCTCCGCGAGGCAGCAGGCACCCTGGAAGACAAGCTCATCGACCTGGAGATGAAGCTATTTGACGTTCGCATGACGGGAGGGACAGCCAGCCAGGATACGCTTCGCTTTGCGCGAAGGCTTTATTCTCGACTCAGCAGCCTCGCCGGTTACATCACTGGGACTGACGATCGCCCGACAAATCAGGCCCGGGAGGTCTTCGACATGCTACAGAGCGAACTTGAGGACTACCAGAGGCAATGGTTGGGCCTGGAGGAGGATCTGGCAGCGTTCAACCGATTTCTAGACGACCGAGGAATCGATCCGATCGGACAGCACTGATCGCCTGACCCTTTGACTGGGCGCCCCACGCTCGCGGCGATGCTACAGCAGGCGATAGTGGGCTTGAACGAAGCGCGACGCGAAGGACTTCGACCCCAGCAGTGTCTTTACCGTCTTTCTGAAGCATTCCTCAGGTCTACCCATGTCTTTGCAACCCGCCGAGACCTCGACGTCCTGAATTTATCCCCTGCTACTCGACACTGCCGAACTACCCAAACTCGATACCCTGTGCGAGCGGCAGTTTCGTGCTCCAGTTGACTGTATTCGTCTGGCGTCGCATGTACGCTTTCCAGGCATCCGAACCCGACTCGCGGCCACCCCCTGTCTCCTTCTCACCACCAAACGCCCCACCGATCTCTGCACCGCTCGTTCCGATGTTCACATTTGCGATCCCGCAATCACTTCCGCAGTACGAGAGGAAGTGCTCAGCTTCTCGCAGGTGCTCAGTAAAGATGGCAGAGGACAGTCCCTGGGGAACGCCGTTGTGTATAGCCATCCCCTCGACGAGTTCGTTCACCGACTCCTTCGGAGAAGCCGAAGCGTTACCGTACCCAATTATGTAGAGAATCGGCGCGAAGGTCTCTTCCTGTACAATATCGAATTCATTCTTCGCCGACGCGATGCACGGGGTCACGTAATGCCCTCCCGGATAAGCGGAACCCTCCAAAACCTCACCACCGTAAAGAATCTCTCCACCCTCTTCCCGCACGCGACAAATCGCATTCTGCAGATCCTCAACTGCCTTCATATTCACAAGCGGGCCCATAAGTGTGTCGGACTCGAGCGGGTTTCCAATTCTGACACCTTCGTAGGCTCGTGTGAGCCGTTCCACCAGCTCTTCCCGGACCGATTCGTGAACGATTATCCGACGTGTACTCGTACAGCGCTGTCCAGACGTTCCAACGGATCCGAAGAGAATCGCTGGTAAGGCCAGATCCAGGTCGGCATGTGATGTTACGATGATGGCGTTGTTGCCACCCAACTCAAGGATCGTACGACCCAATCTCTTGCCCACAACTTCACCCACCCGATAGCCCACAGCGCAGCTTCCCGTGGCCGATACAAGTGGAATCCTACGATCGTGAAGGAGCCGATCCCCGATGGTGTGTCCTTGCCCGATGGTGAGCGAGAAGATGGCAGGGTCCACTCCGTTCTCTTCGCACACCGCCTGAGAGATTTTGGTCACGGCAATCGCAGTGAGTGGCGTTTGGCTAGCCGGCTTCCACAAAACTGAATCTCCACATACGCAGGCCAGTGCCGCATTCCAGCTCCACACCGCTACCGGAAAATTGAAGGCGGTGATCACACCCACGACGCCCAATGGATGCCACTGCTCCATCATGCGGTGGTCCTGACGCTCTGAGGCTATGGTGAGACCATAGAGCTGGCGAGATTGGCCCGTGGCGAAGTCGCAGATATCTATCATCTCTTGAACCTCACCCTCTCCCTCGGCTCTAATCTTTCCCCTCTCGAGGGTTACCAATGCACCGAGCTCCGATTTGAGCTCCCGAAGCCTGATTCCGATCTGCCGCACTAGTTCGCCACGATGGGGTGCAGGAACCGTGCGCCAGTGGACAAAGGCCTCCTCCGCTCGGTCCACAATCGTGTCATACTCTTCGTCAGTGACCTGCCGAACCACACCGAGGCACGAACCATCAATGGGCGAGGTGATCTGGAGCTCCGGTCCGGAACCGAGCCATTCCCCGTTGAATCCACCGAGATTATGCTGTTCGAGACCTAGGCCACCCAAGATTTCTTTCATCGATTTTCCTGTTAGTAGACGGGTTGGGAATGCACTCGCTGGCGCTCGGTCCCATTGATAGATCGCAGGTAAGATGGTCGGATCAGCTTGGAGTGTCTACGACGGAGGATAGATCAAAGTAGGTCGGGCTATTGGAACGCTCGGCAGAACCGTGCCGAAGCGCTTGAACACTGATAGAATCTGGGTGTGCTGAGATTCGTCCTATCTTCGACTCTGGTCCTTCTTGCTGGCCTGATCCCTGTACCACTGGCCGCACGCGCGCCAGTCCAGATACTTGAACCATTCGAACGGCGCCTCCAGGCGGCTGACTCTCTCGTAGCCTCCTGGGTCGAATCGCAACGAGTGCCGGGAGCCGTGCTTGTTGTTTCAAGCCACGACGAAATCCTCCTTGAAAAGGCATATGGGTTGGTGCAAACCCATGAGTACGGCAGTGGGCAATACCAAGCCACTGACTCCGGTATCTCCTGGTCCGAAGGTGTCCGGCCCGTGACCGATCGCCCACGGGTTATTACCCTCGAAACGGTTTTCGACTTGGCTTCGGTCACGAAGGTTATGGCGACTACCTTCGCGGTGATGCTTTCGTTGGACCGTGGCGAACTGGATCTTGACGCGCCCGTCCGCGCGTATCTACCTGACTTTCGGGGTAGCGAGAAAGACGCGATCACCCTACGGCACCTGCTCACCCACCGTGCCGGACTTCACCAGTGGAAGCCGATCTACTACCACGCGACCGACCCCGACGAAGCCTACACATACATTCGGAACCTGCCCCTCGCATGGAAGGTCGGGGAAGCGCACCACTACTCCGATCTCGGCTTCATGCTCCTCGGCCGTGTGGTGGAGCACGCTGTCGGAATGCCCTTAGACTCCCTTCTCCGTAAACGTCTGTACGATCCGCTGGGCCTCACGTCCACAGGCTTTCGCCCTTCACGAGAGAGCATCTTCGCCAGGACGTCGCATGGAAATCCCTACGAACACAGGATGGTCCATGATTCGACGTTCGGATACCTCTACGAGGGAGATCCGAGCACTTGGGACGGCTGGCGACGCTACACCCTCGCCGGTGAAGTAAACGATGGAAACGCCTTCCACGCATTTGGCGGTGTGGCGGGCCACTCAGGTCTCTATTCCACAGCGAGGGAACTACAGGTCCTCGTTCAACTTCTGCTTGACCGAGGTGAGTACAGAGGCCAACGCTACCTGGGCGCAGACGTGGTGGACACGTTCCTTACTCCTGCCGGAGACGGGCAAGCGCTAGGTTGGCAAATCCCCGACTACGCGCCCCCGACGAGTTTCGCCCACACTGGCTTCACGGGAACCTTCGTAATGGGTGTGTCGGGGGAAGCTCTCAGCGTAATACTTCTGACCAACCGCCAGAACACAGGGTTGGACAGGAGGGGGTATTATCCAGACGTAGGTCCGCTACAGCGCGCCGTGGCCACGATATTGTCCGGAGTAGATCCCTAGAGTAATCAGTCAGACCTCTCCAAACCCATCCCCAACTGCTGCATGAGAAACGTAAGCTCACGAGCGGAGTCCTCGACACGGAGGCTCATCGGACGGCCACGGCCGGCGGCATGCCCGCCCTTTGTATCGTAATAGAGGATGACGGGGAGCCCAGACTTCGAGGCCGCCTGCAACCGGGCCGTCATTCTACGCGCCTGCAGTGGAGGAACTCGAGTGTCGTTATCTCCGGTCGTCAGCATAACTGCGGGATAACGCACGCCGTCCCGCACCGCCTGATAGGGCGAATACTGCCGAATGGCTTCGAATTGTTTGGGGTCGGACGCGTTACCGTACTCCAAAAGCGCGGGCATGTTGTTCGTCTCGGTGAACGTGTTGAAGCGCACCATGTCCAGATCCGGATACGTGCACAGAACCGCCCGATAAAGGTCAGGACGTTGCGTGAAGGCACTCGCTACGAGGAGGCCCCCGTTACTGCCCCCAGTGATCCCCAGTCGCTCCGGCTTCGTGTACCCGTTATCGATAAGCCATTCCGACGCTGCGATAAAGTCGTCGAAGACGTTCTGCTTGTTCTCGAGCATACCGTCTTGATGCCATGTCTCGCCAAACTCTCCACCGCCACGGAGCGTCGCCACGGCATACACACCACCCATCTCAAGCCAAACCGCAGCCGTGGTGGAGAAGCCCGGCTTTATAGCAGAGTTGAATCCACCATAGCCGTTGAGCAACGTGGGGTTGTTCCCGTCCAGAGCGATCCCCTCCTTGTGCATAACGTACATTGGAGCCCGCGTGCCATCCTTAGACGTGTACCACACCTGTTCTATGACGAAACCAGCCCGATTGAAGGGGATCTCCGATTCGTCGATCACCTCCCGCTGCCCGCTATCAAGATCCATCTCGTAGGCAGTGGAAGGCATTAGATATCCGCTCAACGTGAGTCGAGCCTTGCCTTCCTCTTCCCCCCGGATGCTAGCCGAAACGTACTCCGGCATATCAACTTCCCCAGCGGTTGTCCCATCCAACTCGAACAACCGGATTCGATTACTCACATCGTGCAAATAGCTGGCGTAAATTCGGCCTTCGATAAATACAAAGCCCTCCAGAAGGTCCTCCGACTCGGAAAGAATCTCCTTCCAGTGCTCTCGCTCAGATTGGGACGGATCAACCACGAATAAACGGTACATGGGAGCGTCGAGGTCAGTTCGCATGTAGAGGAGTCCATCATGAAAGCTGACGTTGAAGTGAGCAGACTCCCCTAAGGTTACCGAACGAACTTCCCCGTCCCCGTGCAGATCCTGCAGATAGACATCGTTCCGAGCCCAACCGTGTTGGGCCGTGAAAACCCGGTAGCGGTCGCTACCCACCACATCCATACTGATGAACTCAGTGGGCCCATGACCCTCACCCCATATCTCTTGGTCCTGCGAGGTCTCCGTCCCCAGGGTGTGATAGCGGATGCGCGGGCCGGTCTGGCGCGAGCGATGTGTGTAGTAGTATCCGTCACTGTTTGCGCTGAATTCGATGCGGCCGTACAGTGCCGCGGGAAGACGATCCGGAATATCCTCGAGGGTGACCAAATCCAAAATCTGGATCGCGACCTCATCCGAACCGCCATCGCGGATCGTGTACATCATGTAGCGCTCGTTAGGTGAAAAATCACCCATCGTGATCAGAGTGCGATAAGTCGGGTCCAATCTTGCGGGATCAAGTACAACCTCGTACTGCTCGTCGACACTGGGCCTCTCGATGTCCCGACGCTCCGGAACTGGTCGGCGATAGATGACAGGTGCCTCCTCTCCTGCCCGCCTCATACTGAAGTACTCGTAATCCCCTGCCCTGCGGGTGGAGCCGATGCTTGCTACATCCATCAGTTCCGTGAGCCTGGCACGGATCCAGTCCCGTAGCGGTGACTCTCCGATGATCATTTCCGCGTACTCATTCTGAAGAGCGATCCATTCCCGTGTTCCGGAGGCGTTCTGATCTTCAAGCCAGCGGTAATCGTCTGTGAACTCTACTCCATGAATGATGTCTACGACCGGATCTACTCGAGTGGCAGGTGGCGGCAGGTAATCGGACGGCACACACCGACTGATCACGGTGATCAGGGAAATGCAGGACGCCAAATGGACCAAGGTTCGGGCGCTGGCCGAGTTCTTTCGGATGCCGTTCATCGCTCGATCTCCTAAGTGAGCGGGTCCTTTCCACAGCTATGAGAAGCCGAGGTGGGAGTGTGTCTGTTGCTTCCGTTGGAGTCAACATCCAACTTCGTCCCATCGACTCACTGCTGGTGAAACACGGTTGCTGATATCAAGAAGCGTCAGGAGTGTGCGGTAATGGACGACGATGATAGCATAGAAACCGACAGTCAGATCGAGGAAGAGACTGAACCTGGAATCCGGGAAGAGCACAAGGTTAGCGGTGACACGGTGATCACCAAGATCAAGGAGCTAATCCATCAAGGAAACGTGCGGCGGATCATCATCAAGAATGACGACGGACGGTCCCTGATCGAATTGCCCCTTTCCATGGGTGTGGTGGGCACCATACTGGCTCCGACGTGGGCTGCCATCGGTGCAGTCGCAGCCCTCGTCGCGAGTTGCTCCATCGAGGTAGAGCGGGAACCTGACCCTGATACCGTCGAGGATTAGGGGAACCTCTTAGCAACGTTACACCCTACCACCGCCTCAGCCTCCATTTCAACCAAGTACCCGTCTGCCACGAGCTTCGCCTGCACCAGTGTATTGGCAGGCTGAATCCCTCCAAGCCGCTCCCCATGTACGCGGGCCACAGCCTCCCAGTCCTCAATATCCCTAACGTACACACGGGTCCGCACCACGTCCTCCAATCGGCTCCCGAGTGACTCCAACACTCCCTCAATCTTATCAATTACGAAATGTGTTTGCGCGACGGCATCACCACCCCCGATAGCACGGTCGCCATGCGTGGCCGTGGTACCGGAGACCCAAATGCGCTCACCGTACCGCAGCGCACGGCTGTATCCCGCAAATCCCTCCCACATGGTTCCGGTCAAGACCCGGCTACGGCCATCGTCTCCGACCCGTACGTCGTAGGGTAGCGGAAACGAGTCAAAGTGGTGGCTCAAATCTCCGGCGGCCGTGAGGAAGGGTGGCTTGCGATATTCGTCCCCACAGTCACCAGGGGGAAGCCCAAATTCCTTCAAGGCAGCCTCGATCTCAGCATGACTCACCTCATCCAGGGAAAAGCGGAACAGATTTAGGTTGTCTTGGGCGTGCTCGCTTCGGCTGAGGCGAGCGCCAATGATTACCCCTGCTACAGCAGGCTGCTCGAGGATATAGCGGCAGGCAACGTTGGCCATGGAAACCCCATGCCGCCGTGCCACTCCCTGTATGACTTCGAGAAGACCTTGGAAGGCCGCCCAACCCCCAGCCACATCGATAAAGCGCTTGTACTTCATCTTGGACCAGGTGTCTAGGCTGTCCACGTCCGGCTCCACTGCGCCAAGCCACGGTTCGGTCAGAAGACCACCCGCGACTGTACCGAAAGCCAGCAACTTAATATCGTGCTTCAGGCATAGGTCGGTCATGCTAGCCCGTGCTCGCTGGTCGATCAGGGAGTAGCACACTTGGTTGGACACGACTTCGATGCCGCTGTGCACCACCATGCCCAGGTGCGCGGTGTCAAAGTTGGTGAGACCCAGATGGCGGATCAGACCTTCCTGCTTAAGTTCTTGCAGCCAGAATAGGCAATCCAACCAACCCGGATCAGGGTAGCTCCATGCATGGAACTGGAGCAGGTCGACCACTTCCGAGCACGTGCGCTCCAACGCCAGCTGGACGGCTGCTCGTACGTTCTCACGGGTGTGTCGTCCGGGCTCGGGCACCCATTTGGTCAGCAGTTCCACCGAATCGGAACCGGTGGTCTCCCGGAACCGGCCAGCGATCACTTCGGACGAGCCATAGTGATCGGCCATGTCGAAGCTGGTAAAGCCGGCCTCGACATATCGCCCCATCGCAGTTGCGCTCGCTACGGGGTCAAGCGTAGAACCGTCCCTCTCCATATCGGCAATCTGCCAGAGCCCTGTCAGGACCCTAGAAATTGTGAAGTCAGGCGCCAGTTCGATGCGCTCGACCATATCACTCATAAACGGCTACTCCGGCGGAAGCGTAGAGAAGAGTGTATCCACGTCGACGCCGCGACCGCGCAGCTTGCGCAACTCACGGATGTAAATGACAGTTGAAATCGCCATTACGGCCAGCCAGATGAATGTAGAGTGGAAGTACCATGCACCAACCTGCGCCGTGAGATCCTTCCAGACGTGGACCCCGAGGAAGCCCGCGAGCATGATCGCTCCGGCAGCGGCTAGGGGGACCTGGACGCTCCGCGAACGCACGACGTGCACCGCACGCGCGATCTCCGGGTTGCGCCGGGGCAAAGCGAGTACGGCAAGGCACATAACTAAGAAATTCACCAGCATCGACGTCACCAGAACATCCACGCCCAAGAAAAAATCCCCCGCGATGTGGCTTCCGAAAATTGCCAAGGATGCCATGAGTCCACTCAGCACAAGCGCCACCGTAGGCGTGTTCCACTCGGGGTGGACCCTGGCCACGGACTTCGGAAAGATACCATCCTCTGCCCACGCGAACATGAGTCTCGAGACCGCAAGGAGCATGGCCGGCAAGTCGTTGATCAGCGCCACCGCGGCCCCTGCCACGATGGCCACTGTCCAGGCCGGGGGTAGCAGATAGCCCAGAAGACCCGGTGCGGTTAAGTCCTGTGTCTGGGCTTGCTCCGCCACGTACTGCCACGGCACCGCATGGTACATGGCAGCTGTGAACAGCATGTAGAAACTGCCTACCGTGACCACAGCGATACAGATCGCCAGCGGAAGCGAGCGACCAGGGTTGCGCGCTTCACCTCCGGCCTGAGCGATGGAGTCGAACCCGATAAAGCTAGAGAACAGCAGGGCCGCAGCCGCCAGGTAGGGCCCAATCCGGAATGGAGCGGACGGGACCTCAGGAATCGCCCTTCCCTCTCGGGCCATCAACGCCGCCGCAAAATCTTGATGATCAAATGTGAACCCTGCTACAATGACCACCGCACCGAGCGCGAACATGAGAAACATCAGCGGGACGAGTGTGCGCTCGTAGAGCTGTATCCCCCGCATATTCACCCCTACGAATGTCCACAAGAACACGAGCGCAAGGCCAACGCGAACATGGCCGGTATCGAGTTTGCTAGCGAGTGGTTGCCAGTCCAATGCGACCGCGATGTCACGTAGGAACGGGATTAAGAGGTACGATACCACGCCGATGGCTATCGAAAGGCCGAACCACTGACTGAAACTGGCCACGAAGCCTAGGTAGGGGTTTAGTCCACGGCTCCCGTAGACGTAGCTTCCGCCCGCCCGGGGCATAGCTGACGAGAGGATGGCGTAGGCCAGCGCAGCGAGGAATGCCGGAATGGCAGCAAAAACATAGGCCTGCAGCACGTACGGCCCAATACCGGGCACATTCCGCTGGATCATCATCGGCACGACGTTGATGGCAGCTCCAAGCATGGAGCAGATGCCCGTGGCCGCCAGGCCGAGCAAACCCATGTTTCGCGCGAGGCCCGTGCCCCCTGCGGAAGGGGCAGAGGGGTAGTTGATTGGCCTGGTCATGGGATCGATGAATGAAGCGGTTTAGGTCAGTTATCGTAACGAGACAAACTGTCGGACCGCTCCATTGATCCGCAAGCAATGGCGAGGAATCAGGGTTCTCGCTATCAAGACTCCGGTAGCGCGAAGGCAACCAATCGGGTACCTGCTCCCGACCCTGTCGCGATTACAACGAACTGGCGACCCGCGCGCGTCCGATAGGTCATCGGGTTGGCATAACCCACCTTTCCGAGATCGGCTGACCACAGCTCCTGACCTGTGGCTTTGTCGATACCGTAAAGAACTTCACCACCTCCCGTGAGGAAAACGAGACCCCCAGCTGTCACAATCGGACCAGGCGCGCCGGTAACGCCCAAACGCTCCGGAAGCTCCACACCCGCCAGCACCGGATTCTCTCGAACCTCGGGCGTGTCACCAATGGGAACCTGCCATTCGATCTCCCCACGATTCATATCGATCGCCGTCAGCGTCCCGTAGGGCGGCTTTTGAATCGGAAGACCGTTGGGAAGCCCAATATTACGACGAGTGCGGTCAATCCCAAACGCACCCTCAGTGCGGGTAGTATCCACGGCAGCGAGCGCCAAGATCGCAGGGTTGTTGGTTGACTTCACATAGAGAAGGTTCGTTTCCGGATCGACGGCAGTGCCACCCCAATTTCCTCCTCCGATGATACCCGGGCGGGCGAACGAGCCCTGTAACGATGGTGGCAGATAGAGGGGACCCGTCCTATAGGGTCGGATAGTCTTAAGAGCCTCGATACGGAGCTCCGGAGTGAAGTCCACGACATCGTCCTCCGTAAATCCCTGTCGGGCGAAGGCCGGAGGCTTGGTAGGGAAAGGCTGCGTAGGCGAGGTGCGTTCTCCCGGCACATCACTTTGAATCACGGGTCGGTCCTCGATAGGCCACACCGGTACTCCTGTCGTACGGTCGAAGACGAACAAGAACCCCATCTTCGACGCGGCGGCCACAGCATCAATGGTGCGACCATCCAAAGTGATAGTGAGCAGTGTCGGTTGTGCCGGAAGGTCGTAATCCCAAAGCCCGTGCTTGACAGTCTGGAAGTGCCAAACTCGCTTACCGGTCCTCGCATCCAGAGCCACCAGTGACTCGGCGAAGAGGTTGTCTCCCAAGCGATCACCTCCGTAGTAGTCGTTGCTCGGAGTTCCTACCGGCACGAAGATGAGGCCCCTCTCTAGATCTACGGAGAGGGGTGCCCAAGCATTGCTGTGCCCCACACGACGCCATGAGCCGTCCTCCCATGTATCGTTACCAACCTCATCCGCCTGCGGGATGAGGTTGAAGTTCCACACGAGCTCGCCGGTACGGACGTTGAAGGCCTGAAGGTTACCCGGGGGATCACGCTCGTAGACGAACCCATCCCACACGCCATTACCTAGAATAATCAGATCGTCATAGATGACGGGCGGCGAAGTCTGGGTATAGTGGAGCCGGTTTGTGCGCCAAATCAGGTGTTCGGTTAGGTCAACCTCACCCCCCTGCCCAAAGTCTCGGATCGGCTCTCCGTTCCGGGCGTCGAGTGCGATCAACCTCCATCGACTGTTGATGAAGACACGGCGCTCGCTAGCCCCTGTCCACACCGTAACTCCCCGGTGCACGAACCCCGTCCCGTTTGGTGGCTGACCCCATTCCCAGGTATGGGGATCATAGCTCCAGATCTCCTTCCCGGTGCCAGCGTCGAGTGCCACCACCCGGTTGTACGGTGTACTAACGTACATGGTGTCATTGAGCACGACGGGTGTGCTTTGAAAGTTTCCGGGACTCACTGGTTGACCTGTGACCGGTAGCCTTGGTCCCGAAATGGGCTCATCTCCGGTGTCCCAACTCCATGCTTCTACAAGACTCGTCACGTTACTACGATCTATGTCAGCCATCGGCGAGTACTTCATCGCACCGGCGTCACCACCGTAGGTCGGCCAATCACCCAACTGAAGATCACCCCCAACACCGTGTGGCGCATCCGGGCTTCGGTGCCTCATGTCCTGAATCGAGCAACTCACCGAGATCAGCACACCGAGTGCAAGAAAAAGGCACGTGAAGATCTGCCGCAATAAAGTCAACGGCTGACAAATCATCGGAGGGTCTCCAAGCTCATCGGAGGGTTTCTAAGAGTCACCAGAATTGGCACGGACCCCAGTCAGCCGGCTACAGCCTCCTGGGTATGATCAGCACGAAACGCACTCGTGGTTGTTCTTCGAGCCCAACTTCTCCAACAGAGCTACGGTTTCTAAGTAGGGAGGTATACGCTGTTGGGGACCGTTCGCCATGTCGGCGGTCGTCTGTCCCTTACGGCTCAAGACCGTGACGTCAGCGCCGCGTTCCACCAGATACATGATCAACTCGTCGTCACCCCGAGATGCCGCATGATGGAGGGCCGTATACGCATTAACGTCTCGGACATCGACCTCGGCGCCAGCCTCCTCAATTAGGAATTTTACGGTGACCAGCCAGTTGTCCGGTACGTGCCTGTGCGCATTCGCTGCAAACGACTGACCATACCCGACACCCGAAGCAGCGTGAATCGGATAGACGGCCGGGCCATTCACCGGGGTAGGCGGAATGCCTGAGTAGTCCTTCTCTTCTTCGTCCTCCTCTTCTTCACCTTCTCCACTCTCCGGTTCAGCGCTCTCGCCCTCGGCGTTTGCCTTTTTGGGGTTTACACTCGCGGTAGCCTGCTCTTCCGCCTCCTGACCTCCCTCAGCCTTCACCACCTCAGACTTTTCCTCGGCGGGGCTGGCGCGACGGCGGCGCTGAGGCGGCTTCATAGTCGGGATGTTCGGATCCGCTCCATAATCCATCAGCAGGCGCATAGCATCGACGTCCAGAGCGTAAGCAGCACGCCAGAATGGTGTGGCACCCCGGAGGTTGGCTCCGCCTGCCCTACCCAACACGGTGAACGTATACTCCATGAACCAGAGGTGTGTCTTCAACCGCACGTTAGGATCAGCTCCCGCGGCCAGAAGAGCACTCAAGACCTCGAGATGTGTGCTCGCCTGTTGCTCGTGCTCAGTGGGATGAGCGTACGATGCCCTCGGCGCCCACTGCCTCTCGAGCGCCGCGAAGAGCGGCGTGGTTCCGGCCAGGCTTGTCCCATTGGGATCAGCGCCCCTCTCAAGCAAGGTCAGTGCGAGGTCGAATTGACCGTTGATCGTCGCCATCAGCAGAGGTTGCGTCTGATCCCCTCCCGAGGGTTGGTTGATGTCGGCCCCCCCCTCGATCAGTGCCAGAGCCGCCGCGGTGTGGCCTTGCCGAACCGCGTGCAGAAGGGCCGTGAGTCCGCCCCAACTCCCTACCAGCTGCGCGTAGGAAAGCGGCTTGGGCTCCTCTTCCTTCTTATCGTCTCCATCCACTTTCTCTGGTTCGCTGTCGGACGACTTCGCGTCCGGATCCAGTTCAGTCTCATTGTGGGGCTCAATAACCTCACCTTCATTGCCGTCTTCGCTCTCCTCGTTTTCTTCCTTCCCGTCATCATCGGGCGATGGGACATCTGGCCACTTCCGCTGAATCTCTCGGTAGGCCTGGATAGCCGCTTGGACCTGACTCGGGGCCGGCTGCCAGTCCGTCCCTCCACCCTCTTTCTCCTTGAACTCCGAGAGGAACTGAGATAGGCGCTCGTCGGCAGCACGATCCGCATCCGACTGCTCGGCGACGTTTACCGCATTGGAAGTGATGCTCGGATCGGCGCCAGAGGCAAGCAGCGCCTGGATCGCTCCCACTCGATTGTTCGCCGCCGCGAACATGAGCGACGTCTGACTCCACGCTGTCTCACGGACATCCACGGTAGCACCACCCTGTATCAACTCGGTCACGACCCTAGGATCGCCTGAGGCAGCGGCGAGATGGAGCGGGGTCGCGCCCGAGTTTGTGGTCTTAGCGTTTGGGTCGGCGTTCGCCTCAAGCAGCAGAATCACTAGACCGACATCCGCCGAGCGAGCAGCCATGTGCAGAGGCGTGTATCGGCCGATACGGGTCCCGGCCTGCACGTCTCCTCCCGCGTAGACAATTGTCTTGCCGAGCTCAAGGTCTCCGTTCCGGACGGCCCAGTGCAAAGCCGTCATCCCGTCGCCTTGGGCGGCATTCACGTCGGCACCTTGACGCAGCAACTGTCGAACTGCTTCGAGGTCACGCCGTTGGGCCGCGTCGGCCACGGGTGTGTCCGGGCCACCAGTCGATCCGCCAAGCAGAAGCGGCAGCACGATCATGCCAACGATGTTGAGGGGGGGCCGCTTCCTCATATGGAGAGAACTCCGTCACTATCTCCGAAACCGACTAGGTCGTCGTGCCCGAGCTTATGCAGCAACGACGTGAACACGTTCGCCATGGGGGTCCCGTCGGGTGCCTTGATGTGCGCACCCCCTTCGAGGTGCCCATTGGCTCCCCCCATGACCAATAGCGGGCAGCGTCGGTGGTTGTGTAGATTGGCGTCACCCATGGGCGAGCCCCAAATGATCATTGACTGGTCCAACAGGCTGGAGTCACCATCGGAGGTCTCTTCTAGTCTGCCAAGGAAGTAAGCCATCTGACTCATCCGGTACTGGCAGATCTTGTTGAATTCCAAGATCCCTTCTTCCTTGTCTCCGTGGTGAGAAGATGGATGGAACGCCCGTTCGGACCCACTTTCCGGAAATGTCCGATTCGACGCGTCCCGCCCAGTTTTGAACGCGACCACTCGGGTGATGTCCGCCTGGAACGCAAGAATTTGGATATCGAACAACAACCTCATGTGCTCAGAGAACGAATCGGGTACGCCGGGAGGAGCGCCAGGTAACTCTCGCGGCTCCCCAGCAGTATTGCGAGTTTCGACCATGTCGATACGCCTCTCGATCTCGCGGATGTTTTCCAAATACTGATCTACACGGTGACGGTCGACAATCCCCAGGTTCCTCTTCATGCGGCCCACTTCGACCGCGACCCAGTCCAGGATACTTCTTTGGGTCCGTCGCCGCACAGCACGTTCTTGGGGAGAACCACCGGCGCCGAACAGCAGGTCGAACGCAGCACGAGGATTGCGTATCATCGGCAGTGGGGTACTGGGAGACGCCCAACTGATCGAGTCCATATACGAGCACGAGTAGTTGTAGTCGCAACCGCCACCCTTGTCGGTACGTTCAATGGAGAGTTGTAGGGACGGCAGCACTGTTTCCTGACCAAAACGCTGCGCGTGAAGCTGATCCAGCGAAGTGCCGCAGAAGAGATCCGAACCCTGAGTCTGCTTGGGGTGCGACTGGGTGAGGAAGACGGCGCTTGACCGGAAGTGATCACCACCGATCTCCCCGGGATCGACTGGCTCGGCCATGCGCACGTCGGTGTTGCTGACAATCGTGAGTCGGTCGCGCCAAGGTTCGAGTGACTTCAGGACATTTTCCGGAAGCAATTCGTAATCTCGGCCAACAGTAGACGGCGCAAAAAGGTGTTGCTCCGCACCCCATTCGTTACATCCTGGCAGGCCGTGGACCTCTTCGATGCAGATGAGGCGGGTCGCTCCCTCTGCCTTAGACAACCCATCCACTCTACCGGCGGGCAGCATGGCGTCCAACAACGGCAGAGCCAGGGTGGTGCCCGCCCCCCGAATGAACGTGCGCCGCGGGATGCTTTTCCCGGTGATGAAATGCATGTTGCGCTACCTCAATCTAGGGTCCACGGAGTCCTGCTCAGACACCGCTGAAGCTCTCTTCATCCGGAATGCGTCACTCCTCAACACCCCGAGGATGAACGACGACATCCGATAATCGTTTTTTGCTGCGCTCGCAACGATGGCTCGCACTGCCGGCTGGTCCTGATATTCGACCCGCCGGCCCAGCGCATACGCCATCAGGTTCGCCGTGAAGTGCCGTACCAGCGGAATAGGCCGCTTGAGCAGAACCCGTGATAGGTCCATCGGACTGTTGATATCGGTACCATCGTAGAACGTACCTCGCGTGTCCAGAAGTACGCCCTTCTCCCGCGTTCGCCACTTGCCTGTAACGTCGAAGTTATCAAGGGCCAGACCGATGGGGTCCATGAACCTGTGACAAGAGGAACATACGGGGTTCTTACGATGGATCTCCATGCGCTGACGTGTCGTGAGTACGAGAGCCCCTTGAGTGTCGTCAGTAGCCTCTAGGTCTGGCACACCGGGCGGCGGCGGCGGCGGCGGCGTTCCCAAAAGCACCTGCATCACCCACTTCCCCCGAAGCACGGGTGAGGTGCGATTCCCAAGTGAGGTCTGGACTAGCACACTTCCATGTCCCAAAACCCCCCGCCGTCTACTTCCCGGATAGTCGACACGACGGAACTCGTCACCCACAACACCCGGAATGTCATAATGATTGGCCAGTCGCTCGTTGAGGAAGGTGTAATCGGCGTTGTAGAGTTCGAGTAAGCTTCGATCTTCCCGAACCAAATTATCAAAAAATAGCTCGGTTTCACGGCGCATAGCCTCAACCAACTGTTGGCTGTAGTTGGGGAACCAGAACGCGTCCGGACGAACCTTTTCTAGGTCTTGCAGCTGCAACCATAACGAGGCGAACCGTGTGGCCAGAGCGTCAGCGCGAGAATCTGCAAGCAATCGCCGTGCCTGGCGCTCGAGGTTTTTCGGTTTAGATAGATCACCTTCTTGCGCGAGCCGCAGTAGTTCTTGGTCAGGGTTGGTGCCCCAGAGGAAGAAGGAGAGCCGGGACGCGAGATCCACGTCGTCAAGCTCGTAGACCTCGCCCGGCTTAACGCCATCCGGCTCCGTTTCCATCCGAAAAAGGAAGTGCGGGCTGGTCAGGATGGCTTCCAACGCGGTCCGGACACCCATCTCGAAGCCCCCTTCTTCGGCCCCCATTCGGTAGAACATCATCAAGGGCTCTACGTCAGCCTCGTCGAGGCTTCGACCGTACGCTTGTGCAGCGAGTCCGGCTAGGATCTGCTCGCTGCATGGCTCCTCTTCATCGGCTGATGTGGGCCGGCATGAAAAAACCCGTCGGCGAGTGGGCGTTTCTGAGACACCAATTGCATCGTAGGGTCCCTCCAACGTCAGGCTGATGAGATGGGGAAGCGATGTGGTACCGTAGCTCGTTTCCGTTCCTGTCAGGGACCAGTCGTTAGGCCGTATCAGATCCTCGTAGGGCCCATCCATCTGTCTGATAAATGCGGCCGTGACCCTCCGTTGGCCTGCCCGGATGAAGACCGGATCGGTCTCGACGGGAAACGGCTTGCGTCCCTGAAAGTCAATGTCACCACCGTAGTGCACTAGCGCGACGCGCTCCCCGTCGACGGAGATGTCCACGTCGTGGAAGCGCTCTCCCCATCCGGAGATGAAACCCATGGAGAAGGTGTATTCTCCATCTGCTGGAAAGGTGTGCAGCACACTGATACCGCCTCGAGTCCCGTAAGGTGCTCCCTCCACTGCTTCCCACTCATGCTGCGAAAGGGATGCAGGATTCGTGTACGTCTTTGCCAATACGGGGGCGTCTTTTTGGCCGATCGCCTGGCGTGCAACTTCGCTGGCCGCAGTCAGGTAGGCGTCCATCAGTGTAGGCGACACGACTTGTACGTCGGCAATGTTATCGAAGCTCGCGCTGATCTGATCCGCCGGGAGCCATTCCCCGGGATCGACCGTGAGACCCAGGATGTCCTGGACAAGGCGCCCGTACTCAGATCGATTCAACCGCTGGAAAGGTCGGGTCCCAGGACTTCGTTGCTCTTTTGCGGCATCGTCGATCAGGGTTTCCAACGTCTCGACAAGTGCCAGGAGCGTGTCCGGACTAGGTCGCGGAGCGCCCGGGAGCGGCATCATGCCCGCCCTCAGCTTCACAATCATCTTCTCCGCTGTCTCCGCCAA
>JAYZFL010000026.1:0-42343 GCA_036336795.1 Gemmatimonadota bacterium
TCTCGGCGCACCGCCCAAGCCGTCAGCCCCCCAGAGAACGACTTATGCTTAGAACAACTCCGAGGGATCGGGATCCTTGGAAATACTGCTCGTATAACGGTTGGGGATAAACTCGCCAGTAACCATGTCACGATAAGAGAGGCCCGGGCCCACCATAGGATAGACATTAGCTTCAGGGTCAATGATGACCTCAAGGAAAGCCGGACCTTTGAATTTCAAGAACTCCTCGAGGACCGCTGGCACATCCTCCTTGCGGTCGAGACGCTTCGCGTACTGAAACCCATCGGCTTGAGCCGACTTTATGAAGTCCTTTTTCCTCAGCGACTTATCGGTGGCTGAAAGCCGCCCCTTGAAGAATAATCGCTGCCACTGCATGACCATTCCGTCGCCGAAGTTATTGAATACCATAACTTTGATGGGCAACCCATACGTGGTCACGGTCTCGAATTCACCTAAGTTCATTCGAATGCTCCCATCGCCGTCGACATCGATCACCAGCTTGTCGGGCCTGGCGAACTGGGCACCGATCGCGGCAGGTAGCCCAAAACCCATTGTCCCCATACTCCCTGAAGTGAGCCAGAGGCGAGGATCCCTAAAGTGACAATACTGCGCCGCCCACATTTGATGCTGACCAACGCCGGTGGAGACGATCGCCTCTCCCATGGTGATCTGGCTCACCACCTCCAACACGTAATTGGGTTGGATGAGGTCACTCTCGCGGTCGTAGTTCAGGGCGTAGGTTTCTTTGAGTTCCGCGATTTCCGCATGCCAATTTGAGTAATCCGCGCAGAAATCGATCTCTTTTCCGCACTGCACCAGTGTCTTCAGGGCCTCGGCGAGGGGTCCAATGTAACTCCAGTCAGCCTTGATTACCTTGCTAATCTCTGCGGGATCAATATCAAAGTGCAAAATCCGGCGAGCATTCGGGGCAAATTCTTCTGGATCTCCGGCGACACGGTCATCGAAGCGAGCTCCCACAGCAATGAGTAGATCGCAGTCGTCCACTGCGTAGTTAGCATAGGCAGTACCGTGCATTCCCAACATGTGGAGGCAGAGCGGATGTGTCGTATCAAGCGCCCCCAATCCCATAAGTGTGGTTACGCCGGGAATACCGAAAGCCTGTGAAAGCTCTCGGAGTTCCTGCGAAGCATTGCCATTGATCACTCCTCCACCCGCATAAATCAGCGGGCGCTGGCTCTCGGAAAGCATTGAAAAGAATTCTTTACAGCGGTCGTTGTCGAGACGGCTCTTCTGGACCGTGCTTAAACGACTCCGGTAGCCGGGAATCGGCAAACAACCCTCGCCCTTAAAAGGGCCCTGCCAGTTTTGCACGTCCTTGGGGATGTCGACCACAACAGGCCCGGGTCGCCCGGTTCGCGCAACTTCGAAGGCAGTCCGCACCGTGGACTCCAGGTTCTCCGGGTCCGTGACCAGAAACACGTGCTTGGCCACAGATCCCATGATCGCCGTAACGGGTGCTTCTTGAAATGCATCAGTACCGATAGCACCCGTGGGGACTTGGCCGCAAAGAACGACGATTGGGATCGAGTCGGCCATACAATCCCTAACGGGTGTCACACAGTTTGTCGCCCCAGGCCCCGAAGTGACGATAACGACTCCAACGTGTCCGCTAGCCCGTGCGTAACCGGCAGCCATGAAGGCGGCCCCTTGCTCATTCGCCGGAACGATGAGGGGCATGGGCTCCACACCATCCTCCGCGTGCTCCGTGTTATATCGGAACACTGCATCGTACGTCGGGAGAATCGCTCCTCCACTGTAGCCAAAAATGATCCGTACGTCCTCGTCAGAGAGAACCTGGATAATCATTTCTGCACCACTCAAGATCTCGCCGGCCCTGGGGTGCGGCGAACTCGATTCGACTAGAATTTCCACGTCCACGGTTCGATGAAGAGAGTTTGCGGTATCTTATCTCAATCCAAAGCAAGGTGAATGAAGAGAAGCGTATTGCAAGAGGTGCGGCGATACGCGATCGTTTGCCCAATCCCGGACCGATCTAACTCCAGGACTATTTTAGGCTCTAGCATGAGACATATCATCTCTATCCTGTTACAGAACGAAGCGGGTGCCCTGTCTCGCGTCACGAATCTCTTTTCGAACCGAGGCTTCAACATTGAGAGCCTGAACGTGGCTCCCACTAACGACGCAACGGTCTCGAGACTCACCCTTACCACTATCGGCTCAGAAGCCGTGGTTGATCAAATCTCGAGACACTTACGTAATCTCGTGGATGTGCTGGCAATCGTAGACATGACGAACACCGATCACATCGAGCGAGAGTTAGCTCTCCTAAAGCTTCGACTCCCCGAAGGAGGAAGAGAGAAACTCGCCCAGGTCGTGAATGAGTTCGGTGGCCGGATCTTGGATGAACAAGACGGGCACTTTACAGTCGAGCTGATCAACGGGGGATCGGAAATCGATCGGTTCATGGCCGAGGTGGTCGACTTCGTAGAGATGGAGACAATCGTGCGCAGTGGCGCCATGGCCGTCACCAAGGGAGCTCCTATTCCTTCAACCAGTTAGGTCGCCGCCTAAGCTCGGATCCCAGTCGTCCACTTGGAAACCACGAGGTATCGGAGCTTTTAAGGCCAAGCCTATAACAGCACCGATCTACCCCACACAATCATTTTTCGAACGCCAATCCTCTGTGGACAATCTCGCCACCTACCATCGTCAACAAGACTTCGATGTTTTCGATCCGTTCCTCTGGAACGCTCAGAATGTCTTCAGAGAGAACGATCAAATCAGCCAACTTACCGACCTCAAGGGACCCTTTGTAGTCCTCTTCGAACGTTAGATTCGCATTTCCCAAGGAATTCAGTCTGAGGGCTTCTTCTCGGCCGATTCTCTGGTCCGCTCCTGCCACTCCCGCGCTGATGGTATTGCGTGTGATAAAGTGATAGAGAGCCCACATGGCCGGATAGGGAACCACGGGTGAATCTGTGCCCAAGGACACGTCGAGGCCAGAATCCACATATGTCCGAATCGGTGTCACCCCGTCTGCTCGCTCCATTCCCCAATATTTTCTCAGACTCGGAGCAGCCACGTAGAGATGGCCCTGAACCGAGAGCTGCAGTTCCAACGCCTTCATGCGAGGGAGTTGGTCGGATTGGGAAACAAAAGCATGTTCGATAGCCCATCGCTTTCCTACAATTGGTGAATCCCTGTGGGCCGTTTCGTAAGCTTCTAAAACGAGGTCAATGGCAGCGTCACCGACGGCGTGGGTTGCAACACGCCAGCCTCGTTCGTTCAGGGCTCGCACCAACATGACATATCGTTCCTTGGACACCGTCTGAAGCCCTCTAAAACCCTCCTCCCCACCCCATGGTGCCTCATAAGGCTCTCGCATCCAACCACCCTCGAAACCGCCATCCACTCCCAACTTGATACCGGCAACACGAACCCATTCATCGCCCTCGTCAGAGCGGATTCCCCATTCGTTGAAAGTCTCGTCAAGTCTAGTCGGATCTATAGAGCCTCCGAGACGAAACAAGATGCTCGTACGGATCGTCAATATGCCCCGTTGCTTCATATCGAGAAGCATTCTGTACTGGTCAGGTGACCCGCTGGCATAGCGAATACTGGTCAATCCTACCTTGTTCAATAGTCGATGTTCGTCCGCCAACATCTGAATCTCTGCTTCATAGTCCAACCTCACACTACCCGGCAATCGCACCAAATTCTTAGCACGGTCCACCAGTTCGCCGTTTAGGTGCCCTGCCTCATCCCGACCTATCAAGCCACCGTCAGGATCAGGCGTGTTATCCGTGATATTCCAGTGTTTAAGCGCGGCGGAGTTCAGTACATACTCATGACCACCCCGCACAACGACGACGGGATTGTCTGGCGCGGCCTTGTCCAGGTCTTCTCGGTAGGGTAAGCGCTGCTCTGCAAGTTGCCCTTCATGCCAATCACTATTGGTGACGATAATCTCTTCCGGGTCTGATTCGGCAACCCGAAAGGCAATGGCATCGTGGATGTCCGCGAGACTCCGGGCCCCCGATAGATCTACGCCGGGACCACCACCGATGCTATGAAAATGATTGTCCGCTAAACCCGGAACGACAGTGCGTCCCTCCATGTCAATTTCATCAGTTCCTGGGCCCGCGAGGGCCCGTATCTTGTCGGTCTCGCCGACAGCCATGATCCGTCCGTCTCGGATGGCTACCGCTTCGGCAATGGTCGACTGGGTATCGAGGGTTACCACTCGAGCATTGTAGAGGACTCGATCCGGGAAGAGAGCGGATGCTGAACTCCCGCCACAACCCAACAAGACGGATACGAAGAAGAGGCCTACCCGTGCCATGGAGGATCGAATTGTCCCGTTTCGTAACCCACTTAAGGCGGGTCGGGAACAGCAGGCCTTTGGGAGTGAGTTGGCAAGGTTCGACATGCCCGCAACATGCGTAAGACGCTAGTAGCGGACAAGGAATCGGCGCATGGAAGCGGTTCTTACTCATTCCCTTTCCCGCAATTATTGCCCTATTGAGGCCTTGAAAGTGTCACCGGGAGAAGAGAGTCCCAACACCCTCACCTCGAAACGTTAAGGTCATAACCACTGGCGATAAAAAGCGATAAGAGGCCTGATGCCGAACCCTGGCTCGGATCTGCGCCCCGCACTATCATGTTCCCACACTGGATCTCAAGACGACGGCACCTTCCTTGGAGCACTCATGTCGCCACCACACCGCACAACTACCTACCGATTGATGGGATTTGTGTTAATTCTGAGCTCGTTCCTCACTGCGCCGATGCTCGGTCACGCGCAGGGTCGCGATAACCCCTACGGAGAGTGGCGTTACCAGAGTGCTGACGCTTGGGGTACTCGATACTCACCGGTCGACCAGGTCAACGCGACGAATTTCACGGACCTCGAAGTCGCCTGGATTTGGCGAGCCGACAACTTCGGTCCCGAGGTCGATTACCAGATGAAGTCCACACCGACGTACATCGACGGGATCCTCTACACGGTGGCCGGCCAGCGCCGCACGGTAGCCGCCATCGATCCCGAAACGGGTGAAACGATCTGGAGCTACCGCGAACCAAATACTACGCGGTGGGAACGCTCCATGCGGCAGAATTACGGTAAGGGTGTCGCCTACGCAGAAATCGAGGGGCGAGGGGTAATCTACTACACATCACCCGGATTCTTCCTTCACGCTCTCGATGCCAAAACCGGTCGGCCCCTGGAGGGCTTTGGCTCAACGGTACCACTGGAAGGGTTCGCCGAGACCGGGGTCGTAGACCTGCTGCCCGATCTGCTCGCGGACTGGGGACCGTGGCAGGATTACGAAGGAACATACGACGCCGATTTCGGGATCCCGAGGGAGCTCGGATTCATCACGACTTCGTCGCCCCCCATCGTGGTGAACGACGTAGTAGTAGTGGGAAATTCAGCGGAACAGGGATACAACCAGACACGAATCGAGAACGTTCCGGGCGATATTCTCGCATTCGATGCCAAGACTGGTGATTTTAGGTGGAAATTCCATGTCATTCCCCGACCAGGCGAATTCGGGCATGACACATGGGAGAACGACGCTTGGCAATGGACAGGTGACGTTTCTTCATGGGCCCCCATGTCGGCCGATCACGAACGAGGGATCGTCTACATCCCCACGAATCCACCAACTATCGACTATTTCGGCGGCTTCCGTCCGGGCGAAAATCTCTTCGGAACTAGCGTGATCGCCTTGGATGTCCAGACGGGAGAACGGGTTTGGCACTTCCAGACGGTCCACAACGACCAGTGGAATTACGACCTTCCGAACGTCCCGATCATCGTGAATCTTGAGGTAGACGGGGAGCAGATCGACGCCGTCATTCAAACGTCAAAGACCGGGATCATCTACGCGTTCAACCGGGACACAGGTGAGCCGATCTGGCCTATCGAAGAGCAACCTGTCCTACAGACCGAGGTCCCTGACAACTGGACGGCGCCGACCCAACCGATTCCCACCTGGCCGGAGCCATTGGAGCCATTCGGGATTCCTGAAGACGATGTAATCGACTTCACACCGGAACTTAGGGCTGAAGCCCTTGACATGTTACGTCCGTTCCGCGTGGGTGGGCCCTTCATGCCGCGACTCTACGAAGGTCACGACGTCGGCGTCGTCAACAACGTTCGATGTTACGGAGGACTGAACATCACCAATCCAGCGGCCTTGGACCCTTCGACCGGAATTCTTTATGCGTCCTCATCCCGTAGGTGCAGTGGGGGACTTCTGACTCCCGGAGCAGATGCGGACGAACCCGAAGATATCATGACAACCGGTACGACCATTTCCGACTGGGTCGCTGGGCCCGGAACACCCACACTAGGACGTGTTCAGGGGCTACCAATCTTCAAACCGCCCTACAACCGCCTGTCCGCATATGACATGAACACCGGAGAACGGATTTGGTGGATCCCGATCGGAGACACACCCGAAGTTGTGAGGGACCATCCCGACCTACAAGGCCAAGATTTCTCCAAGACAGGTGGAGGGGGAAATTCGATCCAAATGGTGGCAGGGGATCTCCTCTACGCGACGGAAGGCTCCGGTGGGTCCCCCGTCTTAAACGCGTACGACAAACGAACCGGAATTTTTGCGGGTGAGGTACAACTCCCGTCCCCGGGCCAGTACGGCATGATGACGTACATGCACAAAGGCCAGCAGCACATCGTGGTTCAAGTAGGAGCTCCAGGCCGATTGGTGGCCCTCAGGCTGCCTTGATTGCGTCCGGACGGGGTACGTACGTCGTCTACGTCTAGGTGTTCGAGTACGAGCAAGCCTCCGGTGGCAAATACCACCGGAGGCCCTCTCCTGCAACTACGAACGGTGAACTCGGCGCGCACGTAACCCCCCTCTGGGAGCAAGGACACGCGCAGAGCGGGCTTCTGGGCTAGCGGGTCAGTCGGGACAGGGTGGGTAAACCTCGTCGTTCCCCCCGACATCGATCCAGTCACCGCAACGGGAACCCATTTCGTACATCCCCTTCGCAATCACATCACCGTTGAAGTAGTACCTCTCGAATGCGCCGTGATATTCGGTGTCAGTGTAAAGAATCCTCGAGTCCAACTCACCGTTGAAATAAAAGGACTCATACAGACCATCCCACTCACCATCCTTCAATGTCCCCTGTTCCCTGATTTTGGTCGAATCCGTTGGGAAGGTGGAAAATACCGGACCGGAATAGGGTACAGAGTTGTCAGCAGTAACGAACACCTCACTATCTCCAACACCCTCAGATCCCCGAACAAGAGTGGCGAGATCCACGGGTTCCAAATTTCCGTCGTCACCTCCCGATCCACCGCACGCAAGTATTATCAAGGAGAAAGAGAGAAGTAGTGGTCCTTTCATGGAGTCCTCCTGGGTTGCTGGCTCCTGAAGTCTACGCCGTTGTTCTTGGGAATCGCAAGTTGCCTCTGCCAGCAACCGATCCAGGCCACAACAAGCGCATAATCAGCCAGACGAGACGACTCATGTTGACGGACCTGATCCCCCCCCCCACCATACCGCCGGCCTGCGGATGCGTTGCTAAGAAAGGCGAGATAGCCACAGCGGCTGAGATTCTGGCAGGCTCGTCTCGGACATACTAATAGCCAGCGATAAAGGACGGACCGAGGATATCCCATGGATCATACGGCGAAACCCACGATCGTGATCCCCGGTGACGATCCAGTTCAGCTCACCGGATCACCTCACTTGGAACGTCTCCGGAAAGCAGGTAACGTACAGCTTTATGGAGATCGCCCGGAGACCGACGCAGAAAAGATCAGCCGCGTGGCCGATGCTGAAATCTTGATTAACACACGAGGCGTAGTGAAATGGCCCGGCTCGATACTCAAGCATTTGGTCAAACTACGCTTCATTACAGTATGCGGAATCGGTACCGACTCGATCGATCTCGAGACGGCTCGACGAATGGGCATAGTGGTCTCAAATATCCCCGGCAAGACTGCACCGGTCGTGGCAGAACACGCGTTCGGACTTATGATGGCCGCAGCCAAACGAGCGGCGTTCCAAACCTCCGAAGTCAAGGCAGGACGCTGGACTCAGATGGATAACATTCTGATCAGTAAAAAGACATTGGGTGTGGTGGGCACCGGTCCGATTGGCTCCCGAATGGCCACGCTCGGGCGCAGCCTGGATATGCGGGTACTGGCGTGGACGTTTCACCCTTCCACTGCGCGTGCTGCGACATTAGGCGTCGATTACGTAGAGCTCGATACTCTATTACGCGAGAGCGATGTCGTGAGTCTGCACCTCAAGTTGACTCCGGACAGTCAAGGTATCATCGGACGGCGTGAGCTACAGCTAATGAAACCGGGAGCGCTGTTGGTGAACACAGGACGCGGAGGTCTGTTGGACACGGCCGCGCTCATCACTGCGCTGCAAAGTGGACACTTGGCTGGAGCAGCTCTGGACGTGTATCCAAACGAACCGATTTCCCCCAAAGATCCGCTTCTTCAGTGCGATCAGGTCATCCTCACGCCGCATAACGCCGATCAGACAGCGGAAGGGATGGATCTACTCAACGAAGGTGTTACTGACAACGTACTGGCTTTTCTCCAGGGTCAACCACAGAACATAGTGACGTGACAAGCCCCACCAGTGATCCGCTCTAGCATGATAGAGCCTAGGGCGGCGTTGCCACAGACATTCTTCGGATATCTCCGATCATTTGGGCCGGGGCTGATCGTCGTGATGACGTGGATGGGGGCCGGTGATATCGTTGAAATGAGCGTTGCCGGTGGAAACTACGGGTACGCTCTCATGTGGGTCATCGTGCTGGCTGTCGCGATGCGTTACGTGTTCGTGTCCTTGATCGCAAAATACCAGCTTTGTAATCCTCACGGTGAAGGTGTGTTGGACGGCTTGGGCCGCCTGCACCGCATGTATCCACCCGTGCTCATGTTCTCCGCCATAGTGATGGGGCACGTCTACGAGTCCTACGTCACCGTAGGGATCGGTGAGGTGTTCGTGAATCTGCTCGGTCGTGGAACGGTATGGGGGTGGGCTGCGCTGTGGAACGGATTAGCTCTCGCGATTCTTTTCCGGCCGGTTTACGGACACGTGGAGCGGGTATTCAAGGTGCTTCTCGTACTCCTGACTTTGTCCTTTCTAGGAACCGCCCTCTGGGTCGGTCCTAGCCCGGCAGGAATTTTTCGGGGAACGCTGGCTTTCGCGTTACCCGAGCAGGTCGGGCGATTCAGTCCTTTGCTCATCACGACCGGCATGCTAGGTGCAATTGGGGGATCACTATTAAACCTTGTTTATCCCTACTTCCTTGAGGATAAGGGTTGGACGAAACCCAGACACCGACGGATTCAGACCCACGACTTTCTCCTCGCGATGGTCGTGATGATCGTATTGGACCTGGCGGTATGGACCCTTGGCGCTGAGCTCTTGCACGCCAAGGGTCTACAGATAAGCACGATGGATGACCTCCCTCTGCTGCTAAGCGAAGTCCTCGGTCAGTGGGGACGGACCCTTTTCTATCTCGGCATTTTCGCCGTGATGTTCACGTCTGTGGTTGGTTTCGCTCTCGGGCTGGCCCGGCTGGCCAGTCATGGTTTTCTGCGCTGGCGAGCCGGCCCGGGACCGCTTGAGGCCGACTATCACACACACTGGTCATATCAGGCCGTCGTCGTATGGTGTCTGCTGTCACCGCTTGTCTGGACCGCGCCGGGGATGCCGGGCTTCGTCACGCTGACGCTGGTAGCCAACAGTGCGCAAGTCGTCCTTATGCCTCTAATCGCTGCAGGCCTGTGGTGGATCACCGCCAGCCCACACTTTATCGGACCGACCTATCGCAATCGATGGTGGGAGAACGCGGTCATGGGCTTTCTTTTTTTACTGTCACTATGGGCAGCGTTCGGCTCAGTTCGCTCGGTGTTAGGCGCCATTTTCTGATAACAGGCTCATTACTCACACCATTACGTGAGAAACACAGCCAGTGTAGCACTTTCAGTTAGGCGTTTGGACTCCCGTCTGGGTGGCAATCGGACCGTAGTGCTCGATACGTCGATGCGCGGCGAAGTTAAAGATTGTTTCCTTGCCGAACTTAGTAACGTCCAGATCACAGTCCGCGACGACCAGTTCATCCGTTTCAGTGTCCGCTTGCGCGACGATCTCGCCGCTAGGAGCGACAATCGCCGTTCCAGCAAACAGAGGATGACCGTCCTCGACACCGGCCTTTGCGACCCCGACCACCCACGTGCTGTTCTGGTAGGCGCCGGCCTGCATAGAAAGGTGGTTATGGAACATGCGGGTCTCGGGAGACTCGTCTGGAGACAGAGAATTGGTGACCGGAGTATTGTAGCCAAGAAGCACTATCTCGACGCCCTGAAGGCCCATCATACGATAGGTCTCAGGCCACCGCCGATCGTTACAGACGCACATACCCATCAACCCACCCATGGTGCGCCAGACGGGAAAACCGAGATTGCCGACCTCAAAGTAACGCTTCTCCAGATGCTGATGAGTCCGGTCGTCATCGTGCTCGACATGGCCGGGAAGGTGTATCTTCCGGTACTTACCCACGATTTCGCCTTCCGAATCGACCAAGATAGCGGTGTTGTAGCGGTGGAGCTTTTCGCCTTCTTTGATGAGTTCGGCATAACCAAACGAGAAGCCAATGCCATACTCCTTTGCTTGGTCGAAGAGAGGCTGTGTCTCAGGTCCTGGCATCTCTCGTTCGTAGAAACTGTCGATCTCTTCTTGGTCCGACATGTCCCATCGCGGGAAAAAAGTGGTGAGCGCTAGCTCAGGGTACACGATCAGGCCGCACCCCTCTTTGTGGGCCTGATGGAGCAACGCCAACATGCGTTCAACGACTACCGTCCGGGTGTCTTCCAGTTGGATCGGGCCAAGTTGGGCGGCCCCCACTCTAATGTTTCGGGACATCTTCAAAACTCTCCTGCGTTCTTGTAATTAATGGTTGCCGAATTAGTCATCGAGCCTGCTTAGGAGCTCCGCCGTCTGGGGATTACCTCGCCGGAGAAGCCGTCCGGCTCCCGGCTTTCCTACGACCTCACCCCCATGCCAGACGAGTTGACCCCTGGACAGTGTAGTCACAGGCCAACCTTCGATTTCCATTCCTTCGTACGGCGTGTAATCCATGTTGTCATGTAAGCCATCAATGGACAGCGTTACGTGCTGTTCGGGGTCCCAGATCACAATATCTGCATCAGAACCGACCATGATCGTGCCCTTTCTCGGATAGAGCCCGAAGATCCGTGCCGGGTTCGTTGCGG
Source organism: Gemmatimonadota bacterium (assembly GCA_036336795.1). Taxonomy (GTDB): domain Bacteria; phylum Gemmatimonadota; class Gemmatimonadetes; order Longimicrobiales; family Gaopeijiaceae; genus UBA822. The sequence goes on from JAYZFL010000026.1 coordinate 11,261, forward strand.
TCAGTTCGACGAAACGCCGGAGATCGATCCGCCCCTTACGAAATCCTTCCGAAAACAAGATCGGAAGACGTGTCTCGAGGCCTGGCACACCGTTCGGGATCCGGTTGAAGGGCGCGGTATCTCCGTGAACTTTCTTTCCTTCCGGATCGTTGAAGCGGTAACCAGCATGATCAGAGTGATAGGCCTGAATGACGCCCTCGGTAATGCCCTCCCAGATGAACTCCTGCGTCGCAGGGCTACGAGCTGGCGGGCTGAACACGAACTTCGCGCCCTCAAAGCCTGGACGGTCCATGTCACCATCGGACAGCACTAGATACTGAGGGCACGTTTCGCCCAACACCGGAACACCACGCACCTGTGCCCGGCGAACCTCTTCGATAGCTTCTTTAGTCGAGAGGTGCACGACCAAAATCTCAGCTCCTACTGCCTCCGCCAGAGTAATGATGCGATACACCGCCTCGCGTTCCGACTCCGGCGGGTGAGCCATCGCGTGGAATCTGGGAGCGGTATCTCCCGACTTTAGGAGCCGTTCGATACTCCACATGATAAGATCATGGTTCTCCGCATGTACCATCGTAATCACTCCGAGGTCACGCGCTTTTTCGAGTACGTCCAGAACTTGACTATCGTCGAGTCGCACCGGGTCGTAAGTCATGAAGATCTTGACCGCTGTGTGACCCTCGGCGACGAGGCTAGGAAGCTCATCTTCGAGCACGGTCGGCGTGGGATCCGAAACGATCAAGTTGAAGCCGTAGTCGATCACAGATTTACCTTCGGCTTTCTGTCGATACGCCTCCACTGCTTCCCTTAGCCCTTCACCCTTACGCTGGGGAGCGAAGGGGATGATAGTGGTGGTTCCCCCGCACGCCGCTGAAATGCTGCCGGACATGAAGTCATCAGCGGTTTCGACTCCGAACGATGACAGTTGTGCGATGTGACAATGCCCGTCGATCCCTCCTGGGAGAACCAACTTCCCTGAGGCGTCGAGGATTCTCTTGCCCCCATCAATCGAATCACAGAGCTCAGCCACGACCCCATCTTTGATCCCCACATCGTGCTCAATCAAATCAGACTCAATGACAACATGGCCACCGCGGATGACAACGTCGAAGTCAGTCATGTCTCAGGAAAGAAGTGCGGTGCCGAGCGCGAATGCCGCTGCGGCCTGAGTCGGTTCGACAACAGGTAGGCCAACTATCTCCTCCAACCGATGGCGGTTATCGGCCATTCCCGAACATCCGAGGATAAGAACATCAGCTCCATCTTCGTCACGCAATAGTTCAGCCGCATCTCTTATTCCATTGAAGGCACGCACTGGATCGGCAAGCTCCGTAACTCGTAGCCCGATCGCCCGATCTCCAGCGCATCGTGACTCGAAACCCAACTTGCGAATCTGGTACGCATGCCGAGGAATCGACTGCTCTAGAATTGAGATCACACCGAACCGCGACCCCTTGGTCATGGCTGTCAGCATCGCAGACTCGGCAATCCCGAAGACCGGTTTTGCCGAGAGCTCTCGAGCTTCCTGAAGGCCCGGGTCACTATAGCACCCGATCACGAATGCACTGACATCTTCTTGTCGCGTACGAATCAGATTACAGATCGGAGTGACGACTCCCGCTACTTGATCGTCCGTTTCGATCCCGGCCGGACCCTCTTCCAAGGTCACGCACTCGAGGACAGGACCGTGAGGTATCCGGAGCGACTCAACAGCCGCGTCCATCTTGTCGGTGACCGCAGTTGTCGAATTCGGGTTGATGATGACGATGGGTCCCATAGTCTCTTTAGGTCGCTCTCACGAGCATTCGCCTCTCCATCCGACTGAGGAGACGTACGAAAGGCCACAGTAATAGGAAATAGGTACCGGCAGCCAGGATGAGCGGAGTCGGATTGAACGTGAGTCCCTGGGCAATGCGAGCCATACGGAGAAGTTCCGGAAGGGCAACAACGCTGGCCAAAGAGGTAAGTTTCACCACTTCCAGCGTGTTGCTGACCAGATCCGGGAGTACTGAGCGGATCGCCTGAGGAAGAATCACAAAACGCATCGTGTGGATACGGTTGAGGCCTGTCGACCGCGCTACCTCCCACTGGCTCCGTGGAATGCTTTCGATGCCAGCCCGAAGGATTTCACCGTAGTAGCTCGACGTATTCAACGTGAACGCGAGTGCAACCGCAAGAAAAGGTGAGAGGATGATCCCCATGAACGGAAGCCCGTAATACACAAACACAAGGAGTACCAACGGTGGGAAGGCTCGGAATAAATCCACATAGACAATTATGAGCACGTTCAACCAACGGCGTCCTAGGTTGTGGAGTACCGCTAGAAGGAGCCCCGTGGTGATACCCAGTGGTATGACGAGAAAACATAACTTGACAGTCATCCAGAACCCCCGCACGAGATATGGAGCACTAATGCGCATGACCTCGGGGTTCAGAAAACTCTCGATGAGGCGGTCCACAGCGTTCAGTGCCTCCAGGAGAAGCGGGATTCGACCCAGCGACTCAGAGCCACGAGAGGCAAGAAAATCACCAGATAGGCGATCGCTGCGAGCGTGAGCGGCGAAGCGTTGGCAGCCTGGGCCTGAGCGCTTGACGCTTGATTTAGGATTTCTGGAACGGCCACTACCGACGCAAGGGCCGTGCTCTTCCCAATCGCGATTGCTCGGTTCGTGAGCGGTGCAAGCCCTAGGCGCATTGCCTGCGGCAGGACGACATACCAAAGAGTCTGAAGAAAAGAGAAGCCGGTTGAGAGGGCTGCCTCCCACTGGCCTTTGTCCACCGAGAGGATGCTCGCCCAGAAGATTTCTTCAGAAAACGCAGCCAACACAAGGCTCAGACAAAGCCAGGCCGTGACGAAACCGGAGAGTTGCACATTCACGTACGGGAGAGCGAAGAAGACAACGATCAGAATGACGAGGGGAGGGATTGCCCTGAAAGCGTCAACGAAGAGAACTACGAACAAGTTAACGATCTTGAATTGAAACGCCCGGAGAGTAGCGAGGGCAAGCCCAAGTACTGTTCCCGAGGCAATGACCAGGATCGATAAGGCAAGAGTGACCCATAATCCGGAGATTATGGCTGGCAGCACGCGTGCCATGACGTTCACGTTCAAGAAGCTCTCGATCATTGTACCGTTAGAATCCGCTTCAGGAAGCGTCGTGTCCGCTCGTGACTCGGTGAGGAAAAGATTCGGTCCGGAGCACCTGATTCGACAATTTTACCTTCGTCGAGAAAAACCACCTGGTCCGCAGCCTCACGGGCGAATTGCATCTCGTGACTGACAATAAGCATTGTCATTCCGGATTCTTTGAGTTCCCGAATGACCCTGAGCACGCTGCCGACGAGTTCTGGATCCAACGCGCTCGTGGGCTCATCCATGAGAAGAATGCGTGGCTCAAGAGCAAGGGCTCGTGCTATTGCCACCCGCTGCTGCTGCCCACCTGAGAGTTCACTCGGATAGGCATCAGCTTTTTCCGACAGGCCGACCTGCCCTAAGACAACGCGGCCACGCTCTTCGGATTCTTCCGGTGTCTGTCCCACCGTCTTCCGCAGAGCAAGCGTGATGTTAGCAAGTGCGGTGAGGTGTGGGTAAAGGTTGAAGGACTGAAAAACCATCCCCACGTGCCGACGAAGCTCGTTGATGTCGACGCTCGGTGACGCGATATCCTTTCCATCGAATCTGATGAATCCGCCGGTGGATTCCTCAAGTCGATTACAGCATCGCAGGAGGGTGCTCTTTCCCGATCCCGACGGCCCAATGATGAAGACCAGCGCTTCGCGGTCAACTTCCAGATCGATCCCTTTTAGAACTTCAGTGTCGCCGAAGGTCTTACGCAGACCCTCAATTTCAAGGATCGGAGGCCGCGAATGGATCAGTTGCACAGAGGGCTGTGGGGCGTGGGATCGTACCCCGCCATCCCCGGCTCACCGTAACCCTCCAGGACAGTGATAGCCGCCGAGCCCTCTGCCGGGGGATCGCCGAACCACTTCTCGAATAAACGTGACATCGTACCGTCGGTCTTCATGCACTCGAGGAGTGTTTCGACTCGGTTCCGATACTCCACATCATCGTTGCGGAATGCTGCCGAGAACTTGCTTCCGCTCTTGATGGTGTACGTTGTTCGGACGAGGGGGCTCTGCATTGCAGCCCACTTAGCTACGCTCTCTCCAGCCAGGCTCGCAAAAGCGCGCCCAGTCAGCACCGCTTGGACCGCATCCGCATTTTTCCCGTAGCGCTGAACCTCAATGTCATAGAGTTCCGCGTTTTCAGTTGCCCAAACGTCGTAGACTGATCCGTTGTTGACAGCGATTGCCTTTCCACGGATATCCTCAAGTGCCTCGATCTCTGGTGCGTCGTCCTTCGTCAGAAACGTGTAGTCGGTATCGAGGTAGCCCTCTACGAAAAGAACCTCTTGCGAGCGTTCGTAAGTCATCGTCGTCGGTGCAATAATAAACTCGAATCGCCCCGCACTTAGCCCCGCGAAAATTCCGGACCATTCCTGATCAACGATGTCGTAGCCGGGACGGCCTAGGCGCCGTGCAATCTCTTCGGCAAGATCAATATTGAATCCTTCCGTCGAGCCGTCGGGCCTGGCCATCGCGTGCGGAGCGAACCCGACGTCTGCGGCGACGAGCAGTGGGCCGTCTGGAGTTCCGGGGATGTCATGGGTGGTCTCCCTCAAGTCCCCAGCTGACCTTCCATCAGTTCCACACCCTGCCTGAGCAAGACTCAGGAAGAATGCGAGCGTTGAGGCACGGGCAAATGGCATACTCCGGCTCTTCCCCTTTCCGTTCAAGCTCAGAAGCGGACGTAGACAGAGAAACCGGCGGCGAAGGTCATCATTACGATCCCTACAAGCGCCCACAGTCTCAAGCCCTTGTTCGGGCGCATCGCCTCATCTTCTATCAGTCGCGTCACACAATAGTAGTTAAGGCTGTATAGCACCGGTGCCAACATAAGCGTCACGACACCCACATACATGACCACTAGAGCAGGATTCGGGATTAGCGTGTTCATGATGAGTGAGAAGGTGAAAATTACCACCATGAAAATCCAATACGCCGGGTTCGACTGTTTCTTTAGAAACAAGTTCTCAGGAAACAGTGTCTTCATGATGGTTGAAAAAGCTCGTGGAAAGCCGTCCATAACCGAATAGACGGAAGAGAAGAGTGCCGCGAAGGCGCTAATCATGAAGACGGGGAACATCCAAGCCCCGAGGAGTTCGGTGTAGATCTGAGAAATCGTCAAGGCCACTTCAATTCCATCCGGAACAAGCCCTCGCGGCCGCAACAGCGTGGCTCCTAGCGAGAGTAGCATCACACCGAGCACGGCCGAGAGCCCATAGCCAACGAGCAAGTCGCGCTGGCCAAAACCGAGTATACGCTTGGGGACGTTCGTCTCCTTCTTCCAGTATTTCAGATGCTCGACGGCCCAGAGCGATTGCCACACGGCGACGGTAATCCCTGTCGGCATCAGGCCGAAAAGCGAAGCTACAAGGAGTGTCGACGCATCCGGGAGTGAGGGCACGAACATGCGCCCGAGGTCGTTGACGGTGGGTGGGCTAGCGAAGAACGCGATTATCGTGCCGAGGGCGAGCACTCCCATCATTAGCGTCGCACCGGATTTCAGCATTGGATACTTGCCCGTCTGATGTACTGTAATCGTGAAGAGACCCAGGACGAACAACCACACTGGATACGAGAGTTTCCCGATGGTCACCACAAGGATCGAGGCGGTCACCGACATTACAGCGGACAGAACCGTCAACCCCTGGATAACGGTGATTCCGAGAAAGACAAACAGGGCCCAATTCTTTGGGCCCGGGATTTTTTGAAATCCCCCGATCAGTGACGTCTCGGTTGCTACGGCGTAACGTGCCCCGAACTCGAAGGCCGGATACTTGATGACATGGGTGAAGAGGACGAGCCAGAGCAGATCGAACCCGAAGCGAGCCCCTGCTACAGGTGCTAAAACAATATGACTGGTCCCGATAGCCGTGGCGGCCATGATCATGCCGGGGCCAAAGCGGTTTAAAGATCGACCAATATTCATGGCCCGTTAGTCCTAGGAAGCCGCTCGTCCCTTATGGTGGTGTTAATCATCAGAGCCTCTTGGTTTAGCAATTTACGAGTTGAGAGCAGCTACGCTATCGTACGATCCGTCCTTCGGTGTCGATGTGGATCTCCAACACCCGTCTATGATATTCCGATGGGTCGACGTTTTCCAGGACATCGGTACGGCGCGTGCCCGCTCCGACGATAGTCACTTCAACGTCCACCGGCTGCGCCCCAGGTAGACCGAAGTGCACAGCTAAGTCCGATTGGGCATCGTAGCCCGACCCCGTGTCAATGAGTCGAGTGCCCAGGAGGATTTCCGTGCCGGCCGCGTAGAGCCTCACCTCTGAGCCAGCTCGAGTGGCACGGCCGCCGCCGTCGAGAACACGGACCTGGAGGGAATGCCCACTAACCTCAGGCCGGAGCAGGTTCTGTACGAGGTAGTGCATCGCATCGTCAGCAACGCCAGTCAACGCAAGGTCAAGATCGCCGTCTAGGTCGTAGTCGACCCAAGTGGCACCGTGAGAAGCATTTACCCCGAGCAATTCCGCAGGCGTAACGTCGATGAAGTCCTCAGTTCCTTGTCTTCGGAAAAGGTAGTCACGGTAGTGGTCGCCTCCACCGACGGTTCCGTTCACATAGAGGTCCAATGTTCCGTCGTGATCAAAATCACCCCAAGTGCAGGTGTCGTATCGTGATTCAATCGCCAGGCTCGGTGTGGCGCTCGCGTCACCCCAAACTCCGGGCGCCGAACCCAGGAGGAGTGCATTCGGTCCATAGTTGGCGAAAAAAAGATCGAAGACGCCGTTGGCGTCAACATCGGCAGCACACACCCGGACGCTTCCCTGTGCCTCGTCGGCAAGCGCACGGCCGCCAGCTTCAACCGGCAGCCCGGCAGCAATATCCGAAAAAACTCCTCCGTCGTTTCGCCAGAGTCCATTGCTGTCACCGTTCATGTTGGCAGTCACGAGGTCCAGATCACCATCCTGGTCCATGTCGAACCAGACGGCCCCGACAGTCCTGCGAGCGTCGCCAATATTCACTTCATCGGTCACATCAGCGAAGCCAGAGGTACCCTGGTTGCGGAAAAGTTTGTTAGCCCGATCTCTTAGCGCGAGAAACAGATCGAGATCTCCGTCTCCATCGTAGTCAATCCAAGACGCTTGCCGTGTGGTACCCTCCATAAGCTCGAGACCCATGTCGGCTGCCACGTTGACGAATCCTGAGTCTCCGTCATTTCGATAGAGTGCGGTGACCGGTGCGTCTCCTGCGTAACCGAGCAGCAAATCCGGGTCACCGTCGGCGTCGAAATCTCCCCAGGCAGCGGTACGGACCGAACGCTCTACTGTCAGCCCCGATCGCCCGGCAATGTCGACGAAGCCACTCCCCAGATCATTTCGATAGAGTCGGCTCAGAGCACCATTGAAACCTACAAAGCGATCCGGATCACCGTCGCCGTCGATGTCCGCCCAGGCATCTGTCAGTGTCCCGCCATCCCCGAACAACTCCGGTTGAACGAATGAGAACACGATGGCTTCGGGAGTCTCGATATCCACGCAAGCGAGAGCCGCAACGGCGAGGAGGAGAGCGAGTCGGCGCATGCAATACTCCTTGTCTGGGCCTGGCTAATCGTATCGACTGAGAGCAGGAAATCACAGCCAGCGTGTTGCATGTCCACCCTACTTTGAGCGACACGCATAGAGCAGGTCAGCTTCAGACACTCGAAGGGCCACACCGCAGCATCTACTGACCTCTCAGCAGTTCCAGCAACTCCTCGTTCCCCCGCTCATCGAGGAAAGTGTCCCATTCCAGAAAATATCCTTCCGGATCGTATCCCACGAACAAGCTGACCAACCCCCTCTCGTCAACGAGTTCGGGGGTGCGTAGCTCGAATTTCTCAAGCCCCCGCATGTACCTGAGCCAGCCCTCCACGTCATCTGTGAAGAAGGAGATGGTCACGCTTTGCTCGTCGGTAGCCTCATGGAGGCCTCGGGTTCCGTCGACAAGCCCGATGTACCCTGTGGACGACACCGGGTAGACCTTAGCCCAACCCTGGTCCACGATCATCTCACGACCTAGCGTATCCCGGTAGAAGCGCTGCATGTTCTCCAGATCTCGGTAGTATAGCCAGAGAACAGTGGCTTGAACGCCGAGATTCCCAGGCCTGCTCGTCTCGACCCAGGGACCTGGGTATAGGGCATCGACGTTAGACAATACCGGGATCAGTTGTTCGTTCTCCGTATGCGGGTTGAATCGCTCGAACTCGAGAAAATAACCTTCGGGGTCGATGGCCACGAAGCCGTCGTGGGGACTGCCTTCTGAGGCCCCAAAATCTGAGCGCATCGGCACACTTTGAGAGTTCAGGTAGTCGTACCAGCCCTCCACTTCCTCGGTGACGAAGGCGAGTGTTACGGAGCGGGGCTCATTCGTCGAGTGCATGCCCTCCGCAGCGTCCACCAGCGTCAGATACGAAGACTCGGCCACACGAAGGATCTTCGCGAACCCGTAATCAACGACAGTGCGGAGTCCAAGGATCTCCGTGTAGAAAGCCCAAGCCCTATCCACATCGTCATAGTAGTAAAACGCGTTCATCGCCAGGAGCGGAGGACGTTCCGCATCCTCAGTGGCATTCACTGCGGCCCCGTCGGTAGGCAACGTTTCACCCGACTGACAGGCCATAACCAGAAGAACCGTGAGGAGGGTGGGAATTCGAACTTCGCGAGGCCCTAGCGTCGAGGATCTCAGTGGCTACCTCCTGGCGTGCCAAGCCGCCAAAACTTCCGCTTCCCGCTCGATCGAGATACCGGACCGGAGTGGATCCTGGCGCTCGGGCAGGCGGGAGAAGTGATAATCAAGAGTGTCACTAGCTGTGACTGCTAGAGGTCTAAACGTTAAACCGGCCTCCACCTCAGGGGTGAGATCGAAGCGAGCGAATCCCTGGCTTCCCTCGACGGGAGGCCGCCACACGGGCATATCAGAGTAGGGCCGGATGCCAATCTCGGTGAGGAATTCGTAATTCACCCACGTGAACGTAGTCTCAGCCGTGGTGGTAGCGCGGATCCCGTAAAGAAGCTCCGCCATGGGTCGAGGCGTAGCTGGGCCCACGCCGTTAAAAACTCCCACGTGCTCGGTCTCCGCCATCCGGATCATCCACTCGGTCAGATCCCGGACGTCGATGATTTGCACCGGATCCGATGGATCCCCTGGCGCGAGCACTTCCCCGCCCCGGTCGATTCGGACGGGCCAATAAGTGAACCGGTCGGTCTCGTCTTCGGGGCCGATGATGAGACCGGGACGAACAATGTTCGTCCTTCCTACGAAAATCCCTTGTGCCTCTCGCTCCGAAAGGGCTTTAGCAAGCCCATAGGGTAGTCGTTGAGCGCCACGCGCTACCCCGGCAGTTTCGTATGTAAAAGTGGGGGCAGCAGCCGTCATGGGAACCCGGCTGGTGTCAGCATAGGCCGAGCGAGACGACACGTAGAAATAGCGATCCACCGAATCCTTCAAATACTCCGCAGACATTCGCACCCAATCGGGGTTGGACCGGGAGTTGTCGATTACCACGTCCCAGCGCCGCCCCCTAAGTGCATCAAGCTGGCCGTTCCGGTCCCCGATGAGTGTCTCGACGTTGGGGAAAAGCCCAGCGTTCGTGCGGCCCCGATTGAAGAGTGTAACAGAATGGCCACGCTCTAGGGCATATCTGACCTGAAAGGGTCCGATAAAGCCAGTGCCGCCGAGAATCAATATCCGAAGTGCTGCCCGAGGGCCTCGCTCTAATCGCTGCAGTGGTTGCAACGATTCGGCTGTTGTCGTTCCAATCAGATTCGGTGCAATTCCCAAGCCAAACGCCCCACCCGCCACTGCAGAGAGTCGCAGAAAATCTCTTCTGTCACTGGGCATGGAATCCCTCCCGGTATTTCACTCGCCCGTGTTTTATGACGCAACATATAAACTGCGAGTCGGCCAATCTCATTTACTAGGTCCGGTCGCTTCCGCCAGACAACGTCTTACCGTCTAAAAGCACCTGCTTCTTTTAAATCATCGATTTCACTGCCCTCGTAACCTAAGACCTCGCTGAGAATCTCGTCGGTATGCTCGCCTAGTAGCGGTGAACGTTTAACCTCTACTGGAGAGTCGGAGAGCTTCATTGGACAACCCAAATTGTACCACTTTCCGCGTTCCGGGTGATCGAGTTCCACGTACATCTCACGATGTCGGACATGCTCGTCGTCAGCCAGATCCATAGTACTCAACACTGGGCCACAGGGTACATTGATTTCGTTGAAGATTGCCATGAGTTCACGCTTCGTATAATCGGCTGCAAACTCCGTCAGCAACTCCCACATATCACCTTGGTTTTGCCGACGCACATCGATGTCGTTGAAGCGTGGATCCTCAACGAGCTCGTCGCCTCCGACCCTCTCCGCGAGGTCCTTCCAGACGTGCTCTTGGACAACAACATAGAGATAATCGTTTGAGCCCCCGGGCTTGCATTGGATTGCGTTACCGAGCTGTCCACCACCAGAATCGTTACCGGCCCGAGGTGTGAAATCCTCAAACTCCTGCATGGAATACTCCGATAGAGGCCCGCGTTGAACGCGCTGATGATCCCGCCACTTCACACGCGTTAGATTCATCACGCAATCCATCATGGCGCACTCCACGTACTGACCACGCCCTGTGCGCTCCCGTTGCAAGAGTGCGGCGAGAATTCCAGCCATCAGGTGTACGCCTGTGCCAGAGTCACCAATCTGCGCACCTGTCACTACCGGAGGGCCATCAAACATTCCTGAGGTGCCCATGGCGCCACCCATGGCCTGCGCGATGTTCTCGTACGCCTTGAACGCTGCATACGGTCCGTCGCTACCAAAACCTTTGATCGAGGCCATGACGATTCGAGAATTGATTTCGTGGACCCTCTCCCATCCAAACCCGAGCCGATCCAGCACGCCCGGACCGAAATTCTCCATAAGCACGTCGCAACTTTCCACGAGCTTCGTGAAGACCTCTTTGCCCTTATCGTTCTTCAGGTTCACGGTAATCGAGCGCTTGTTGCAATTCAGCATCGTAAAGTAAAGGCTGTCAGCATCCGGGATGTCCCGTAACTGTTTGCGTGTGGCGTCCCCCATCGGGGATTCGAGCTTGATAACATCGGCACCGAGAAATGCCATTAACTGGCTCGATGTCGGACCCGCTTGCACGTGGGTCATGTCCAGAATGCGAATGTCAGAGAGGGCCCTGTCCATGGTTTATTGTTCTCCGATCACTTGTACATGGTTTGACGTTTGGTTCCCGGAGACCATTCGCTGGGATCAACCCAAATATTGATGACCGCGGACTTGCCGGACATCTTCACAGCTTCCCGTGCCCGTTGGAGCGAAGGCTGGATCTCCGCCGGGTCTCGAACCTCCTCACCGTATCCGCCAAGCATCTCGGCAAACTTCGAAAAAGGAACGTCGCCCAGAAGGTTTCCAACATTGCCCCGCTCTTGGCCATACTTGGATAGCTGTCCATAACGAATCTGATTCATTGCGGAGTTGTTGCCGATGACTGCGATGTACGGCGCTCCAAATCGATTGGCCGTTTCCATGTCGAATGCAGTCATACCGAAAGAGCCGTCGCCGTAGTAACAGAGGATCTCTTTGTTCGGATGTACCAGTTTCGAGGCCAACGCAAAACCCGTTCCGACGCCCAGCCCGCCCAGCGCGCCCGGGTCCATCCAATTGCCCGGCGCTCGGGGCTGGACCGCCTGAGCACTGATCGTGACTACATCTCCACCGTCGCCGATGTAGATGGTGTCTTCAGTGAGAAATTCGTTGAGTTCCCATGCAACGCGATAAGGATGGATGGGGTCCGCATCTGACAAGAAAAGCGGCATGAGCTTTTCCGTCTTCTTTTCCTCAACAGCTCGCAACTGTTCCAGCCAACCCTTCCGGTTATCGGCCCCGTTGTCTACAAGACCGGTAGTGGCGTCGTGTACGGCCCGTAAAATTGCGCCAGGATCACCCACCAGCCCGAGCGACACGTCACGGTTCTTTGCGACAGTCCTGTAGTCCATGTCAATGTGGACAACTGTAGCTTCAGAGCTCAGTCGTCGACCATAGCCCATCCGAAAATCAAATGGCGTACCGACGATCACGATAACATCGGCCTCTTTGAAAGCGTCTCCCCGAGTCCGGTGGAAATAATGGGAATCTCCTGGTGGGAGGAGACCGCGCGAAGCACCGTTCATATAGCCCGGGATGTTCAAATCTTTCAAGAGTGCGATGGCTTCTTGGTGTCCGCGACAAGCCCATACCTGAGTACCCAGTAAGATGGCTGGCCGTTCTGATTTGACCAGGAGCTCCGCAAGCTTCTCTATATCAGCAGGATCACCGATAGACTTTGTCGACGCCCGATATCGGCCAGCCTCCGGCGAGACCACGTCCTCCACGGATACCTCTCGGTCTAGCACGTCACGAGGAATCTCGAGGTAGCTCGGCCCAGGCGCTCCTGCAAAGCACTCCCTAGCTGCCATAGCCACCATGTCCGGGATTCGTTCGGTGGAACGTACACCTGCCGAGAACTTGGTAATCGGCGTGGCAATGTCCACGTGGGGTAAGTCTTGGAGCGAACCCATCTTGTGCTGCGTAAGAGCACCTTGTCCTCCAATATGCAGTACAGGGCTCTCTGATCGGAACGCCGTAGCGATACCCGTAAGTGCATTCGTAAAGCCCGGTCCTGCTGTGGTGATCACACAACCCAGACGTCCCGTCTGTCGCGCGTAGCCATCTGCGGCATGGGCAGCTACTTGCTCGTGGCGCACGTCGATGATGCGAATGCCTCTATCGATACAACCGTCATATGTATCGATGATGTGCCCACCGCAGAGAGTGAATATCGTATCAATCCCCTCGTTCTTGAGTGCCTCAGCCACAAGGTGGCCACCGGAGATGACACCAGTGTCGCGGCTCTTCCTTGCGAGCGTGTCTTCCGCCGTCGTGGTTCTAGCTTTTTCTGCAGAAACGCGTGTCATCAGATGCTCCGTTAGGGTCCTTCCAGGTACTTACGTCCAAAGCAGTCAAACTAACTGTTAATGTATCGGGCCACCGCTAGGCAAAATTCACCACCGATCTCGTGAAGAACTTGACGAACTCCGTGACCCCCAACAAGGCGAAATTAAGGCAATCATTAATTTGATCGCCTAGTTGATCGTCTGCGGGAGGTTAGGACCGTCATCCCAAAACTGAGCGCTAGAAATGTTCGGCATACCCCAGTCATTTCCGTTCCACCCCATGAAACCCTCTAGCCTGAATGCCCAGAATCCAGTGTTAAAATCGCTCACTACAATGAGCCCGTCTGCGTTTCGAATGTCCACACCCCAGGCACCGTCGTAAATGTTACCCGTGGTGGCCTGGCTTGGTCTCTCACCGTCTCCATAAAGCATGGGACCCTGCCGCGTGTGATAATAACCAACCGTAAAGGGCCTAGTAGGATCGGTCATGTTGACAACCTGAAGGCCATCGTCTTGAGCCGAGATGAAGACATATGGCCAACGGATCTCATGGTTATGAGTCGCACCTCCGAACTTAGCAATCCAGGCTCCAATCCCGGATCCTGTAACAACGCTGGGGGTTCTCTCTTCGGATCCGGGTGGTTGCAGATCGAAGAATCGGACCGGTGAATGCTGGTAGGTAGGCTCCGGCATGCCAAGCCCGTAGCGTCCATCAGGGGTTGGAGTAAAGGTGTGGCCATTCTGGACTCCCGGAACCCCGGTTACCGAAGTGAGTAGGCGAGGATTTTCTACGTCGGTCAGGTCGAAGACGTGGAATCCTCCGGTCCCCGCACCGTAGAAGCGGTCCTGCTCAGCATCAGGAAGAAAGCCCATGTACATGTCGTGCCACTGGCGACTACGAAGTGCCGAGGGGTCAGGGACAGCTAGCGCTGAAACCGGATTCTTGTTGCCCGCAGCCAATTGGGCGATGTCATATATAAAAGCGTCTTTCGACTGGGTAGTAGCTAAGAGGAGGGAACGCCCATTGGAGTGTTTGTAAGTAAAAATATTGTGAAAGCCCCCCGGAAAATCAGGAACTCGGATATCCGCCACTTTTCGCACCGTTGATGCATCCGGAAGCCCGGTCACGTCAAAGACCATAGCTCCTAGATCACTGTCCGGACCGCCTTGTCCGAATTGGCAGGATACGATCACATAGTATCTTCCTTCTGCCTTCGCATACTTGATGTCAACGCATCCGGTGCCAAGATGGAGGTCTGGATCGTCTACGATGTAGCGGTAGAGGACCTCGGGATTATCCTCATCCGTGATATTGATAGCGTAGAATCCGGATGCACCGAAACGCTGTGCAATGTAGGCAAAGGGACGATCCACTTCCTGCTCAATCTCGATGTCCGCATGACTGAAACGCTGCCCGGGTAGAGGGATATGTGAGACCACCTCGATATTTGGCGTTCCCGGTCGACCCACAGGATAACCCGTCTCAGGCTGGATGCAGTCTGGGTCACCGAAACACGTTACTTGGGCCAGTGCGGTGGGAACCGTGAGGCCTAGTGCAGTGACCATCATTATGAGCATATACAGAAACGGTAAGACTATCTTGCGCATGATCACTCCTCGAGTGCTTGAGACCTTGAAATAGGATGCGTCCAGGCGTGTAAACATCTCGCCAAGATGCCCCGAAACTGTACTCACCCACAAGATGAACCGGGGCGAGTGAGTGACAAATAAACCATGTAAGCCACCGTACTACAATGACTTTAAATCACTGTGTTGCAACAGCTTACGTGCTTGACGAAGGACGTAGAATCTGTTAATATTCGGGCTATTGTGTAGATCATTGGTTAGTGGTTCACAGCATGGAAACGCCAAGTTGTTGCCCGATCAACATTTACGCGTTACCGCATTTTCTCTGAGTAGTTCAGTTGTTTTTTGATTACAACGGTGCAGATCGTCATCAGCTAAGACGATGGGCCGACACACGAGATCGGCCGCGCGCTTGACGAAGCACCTGAACGTGTAGTATTCACCGACATTGGCCTTTTCCTTCTGGGCCAGGAGACTCGTCTCCCAGGCCAAGTTGTCAGGGGCAGCAGTTACTGAATCATTAAGGAGAATTGCATGACCGAGAAGGGCCTCGATTTCACCATAGCAATCGGCGGAGCCGCCGGCCAAGGAATCGCGACGCCGGGTAACATCCTCGCTCGTATGTTCGGACGGCGTGGCCTGCACCTTTATGCGTACAACGCATATCAGTCGATTATCCGCGGAGGACACATCCTTTTAACGCTGCGTATTCGTGACCAAGAGGTGCACAGCCACGGTGATAGTATAGATCTGTTACTTTGTCTCAACCAAGACACAATGGACAGACATCTCGGGATTCTTGGGCCTGGATCCCGGGTCCTCTATAACAGCGATACCGTCCATCCTGGTGAAATTCCTGACGGCGTCGTCCTATGTCCCATGCCCATCAGTGACTTGGCGGAAGGAAGCAAGAATAGGCTCATCCAGAACACTATCTCACTCGGTGTCATGATGTCCCTGCTGGGCGTCGACTTCTCGGTGCTGCAGGAGTCCTTGGAGCTTCTCTTCAGCCGGAAGGGATCCACCGTAGTCGAAGAGAACGTGAACATGGCCCAGGCTGGCCATGACCACGGGACCGCCAACTTCGAACCTTTCCCTGTGCAGTTACCGGAAGGAGATAAACCTCTCGCGATGTGGACCGGAAACTCTGCCCTGGCTATGGGGGGAGCCGCTGCCGGAGTGAAGTTCTATGCCGCATATCCCATGAGCCCATCGACCGGAGTCCTACACTGGATGGCGCAACACGCGCACGAGCTTGGCATCATGGTGCGCCAGGTCGAGGACGAGATTGGTGTCGCCAATATGACGATTGGTGCGGCGCACGCAGGCTGTCGCGCCATGTGTGCCACGTCCGGTGGTGGCTTTGCGCTGATGACGGAAGCCGTGGGAGCGGCGGCGATGATGGAAATCCCCGCAGTCTTTATCAACGTGATGCGTGCCGGACCCTCGACGGGTGTCCCGACTAAGACGGAGCAGGGAGACCTCTGGCAGGTCCTTGGCGCCAGCCAGGGAGATTTCGAGCGTTTCATCGTCGCGCCCAAGAACTCTTTGGACGCGTACAACACCGTCACAGAACTCTTCAACCTCGTGGACCGTGCCCAATGTCCCGGAATCATCATCTCCGACCTGCTCATTTCGGAAGGAACATTCAGCATCGACCCGGATCTCATCGACCTGCAGCCGAAGATCGACCGTGGAGCCCTTCTGGTCGATCCTTCTCCCGACGGAAACTACCTCCGATACGCTAACACGGAGAGCGGAATCTCTCCGCGAGTTCCGCCGGGCTATGAAGGATTCGTCCATGTCGTGGCAACAGACGAGCACGACGAGGACGGGGTGATCATCAGTGACGAATTCACCCATCCTCACAAGCGCCGTCGCAGTGTGGAGAAACGCGCCCGGAAGTTCCGAGGCGTTGCGGCAGACGTGCCCCCGCCAATCCTAGAGGGTCCCGAGGACGCCGAAGTAACGCTAGTTGGCTGGGGCTCCACTTACGGTGTGATCAGAGAGGCTATCGAGATACTGTCGGAGGGAGGAACATTTAGCGCCGCCCCGGTGGTCGCCAATCAGTTAGCCATTAAGTGGATCGTCCCGTTCCACGGTGAGGCAGTGAATGAGATCCTGTCGAGTGCAAAGCGGGTCCTCATCGTGGAGAATAACCACTCCGGCCAATTCGCTCGGTATCTGCGCAGCGAAACTGGCTTCTCCGCACACGGACATATTCGTAAATACGACGGTGAGCCTTTCATGCCGCATCACATCGTTGAAGGAGTCCTCGACCTACTGAATAGCGAAGCAACCACCTACGTGCCGCATCAGGAGATGATCGTATGACCACCGCAACCGCAGAGAGCACCACCGAGATGATCGGCCTCGAGCTTGCTCGGTCCCCAGAATCAGCAAAAGAGTTCAAGGGTAAAGTAGCGCCCGACTGGTGCCCCGGATGCGGAGACTTCGGAGTGCTGAACTCGCTCCAGCGCGCAGTCTTCGAGCTTGGGCTCAAGCCGCATGAAATCTTGTGCGTGAGCGGGATTGGCTGCTCGTCCAACTTGCCCGGATACTTCAACGCATACGGGATGCACACCCTGCACGGGCGCTCTCTCCCGGTGGCTACAGGAGCTAAACTGGGGAACCACCAACTCCATGTTATCGTTACCGGCGGCGACGGCGACGGCTACGGTATCGGTGGCAACCACCTTATGCACACGGCGCGTCGCAACATCGACCTCACGTACCTGGTGATGAACAATCAGATTTATGGTCTGACCACGGGCCAAGTTTCTCCCACCAGCCGCCCCGATATGAAGACGAAAAGCACACCCTTCGGAAACCTCGAGGTTCCGATCAACCCCATCACATCCGCGATCATGAACGGCGCCACATACGTCGCCCGTGGCTACAGCGCTGACCCAAAGCATCTGACGGAGATCATCAAGAAAGGGATCGAGCACAGGGGCTTTTCACTCATCGACGTCTTCAGCCCCTGTGTCACCTTCAACCATGACAACGACTTCGCGTTTTTCAAACCGCGAATAAAGAAGCTGGAAGACGAGGGACATGACCCCAGTGACTGGAAAGCGGCCTGCGAAAAGGCGATGGCTTGGGGGGACGAAATCTACATCGGACTATTCCATGAGAACGATCGGCCCTCCCTTGACTCGCTTGAGCCGGCCCTTGACGACGGAATTCCCCTTGCACGCCGACCCCTCGGACTCAGTAGCGAGCAAGGCAAGAAACTGATCAACCGTATGATGTAAGGACGGAGCGGGCGGGAAAGGTATTTCACCGTGCGAGAGAGGACGCTCCTGTTCCTCACCGCACCTGCGTCGGATAATTCCAGCCTATGAGAGATCTTCCGGTGAGTTCGTGGGCTGTCCTGGCAATAGGTATAGCAGCACTCCTACTTTCGTGCGCTCAAGTCGACGGGACGTCCAGCCAAAATCCTGGATTGGATGGTGAGCACGGAAGCCCCGTCGAGCTCTTCGATGGACGCGTGATTCCCGCTATGCCGCAGCTGCTGGGGATGCGTGCTCAGTACGAGCTCCGTCTGGACTGGCTGGACAAAAAGCACGATATCCTCCTCGAGCAGATGCGTGAACATGGCATTGAGATGTGGATCGTCGTGAGTGAGGAATTCCATCCAGATGCTGTCACCCAATACGTGGCACCTCCACTCCACTACACACGTCGACGGGATATCATGGTCTTCGTCGACACCGATACGGCAGGCCTAGCTAGCTACTCCGACTACTGGCGGCCTACAGGAGACTACCGGCGGTTCTTCGATCCACTGCCAGCAGATCGGAACACGAGAGGGATCCAGGACGCACGGACTGGGTTGAAAGTTCTTTGGGATCGGTACGATCCCAAGACCATCGGACTTAACATGGGCGGCGATCGGGGACACGACAGTGGCCTTACTCACGATAGCTACGAATTCTTGGTGGACGCCCTCGGTTCCGAAGCCGAATCGAGGTTCACTTCCGCCGTGGGACTCATCGAAGATGTCTTCGATACTCGTCTGCCCAGCGAGCTGGAGCCGTACCGATCCCTTGTCCTCGCAACCG
This sequence comes from Gemmatimonadota bacterium, assembly GCA_036336795.1. GTDB lineage: Bacteria > Gemmatimonadota > Gemmatimonadetes > Longimicrobiales > Gaopeijiaceae > UBA822. Next base: position 29,963 of record JAYZFL010000026.1, read on the forward strand.
ACGTTATCGCTCAGAGGGCCCTCTCAAACCTGGTGATCACTCCAGGTGTGACGCGTGCGGAAGAGATCAAATGGTTTTTCGAGGAGACGATCGCAGAGTTGGGGGTGGGTGGGAAACCATGGTTCGAAATCCATGTCGCAGTTCAACGATACGATCCAGAAACCGGGGAGATGATCCCCTACGTTCACCCGGCACCCGACGATCTGGTCCTCCAACAGGGCGACATCATCCACTTGGACTGTGGCTTCGACTACCTGGGCTTCGCCAGTGACTGGCAGAAGGTGGCGTACATCCTGAGGGACGGCGAAGAAAACGTACCCGAAGGGCTGAAGGTCGCCTTGGCTAATGCAAATTTGGTCCACGAGGCTTTCGCTTCGGAACCCCGCCCAGGGATGAGCGGATGGGAGGCCACCCTAGCTATAGCGGCCAAACTCGAGGGGGCAGACTTCCTCCCTAGCCTTTATTCCCACCCTATCGGATACCACGGGCATGCCCTCGGGCCATCCATCAACGCCCGTGACATGGACCTGTCCTCTCCTCCGATTCGGGACTCCTATCTTCGTGATGGCGCGTACCGCTCCATCGAATTCAGCGCGACCACCGTAATCCCGGAATACGGGGGTGCAACGGTGACGATCCCCATGGAGGACGACGGCTACCTAACAGCGAAAGGTTACGAGTACTTCCGGCCATATCAGACCGAATGGTACGTGATCGGTTAGTCCTTATTGGTTACCGTAACCAATAGAAATTTGCGGGATCAGGCCTCCCTTTTTCTGATCGAGTACAGGCTTTCGCGAGCACAGAGAATTGGAGGAAGAGTATCATGCTAACCGCAGCTGGAGTTAAAATAGGGCGGAGTGCGCCCCGCTGAGACTCCTTATCCCACCAAATATTCACTCACTTGTCAGGATGTAATTGGATCAGGAGAGGAAATGGTTCTAGAGAATGCGGTCAAGGCTGTCGATACCCATGTCTGTGGTGAACCAGGTCGCGTCATCGTAGGGGGAGTCCGGGATGTTCCAGGTAAAAGTATGTTCGAAAAAATGCTATACCTCCAGACTGAGGAGGACGAACTGCGCCTACGCATGCTTCGGGAACCCCGAGGATACCCCGCAGCAAACTGCAATTTAATTCTGCCCCCTACCGTACCCGAAGCAGATGCGGGCTACGTGATCATGGAGCAAGTCGAATACCCTGGTATGTCGGGTACAAATACGATCGCCGTTACGACGGTTCTCATTGAAACTGGAATGGTGGAAGTCAAAGAGCCAATTACTGAGCTTACCCTAGAGGCGCCAGTTGGACTAATAAAAGTACGTGCTCAAGTAAACAGGGGTAAAGTCAGAGCGGTGACCTTTGAAAACGTTCCTGCGTTCGCGGTGCATCTCGATACACCAGTCGAAGTCCCCGAGCTTGGGACTGTCATCGTAGATGTGGCATACGGTGGAATGTTCTACGTCATCGCTGATGCGGAACCGCTGGGGCTAGCGTTGACCCCTGACGAAGCCGGGGATGCCGTGCGTCTGGGTGAAATGATCAAGGCTGCTACTCAGGAGCAGCTAGATTGTGTCCATCCCGATAATCCCGGAATACGTGGTGTAACAATCGCTCAACTATCTGCACCACCCATTGGCTCCGATGCAGACCGGAGAAACACCGTAATCGTCTCCACCGGGAAGCTGGATTGGGATCGTCCATCGACGTGGAAAGGTGTGCTCGATCGATCTCCCTGTGGGACAGGCACCTGTGCCAAGATGGCCGCTCTTTATTCCAAGAGTGAACTTTCGTTAGGCCAGGATTTTCGGCACGAAGGTATTCTTGGTACGATCTTCACAGGTCGCCTGTTGCGTGAAACCAAGGTAGGCAAACACTCAGCTGTTGTCCCTACTCTCACAGGGACTGCCTGGATCACCGGTTTCGCAGAGTACATCGTCGATCCGGAAGACCCTTTCCCCACCGGTTTCACGGTAGGCGACATATGGAGTTCTCAAGGAAAATAGAGATTCGTACAATCAGTTATGTCCAATACCGATCTCTACAAACCAATACCGAACCCGTAAAACTACAATTGAGCCAGACGACGAACAGGCAGGCGTAACCGCACAAAGCTTCACCAAGGTTAACACTCTGACCCCAATAGGCTGTCCTTGTCTGTCCGAGAAGATTGTTCTTACCTTGGCATCCTCAGTATCAGGGCACAAAACCCTCCTGTATTGGAAGGAAAAGAATGACCCGGATTGAATCCTTGTCAGCTGTCGTCTTCTTCCTTGGAGCTCCATGCCTAATGGGTGTCACAGCAGCCGAGTCACAGAACCTCCAAATGAGTCCGGCTAATGTCGCCGAAGGACGACGAATTTTTGAGTTGGACTGCGCCATCTGTCACGGAGGTGACGCCAAGGGTGGAAGAGGCCCGGACCTCACACGAGGGATTTTTCGCCATGCGAGCACAGACGAGCAGCTCCAGGAAATCCTGCGCGAAGGAATAGATGGAACTGAAATGCCGGGCAGAGTGCGTACGGACGAGAGAGCATGGATGGTGGTCGCCTACCTTCGTTCGCTCGGTGGCGGCGGCGAAATACCGCAGGGAGACTTACAGCGAGGACGGGAGATTTTCTTTGGGACGGGAAATTGTAGTACCTGCCACATGGTCTCCGGTGACGGCACGACACAAGGTCCCGACTTGACCTCGATCGGCTATCGGCGGTCCCCGGATTATCTCCGAACTTCTGTTCTCGATCCGAACGCAGAGGTGGACCCAAAATGGTGGACGGCACAGGTGACCACAATCAGCGGGGAGCGTGCGACGGGCTACCTGCTAGGCGAAGATCTGCAATCCGTTCGACTTCTGGATGAAAACAATCATCTTCTAGCTTTTTCGAAGGAAGGGTTGGATCAGTTCACGCCGGTGAAAAGCTCGAGGATGCCCAGTTATCAGGGAATCCTCAATGATGTCGACATCGATAATCTGATCGCATACCTCGTGAGTCTACGCGGAGAAGGAGCTGAACGATGAGAACCCTGACAACGCTCCTCTGCATCCTGTCTACGGCTTGTCAGCCAGGTGGTTCGATGGCGGATAGCACCCGCGGGGAAGAAGACGGGCGGCTATCCGGAGCTATCGGCCCCGGCGATCGTCCCGTTACGGCTGAGCGATTAGTGAATGCTGGCCAGGAGCCTGAGAATTGGCTGATGTACTCTGGCGGATACTATTCTCAGAGATACAGCACTCTCGACCAGATTGATCGTGATAACGTAGCCGACCTAAAGGTTGAGTGGGTTCATCAATTCAATACCCTCTCAAGAGTTGAGACCACGCCGATAGTCATCGACGGGCTTATGATCATCACAGAATCACCAAGCAATGTGATCGCGCTCGACGCGGTGACAGGTCGACCGTTCTGGACTTACGATCACCCCATCCCGGAAGAGATTCGAGTCTGCTGTGGTGAGAATAACAGAGGCGTAGCGGTGCTCGGCGACATGGTTTACCTCGGGACCGTCAATGGTCACCTGCTAGCGCTTGATATCGCGACTGGCAACGTAATTTGGGACGTGCAGGTCGAGCGTCCGGAGGCTGGCTACAGCATCACCTCGGCTCCACTTGTTATCGGAAACAAGGTGATCACGGGTATGGCCGGGGGAGAGTACGGTGTCCGTGGATTCCTAGATGCTTATGATGCGACAACCGGCGAGCGCCTCTGGCGATTCTATACGATCCCCGGTCCCGGCGAACCAGGCAATGAGACTTGGAGTGGCAATTCATGGAGAACGGGAGGAGCTCCCACATGGGTAACCGGCTCCTACGATCCCGAGCTCAATCTGATCTATTGGGGCACTGGCAACCCTGCTCCCGACTGGAACGGGGACATGCGTCTTGGGGACAACCTATGGGCCGATGCTGTCATTGCACTGAACGCCGACACGGGTGACCTCGTGTGGGGATTCCAGTTTACTCCTCACGACACCCATGATTGGGATGCCGTACAGATTCCGGTTCTCGCGGACATAGAGATCGATGGCCTAGTCCGTAAGGTGATGCTCTGGGCAAACCGGAACGCCTTCTACTATATGCTAGATCGCGAGACAGGAGAATTTCTTTACGGGACTCCCTACGCCAAGCAAACTTGGGCCAAGGATCTGGATCAGAATGGCCGCCCCATCCTCATAGAAAACATGGATCCGACAGAAGAAGGGATTGAGGTCTCTCCAACTATCGGTGGTGCGACCAACTGGAACTCTCCGAGCTTCAGTCTTATGTCCGGACTCTTTTACACTTATGCACTCGATGGAGCCACTGTCTATTTCAAGCGAGACGACGATTACGTGGAAGGAGACCAGTTTACGGGAGGCTACGGAACAAATGCGGATGAGCCAGAGAACTTTTTCGCCGCAATCCGAGCCCTCGATCCGTTGACCGGGGATCGGCGATGGGAGTATCCCATATCAACGGTCGGAGGGAGGCCGGGAATCCTCAGTACCGGTGGCGGCATCATTTTTTCGGGAAGCGGCGACGGACACATTTTCGCGCTAGATCAAGATACCGGTGAGAATCTCTGGTACTTGAGTGTCGGCCGTGGAGTGCACGCAGCTCCCATGACCTACAGCGTCGACGACCGGCAGTACGTGAGTGTTGCCGCCAGTCACTCTCTATTCACGTTCGCGCTTCCCTAGAATCTAAGGCTCACCGATCGTCAAAGAAGAACCCCGTAAAAATCGTGTTCGCGAATACGCCTTGAGCGGTAAGAGTGTACGTCGCTGCGAACGGCGACCACGATCCTCGGGAATCCGCTAGTATCTCAACTGGCGCCTACGGTGTCCCTCACCCAACATCCCCGTCGTCAAACAGCACACCAGCCTTTCGAGCAGAAAGAAGGAAGCCCTTAATCATCGCCGAGCTGAAGCCCTGGTGTTCCATCTCGTTGAGTCCCGCAATGGTACAGCCACGTGGCGTCGTGACACGATCGATCTCCGACTCCGGATGTTGGTTGTCACGGACAGCAAGTGAGGCTGCGCCCCTCGCAGTCTGTGCTGCAAGCAACAGTGCATCTTCAGCATGGAATCCGATCTCGATACCCCCCTGGGAAGCAGCCCGAACAGATCGCAGGAAGAATGCGATGCCGCAGGCACACAACGCTGTGGCTCCAACCATCATCTCGTCTTGGATACGGAGAGTGAGTCCCACACCTTTGAACAGAGCCTCCGCCTCTTCTAGGCCACTCATAGAATCGGAATCCGCCGAGAGGCAGGTCATGGATTCTCCTATTGAGACAGCTGTATTGGGCATGGCTCGAACGACCGGAATCGGAGCTGGAATCATTTCCCTCAACTGTGAGACGGGCACGCCGGAGACAACTGAAATCACTGTGTGACGGGCGGGATCAAGTTCGTCACAGAGCTGATCCAGAAGATCCGCAATCTGTTGTGGCTGAACCGCGATCAGAACCGTCTCAGATGCTCGGATAGCGGCGATATTGTCAGTGCCGACGGGGAAGCCTTCCGCGGCCAAGTCTTCCAATCCGTCTGGATTACGGCGAGTGACTTGGATTCGATCAGGGAGTAATGTCCCGCTGCGTACTAAGCCGCGTGCAAGGGCTTTACCAAGATTGCCACAACCCAGAATTGCCAGGCTAGCAGACGATGACTCTGGTGTCTTGTTCACGGACATCAATAACCTCTCAGAAACAAAAACACCGGCTCCTGGAATGGGGGCCGGCATTGACTAGTGCCAACTATAACCCTCCCGGGGTTATGCATAATGTGTCTCTTAACCCTGGTATATGGTAGTACCCTGACCTGAACATTTAACCAAAAGGAGTCTTCAATGAACATCCCCAAAGAAACGGTGCGTGCCATCGAGCAAGAGATCGCAAGTGACATCAGTCCGGTGGGCATCGACGCCAAGAAGACGCACGTCATCATTATCCATCAGTTGCGCAAGATTGAGGAACGCCTCGCTAGAATCGAGGAGAGTTTGGGAGAATCCTGAATACGGTTTATGAGGCGAGTAGCATACGTGCCAGGATAGGTGGGCGTGCACCCCACTTGTGGGCCCCTACCCTACTACCCCGCTGACGTGACTCCACAAGTGACGCAGATCAAAGGAGCACGCAGTGAATCCGTCTGAAAATCATCTTAGAACCAGCGACGAACCCGACGCTTATAGGCTAAATAGACCTCCCCGAACTTCCGCTCAAGGTACTCCTCCTCCGGTACGATGACGGATGTTTGAAGAATCCATACACAGACGGGTGTCAGAAGCAGGATCCACACATTCATGAAGATGACTGCGAATCCGATACAGATCAGAATCATCTGCAGGTACATCGGGTTACGGGTCAGGCGAAACGGTCCACTGTCAACGATCGTCGGTGTTGACTCCCACGGTTTCACGCTTTGGTCCGTTTTACGGAAGAGGACTACAGCCCACAGGCTTAGGCCGAAGAACGAGACGAAAATGATCAGCCCACCCACCCAGTACCGAGCCACTGATGAGACTTCGAGTCCCAGATCAATCCGCCAACGCGAGTTCAACAGTAATCCGATCAGTATGTTTCCCAGGGGTACCAGGGGTGGTATCACCTTCACCGCAGCGGCGTCCTTCGGTTGCTCCGAATCCATCGTGCCTTGAGTTCGTTTCAGAAGTAGCCCCCAACCTATAAAGACCTGCTTGACCTACCCGAGTGGGTCGTTTTCAGCGTCACACCAACTTTGTCAATACATCAAGTAGTCGGTCCACGTCACTCTGGTTGTTGAACATCGCGATGGCCACACGCAACAATCTGCCTTCTTCCTGGAAAGTCACACGAACGTTCTCAGTAGCGAGGGCATCGGACAACTTGGCGGGAGCCAGGCCGTGATAGAAGCTCACGATCGAAGATCGATTGCCGGGTGGCGTAAACAAATTCAAACCAAGATCCTCAATGTCCTCATATAACTGTTCGGTAAGCGCTATCGTATGTTCTTCAATGCGATCGAGCCCCACTTCGGTGAGTAAGTCCAGTGCGGCATCCATGGCTGCGATTGACCCATGGGCACTATTCGCGTGCTCGAACTTTTCCGCGTTCGTCTTTAGACGGAATCGATGATCCGGAAGCGTTTCAGCAATCTGGCCATAACCATGCCGGTCCGGATGCATCCACTCAAGGTGTTCTCGACGGACGTACAGTGGTGCACAACCGAAATCCGCGAACAACCACTTGTAGCCATTGCTGCACGCAAAATCGACTCCCTCGTCATGCAGGTTTGTCGAGAAGGTACCCAACGCTTGGACCGCGTCTGCATACAGATAGGCGCCGTTCGCGTGGGCGAGCTCGCCGAGAGACGGCAGGTCGTAGCGGAATCCATTCCGGTTCGATACCCATGCCACGCTCAAGAGACGCGTTCGAGCGTCAGTCCTGGCTTCGAAATCCTCTATACCCGTGCGTCCACCGCGAGACGGAACGATGCGAAGCTCCACACCGGTACGTTTTTCCAGTTCACGATACAAGACGAAGCTTGTCGTGAAGTGGAGTTCGTCTAGCACTACGTTATCGCCTGCCTGCCAATCCATTGCGCTGACCACAACGTTCTCCCCATCGCTCGTCGAATAGAGAAACGCAATTTCGTCTTGGTCGGCACCAAATAGGCTCGCGAACTTCGCTCGCGCACTCGCCTTCGCGATCTGACGACTCGCGGGATTTCGGTAAAGCATCCTCTCGTCAGCATACGAGTCGAGAGCATCCCGGACAGTTCGGGATACGGGACCTACCGAGGCGCTGTTGAGGTAGGCAACCTCGTTCGTGATCGGAAACTCACCACGAACGCCGAGTGCATCTTGCCTAGAAAGAGCGGTCAACGCCCGCGTTGCCGGCAACGTAGCGAGCCCAGCCGCAGTCGTAGTCTTCAGAAAACTTCGTCGAGTCAGTGCACTCATCAGCTCTCTCCTTTTCGTGTCCTGTTCCACAACCACCTCTCTTTCGGGGACATACTGTGCTTTGTGCAATCTATCCAGGTTACGATCTCAATTGGTCATGATTATTGGTGGGTCCCGATCAGGGCTCACGCTTCCAGCCATCCGTTAGTACCCGTGCAAACTGTTGGTCACTCGGGGCAAGATCGAAGTCCAAGAGTTCGCCTGGCTCGACCCAGCGTACATCCAAATGCTCATTCGCCGTCGGTTCTCCAACCGCCTCGACGGAACAGAACATAACGACAAAGTTCGAGCCAGGGTCCTCGAGGCTGAGGAGTGGTTCTCGGACTGACTGGACCTCGATGCTCAATTCCTCCGCCAGTTCTCTGGTTGCCGCTTCTACAGTGTTCTCACCATCCAGTAGCTTCCCTCCGGGAAACTCCCAGAGCCCCCCGTATCGTTTCCGAAGTGGCCTTTGACAAATTAAGTAAGAGCCATCCCGCTCTATGACGGCAGCAACTACAAAGATCTTGCGGGGCATGTGCTTTCGACTCTGGCGGAGGTCAGTATCATCCCAGTCGTCCTTTATTTGGCATGAAATTTCAGGCGTCCTAGCGTGCCACCCATACCCTCAGTTTAGCTGCAAGATCTACGTTATGGGATGAGGAGACCTGAGCCTTGGGCTAGACCATGAATTAGGCAATGGTTTTCGCCCTCGGGGTTGGTGAAATTGAAATTGGTGAACGCCAAGCACTTCAGTTCTAGTTCAGCCTCTTCCAGATATTTCATCATGGCGTTCTCATCGGATCCGTCGCTTGTCAAGTGCTCGTAAATGCCATCGTTTGAGTAGACTCGATCCCTCGGTGTACCCGATAGATCTTGGACAGTCTTGATGTTGTTGAGACTTAGGATTTCGGTGAGGGTCTGCCATAGCGTCGGACTTGTCTTATCGAAATCACAGATGAGGGCATCACGAATCGGCATCATGTAGGAAGCAATCCGCGCATACTCACGCTCGTTCTGGTCTGTAACCGGTTCGGTTGATCGGCCTAAGGTCCAGTCCTCCTGAATTGGCCGACCCTGCGGGGGCTGAACCGCACCGGTCTCGGAAAGGACCACGTTCTGACCTAGCATCACAATGCTCGGATCGACTCTATGGCCACAGTTCATCGTTCCCGGACTCGTCGGTGGGATGGAGTCGCAGGTTAGCGTTCCGAAAAATGCCACAACAAGAACTGCAGCTATTTTGTAGACACCGGGGTTAGGTAGTTGCATGATCCAACGTACACGCCTTCCCGACTGCGTAAAACAAGATTTGTAGGTTTGCGAGGAGTGACTTTTCGCTAGATGGAGGGAGTGGTAGAGTTCATCGCTTTCTTCGGAAACGTGTTGAGCAAAGGGGTCTTGGCCGGATAACCAGCCAAGACCCCCTGACCCTCTTACCGGCTTAGTAGACTGTTATCTATAAACAGCGCTTAGGACGATTCGGACAGCTTGTCATACACAGTCGCGACTGCGCACCATATAGCAAGGATTATGAGAACACTTATCAACGCCGGCTGCAATTCTCGACGCCCAATGAGCACATAGTTGAAGTCCACCAATAGAATCTGCGATATAGCAATCACCATCGCTGTGAGCATGGTCTTCTCTGTCCGCTGAACGGCCCAATCAAAAAACAAGATCGTAACGATCCAGAAAACAGCAGTAGCTGCAATTGCATTATCAATCATGGGTGAAAATGGTGGATCGGGCATGGCAGAATTAAAAAAGTTTTGTACACCGAGGTACGCGATGACACTTGCGGTGACCCATGCACCTACAATCGGCTTGATTCTATCGCCCATAGTAATGTCTCCTTTGAGTGGGAATCCGAAGCCCTCTGTTCTCCTGGGGATAGAAGGACCTCAACGTCCTATTCTGCCCCTATCCCCCTCAAATTCGCAACTCAGGGAGTTGCGTTGCGAACTGTGTGGCTGCCACCACACGAGCCTCTGAGAGGGCTGGTGCTGTATACAGGTAATTGTCATCATGCTTTCTTAAGCCTCGGTGAAAAAATCCAAATATGGAAAAACTCCTTTGAATAACTACGATTTTGTCATCGCAGGAGCGGGAATTGTTGGCCTGACGATTGCGCGGGAGTTAGCTAACCGTGGCCATGGGTCAGTGGCTGTGCTGGAGAAAGAACCCGAGGTGGGACGGCACAGTTCAGGTAGAAACAGTGGTGTTCTCCACGCTGGAATATATTACGGCTCCGATACCCTGAAGGCACAAGTATGCGCAGAGGGCTCAAGGCTGATGCAGCAGTACGCGGAAGAGCACGGGATCCGTCTAAAGCGAAACGGGAAAGTCATCGTCGCAACATCAACCGAAAACATGGCTCAGATTGATGTCCTCCTAGAACGGGGCAGGAAAAACGGAATCCGAGTCGAAAAGATTACGGCAGAAGAACTGACTGAAATTGAACCGGAAGCCCAAACTAAAGGATTTGCACTTCACTCGCCTGATACAGCAGTGGTGGACTCAACAGGCATCCTGTCTGCTCTCGTATCGGAGTTGGATGATCTCGGAGTGACATTGCTGAAGAACTCAGAAGTCATTGGGGTGGAGGAGAGAAATCGTATTCTCCAGGTGAGTTCTGGCCCAGTAGGGTACGGATACCTCGTGAACGCTGCCGGACTCCATGCAGATCGACTCGCACACTGGATGGGGGTTGGCGAACCCTATCAAATTCTCCCGTTCAAGGGGATCTATAAGAAACTCAGGCCCGAAAAGGCAAAACAATTCCGAGGGTCTATATATCCGGCCCCAGACCTGCGTGTACCGTTTCTTGGAGTCCACATCACCCCGGGAATTCACGGTCAAACACTCGTTGGTCCCACTGCGATCCCCGCCTTTGGAAGAGAGAACTACGGATGGGTCCGCGGAATCCGTATGGGTGAAGCTGCTCAGATGCTCGGTATCCTCACCAGGATGGTAGCCTTGAACAAGAATGGATTCCGTCGAATGGTGCGAGAAGAGCTAGGACGATACAGTAGCCGGGGATTCCTTTCAGCTACTCAGTCACTCGCAACCTCCATCAGTGGCGATGACATCCTTCCGAGCAGAAAAGTTGGTCTCCGACCACAACTCGTTCGAACAGATACTCTCGAGTTAGTTATGGATTTTGTCCTTGAAACAGGAGAGTCTTCACTACACGTCCTGAATGCGATCTCTCCCGCCTTTACGAGTTCGCTTCGGTTGGCGCAACTTATCGTAGATAGAGCCGAATCCTAACACGGCCTCCCTGTATCCTTCAGTTGAACGTCTTATCTTAGCACGATAGCGGAATCTCATCCCCAATCCGGGATGCAAGATAGGAGGCACTTTTTGATTGAGCCCGTCAAGAAAAGCCTAGTGAGTGGTAGCTTGACCGGTCTCAGCGTGGGGTTCAGCTGGTCGGTCTTCGAACATTTAGTTACCCGTGACCAATTGTTCGATGGGAGAGAGTTCGCGCTCTCCCTGATCATCCCTTTTTTTATGGGATTAATGGTCGGGAGGGTGTCGGGAGTCCGGTACTGTGTTGTGCTGCCGATCGCCTATCTCACACGGGCGATACCCTTGTTCGGCATAGGCATGGGTGGTGCCAACGTTATCCAAATGACGACCGGTGGTGCAATCGGAGGAACGCTTTGGGCGGTTTTTTTCCTCATCTGCGATCAAGTCATAAAGCTCGTTCGGTCCTAACTAACCAAATGGACGCTGCAGGGAAAGTCTGATGGCTCCCACAAGATACTGAGCGTACAAGACACACCTATTCTAGTGGAGTAGTTCAATGAAGATTTTTTTGGGGCACGGCGGCAGGATACGGCTTGGGTGGCGGATTTTCCTCTTCTTGGTCCTCGCTCTCTCAATAGCCGTTCCTGTCCTCTTCCTTGATATCTACTTATCTGGATCTGGAACCCCCACCGATCTCGGTTCATCAGCGGGAATCTTGCTGGGTTCTATTTTGGCAGGATGGTGGCTGCTAACTCGTGATAAGCGGGGCTTCTCCGCACTCGGTTTCTACTTTTCCAGTGATGCAATAAAGGAGTCAATTCGGGGTGTGGCCCTTGGGATTGGAATAGGGGTGATTGTAATCACCGGGATATTCCTTTTGGGAGGCGTGAGGTGGACCTCTGAAAGTGGCACTATTTCTGGGTGGCTACTGGGAGCATTTTCAGCTCTGGCTTTCTTCGCGATCCCAGCCGCAATGGAAGAGGCGTTCGTTAGGGGCTACCCCTTTCAGGCGGTAGTCGAGTCTTGGGGCGTTGGGGCCGCGATCACCATAACTGCCATAATTTTTGGAGCGCTTCACTTCTCGAACCCCGACGCTGGATGGGTGCCGCTCATCAATGTCACACTGGCTGGTGTGTTGCTCGGGGTGGTGTACCTCAAAACACTCAGCCTATGGTGGGCTACAGGCGTGCACCTAGGATGGAACTGGACCCTGGGTTATCTAGCAGATGTAC
>JAYZFL010000027.1:0-33839 GCA_036336795.1 Gemmatimonadota bacterium
TCCGCAGGACATTTGAAAATTCCTGGGGCACACTTACTCCGTACCTGAACGTCGTCAACGTCTACAACCAGCACAACCCACTCTTCTACTTCTTCGACTTCGATCGACGGCCCCCCGAACGCTCCGGAATCTCTATGTTTCCAATCCTCCCCACGTTCGGACTGGAGGTAACGTTCTGATGAGGCTGCGCCGGCCCTATCTACCGATCAGCCTGATCGTCCTAGGAGTCTCTGGGTGCGAGCTGCAGGAGATCACGCTCGTCGACTTCGTCGATGTGTTAGTAGCTGAAGTGTTCGTCACGCTCGCCGAGGACTCCGAAGACAACGTGGTTAGAGCTTTCCTGCACGGCACACCGGCTGGAGCAGAGTCCGGCTCCCAAACATTCGACGACGCCCGAGTAACCGTAACCCGCGCGGACGGATTGACGCTTAGCCTAGTCGTGAACCGGAACGAGGAATGCCTGCGTGACCATCCGAAGGATGCTACAGGTACGTGCTTCCTCGCTGAAGCAGCGCTTGCCTCTAGCCTCCAGACCGGTGACGCGCTCGAACTCGAAATCGTCTTGGGTGACGGGCGAACGTTGTTCGGTGCGACCCGCATCCCTGGCTCGTTTCAGATCGACGGCCTTGACCCGTCAGGTCTTGATCCATCATGTCGAATCGAACCTGACGAGCTGATGACCATTCGGTGGTCTAGGTCGGCCGGTGCCTGGGCATACGTGAACGAGACCTCCATCAGAGGTTTAGCCGACGCGCTCGGACCGGACGGAATCGACGCCAGAGACCCCCTTCATCTCTTCGGGCTTTCGATCTCTGCCAGCGACACAACGATCGTCTTCCCAAGTGAATTCGGGATCTTCGATCGCTTTGAACTGGACCAAGACCTTACTGTGCGATTGCAACAAGGTCTACCGGTATCCACTAACGCCAACATCTCGATCACGGCAGTGGACCGAAACTTTGTGAACTGGTCGCGCGGAGGGAACTTCAATCCGTCGGGTCAGGTTCGTGTGCCGAGCCTTAGGGGCGACGGTACCGGTGTGTTCGGGGCAACTGTCGTCCGAAAGTTCCGTGTCTTCAGTTCGGCTGACCAAGGATTTCGATCTCTGCCAGCGTGTCCTCTCTCTTGAACGTCAACGTTCGGAGGAGTTTTGCACCGGCATCCTACACTTCGCCGCAACCGGCGACATGACTCAGTTGCCCGACACAGTCACCCTACCGGCAGTCAAGTTCCGAGTTCGAGGTAGGTGAGAAACAGGATCACGAAAATCGAAGGTCTCAACGGAGCCTTCTACGTGCGGATCTCAGTACGGAAGAACGTAGAGCACGATCGCCAGAAATGGGATGAGCAGGAGCATCATAGTTATCGCGTAGCCAAACATGTCTCGAGCCCGGAGCCCCGTGATGGCCAGCAGCGGGATTGCCCAAAACGGGTTGAAGAGGTTCGTGTGTGCGTCCCCGACCGCGTAGGCCGCAATCGTCTGGCCGTGAGGGATCCCCAACTCAGCACCTGCCACCATCATCGGTCCACCAATGATAGCCCACTCGCCACCTGCTGATGGCACAAAAACGTTTAGGACCCCCCCAGTGATCCAAGCGGTTATCGCGAACGTTTCTGGCGTAGCGATCGAGAGGAGTGATTCAGTCATGGAATCAACCAATCCGGTCCCAGTCATGATCCCGATGATCCCAGCGTAGAACGGGAAGAGCAGGATGACTCCAGCACTCCCCTGAACGGAGGCATAGAACTCACGCAGGTACTTGGTCGGACTGACGTAGAGTAGGAGGCCGATCATTAGGAACCCGAAATTGAAATTATTCAGGTCGAGCGCACCGAGGCCCTGGGTGAAGAACGCTCTCAAGAATAGTATGACGCCAGTCAACGCAAGGACACCGCCGAGGATTCTGCTGTTATCGATCTTGTCGGCTAGCGCAGGCTTAGGATCGTGTGGCGCATGGTGCTGGTTGAGTAGACCCTCGTCCATCCCAGTATTTCCGTGGATGTCTAAGTCCGAGTCAGACCCATGCGATCCGGCAATCTTGTCTTCCGAATCCTCATTATCGTCAAGGTCTACATAAAGCCCGATCGCCCTACAGTTCTCCTTGGGTGGGCTCAGTAAATAGAGCATGATCGAACCATAGACGAGCGACAAAGCGGTGAGAATCAACGGGTACGGATGGAACACCCACTCGGTCGAAGGGATCACGCGATCCACGAACCCGGCCTGCATCAACATATTCCCCTCGGTCGCTTGTAAGAGACCTGCGGAACTCGACAACCCCCAGCCCCACGTGAGGCTCATCCCCATGTAGCCGGCTACAGCCAACAACGGATAGTGGGCGGGCATCCCGTTCCTGGCGGCGTGCTTTCCCATTTCCCGGGCTAGGATCGCTCCGAAGATGAGCCCGAGACCCCAGGAGATCCATCCGGTCAGCATCGATCCAATGCCGACCAGAACAACAGCCTGCCGACCATTCTTGGGAAGCCGCACCAAGCCGAGAATGATTCCCTTCACCCGCGGGTGATACGCCACCACATTCGCAGTCACGAGAATGATCACCATCTGCATCGCGAACTGCAGAAGGGCCCAGAAGCCTCCGTACCATGACAGGGCAATCTCGGTCACACCGGACCCTTCCGAGATGAACGCCGCGCTTGCGGCGACGTAGGTCAAGAGGATGGCGAAAAGGAACGGGCTCGGCATCCACCGCTCTACACGGTCAGCGATCGCCTCTCCGAACCGCTGTACAGGAGTTAGGTCCGGGTTATTGATCTGCTCGGTGATCGTCATACTTCACTCCTGGTTGACCTGTTATGCGTCATGTCACACCTATGATTTTCCTCAGAAAAATCTTCCTAGGTACACGTATTGAATAGGAACTACCCCTAGAAATTCTCCGGGTCAGCGTCGGGCTTTAGAACGAACGAGATCGCTCGCGTCCTTATCTAATCGTTATGACAGATTTGGCAGAATGAGCAAGGATAACGTGTAATCTCGCACTTAGAGAAAAGCAAATGGTCGAGAAAGATGACAAATCTATGATTCGGCATCACCACGATAGCAAAAAAGATTCCGTCAGCCACACCGGCTCGACATAGGTTAGCGGACCATTTTCCAGCGGGTACCGGCGGATGAATCCTCGAGCACGATCCCACGCTCAGCTAACTCGTCTCGAATCTCGTCGGCACGTTGGAAATCCCCACGTTCACGTGCGGTCTTACGCTCCCTGATCAGTGATTCAATCCAGTCCTCGAGGTCAGTATCGACCCGGCGACTTTCGTGTGCGACCGAAAGAAGTCCCAAGACACGGTCTATAGAGTGGAGCACTTCCCGAGCCTTTGTCAGGTCAGTCAGAGAAGTCGGTGACGCACCGTCCAATAAACTGTTTGTCCGGTTCATGAAAACGAATAGCGCTCCCAGAGCCTCCGCCGTGTTGAGGTCGTCATCCATGGCGGAGCGAAACGCCTCGATGGCCTCCGCTGCGGCTATACCAAGG
The DNA here is from genome assembly GCA_036336795.1 of Gemmatimonadota bacterium. Taxonomy (GTDB): domain Bacteria; phylum Gemmatimonadota; class Gemmatimonadetes; order Longimicrobiales; family Gaopeijiaceae; genus UBA822. The sequence continues at coordinate 3,498 of JAYZFL010000027.1, forward strand.
TCACCCTCATCCACCTCGGCTTGGCCTTGCTCTTCATTCAAACGAGCTTCGAAGTCCAATATCCGTTGGATGGCAGCCGCTGAGGCGCCGAGGCCGTCTCTAGAGAAGTTTAGTTCTCGCCGGTATTGGGCGCTCATCAGTTGGTGCCGGATAGCCGCCGGCTCGATTCCTTCTTCTAGGAGTTGTCGCACGGTGATCGTATTGCCCAAAGACTTGGACATCTTTTCTCCCTCCACGATCAGGTGCTTCACGTGAATCCAGTGCCGGACGAATGTCTTACCGGTGACTCCTTCGGACTGTGCGATCTCATTCTCATGGTGGGGAAAGACTAGATCCTCTCCTCCCATATGGATGTCCAGGGTCTCCCCTAACTCACTGATGCTCATGACCGAGCACTCTAGGTGCCAGCCGGGACGCCCACGGCCCCACGGTGAGTCCCAGACAGCGCCAACCTGTTCGTCGGCTGGCTTAGCGGCCTTCCAGAGAGCGAAATCCCGAACGTCTTCCTTTTCGTAGTCGTCCTCAGCCACACGGGCACCCGTTCGAGTGTTGTCTGGATCTAATCCCTTTAGGCGTCCGTACGTGGGAAATTGTCCGATCGAGAAGTAAACCGAGCCGTCCTCCGTACCGTACGCTAGTCCTTCCTCCTTCAGCTTCCCGATCCAAGCCACCATCTGCGGGACGTATTCGGTGGCCCGCGGGTAGCTTCGGGCGGGAAGGATACCCAGGGTTTGTGCATCGGCTAGAATCTGCTCGGTGAAGGGCTTGGTGAAGTCAGTGATTTTCGTCCCTTGCTCAGCTGCGCGCTCAATAGTCCGATCGTCCACGTCGGTGAGGTTCATGACGAAGTTTACCTCGTACCCAGACCACCCTAGGTAGCGATGAAGCAGGTCGTAAACCAAGAAGCTCCTATAGTTACCAATATGAGCGTAATCGTAAACTGTTGGCCCGCACGCGTAGAACTGGACAACAGGTGGCTCTGCAGGCTCGAAGTCCTTCACTGACCGGGTTAGCGTATCGTAAAGTCTCAGAGCCATGGACAGGTGCTAGTCAGGGTTGGACTAAGATGGATTAACCGGTTGACGATAAGCCTCAACCCTGGGGTGATGGAAGGGCCGGAAGCTCCGTCACTCACCACGATCCCTTCTTCTAAACGAAGGTGATGAAAGTGGTCATGGTAACTACTTCGGATATCCCTATCACACGTGACTTCCATGTGTACTTCATCTATGGCTTGGATCTGATGGGTTGCTAATCTCATCAAGTATTCTTCGTAACGCAGCTAGTGGGTCAGGAGACCTAGTAATCGAGCGTCCTACAACAAGAAAGTTAGCACCCGCATCAGCCGCATCAGCCGGGGTGGAGACGCGAGCTTGGTCGTCTGTAGCGTCACCACCCAGTCGAATACCCGGCGTGACGATCACGGGTTCGGATCCAAGAGCGCTCCGAAGCGATCGCGTCTCGAGTGCAGACGCGACCACACCTCCGACTCCGGCCTGAAAAGCCAACTGAGCCAAACGCACTACTTCTTCAGAGACAGACCCCAGCGATCGATCCCAGGTCGTTTCCAGGTCCGTCACAGACAAGGAGGTCAAAACCGTCACTCCCAGGAGCGTCACCTCTTTACCGGCCACCTCAGCTGCCGCCGCCATCATGGCTCTACCACCCGTGGTGTGGATAGTGAGAAAGTCGATACCAAGATTCCGGACTGAGGCCACAGCCCCTGCTACCGTGCTGGGAATATCGTGAAGCTTGAGGTCTAGGAACACACGCTTTCCCCTTCCAGAGAGCGCTTCGACCACGCTTGGGCCTTCTCGTGAGAAAAGCTCAAGACCCACTTTGTAAATTTCCCCTTCCTCCCCGAGGGAGTCGACCAACACCATGGCCTCCCGCGCAGTAGCAAAATCCAGTGCGACGATTACCTGAGCCATTGTTAACGACTACCACTGGGTGCACCAATAGGACTCCCCGGAGTGGGGTAGGCACCGATTAGCTCCTCCACTGCCTCCACTCCCATGCGCTCACCGTAGCTAGAGATCCCATCTACGACCCGCTCTGCCGCGCGGGGATCGGCAAATGTGGCAGTTCCTATCTGAACCAGGGAAGCTCCAGCTAGCAGGTATTGGAGCGCGTCATTCGCGCAGGTGATACCACCTACTCCGACGAGCGGGACGATCGTACACTCCCGCGCACGATGCACGGCATGTACCCCTACAGCCCGCAAAGCCGGTCCAGAAAGCCCCCCGGAGCCCGCACCGAGGGCAGCCCGTCTGGTCTCGAAGTCAATGATCAACCCTGGCATGGTGTTGAGAAGCGTGACACCGTCAGCTCCGGCGTCTTCCGCAACCGCCGCCACGGGGCCGATGTCAGGCACATTGGGAGCGAGCTTAACCAAAAGCGGCCGTCGGGTAAGCTGGCGAGATCCCGCAACAACCTCACGAAGAGCTTCAGAGTCAAGTGCGAACGGAAGCCCTCCATGACCTTTGTCATTTGGACAAGACAGGTTGAGCTCATACCCGAGGAAGCCCTCTTCATCCTCCAAGCCTTCTATGATCCGCCAAAACTCGTCTGGGCTCTGGCCAGCAATGCTGACAAAAACCTGAATGTCTGATAGATGCTCATTTATCCAAGGGAGCTTCTCTTCCCGCACACGCTCTAAACCGGGGTTGGCTAGGCCGATCGAATTTAGCATCGCGTCACCAGCCTCCACGACTCGGGGAGCCGCATTACCAATGCGTGGCTCGAGGGTCACGGACTTAGTGACTATTCCACCCAGCGCTCTGAGATTCAGGACTTCCCGAAGCTCCTCACCGAATCCGCAGGTACCCGCTGCCAAGAGGACAGGATTCTCGAACTTCACGCCGAAAAGCATCTGCTCTAGTCGCATATCAATTGGCGTTGTAGAAGGTGTTGGGGCAAACACACCTTATAATGACGGAGAAGATCCGGGTACTGTATCGCAGGTTGGATCTCACTGCCCCGAGCCTGGGAGAGGCTCAACTTGGCCCGGAGGATAACGCCCGTAAAACTCACGAATCGCCTTCGCAAGAGCTCGGGCTACCTGCCTTTGGAACTCGTCTCTAGATAGTGCCCGCTCTTCTTCACGGTTGGAAACAAATCCAACCTCCACGAGCACCGCGGGCATGAGCGCGTTCGTGATAACTGCGAAGGGGCCTTGTTTCACGCCTCGATTTGGACCTGGGTGTACAACGTCGAGTTCGAGTTGGATCCCCTCTGCTAGTAGCGAAGACCAGTGTTGGTGATCCAAATTACGTAACTCCCTCAATATGTGAGTCAAATCCGGATCTCGGGTTATCCCATCGGCAGAATCATCATCCAGTAGAAGTGGTGCGTTTTCGTTGGCCGCCACGCGACGCTCATGCTCGGTCCGCGCCTCTGAAAGGAAGTAAGTCTCGAACCCTCGTACCGAAGCATCACCAAGAGCTGAGTTTGCATGGATAGAGATGAACAAGCCTGGACGTTCTCCTTTCCAAAGCGTCGCCTTTTCGCCCCTCTCCCAAAGCGGAACAAATACGTCACGGTTCCGAGTCATATAAACCTCAAGTCCCTCGTCACCGCGGAGTTCACGAGCCAACACACGGCCAACCGCAAGGGCAATATCTTTTTCACGCCGACCACCGGGTCCTACCGTGCCCCGATCCTTTCCTCCGTGGCCAGGATCTATAACGACAACACGGCCCTCAGTTTTCACGCGTTCCTTCGGAATCTCATCGATGGAACTTCGTGGCGACATTATTCCTGTAGGTTTTAGCGAGCCAGTCTGCTCAAGCAGCTTCTCTTCATCCGAATCGGTAACTGCGGACCTCTGGACCAATCCAGACCAAGCACCCTGATCCAAGACCTGAAGGACACCATCCTCATGTATGTACACATAGCTCCGCCGCATTCGCACCGGAAGGAAATCGAGGATGAATTGAAGTGGCACGTGTCCCTCACCATCTAGAACAAATGGCACATCAACCAACTGGAGCAGATCGCCGTCCCACCAGAACAAAGGGCTCCCGAAGGAAAAACTTACAACGGCACCATTATCTTGCATCGCGACTTCAAGCCCTGACGGTGTCATCTCTACATTCCATCCAAACCTTTCGAGAGTATCGTGCCGGACTGTCGCATAACCGTGCGGCCGGGCCACTGGTAGCAACCGTATCTCCTGATCCGGGCCACGAACGACCAGCGATCCCGTGGATTGAGCGTAGCTCGGCCCTATCGAAACCATTGTCGCGATAAAGACAATCACCCCCGAGTCCTGCGCTCGACCCATTTTCACCGATGTTTCCCCATTGCCCTCCGGGCCTCCATCTCCTGAGTTTTTCGCCTAAGCTTCTCGCGTTTGTCATAGAGCCGACGACCTCGTGCGAGTCCTAGTGTCACCTTGGCGTTTCCTTTCCGGAAATACACTTCGAGAGGGACAAGCGTGAGTCCTTTCTCCTGGGTCTTGCTCGAGAGGCGTCCGATCTCCTCACGGTGAAGAAGAAGCTTACGAACTCGATCCGGATCCACATTAGCTCGGTTCGCTTGCTCATAGGGAGAAATGTGAAGGCTATACAGCCATACCTCACCCTTCTCAACTCGTGCGAAAGAGTCTTGGAAGGCGAGCTTTCCGGCTCGGAGCGACTTCACCTCGGGCCCCTTGAGGACCATTCCCGCCTCATACGTATCAAGAATTTCGTACTCGTGACGGGCCTTCCGGTTCCTGCCCACGGTGTGCCGGCCCCCTTCCTCATTCACGGAACCGAGTCCTGGTCAAAAGCGTGACGCGTTCCGGGGTCCGTGACCTCGAACGCTGGAACGGAAAGAGGGCTTTCGAACCTCACGCAGCCCCACAGAGGGGCAGTCTGAACTTCCACCCTGCGCCCTTTTCGCGTGGTGTGAACTTGGGCAATCTCTCCGCTCAAGATAAATACTATTGATACGTAATAGATTCGGACTGGGATACATGGGGGATCCCATCAGGTATTACTCGCTGACACATCCTCCTCAGGAGATACACTCCCATCGGCTGAGGTATCCTTTGCAGCAGCGATTCCAGCCCTAGCCGCAGCCTTTGAACGCTCAAGCTTGGCTCCGAGATCACTTCGCGCCGTCTCGGCAGCCTGCCGCCCTGACTCCACGGCATCTTTGACGATACTCACTTGGGATTGGACACCATCCCGTACAGCTTCTATGTGATCCCCGAAGTGGAGTTGTGCCTCGCGCATGTGCTCTTCGGCAGCGAGGCGAAGCTTCTTGGCACGCTCCCTGATCTCCTCCTGTGTTTCTTCACCCGTTTGGGGAGCAAATAGCAGCGCTAGTCCTGCACCAACAAGCGCACCGAGGCAGAAGGCACCGAAGCCCCCACCATTGTTCCGCTCAACGATGACGTACGGGAGCTCTTCTTGACTACCCATTCTATTAACTCCTTCCTCTTCTGTGGCGGTGCACCATCATGTCGTCCGCCACCTGAAAGATACTGCAGTTGCTCTACTCATCACAGGACCCTTGAGGCAAGAATCGATAGACTCTATACCCTCCAGCGAGAGTCTGAATCTTGAAGTTCAGGCCCATCAAATCCCTCCCGACCCAAGAGGCCGTACGTGAAGCGTTTTCCGATTTCGACGCCAGGCTGATCCAGAGGGTCCACACCGTATAGCGCACCCGCATATACCGTCGCGATGCACATCAGCATGAGGAGCTCCCCCAAAGTCTCCTCGTCAAGGCGGTCGATCTCGAAAGTCATGGTCGGACGTTTATTCTGGCGCAGAGCCTCCGTAGTCGCTCGCCGCTCCGCGTCCAACAAGTGAGCCAATGTCTTTCCCCCAAGACAACTGAGCGGGGCAAGCTCGGATCGATGTTTTCCGATCTTCATGTCGGAGCTCGCTCGCCTCACCGCAACGAACACCACAACCTTGTCGTAGGGCCCCTCCATGAAGAGCTGTAACTGGGAGTGCTGATCACTTACACCCACTGCTGAAAGTGGTGTGGGCCCGGTATGAACGACGTTGCCAGCGAGGTCGTGAGCTTTGCCTAAGGATTCCGCCCACAGTTGCTGAAACCATTGAGAGAAGGAGCGGAGACGGTCTGAATACGGCATCATAACGTGGATAGACGCTGCTGATTCAGTATGAGCCGAATGTAGGAGAGTCGCCATAATTCCAGCAGGATTCTCTACCAAAGCCGCAGAACTGCAACGATCCTGGGCGCGTGCCGCACCAGCCAAAAGCGCCGCCGTATCGATTCCCGCCACGGCAGCGGGAAAGAGTGCGGCTGGAGACAGTATCGAAAATCGTCCTCCAACATCAGGAGGAATCGGTAAACTCGGAATTCCCTCGCGATTCGCGATGGAGCGTAGCACTCCACCCTCAGGGTCTGTTGTGAAGAGGAAATGGCTGGGAGCCTCATGCGGACCTACTTCTTCGATCAAAAACCCTTCGATCGCCAAGAAGAGCGCCATCGTTTCAGCGGTGTCGCCGGACTTGCTTACCACGTTGAAGAGTGTTCGCCGGATGTCGATGTGAGCCAACAGATCTCGGACCGAAATCGGATCGACATTATCCAAGACAAAAATTCGAGGGAGATGTCGGCGGGCTTCGTCATCGGACTCATTCCAGAGCGGTCCCAACAACGCATCGCGTAGGGTACACGTCCCCAAGGCGGATCCGCCGATCCCCAGAACTACGACGTTGTCGACTTCTCTACGGTAACGGTCGGCGAGTTCGCACGTCCTTGCGTGTAACTCGGAAGCATGGGGCAGTCGAAAGAATCCCATCTCACGGGAAGTTCTTGATCTTTCAACCACTTCAAAAGCGGAGCGAAAGCGTTCCGCAAGGTCGGTATCAAGTCGATCGGGATCAATGCCCCCTTCACCCAGATTGGAGGCCATCATGTTCCCATAGTCTAAGATGACTCGTTTCATAAAATCTCGATGCAGAGGCCGTCGTACGCCGGCAGGACACCGTCGGGCAAGCCTTCGGTTAGCTCCTGATGGCTTACTCGATGCGTAAGGTGAACCAAGTATGTGCGCTCGGCCCCAACTTTCGCAGCCACTTCGACCGCCTCCTCGACGTTGAAGTGCGTTGGATGCGGGCGACCGAACCAAAGAGCATTGAGAACCAGTACACGGACGCCACGCAACGTCTCAAGGGCAGCCTCCGGAAGAAGTTTACCATCGGTCACATACCCGAGGTTCCCCACACGAAAACCATAGACCGTTACCGGTCCGTGCGGCACAGCCACAGGCAAGAAGTTGTGACCGTGAATCGTCACTGGGCCTTCCGGATCGAAAGGAATCAATCGGATTTCAGGTTTGGTCGTTCCCTCAGGAACTCGAAAGTTACGATCAAAAATGTACTTAAATCGAGTCCTTAAGACGCTCTCGTACTCCCGAGGCACAAAAGCGTCTAAATGCTCCCGCTTCCTTGCAGTGAACACACGCAGATCGTCGATCCCATGGAGGTGATCCGCATGGGCATGGGTGAACCACACGGCATCGACATCTTTCACTCCAACCGAAAGAAGTTGAAGTCGCAGCTCCGGTGGTGTATCGACGAGCACCGTAAGGTCATCTACTTCGACCAGGGCTCCATGGCGAGTCCGTCGATCACGTGGATCTTGTGATGTGCAGGTCTTACATGTACAACCCACCACCGGTACTCCGAACGAAGTTCCGGTCCCGAGGAATGTGAGCTTCATACGCCCTCGCTGGACGGTCTAAGACCGACTAGAGTCACGAGTGATCTCGGTGCAAAGCATGGAATCGTTCTTGGCCTTACAGGGGTAGCAACACACCCAAAGAGTGGCGCGGGAGTCCCATTGAAGCTGTCGGGGCATGATCCGACAGGCAAGGCTCGGACAGATGTGGAGCACGTCTGTGTGGAACAGGCTCACGCCTATCTTCCTATTTAGTTCCGGATCGAATAAGAACCGACAAAGATCCTTCCCGCTTGCGCATATCGTCGAACAGGCCGAAGCTGGCGTCAAGATGACAATCCAATTGATCGTGGATCAAAACGGAACTGAGAAGCTCGCCGACGCTCTTCAGGGAAAGCGCCGCATCGCCGTGGATCTCGAAGCCGCGGGGTTCCATCGTTACTCAGATCAAGTCTGTCTTCTCCAGCTTAGCACCGCCGACGAGACTTTCGTCGTGGACACACTCGCTGTGGATCCGTCCGACGTACTTCGCACTCCTTTTGAGAGCCCCGACGTTCGCATTTTGGTCCATGGAGGAGACTACGACCTTCGCCTCCTGGATCGGGACCTCCATCTGCATCCCGTCAACCTGTTCGATACCCAGGTGGCTGCAGCTCTGCTCGGTGAACCGTCGATCGGTCTTGCCTCGCTCCTTGAGAAGTGCTTCCAAGTGCACCTCTCAAAGAAGTACCAGCGAGCCGATTGGGCACAACGCCCAATCCCCCAAGAGATGCTCAAGTACGCAGCATCCGACACCCAACACCTTCACAAGCTGACCGATCTTCTCACTGAGCGTCTGGAATCATTGGGTAGATTGACTTGGGCTGAAGAGGAATCCACGCGGTTGGCTTCTCGTCGGTGGAGCGACCCTGGGGAGGTTGATCCGGTAACCAAGATCAAGGGCGCCCGGTACATGGAGCCTCGTGAGATCGCGCTGATCCGCGAAATTTGCCTCTGGCGGGACGAGATCGCGCGTCGGCTCGACCGTGCCCTTTTTCGGGTAGCCGGTGACGCAGTTCTCCTAAAAGTCGTTCAGGAACGACCCAAGAATAAATCCGATCTCGCCAAGATCGGTGGTTTCTCGACGCAGTTGGCCCAACGCTCGGGAACCGATTTGCTCCAGCGGCTTGACGTCATCGATCGATTAGAAGACAAGCATCTGGTCGGGTACCCTCGCACCAACCTGTCAGGGACCCGTCGTCCGACGCCGGAGCTGGAAGAGGCCGTGAATAGGCTTAAGGCGGTGCGGAACCGAAAATCCGCAGAACTGGGGATTGAGAGAGGATTATTAATGTCAAATGCGCTGCTACTGGAGATCGCTCGCAGCCATCCACGCACGGAAAGAGAACTCCAAGTAGTCGACGGAGTCAGGCGTTGGCAGGTGGAAACGGTTGCAACGGAGATCCTGGCGGCCCTGTAGCCAGCACCTCACCCAAGCGTTACGCGGCGTTCTCTTCCTTGAGCTTGCAGTCGATGCAATAGCGAGCATGAGGGAGAGCGTCCAGCCGATCAAACCCCACATCAGCACCACAGGTATGGCAGCTGCCGAATTTTTCCGGCTCGCTGTAAAGGCGTCGGAGGGCTTCCTCAAGTCGATAGATATAGCGGCCTTCTTTCGTGGCGAAGAGAGCCGCTTTTTCTCGCTCCATCGCTTCCGTTCCCTGATCAGCCATGTGGTCCGTGTAATTGGATAAATCAGAGTCCATCGACTCGCGATCCAGCTTCGCCACACTGTCGAAGATCCCCAGGGCCTTAAGCGCCCGGGCGAGCTCGTCCCTCAGCCGCAACTTGATATGTTGGAGTTGCTTGTTCGTCAACATGATCAATGCATCCTGATTCGAACGCAGAGGCAGACCATTCAGAAACGCGCGAGAATTAGAAATTAACCGAATCCCAAAAACCAGTCCACCGAATTCGGTTACCTTGTCAGGCCTGATAGGCCTCTAGCCGAGTTCGCACGTTGCGATTATGAAAAAGTGATCGAGTATACGTAGGACCCGATTTCTCCTCCGGGGGTAGTCGAAACCTCCCTAGAATCGGACCACCGAATCTGTATATCTGAAGAGGTGACACCAGATTGGAAACCATCGAGTGTAAGCGCTGCGGCCCGGAAAAGCCGCAATTGACCAGGGCGCCTTTCCGCAATGACTTAGGACGCCGCATCCAGAAGCGGATTTGTTCAGAATGCTGGTCCGAGTGGCTACAACACCAGACCCTTCTGATCAACCACTATGGATTGGATCCCCGTGACGTGAAGGCGAGGGAATTTCTCTACGGTCAGATTGAGACCGTACTATTGGGCGACGGCAAAGGGGAGCAGGTGGATACAACGCAGGAAGGTCAAATCAAATGGTAAGAATTTTCTACCCAAGCGGATGACCTCTACCCCATGGCCTTAGATATCAACCTGAAGCAATGGGTTGTAGTGTAGAAGCTTGTAGCGCCGTGGTAAGTCGGACACACCTGCGGTAGTATGATCCTTAGCCGTCCGCGCACCGCAATCCAAGCTTGTACTTTTCGGCTCGCTACAGCGCTGTTGGAATTCTGAAACACCCCGCAGCCGGACAGTTAGTTAGCAAACTAACGGGTTAGGACATCCTCAATGTCCACCAAAGCCTCCTCTAGGGTGGCCTGTTCGATTGTGAGAGGCGGCGCGAAGCGGATGACCTGTTGGTGCGTTTCTTTAGCGAGGATCCCTCGGGCTTGAAGGGATTCACAAAAAGGTCGGGCGGTTCCCGAAGACACGTTGATGGCCACCCCAATCATGAGTCCTCGTCCTCGAACCTCTTCGACGTGAGGGGAGTCGATTCCACGTAAACGATTCATGAACCACGCGCCTAACTTATCGGACCGCTGAGACAGATCCTCGTCCAGAATCACTTTGAGTGACGCACGCGCTACGGCAGCTCCCAGGGGGTTCCCGCCGAAGGTCGAGCCATGATCACCGGGACGGAAAACGTCCATAAATTCCCCATCGGCGATGGTCGCGGAGACGGGGTACACCCCACCTCCCAAGGCTTTACCCACAATCAAGACGTCGGGTCTCACACTCTCCCACTCACAACAGAACAACCGACCCGTGCGGCCCAGTCCCGTCTGGATTTCGTCCCCCATGAAGGCGATGCCTCGATCGCGACAAATCTCTGCGGCTCCACTCAGGTAGCCTTCGGGAGGAACGACCACACCTCCCTCCCCTTGTAACGGCTCGACGAGAAAACCCACAGTATTTTCCGTAACAGCCGCTTTGAACGCGTCGAGATCGCCGTAAGGAACTAAGACGAATCCTGGAGTAAACGGCCCGAATCCTTCTCGAGACTGGTCCTCTGAAGAGAATCCGACAATCGTGGTGGTGCGCCCATGGAAATTGTTCTCACACACGATGATCTCTGCCCGTCCTTCAGGCACGCCCTTGACCTGATAACCCCACTTCCGCACCGTCTTGATCGCCGTCTCAACAGCCTCAGCGCCCGTATTCATGGGAAGAGCTTTTTCGTACCCGGTGGCCTCACACAATTCCCGAAGGAAGGGCCCCATCTGGTCATTGTGGAAAGCACGCGAAGTCAGCGTCAATTTGGACAGCTGCTCTTCAGCAGCCTGTAGGACAGCCGGATGGCGGTGTCCCTGATTGATGGCCGAATAGGCAGAGAGCATGTCAAGGTATCGCTTCCCGTCGACATCCCACACCCAGACTCCCTCACCTCGCTCTAGAACCACAGGAAGGGGCTTATAGTTACTTGCTCCGAACTGATGGGCCTCCGACAGGTACGCGTCGATTCTCGATATAGTGGCCTGGGTCATGACCCTTTTCTCTCCGTAGGTAACGGTTCTGAGAATGGGATTCCCCCGAATCCGATGATGTTAGGGCTCGCAACAAATTTCAATGGGACTTCAGGGGAAACTCTCTCGAAGTTTCAATGTACGACGGTCCATTGAATCCAACAGTGCACCGGCAGACGCGGGGAGGGGATTGGTTAATACGTCACAGGAGCCTTGACCCCCTCGTCAACCTCGAGATGAAATACATCGGGACGGGCGTAGTGTCCTACCACGTCGAAGTCAAACTTCGCCCGCACCACGGAACCCATGTCAAACTCAGCTGTGATGAGTCCCTCCTCGTCAAAAAGGGGCCCAGCGAGGCATTCTCCCGCCGGATCATAGATAGCGGTACCACCACGGCACAGGATTTCGGGCCACGCTTCCAATTCGTCGCGGATCTCGAGGTCATCCGGGTACATGTCCCGGGTTACATACTGGTTACATCCCACTACGAAGCAGCGCCCCTCAAGAGCGATGTGCCGAAGTGTACTTTGCCACCGATCTCGCGCGTCCGCCGTTGGCGCTAGATATATCTCGACACCCTTTCCATACATCGCCATGCGAGCGAGAGGCATATAATTCTCCCAACAGATCAAGCCCCCTATCCTACCGAACGGCGCGTCGATGGTTGTGAGTGTACTGCCGTCTCCCTCTCCCCAGATCAGCCGCTCCGCTGCAGTGGGCTTGAGCTTGCGGTGCTTGCCCAATAGAGATCCATCAGGACCGAAATAGAGCAGTGTGCAAAAAAGCGTGCCGCCGCCGAAGGTAGAATCTCGTTCCACAACACCGACGCTTAAATACACACCGACGTCCGACGCGACCTCCCCCAGACGCTCCGTGTCGGCGCCGGGCACCTCCACAGCCGTATCCCAGTATCGTTGCCACACCCGGCGGCCTGATTCGCTACGCCCACCCACTCCAGTTCCAAATGCGAGGCCCCACGGATAACCACCCACGTACGCCTCAGGAAAGACAACCAGCTCCGCACCCTTTTCAGCCGCTTCTTCGGTTAGACGACACACTTTCTCCACTGCACTCTTCCGGTCAAAGAACGTGGGCGCAACCTGGATGGCAGCCACGGTAACAACATCTTGTCGGGTTGCGGTCATCTCGAATCCTTGGTTTGCGTTCTCCTCAAGCTCATCTGTTGCGATACACTACTTCTGCAATGACGTCTCCGACCATCATGAGCGTCTGAGCACTAGTGTTGTCCGGTGTGTCATCGGGCGTATGCCATAACTGATTATTTGGCCCGTAGTCAAAGTCGATGACGTCAATCGTAGGAATCCCAACATCGTTGAGCTGCACGTGGTCGTCTATAACTCGAACGGTTTCATCCATCGGAAAGTAACGCCGGTAGCCGAGGTCAGCTGCAATCCCCCACACTCGCTGCACCACCTGGGGGGCACTCTCGATCGAATAAGCTTCTGCCGGAAAGCGGGGATCTACATCACCCACCATGTCGAGGAGGATGGCAAAGGCCGGAGGATCCTCTTGAGCTCTTCCCGCTACGTAGTGCCGAGCCCCCAGAAACATATCCTCAGTGTCGGGTCCGTAGTCTTCACCGTCGCTGAAGAGAAGGTCCACGCCCCCTGGTGGGGGCTGCGTATCGAACATCCGAGCCAGCTCAAGAAGTACAGCCGTGCCGGAAGCTCCGTCGTTGGCTCCGGGAACTGGTTTGTCGCGGTCGACCTCGTCTGCGCTCCGGTCCGCCCAGGGACGGGTGTCCCAATGCGTCAGAAGGAGAAGTCGTTCCCCACTATCGGGGCCGAAGCGCGCGATGACATTGGTGAGGCTCAGTTCGTGTCCCTGGGCCGTGACGTGCTCGAAGGGATCCAGAAACACCGTGTCTGCAAATTCAAGCAGGCGACTCTCCAGCCAAACCAACTGTCGAGTGTGGCCCTCCGAACCCGGGATCCTAGGGCCGAAGGCCACCTGTGTTTCAAGGTCTTTGAAGGCCCGTGTAGCATCGAACGCGGGACGATCCACACGAACCGAGACACTTCCCGCACTACCCCCGTGTCCCTCGCCACAGCCGAGGGACACTAAGATCAGATTCGTCACCCACAACCATCTCATCATCACCTCTTCCTCATCTTGCTCACGCTCAAGAGTCTCCACATCCGGTAAACGGACAATCTCACCGAAACCACCCCACGGTGCCACTCTTGCTCAACCGCATCAGAGGGCGAGTCCCCATCAAACTCAGGGAGGACACCTGAACTGATATCGGATTTCTTACCGAGGACATGACACGGGTACCGATGTAATCGTAAGCTCGGTGTTCTCGTGCAGTAAGCTAAACAGACTCGGGGCAGACCGAGGGGCGAGATGGCGGCCGGTGACTCTCAACCAACGTCAGTAAGCGCCTGTGCAGAATACTCACGAATCTTTCGGTTCATCGAGTAGAAACCATTGCGACGGCTAACGGAGAGGTGCTGTCCTAGATCAAGACGCTCAAAAAGCCCCTCCACATCTGCGGCAAGGATCTCTTGGGCGGTCCTCCCCGAGTACATAAGGAGCAGAACCGCGATGAGACCTTTCACAATGTGAGCGTCACTATCAGCCTTCAAGACGACCTGGGAAGGTTGCGATCCCTCATCGGCCACGAGCCAGACCCGGCTCGCACACCCCGGGACGAGATGTTCGTCGTTCCGAAATTCTTCCGGATAAGGATCCAACTTCCGCCCCAGCTGGATGAGATATCGGTACCGATCTTCCCAGCTGAATAATCGATTAAAGCGCTCGACGAATTCGTCCGGTGTCACGGGCCTCCGCTCTTTCTATCAGTGTCGCAGCTTGGGTCACTGAACCATTGCACATGTTCTTACCCACATTCGCTATACCCACAAATGTGACACTTCACGCAGCCCTCTTCAAAGGAAAGTTGCCCGGCTCCACAATCCGGACAGCTGCCTATATGCGCTCGTGACCCGAGGAAGTCGGACTGGTGACCATGGCCCTGTACAACCTGTCCCTGAGCACCGCCGGTTTCGACCACTGCGCCAAGCGAAAGGGTTTCCTGCACACCCTCCTTTTCGGATATGTATTGCTCAATGGCTTGACCGATCGCGTCCGGTAGGGACAGCACCTTACTTGGACCGACTCCCACGGCCCGATCTGAAGAAATGCCCCTTAGTTGGTCTCGAATGGCCGAGATTGGAATCCCCGAACGCAGAGCCAGCGATATTAGGCGACCGACCGCCTCCGCGTCAGCCGTTGCAGCTCCTCCCGCCTTGCCGAGTGTACAGAAAACCTCAAACGCCCGACCACCTTCGTCTTCGTTGATCGTCACGTAAAGATCACCGAGAGGAGAACTCATCTTGAGCGTGCGTCCTCGAAGTATGGTTGGCCGCTGCCGCTTGTGACGTGCCGCAGCCGCAGTCCGATCCTGATCTTCGTGTTCACGATAGACCTGCTCGAGCTCCAACGACCGGACGTGCAATGCCTCACGGGTATCGGCAAGCATCTGCTCAAGTTGCGTGACATCAGCGCCGGATTCTGTGGCCTCTTCACCTGACTTCCCAGTACGTCCAGTGGAAAGCACTTGCTCAGATCTCGAGCCATCTCGGTAGACAGTAACTCCCTTGCAGTCGAGATCATAAGCCATCTTATAGATCTTATGCACATCCTCTTGCGTGGCTTCCCGCGGAAAATTCGTCGTCTTGGAAATAGCGGAATCAGTGTGTTCTTGAAACGCCGCCTGCATACGGACATGCCATTCGGGCGAGATATCATGGGCCGTCTTAAAGACCCCCTGAACCTCGTCCGGAACTTCAGGGAAGTGAATGTGGCCATCTTCCGCGATCCGAGCCATCAGTTCCTGAGAATACCATCCTCCCATTTTTGCCTGAGCAACGAACATCGGGTTGACATCCGGCATCAGAGCGCCTGCCTGATTTCTCATAAACGCTACAGCAAAAATTGGCTCAATGCCCCCCGAGCACCCAGCGAAGATCGAGATTGTACCCGTGGGTGCAACGGTCGTAATATTGCAGTTTCTAAGCCGTCGCATCGGCCGGATACGATGTCCATCCGGATAGCGTGCGCAACGCTCATCTGGTCCCCAGATGGATTCCTCCCACGCCGGAAAAGCTCCACGGGTCTCGGCAAGCCTCTCGGAAGCGCTCCTAGCTTCTTCGTTAAGAAATCCCATCACCTTACGACCCATCTCCACCCCTTCCGGGCTATCGTAAGCGATGCCTAGAGAGATAAGCATATCGGCCCATCCCATCACTCCCAGACCGATTCGGCGGATATCTTGGGCTAATTCCGTGATCGCGAGTAGTGGATACTGGTTCGCGTCGATAACGTTGTCGAGAAAATGTGTCGAGAGATGAACCGCTTGGGAAAGGGAATCCCAGTCGACGCCATCCGCAGGATCATCACCCGGCACATAATCCTGTAAAACAAATTTAGCAAGGTTCACGCTCCCCAGGTTACAGACGTCATAGGGCAGAAGCGGTTGCTCTCCACACGGATTCGTTGCTTCATACGAACCGAGCTTCGGCACTGGATTGAAAGCGTTAGCCCGGTCCACAAAGAAGGTCCCTGGTTCACCGGTCTTCCACGCACCGTGGACGATTAAATCGAAAACCTCGCGGGCATCCTCTTGCGTGACGACTTTTCCACTCTTGGGATCCACAAGGTCATAGCTCTCGCCCGCCTCAACCGCTTCCATGAACGTGTCGGTCAGGGCAACTGAAATATTGAAGTTCGTTACCTGGGAGGTATCGTCCTTGCAAGTAATGAACAGGCGGATGTCAGGATGATCGACCCTGAGGATCCCCATGTTCGCTCCACGCCGGGTACCGCCCTGCTTTACCACTTCGGTACTCGCATCGTAGAGAGTCATAAACGACACCGGGCCCGAGGCCACCCCCGTGGTTGACTTCACTTGCGAACCCTCAGAACGGAGACGTGAGAAAGAGAAGCCCGTTCCGCCCCCGGACTGATGCACAAGCGCCATTCCTTTGAGCGTGTCGTAGATTCCACTTTTCCCATTTGATAGTGCGTCGTCTATGGGCAACACAAAACAGGCTGAAAGCTGACCCAGTGGACGCCCCGCATTCATCAGCGCTGGAGAGTTCGGCTCAAACTTTCCGTTAGTCATGAGGTCGTAAAACTGCCGAGCTAACTCTTCCACCGCTGCATCAGAAGCTCCGTACGTCTCGTCGACATCGGCGATAACCTTGGCCACCCGCCAAAACATCTCCTCAGGCTCCTCCAAGGGATTTCCGTGTTCGTCTTTCTTGAGATACCTCTTCGCCAAGACCAACCGGGCATTGTCTGAAAGAACTGCCGGTGGCAGGTCGTCGGGCACTATGCCATTGAAAATACGCTCATCCGAGGGGGAGGACTCCTTCTTCATGCCATTGTGGCTCCGTAGAGAAGTGTGGAAAAACAGGCCCGCCGTTTGTGGAAAAGTGACGGCAGGCCGTTTCGCACGTGAGTTCTTTTGTAGAGAAACACGCCGGACCCACAAAATATTGCGGAAGCGCCAACCTATACCCCCAATATCTAGTGGTCAAGGGGCAGGATTGAGGTGAATCAAACAACCGTTAACGTTACTTAATTCATTAAGATGGGGAGTGACTAATCTTACGAGACATCACAAGCCTACGTTGAACTAAAAAGCCAACCCCAACCTCAAATACACAGGATCACTCGGCGTATCAGTGAACGTGAAAGCGACCCCAAGCCTAAAAAACAGTCGCGACCGGTACAGAACCGAGACCAACGTTTGGAGCTCCGCCCCGACCGCAGCCAACCGCACCTCACGTGAATTCACGAAGTTTGCCCCCGAATCAACAGGATCATTCGGACCCCACGCATTTCCCAGATCCGCAAACAGAGCACCGCTGATCCGGTCCACGTGAAGAGGGAATAGGCCGAGGCCTCGATGCACATTTAGAAGAGGAAAACGGTATTCCGCAGAAGCTGACCACGCATACCGTCCCGTGCGTTGTTCCTCGAAATAACCCCGAACAGGAAACAACAGCGACCGCCCCCCGAATAGCTCCGCACCCGTAACATGCTCGAGGCGGCCCTGTGCACCACCAACACCGAAGTGATATCGATCCACTCCTGGCCCTGTCGCCACGCCGAATGACGCTCGTACTCCAACCACGTGGTTGGAGAAACCCGGACCCGAGAATCCTCGATATGCACTCAGCTGTCCTGTGGCCTCCCGATATGCACGGTCACGTCCGGTCACTCCCCTGAATGAGCCGGGCAAAGAGAACTCACGGCGGGCCCGAACTTGAAGGAACGCCCGAACACCAGCCTCAGGGCTAGTCGAAAAAGCAAAGCCCCGTGCCGTGCGGAAGGAGATCAACGCTGTGACCTCTCCTAGCCGATGGCTGGGTTGGAGAGGGTGAAGAGAGCTCGCCGCAAGACCCTCGTTGAGCAAGTCGATGTCTTCCCAAACGTGAGCGGCCGAGAGAGACAGGGCCGTCCGATTCCGGAACCGTCGGCGAACCAAAGTCCCCGAAGTCCCCAACCTTCGCTCCCTCTCCGCACGGTATAGAGTCACGTCTGAATCACGTGTCTCCTCAATCGTAAAAGGTCCATCGACCTCATGCCTTTGCGAGAAAGAGAGCCCTGCGACCGGGTTACCCAGGCCCGCGTAGGTGTAGGACACCGCGCCGTCAGTACGCCCATTCGACCGAAATAGCGCTCCGAGCGTGTATGCGTGGCGCCCGACCAAATCACGCCCGCTCGTTCCGACACCTAGTGCCGGACTTAGAACCCTCCGAACTGAAGGTTCTCCTGCACCACCCAACCGAGAGACGCTTGGGCGGTAAAGCACGTCCCAGAAGTGAGGACGTAAAGTATGTAGGGATCCGTACGGGCCTGCCTCATTCCCTACACGTACGCTGAAGCGTTCGGTGGCAGCCTCACCGCCCGTCGTGAAGCCAGCCTTGACAGGGAATGGCTCGAACCACGACATCGGATCGTAACGTATGCGTTCAATGTTCCAGCCGTTAGCATGATAACCAGAGTAGTAGATCCAACCGCCACTCGGATCAACAGACGGATAGGCGGTTCCCCCCAGTACGTTCGTGACTTGACGAATCGACCCCGGTGCACCCGTCGTAGAATCGACTGCCACAGCGTAGAGGTTCGGGATGCCACTACGGTCGGAGGACCACAGGATCCACCGTCCATCCGGTGACCAAGTGGGGGCCTGATCCACTGCCCGATCGTAGGTCACGCGATGAAGAACGTTGCCATCAGCATTCAACACGAACAGATCGTAGAAAGCACCGGGACGCCACCGTGAAGCTGCGATCCAGCGACCGTCGGGAGACCATGACGGATAAGCCCAGTGCTCATCCGGTCTGAATGCAGTGAGCCCCTGAACCTGTTGACTACTCAAATCCACTCGGACGAGCCTGTTCGTTCCCTCTCCATCCTGCACCGCTATGACTGCCCGCCCATCGGGAGACACGGTGGGCTGATCTAACCTTGCTCCCTGGGTGATCTTCCGTCTCCGTCCCTGCTGATCGATGTGAACGAGATCCGAGCGGCTACGGTAGGAATCAGTGAATTCAAGCTCCGCTGCGATGAGCGTTCCGTCCGGAAGCCACGAAAGATTTGCGAGGTTGTTTAACCTCCCGACTTTTCGATCATCCGTGCCATCGGGGTCAGCCAACCGCACTTGGACATCTGAGCGTCCATCAGATCGAAGGTACGCGAGGCGGCTACTGTCTTGAGATACAGAGGCAAAGAGTGCATACCGGCCCTCTCCCACAAGAAGCTCTCCCCGTGTGATCGGTGCGACAGAGGCGAGGGAGTCCATTAACACCCGGTAACGCTCTTGGAGCTGGTCCTCCCAACTCGACCAGGCCTCCGAAAAGCTCACACCAAAAGCATTCTTAGCTCCTGAGTTCGGCCGGTAGGGAATAAGCTGCCGGGAGATGGCGTCGACGAATCGACCCATGCTTTCTTCCCCATAAGTGGAGAGTAGATAGTCGAAGAAGTTTGACCCGTACGCGTACGCTCGGGTCCCTGCAGGCCAATTGGGGGAACTTGCCGACACCTGATCCAGCCCCTCGAATTCTCCCTCCAAAACCGCCGTCCGAAGCACCATGTCAAGGAAACTTCCTCGCAACCTACCCGCCCCTGTGAGGGAGGACTCGTAGTAGGTCGCCAGACCTTCAGTAATCCAAATAGGGAGATCAAAAGCAGGAAACGTTGGCCATCCGGTCGATCCTCGTCCCATCACTTTGCGGATTACAGACCCGAGTGGTCCACTAGAATCGAGGTGGAAAACATGTGCTAGTTCGTGCAGTATGACAACTTGCAGCCAGTCGTCAAAATGTGAGAGGACTAATCCCTCCATCGGAGGGCGCGCATAAACGGTGATTTGGTTATACGGTACTGCGGTTGCAAAGCCGTTGCTGTAATCAACGTGGTCGGTTACCAGTAGCTCGATCCGTCCGTCGGGCGGATCGACGAAAGCCTCACCGAGCAATGTGTAGGCACGCTCAGCCTGCGTGCCAGCCCTTCGCGCAAAGGATTCTAGTTCGGCGGGGAACGTTACACGGAAGTGGGCAGTCTCCAGGCTTCTCCAGGAGTCGTTAGGCGGAACCTGAGCAGAGGCAGAAGGCACAGGCCAGACCACCATACAAAGGGCAGTAAGCAGAATTTCCGGAGTCCGCCGCCGCTTCAACACGCTAGTGCCTTGTCAAAACCATTCCTCATCCGCACCATTGGCGAGTAACCGCTACCGTCGATCATCATGAGTTCCCGCACACATGAGCAAGTCTCCCGAGAACGTCTGGTTCCAGTTGGGCTATGCGCTGGAAGTGGCGGGCCGAAGGGCTCCCTCGCAAGTAAAGGTGCGCGCGAGACATGGGAGGCTAAACCCACTGGACGCATCGACCATAGATCAGATTCTGGCAGCCGGCACCGGCGTCGTCTACGATCGGCTGCTCGCCTTGCTCTCCGGACGCAGGCCCGAGACCTCGCTGGTGGCGCGCGCTGCACTCGCTGGCGCTGGAGCCGCGGTCGCAATAAGCCTCCTCCGCTACGGGGCGAACGGATCGTCCAACAGCATATCCCCCAACAACGATTCGGTTTCGGAGCTGCTCGCTGCGGCAGGTCAGGGTATCCTCTATGGTACAGTGATCGAACCCCGGCTTCCCGGCCCCGCACTTCTGCGGGGCGCAACCTTCGGCGTAATCGATTATGTGGCATCACCTTATGGTGGTCTCGACAGGATTCTCGGGGCCTCTAGCCCTCAACGAATCTCAACACTCCTCGCCGTGCTCCTCACGACTGTGGACTCACCATCCTGCTCACTAGTCGAGCACATTGCGTTCGGAGCAACCTTAGGGCTCCTCTATGGGGATGAGAGGGTGAGGATAGGCAAACGAGATGCCGAATAGAGAGGCAGGACTCTGGGTTCCTCCCTGACCATTGCCTCAGGACAGGACCGCAAGGTGATCACGTCCTGAGAACCATCCACAGATTCTAACCCGACCCCCTCCCCAATGATTCCTAAAATATCAGTTCGCAGGTCTCCCCTTCCAACGCTCACGAGACCGCAGAACGCCTCTGGATGTTGCCGGACCACGGCACCCACATAAGCGACCCCTAATCTGTCTACCCGGTCGAGCACTACGTACGATACACCACCGTCAGCAGCATCCCGGAAGAATCTCTCCGGATCGGTACTGAGCGGGTAGGTGCGGCTCGAAACTCCCGACAGTGTATAAAAAATCCTCGGCTTGCGGCTGAACACCGCCGAATCCTCCGGTGCGTTCTCACCAAGCCATCTAGCGGCAGCCACTAACTGCCGAAAGCCCTCACCATAGCATGCGAACGGACCCGCCGTTTGCACAGCACGTCGACACTCATCAGCTCGACTGATCGAGTCTCCCCAGCTCTTGAGCGACGGTAATACGATCATTATGAGGGCCAGTGCGCCTGCAGCGACTGGCAGTCCCTTGTGAACGTGTCGAGCCCCCCGAAGCATTGTCTCTCCTGCATAGAAGAGGACTAGGGGATAGAGAGGAAGCGCAAACCGATCTCCTGACCAAACTACCGGCCAAGCAAGGATGAGCCCGAAGTAAAGAGGAGCGAACAGCTCCGCCACTGTTACGCTATTCCGCACTCGAAGCGTCCATCCGATAACTGCCGTCATCATAACGACCAGACCGAGTACACCGAGTACCGGACCAGATCCCGAGGTCAGGCCGGCCGGGATGTGAGTGAAAACATACCCCTGGAGGTTTTCTACGAGCCTCGTAAACAGATCTCCGATCCCTGCTCTCCCGAGGTCCGGCTGGTAGGGATCGATCATCCAAAACTCCGAGATATACTGAGGATCTCCAATCGCGCGCGCCCGCAGCCACCACGCTAGGCTCGGAATGAGTACCGCGACCGTGAATCCGGCAAGAGCTCTCCACTGACGCCCGACCCAAAGTGCCCCGCCAACCGCAAGAACTAGAGGGAGCCCAGCCGTCCGTGTGAAAGTCGCTAGGACAGCTGCCAGAGAGCCGGCTATGACCCATTTCCACCCACCATCGTGATATTCGGAGCGATGGAAAGCCCAAAGACATGCGTACGTCAAGGCCAGGAACAATGGATCAGATAGAATCCAGCTCGCAGACGAAAGGAAGGCAGGCGAGAAGGCCAGAACGAGGGCTACCCCAATGGCGAGACCTGCTCCATGGCGATCGCGGATCCACCCAAAGGAGAGGACGACGGCGGTTGTGACTAAAAGTGCGGAAAGCACCTTAAACGTAAACCAAGCCTCCACTCCAAGTAGCATGGCCACTGCCAATAGGGCGGGATAGAGCGGAGGATACTTCGTGTGGGGAGGGGTCGCCGGATCCCACAGTTCGACGAATCCGGATCCTGTAGCCATGGAGTGGGCGAGTGAGAGATATCCTGCGTTGTCTCCACCGTTGTGAGGCGCGGGACTGATAGAGGGGAGAACAATCGTGAGGTGTACCAGTGCCACCACCATTAGGACAGCCGACTTCGGAAAACCGCAGGCCGACCACTGGGGCCTCGGCGACTCCTCAGGTACCTTGCTCCGGGAGACCTCCTTCACCGCCCTCCTCCTGGCGTTAATGTACCTAGGACCCGCGCGCCATCCGCACCCGTTGCGGAAGGAATGTTGCCGGCAATTCCATGGATATGGGCCCATGCGAGAACCGCGAAGGCAAGAGCTTCCCGCGCGTCAGGATTGACTCCGAGCTCTCCTCCATCCTTCAAGGGCACCCCATCAAGCTCACTTTCAATAGCATCGACGAGCACCGGATTGTGTGCGCCACCCCCCATCAGGTAAATCTCGTCCACACCTTTGGGGAGAACCCAGCGTCGATACGCACCACCGATCGTCCGGGCCGTCAGGACCGTCAGGGTGGCGACTAAATCGCACCATTTCTGCCCCTCTGAGCCCGGCGTCAACCCCTGGGTGACCTGATCCAGGAATGCCCGCCCAAAGTGTTCTCGACCCGTCGACTTGGGTGGTTCTTTCCCGAAGAAATCGTCCTCCATGAGTCCCTGGAGGAGTGATTCGTCTAGGTTGCCTTTCCGTGCCAACGCACCATCAATGTCGAACTTCCATCTACCGGCGGTAGCGAGTCTCACAGCTTCATCGATGAGCACGATCCCCGGTCCCGTGTCAAAGGCAAGCACGGGCTCTGTGGAATTGAGTGGGGGGAGCCACGTAACGTTCGCCATACCTCCGAGGTTTTGGAGAGCACGTCTAAGCTTTGGCGAAGAAAAAAGGAGGCGGTCAGGTCTGGCTACAAGAGGTGCGCCCTGGCCACCCGCAGCAACATCTCTACTGCGAAAGTCACTTACGACAGGAATATTCGTCCGCTCAGCAAGCGTGGCGGCATCGCCCAGTTGTAACGTGGCACCAGGATGGGGGCCCGACGGAGGTTCGTGCCAAACTGTCTGGCCGTGGGATCCGATCGCCGTGATATTTGAGCTCTCGATGCCAACAGATTGGCACAGGTCGAGGACAGCCGCCGCGAGCCATTCGCCGATGATCACATTGAGCCGGCACAGCAACTCCGGTGTACCACGCTCGATAGCGTCCAGCAGCATCTCACGGCTCGCAGAATCGTATGGAGTAGTGGTGAAAGCCTCGAGGTTCCAGGAGAAGTTCTCCTCCGTGGCACCCTCGATCCGCACTAAGACGGCGTCGACGCCGTCCAGCGAGGTCCCGGACATGAGACCCACGAAGAAGCCTCTTTCTCTCACTCGTCAGTACCTTCGGTGAGATCCCCGATCACACGAGCCAGGACTCCATCTGTTTCATCCAGCAACCTACGTGCCTCGCCTGCTGTGACGCGGCAATCACCCATGATCAGCGCCGTCTTCACATGTCCATCCGCGGCCTGGAGCAGATCGGATGCCCGGGAGCGATCCAGGCCAAGGGTCTTCATTAGGATACGCTCACCGCGGTCCTGAAGCTTCTTGCATGTCGCTTGGAGATCCACCATCAGGTTACCGAACACCTTCCCTATCCTGATCATGGAACCAGTCGTGATGATGTTAAGAATCATTTTTGTCGCCGTCCCAGCCTTCATCCGGGTCGATCCGGTGACGACTTCCGGTCCAACCAGCGGTGCGATTATCACGTCATGTTCATCCACGAGAGCTGGCCAAGGGTGAGTGCAAAGCAAAAATCCGGTGTGGGCACCAAGGGCACGCGCCCGAGACAAAGCACCATGTACGAACGGCGTCGTCCCCGACGTGGCGATCCCCAGAACAAAGTCATTTGACCCCACCTTTCGATCGTCTATAGCAGCTGCCCCGTCCGCCGGATCGTCCTCCGCTCCCTCCTGAGAGCACACAAGGGCGTCATATCCCCCTGCAATAATCCCCTGCACCATAGACGGGTCCGACCCGAAGGTTGGGGGTATTTCGGCCGCATCCAAAACCCCCAGTCGTCCTGATGTACCTGCACCCACATAGATGAGCCGTCCACCCGCACGGAAGGCATCGACCACCAGATCAACCGCTCGAGCAATGGCGAGCCGTTCCTCACCTACGGCCGCAGCAACCACACGGTCTTCCGCATTCACCAGATCGACCAACTCAAGAGAAGAGAGCGTGTCGATCGCGGAGGAACGCGGATTCCTCTGTTCTGTCAGTCGGTCGTCAAGCATGGTAAGCTAGTTCCCTCTAAAGGGCGGTCGGAGAAAGCGCGTGCGTCTTCTTGCGACAGTGCTCCTAGCTGGACAAGCTAACCTTGATATTTTTGCGACAGCAACCAAAGACACATAACCGGACCTGATAACGTTGAACCTTCTCGAACGAGCTCACTCCATCGCTCCTGAGCTAATCGCGATTCGCCGGGACCTCCACCGGCACCCCGAGCTAGCCTTTGAAGAGGTCCGGACAGCCGGCATCGTTGCACAGGAAATGGAGGCGCTTGGCTGCGATGTCCGAACCGGTGTCGGCCGAACCGGTGTCGTGGCCGACCTCGACGCCGGCCACGGCCCCGTCGTCGCTTTGCGGGCCGACATGGACGCACTACCGATTCTGGAAGAAAACAAGCACGATTACGTCTCCACGACTCCGGGTGTGATGCACGCTTGTGGCCACGACGGTCACGTAGCCGGGCTTATCGGCGCCGCGCGACTCCTGGCGTTAGAGCGGGACGCGGGATTGCTCCCTCCGGGCCGCATTCGCTTTCTCTTCCAACCTTCGGAAGAGAGCACAGACGAGGATGGCTTGAGCGGTGCGATGCGCATGGTCTCCGAAGGAGCCATGCAGGGTGTGGATGCGGTGGTAGGTCTCCATCTCGGCGGACCTCTACCCTCAGGAAAACTCTTCTTCGCCCCAGGGCCAATCATGGCCGGTGCTGAGGAGGTTCAAGTTGAAGTCCGAGGGAAGAGTAGCCATGCGGCTCTTCCAAGTGCCGGCGTGGACGCACTGGTCCTCGCCGCTCAGGGAATTGTCACAGTTCAGCAAGCAGTGTCTCGGGGCCTTTCACCAATGGAATCTGGTGTCGTCACCTTCGGTCGAATCGAAGGTGGTACAGCCACTAACGTCATAGCGGACCGCGTAACGCTGGAGGGTACAATCCGCTTTTTCTCAGAGGACGTACGTGAGCGGCTACATCGTAACCTGAAAGCCTCTTTCAAAATGCTCGAGACTCTGGGGGCCCAAGTGACGGTGGACATAGGTCCAGGCTATCTCCCGGTGATCAACGATGCTCGGATCACGAAATGCGTTCAGGCCGCAGCTCTTGATTTGGTGGGTGAGGATAACGTCTTTCCCATTCAACCTATGACGTTCGCTGAGGATTTTTCTTTCCTGGCAAGAGAAGCTCCCGGGACATTTTTTTGGCTCGGCGCAGCACTTCCGCAGCCACGTATGCACCATGAAGCAACCTTCGACATCGATGAATCAGCTCTTCCGATTGGCGCCGCGGCACTCGCGGCGGGCGCAGTTCGACTACTCAGGGAGATCGCTGAAGCCCCCGACAGTGCAGAGGACAGATAGATGAACTGGACGCGACGGAATCCCTCCAGACTGACCGGCGGTTTTGGCCGAATACTCACACTGGCACTCTCCGTGGCGGCCTGCTCACAAGCCCCAACGGAGAGATCCGAAGGGCCGATCTCCTTCCCCGATACATGGCGATACACATCGGACGAAGCACCCGTAACGGCCGATCACGCCATGGTCGTGAGCACAGATCTCTACGCGAGTAGAGTAGGCGCGCGCATCATGCAAGAAGGGGGTAATGCGGTGGACGCGGCGATCGCGGTGTCCATGGCCCTAGCCGTCGTGAATCCCGAGGCCGGAAATATCGGCGGCGGCGGATTCATGGTAGTCCGAATGGCCGACGGAACGAGTGCTGCCCTTGACTACAGAGAAAAAGCGCCATTCCGCGCCTCTCAAGATATGTTTCTCGATCCCGACGGGAATTCGACAGACAAGTCCTTGGTTGGACATCTGGCAGTCGGAGTTCCCGGCACGGTCATGGGGATGTGGGAGGCGCACCGCCGATTCGGATCCCTGCCGTGGAAAAATTTGCTTGAGCCTGCAGTGGTACTGGCCGACGGTTTCGAGGTCCACCATCGCTTTCGACGTAACCTGGTGAATTCAGAAGAGGGGATCCGCCTCTTCGCCACGACGGCCTCGACCTTTCTCCCGGACGGCCACATCCCGGAAATCGGAGAAGTGTTCAGCCAACCGGAACTCGCGGAGACCCTTCGGAGAATTCGTGATCACGGTGCCGACGGCTTTTACCGAGGAGAGACGGCCGACCGGATCGTCGCTGAAATGGAGCAGGGTGGTGGAATTATTTCACGCGATGACCTGGAAGCTTATACCGCCGCCTGGCGAGATCCAATTGAGTTTACGTATCGGGGCTTTACCGTTTTGTCGATGCCCCCGTCGTCATCCGGTGGAGCCACGATGGCCGAGATGGCAAACATCATGGAGAAATACGACCTCGGCTCGTATAAATGGCACTCGGTCGACATGGTGCACCTGCTGGCCGAGTCGTCGCGACGATCCTTCTCGGATCGTAACGAATATCTGGCAGATCCGGACTTCGTGGACATGCCCCTTGAGCGGATGACGTCCAAGAGTTACGCCGAGTTCCGGGGCTCCGATATCACAGATCGCGCCACCCCTTCATCTGAAGTTGGCCCTGGACTCGAACCACCTCACGAAGGCGAGCACACGACGCACTATTCGGTGGTCGATAGCTCCGGCAACGCGGTGTCAGTCACCACGACAATCAACTCCTGGTTCGGGAGTAAAGTAACGGTACGGGGTGCGGGGTTCATACTAAACAACGAGATGGATGACTTCGCGACTAAGCCGGGAAGCCCCAATCAGTATGGGTTGGTACAAGGAACGAACAACGCTGTGGGACCGGGAAAACGGATGCTTTCTGCCATGACCCCTTCGGTCGTCACGGATCCCAATGGGGAACTCTTTTTCGTCACCGGCACGCCTGGTGGTCCCACGATTATCACGACGGTGTTCCAGATGATTATCAACGTTGTCGATTACGGAATGAATGTTGTACAGGCGGTCAACGCTCCCCGTGTCCACCACCAGCACCTACCCGACCAAATCTTCTTCGAGCAGGGCGGCTTGAGGGTGGGAGTGGTGACGGCCTTGGAGGCAAAGGGCCATAAGGTGGTAGAACGGTCCGGAGTCTCGGGTGACGCACAATCCATCATGATCATGCCGGATGGCACGCTCCAGGCCGCTTCGGACCCACGCCGGGGAGGAGCGGCCGTGGGGTGGTGAGCACCATCACCACTTGATGAACGAGTTCCGCACAGTCCTTCCGTACTTCCGGCCCTACAGAAAGGCGCTTGCAGCTGGACTCTGCTTGGTGGTGACCACCAACCTGTTCACAGTTGTAAGCCCCTACCTCATCAAGCTTGCCATCGACGGTCTCGGTGATCCGAGTGTCACCCGCACGCAGATCAATATCTATGCCCTTTTTATTATCGTGACAGCCCTATTCGGTGGAGCAGCAAAGTATGGGATGCGGGAGCTTTTGAACGGGCTCAGTCGCCGCATCGAATGCGATCTTAGAAATGACTTCTTCGCACATCTACTCCGACTCGACGCCGGTTTCTATGGAGCGACCAGAACTGGCGACCTCATGGCTCGCGCCACTAACGACACCTTGGCCGTTCGAATGGCGACAGGACCAGCGGTCATGTACGCCGTCAATACCTTCATAAGCTTCATCCTTGCACTCGGTTTCATGCTCTGGATCAGTCCAAAGCTAACGCTCTATGCGATGATTCCGATGGTGGCTCTTCCACCGGTGGTCTTGGCTTTCTCCAGAGTGATCCACAGCCGTTTCGAGAGAATCCAGGACCAGTTTTCGACCCTCTCGACCATGGTGCAGGAGAACTTGACCGGTATGCGTATCGTAAGGGCTTATGTCCAGGAGAGGGCCCAGGCAAGAAGCTTCGACAAGCTGAACCTTGATTACATGGGGCGAAACATGAGCCTTGTGAAACTGGCCGGCCTCTTCCACCCGATTCTGGCACTTTTCTCCGGAACGGGTATGGTGATCGTGTTGTGGCTCGGCAGCCTCGAGGTGATCGCAGGGCGAATCACGTTGGGCGCTTTCGTCGCGTTCGGAATCTATGTGGCCCTTCTGGTATGGCCGCTGATTGCGCTTGGGTGGGTCGTGAACCTTTTCCAGAGAGGTGCTGCAAGCATGGCGCGACTGAACAAGATCTTCGATAACGAGCCTGTCATTCGGGCACCGAACAAGCCCGTGCACATCAATTTCCCACAGGGCGCGGTTGAGTTCCGAGACGTCGCGTTCCGGTATCCGAGCACCGATCGCTTGGTCCTCAAGGAGGTATCCTTCGTGGCTAAGCCAGGTCAGACCGTTGCAATCGTGGGCCCAACCGGGTCTGGCAAGACCACACTCATCTCTCTGATCCCCCGTGTCCATGACGTCACGTCGGGGCGTGTGTCGGTCGACGGCATTGACGTCTCGAAACTGGATCCGAAGGAGCTTCGATCTCTGATCGGGTTCGTCCCTCAAGACCCTTTCCTGTTCTCAGCAACCATCGAGGAGAACATCGGACTGGGCCGCCAGGGCGATGAGTGGCCACACGAGGAGCGCCGAACTCACGATGCCCTCGAGGGGCCCATGGAGGATCCCGATGAAATCGTGGCCGAAGCTGCTCAGGTGGCTCAGCTCCATGATTCAATTCAGGACTTCCCCCAAGGTTGGAGGACATTCCTCGGAGAGCGCGGGATCAACCTGTCCGGAGGTCAGAAGCAACGGACGACCCTGGCTCGAGCCGTGGCACGCGATCCGAAGATTCTTATACTCGATGATGCGTTGAGCTCCGTAGACACTCATACCGAGGCTAATATTCTCACGGACCTGGAAAAGGTAATGAAAGGACGTACATCCTTCATTGTCAGTCACCGTGTGTCCGCAGTGATGAACGCCGACCTCATTCTAGTGCTTGAAGATGGTCGAATTGTCGAGCGGGGCAGGCACGAGGACCTGATATCGCGCGCTGGGTCTTACGCGACTTTGCTACGTCGTCAGATGCTGGAAGAGGACATCGAGGGGAGTTTGGTGAGGACCACCGAAGACTAAGAAATCCGTCTCCTCCGTCCGAGCTTCGCGAATCAGTGCTAACCTAACTGAGAGGATCGGCGACTCAGGCGGGGCCCGCACGTATACACGATTCTCCGATTACGATCCTGGGTTAACGCCCAGAAAATATCTCCACGTGTAGCTTACTCTGTGGGTGACCGAGGTCAGGGGGGGAGCTAGATCCTCTGGAGAACCCAATCCGGCGTGAATCGAATAAGATAGCTACTCAGAATTGTGAATGATCCCGTCGCCAGGAGAAGTCCCAAGACGATGAGCATGACCCCAGAAGCTTTTTCGACGAGGGGGAGCAGTCGCCGAAATCGGGAGAAGGTGTTGAGGAAGAGATCTAGAGCCAAAGCTGAGATCAGAAACGGGATGGCAAGTCCAAGTGAGTAAACGCTGAGAAGGACGACACCAGCCCCTACTGATTCTTCTGTCCCCGCCAGTGTCAGGATGGCACCTAGGACGGGCCCGATACACGGGGTCCATCCCGCTCCAAAGGCTGCACCCACACCAATAGTACCAACGTAACCAGCCGGCTTGTCATTGACCTGAACTCGTCTTTCTCGCATCAGCGGTGCGATCCTGAAAATCCCGGTGAGATGAAGCCCTAGGACGATGATCAGAGCTCCACCGATGCGGGCAATCCAAACCTCGTAGTAACGGAGAAACACCCCCAAAAAGGATGCCGACGCCCCCAACGTGATAAAAATGATGCTGAAGCCGGCGACGAAGAGGAGGGA
>JAYZFL010000028.1:0-18153 GCA_036336795.1 Gemmatimonadota bacterium
GTAACGCCCCTCAACCCGATAACCGAAAGCGGGGCGACCTGGCGTTGAGCAATGCAGCGGGTGGTGAGGGCAAGAGTTGGCAGAGAGAGCAGCATAGTCCGACGGGTCATGCTGGCTCCGTTAACGAGAGTCATCTGGTTATCACCATTCTCGTTCGGTGCTTCTTCATTCCTTGGGTACGCTGGTGGGAGGCCCAAAAGTTTTAGCAAATTTCTTTAGATTTCGTGGTATAACCTCCCCCGCGTATACGTTACCCTGGGCGTCTACCGTCACACCTTCCGGAAGGGTCTCAGAGATGAAGCCAACGGCCGAGAAGCCACTGGCTTCAGTTATCACGATGCCCCCTTGGAGCTGGTAGTCTGCCACGTAGACTACATCGTCCTCGGTGATATGGATTCCGCTCGCCATGATACCTGGCCACTCGTCGAGGTAACGTCCATCTTGATCGAACAGCTGGATTCGTTGGTTGACACGATCACCGACAAAGAGTCGGCCTCGCGAGTCGAAAGCCAAACAGTGGGGTTCGTTGAACTCGCCCGGGCCAGTACCTTCCTTGCCCCACTCCATGAGAAATTCTCCATCGCTTGAATATTTTACGATTCGGTTATTTCCATGGCCATCTGCAACGAAGACCTCTCCGGTTGGGGCGACTGCGACGTCAGTAGGTCCATTGAACGTGTCCGGTCCATTACCCGTGACACCAGGAGTTCCTAGTGTCATTAACACGGTTCCGTCTGGGCTAAATTTGAAGACCTGCTGACCTTTCCCTTCCATACCGCGTGCGTCTGTAGCCCAGACGTTCCCGTCGGAGTCCAAGGAAAAACCGTGCGGCCATACGAATAACCCTTCACCCCAACTGTCCATCAGGTTTCCATCTGGATTGTATTTTAGTAAGGTCGGCACATCGTCTCGCCCAATGCAATTGTTGGCGAAACACCTTTGGAAGACCAGAAGGTTACCGTCTCTATCGATCTCTAGGCCGATGGTTTGTCCCCAGGCCTCGACTCCTTCGGGCAGCTGTGCCCAGCTATCGATGAGCGTGTACGATACTTCTTGGATATGATCCTCACTGCAACCGGTCGAAGCCGCGACCAGGATTAGTGAGAGAATCATTGTTACCGTTCGGCACCTATTTGACATCGCCAATCCTCCCCATGGTCTGGCCGAACTTCTTCTTTGGGATTTTGGTCACAATCCATCACATTCGCTACATGAGAGCCATCGGGTACCCGCCCGTGTGCCAGAGCACTATTCGATCTCCGTGCGGTATGCGATCGCAACTGCACCAGTCCAACATGGCTGCGGCGGTCTTGGCGGTATAAACGGGATCCAGCAAGATTCCCTCGTTTCGCGCCAAGAGAGTGACTGCCTCCTCCGATTCTGGAGTGGGAAGTCCATATCCGGAACCAACATACGCGTTGGTCGGAATCAAGAGATCTGGACGTGGGGAGACTTCGACACCCAACAGATCTGCTGCACCGCGGGTCAGTCGCGCAGTTTCCTCAAGAATCTCACGTTCGTCCACATCTGGACTTACCCCGACCAGTTTTACGTTTGGGTTATCTAAGAGAGCAAACCCCAGAGCAAGACCCGCGTACGTTCCGCACGACGAGGCGGAAACGAAGATCCAAGTCACTCCGTCATGCGGGTGGTCACCCCACTGCCCGGAGATCTCCGCCGCGGCGCGGACATAGCCGAGTGATCCAAGAGGTGTGGATGCACCGAGGGGTATGACGATGGCTTTGCCACCTTCAGTCTCTACTTCGGCTGCTACTTCCTCCATGGTGGGTTGTCTTTGATCCCTGGTTTGGACAGTTCTTATTTCGGCTCCGAATAGGCGATGGAGGTATGCGTTACCTGTATGAGGAGGAGAAGACTGGCCATTCACCACCAGTACACACCGAAGACCTAGGCGGGCTGCGGCGGCTGCAGTAAGACGTGCGTGATTCGATTGATTACTACCACAAGTGACCACGCACGTAACCCCTTCTAGTCGCGGAGGGGAGAGTTCGAACTCGAGTTTTCGGGCTTTGTTGCCGCCAAGCCCAAAGCCTGACTCGGCGTCCATCTTCACGAAAATATCGGCTGGTGCCCTTCCGAGGATCGCAGCGAGGTTCGGCGCCCTTAAAAGCGGTGTTGGCTCTTGGACTAAGAGAGTACGAGGCCACTTATCGAGACGAGCAAAAATATCGTTCAAGGCGCGCTGCGTGCTGGAGTGCTTGTTGACGAGTTGCCTAATATTCGACAACGACGGAGACTAACGGTAAAGCGGTGGATCCGCGAGGGAGGGGAGCCCCCCCTCGGGCCTCTGCTCATTTTGGAAATTACCATGCCGATCAAGGCAGCGGTCATGACCGCACCAGAAACGCCAATGGAGGTGTGGTCTCTACCAGATCCCGTTATTGAGGATGGGGGAATACTTCTTGAGACCATCGCGAGTGAGGTTTGCGGGACAGACGTGCATCTTTATCACGGTCGACTCGAGGGTGTTCCTTATCCGATCGTCCCGGGGCACGTAAGTGTCGGGAGAGTGTTGGAGGCCCCAGGGGTTGCAGTGGACGCCGTCGGCGCCTCCCTGTCAGCGGGTGACGTTGTAACTTTTCTGGACGTTCACGAGGTCTGCGGGTCGTGCTACCACTGTCTCATTGCCCGCCAACCCAACCGTTGTCCGAGCAGGAAGGTCTACGGGATCACTTACGGAGTCGAAGATGGCCCCTTCGGAGGGTGGGCTGAGCGTATCTATCTTCAACCGGGAGTTCGAGTCCTAGGGCTTCCCGAGGGTGTTGGAAGTGATGATCTGATCGGTGGCGGATGTGGTTTGTTTACGGGGTTTGCCGCGGTCGACAGAAGTGAAATTGCCATGGGGGACACAGTGGTCATACAGGGCAGCGGGCCGGTAGGGTTGTCTGCTGCGGCCTTTGCCAACCTGCGAGGTGCAGGGCAGGTGATCCTCATCGGATCACCTGCTGCCCGGATCCAACTCGGGAACTCCTTCGGAGTCGACACAGCTTTCGACTTGGCCACCACGACCGTGGAGGATCGGGTGGCCGAGGTGTTGTCTTTGACAAGGAATCGGGGGGCGGATGTCGTGATTGAAGCGTCTGGAAACCCGTCAGCGATCGCAGAGGGCTTCGACCTCCTTAGGGACGGCGGCACCTACGTTGTCGCCGGTCATTACACGGATGCGGGCGAAATATCTCTGAATCCACATCTTCATGTGAATCGAAAGCATGTGGTCGTGAAGGGCCAGTGGGGAACTGAGTTTCACCATCTTATCGGAGCTCTCCGACTCCTCGGACGTCACTGCGATCGCCTGCCTTTTGCTGAAGTGATTGGAGGACGCTATGCCCTTGAGGATGCGGGAAAGGCTTTGGAAGACGTGGCTGCACTCCGAGTCACCAAGGCGATCATCACACCTGGCTGAATCGTCACTCTGACGCCACGGGTGTTACGAAGATCCTCTGGGCAAGGTTGGGGCCTATGACCTCGCTGCTGTTCCCATCGGATAGCGAAACCGTCAATGGCCCGTTGAAAGGTGCTCGCCCATCGACCGTGAGGCGAATGCCGGGGGTCAGTCCCAGTGCGTCCATATAACGAAGACGTTCGGGGTCTTCATCCTGCACGGCCCGTATCTGAACTGTCATGCCTGGAGCGATGTCATTTAGCGTATCGTATTCGGAAGGCTCAATGTCCCCAGCGGATGTCGGGATCGGAGCCCCATGGGGGTCGTGACTGGGATTTTCCAGAATGGCGGCCATCCGTTCGATCAATGTCTCCGACGCCGCGTGCTCCAGCCGCTCTGCTTCACCATGGACATCGTCCCAAGAGAAACCCAGGTGCATGTGGAGATACGTTTCGAGGATTCGATGCCGCCGAATGATCCGAAGCGCCTCTCTAGACCCTTCTTCGGTAAGATGAACTCCTCGGTACCGTGTATGCTCCAGGTATCCGCAGTCCGCGAGGCGCTTGATCATTCCCGTGATGGATGCGGGTTGTACTTCCAAAGCCTCCGCGAGGGCACTGGTCGAGGCAGCCTCACCCCGTTCGGTAAGGGCATAGACTGCTTTGAGATAATCTTCAACGGAACGGGACAGGGGCATTCGGGGCGCGTCGTTCATTCGTAAACATGGGCCGGAGATCGTACTCTGGGAAGGTCAGGGATCCTAGCACGAAGCCCTCCGAAACTCGTTGGCGTCACGATCGCTAAAGTCATATAATGCTCCCATCATGTTCTATGAACAGGTTACTCAAGGTATTCGCGTGTCGGTCCGGCCGAGTTTTTCACTTTCTCACTCGGATCCGGAGGACGGCAAGTTTGTTTTTAGTTATCTGATTGAGATGGATAACCAGGGTGAGGAGCCTGCGCGGCTGCTGTTCCGTCACTGGCGTATCCACGACTCCAAGGGAGAGGATACGGAGGTCGATGGTGAGGGTGTTGTAGGGAGACAGCCTACGATTGAGCCTGGCCACTCTCACCGCTACGAGAGCTTTTGCGTGCTTAGCTCACCTACCGGATTCATGGAGGGGTATTACACGTTTGTTCGTCCCGATGGTCGAGAGTTTCGGGTTCCGATTCCACGGTTCGACCTGGCAGCCCCGTTGAGGGGAGGACCATCGCGGGACCTTGGAGTGCTGCATTAACGTTTAATCGCTCAATTGTAACGGACCTCCGCAGATGCATACCGAACCGAAAGGCGCACGGATAGCTTCACACTACCGACGTTGAAGATCGGTGCTCCCACCAGGGGGACCGATAATGTCCTCTCCTTGATGATGTAAGGAACAACTTCGCGCCTTAGTGTCACTGTGAGTTGGCCCGGTCAAGGTGCGAATTGACACCGCGATCTGTTGGACACTGTACATAGAGGAGATTGGAAGATAAGTGGCCCCTAACTCGTTGGCATAAGTCGTAGAAAGAGTTAGCTTTACCGGATTTGCGGGATCAAGAAAATTACTCGGGGAGGGTGCCTAGTGTCCGATTCAGTCGCCGTTGATGCCAAGCGCATTCTTCTACGGTACGGCGCACCGATCGATGTTTTGGACCAAGTGTCTGATGAGGACCGTATTACTCTCGCACGGGCGATCGCGAAGACAGATCTGCCGGAGCGCGAAGTCCGTGTAAAAGAACTTCTGGAAGAACGAGGGTACATTGCTTCTGAAGAGGACGGTTGAGGCCTCGACCGATTTTCAGCCTCGCCTCGCGGCGGCAGTCTCTTGTTAGAGTTTACCGCCTACTGACTCGGGGGATCTCCCCCTCCCTGGCGCTGATCTCCTTGAGCGTGACCGGCGCGGCTTTCGGCCTTTTGTTTGTGTTGGCCACGCCATCGATTACCCACGGCCAAGATTACTCCGTCATCATTCGCAACGGGAGGGTCATTGACGGAACTGGTAACCCGTGGTTTCTCGCCGACGTCGCCTTGGACGGAGACCGAATTGTAGCGATCGGAAATCTTGAAGCGGCCGCTGCGAGGCGTGAGATCGATGCCGCAGGACTTTATGTGACACCCGGCTTCATCGATGTCCATTCTCACGCGGGTCCTGGCCTGGTTTCGGCGGGGCTCAGCCACGGGGAGCCGCTACTGGCACAAGGGATTACGACCGTGCTGATCAATCCGGATGGCGGCGGTCCTGTGGATCTGGTTCGTCAGAGGAGTGAGCTTCTACGAGATGGCTTAGGTATAAACGTAGCCCAGTTAGTCCCCCACGGCTCTGTTCGGCGGGCGATTATTGGATCTGAAAATCGGGCGCCAACCGCTGTGGAGATGGAGCAAATGCGTGATTTGGTGCGGAATGGAATGATGGAGGGGGCATTCGGCCTTTCCTCGGGAACGTTCTACGTTCCGGGAAGCTACTCGACTCCCGAAGAGATCGTTGAATTAGCGGAGGTGATAGCCGAGTTCGGAGGGACGTATACAAGCCACATTAGGGACGAAAGCGATTACACTGTCGGGGTAGTGGCGGCCGTGGAAGAAGTTATCAACGTCGCTCGTCGGTCCGGGATTCCAGGTGTGGTTACCCATGTCAAGGCACTGGGCCCGCCAGTGTGGGGGTTTGGTGCTGTCATCACGAGAAGAATCGAGGTGGCCCGGGAAGAAGGTGTTGAGGTATACACTGACCAATATCCCTATACAGCGTCGGCTACGGGTCTCGCTTCGGCCCTACTGCCCCGGTGGTCCCAAGCTGGCGGTACGGATTCACTAATGGCGCGTTTCGACCGCCCGAGCGTTATGGCCGATATCCGCTCAGCCATCGTGGATAATTTGGCCAGGAGAGGTGGGGCGGATCGTATCCAATTCCGACGAGTCAGCTTCGACGCGTCCATCGAGGGAACGCTCCTTTCTGAGCTCGCACGCCAGCGCAGCGAGGATCCGGTCGACACAGTAATCGATCTTCTCCAACGGGGGGGCGCCAGTATCATCTCTTATAACATGGACGAGGACGACCTCCGAACCCTGATGTCTACACCCTGGAACATGACGGCTTCCGATGGCGGCCTCGTGCCGTGGATGGAAGGTGTGCCTCACCCCCGGTCTTACGGAACTTTTCCAAGAAAAATTCGCCACTATGTGATAGAGGAAGGGATCGTCGACCTTCCTTCGGCAATCCGTAGCATGACTGGACTCCCTGCCCAGGTTTTCCGCATAAACGATCGGGGTGTGCTACGCCCGGGTGCCTACGCCGATATCGTAGTCTTTGATCTAGGACTTTTGGAGAGCCCCGCCACGTTTACTGAGCCTCATCAACTTGCCCGGGGGATGGTTGAGGTATTTGTCGGAGGCGAGACTGCCATATCCTCAGGTGAGTTCACAGGAACCCTCGCTGGGCGTGTGATTAGGAAGGGATCACCCACCGTTCGGTAGCGCAGTAACTGCTCCTGCTGAGAAGCCAAGCTTCAGCCTCGGCGAGATATCCTAAGCGTCATCGTTATCGGGTCGCCAATCGGAAGTGTGGATGCTCTCGGAGCGGGGATTGTCCCATCGAAACTCGGAGTCGTGATTCACAGGTGAGTCCAGAGAGCGCAGGTCGGGGCCGTACCTGCTGGGGCCCTCCCATCCGCAACTCGAACACCAGCGCCATTGGACCCAGGATGAGAACAGTCGGATAACCCTAGGAAGCCGGACGGAGCTGGTACGAGTGCCACACCACGGGCAACGGCACCCTTTCGGTAACGCCAGGTAAGCCACAGATGTCGTCACGACCAGAAACATTGCAAGGACGCATAAAACACCGATCAGCACGAACACAGTTAGTCTCTTACAGCCGGTTCACGTTGTTGAATCTAGGGTATCATTTACTCCGAATCGTCGTCCAGGGAATCTTACGTCATGGAGAGGGCGCAACGCCATGGATTACATCAAAGCATTCATGGAGAGAAATTATCGGCACTTTAATGCCCGAGAGACTCGGGAAGCCGCAGCCGCATACGATATCCATGTGACGGATGGTGGGAAGATGTTGTTGGCCATGGCCGGAGCGATGTCCACCGGTGAACTGGGCGTAAGTTTGGCTCGAATGATCCGTGAGCGGAAGATCCACGCAATTTCGTGCACGGGTGCTAACTTAGAGGAGGACGTCTTCAATTTATTGGCGCACGAAGAGTACGAGGCCGTACCCGATTGGCGGTCATTGACAGCTGAGGAAGAGAAGGAGTTTCATCGCCGCGGGATGAATCGTGTGACCGATACTTGTATCCCTGCGGATGTTATTCGCCATTTAGAAGCTCTCCTCTTAGAACGGTGGAGGAATGCCTGTGTTACTGGAGTAGGTAAATCACCTTGGGAATTCCTCACAGACATCCTGAAAAATCGAGAGCTCGAAGACCACTATCAGATCGATCCATCAGATTCATGGGTTTTGGCTGCGATGAACGCTGAGATTCCGGTCTATTCACCCGGGTGGGAAGACTCCACGATGGGAAACATCTTCACCGCGAACGTCATTTCAGGTGTCCTTCCTCATCACAGGTGCGTAAAGTCTGGCACTGAGCAGTTTCAGGATCTGATCGAGTGGTATCTCCGGAACGACGGACAGACGGATGGGTTACCTGCGCCAGGATTCTTCCAGATCGGCGGTGGAATCGCCGGCGACTTTGCCATCTGTGCCGCACCATGCATCATGCAGGATCTGAAGTGTGACACACCTCCTTGGGGGTATTTTGCACAAATCACGGATGCCACAGCATCGTTCGGGGGATATTCCGGTGCTGTGCCGAATGAGAAAATCACCTGGGGTAAACTCTCTAGAGATACCCCTAGATTCTCTATTCATTCGGACGCTTCGATTGTGGCGCCTTTGATTTTCTCCTACGTCTTGGGAGAATGAATAGCATTGGCGGATCGCGAGTTCCAAGTTCTCCGAGCAGATTCATCGACGGTTGCGTTAACTCTTGGGATTGGCGCCAGACCCCCGCATCCCCGATACAGACTCAGTGACCGCTGGCTCTTGTTGCGAGTCAACTTTTCCCGGTAGCCATGCAGATCAGAAATATCGCCATCGTTGCCCACGTGGATCATGGCAAAACGACCCTTGTTGATCAGATGCTCCGCCAAACTGGCGTATTCCGAGCCAACGAAAGGGTCCGGGAGCGGGTACTTGATTCTAACCCTCTTGAGAGGGAGAGGGGGATCACGATTCTGTCAAAGAACACCTCTATTCGGTGGAAGGACACTAAGCTAAATATCGTCGATACGCCTGGTCATGCGGACTTCGGCGGCGAGGTGGAGCGAATCTTGCGGATGGTGGACGGGGTTTTACTCCTCGTCGATGCGGCGGAAGGCCCGATGCCCCAGACACGATTTGTTACTGAAAAAGCACTCGAACTCGGGCTTCAACCTGTGGTCCTGATCAACAAGGTTGATCGAACTGACGCCCGTGCGATTGAAGTCCACAACGAGGTCCTAGAGCTTTTCATGAGTCTTGATGCGTCAGACACACAACTCGACGCACCCTTTCTCTACTCGGTCGGCCGTGATGGGTGGGCGAATACCGATGTGCGCAGGTCCGGAGGGGATCTCGAGCCGTTGTTCGATACCATCGTCAAGCATATTCCAGCTCCGCTTGTCGACGAAGAGGGACCTCTTCAGATGCTTATCTCGACGTTGGACCACTCCAACTATATTGGCCGAATCGGTATTGGACGAGTTGAGCGCGGACGTATTCGAGTAGGCGACGCTGTTTCCCTGCTACCGGTGGGTGACCCTGGTACGGTGGGACCAGATGTGGGGACACCGGGCCGCGTGGCCCAAATTTTTGGTTTTGACGGCTTGCGGCGGGTTGAGATCGACGGGGCCAGTGCCGGGGATATTATCGCTGTGGCGGGCGTGGATGGCGTGGAGATCGGAAAGACTATTACTGATGTTGAGGTGAAGGAGAGGCTTCGTGGCATTGCGGTGGAGGAACCCACTCTTTCGGTAGATTTTACAGTGAATGATTCGCCGTTTGCGGGCCGTTCTGGAAAATTTGTGACGAGTCGCCAGCTTCGTGAGCGGCTTATTAGGGAGATGGAAAGCAACGTGGCTCTGCGGGTTGAGGATACTGGCGTCTCGGACACGTTCACCGTCTCGGGTCGAGGTGAGCTACATCTGTCAATCCTTATGGAAACGATGCGCAGGGAGGGTTACGAGTTCCAGGTATCCCGACCTAGGGTTATTGAGAAGGAAGGGCCCGAGGGGCCATTGGAGCCCTTCGAGGAGGTGATTATCGAAGTTCCGGAAGTTTTCATAGGTGTGGTCATGGAGAAGATGGGGCTTCGCCGGGCAGAGTTAGGTGAAATGAAGATGACCGATCGGGAACTGGTTCGGTTACGTTTCAGGGTCCCCGCTAGAGGATTGTTCGGGTACCGGTCGGAATTCCTGACAGATACCCGTGGTGAGGGCCTGCTACATCACAGGTTTCTTGAATATGGCCCGCATGCGGGTGCCTTGTCTGGCCGCAAGAAGGGTGTTTTGGTCTCTGATCGTGAAGGGTCGGCAGTAGGTTTTGCACTCTTCAACCTCCAGGAACGCGCGACGATGTTTGTGCGTCCGGGCGATCAAGTCTACAGCGGGATGATTGTCGGGGAGCATGTCCGCTCAGGCGACCTCGACGTAAACGCCTGCAAAGGCAAGAAGTTGACGAACATGCGAACGACTGCCTCCGATGAAAACATCAAGCTGGAGTCACCACGGACGCTGACACTCGAACTCGCACTTGAGTTTATCGAGAACGACGAGTTGATTGAGATTACACCGGATGGTTTCCGTTTGCGGAAACGGCATCTAAACCCCATAGACCGCAGGAAAGCAGCACGGAAGAAGGTTTAAGTTGAA
This sequence comes from Gemmatimonadota bacterium, assembly GCA_036336795.1. Taxonomy (GTDB): domain Bacteria; phylum Gemmatimonadota; class Gemmatimonadetes; order Longimicrobiales; family Gaopeijiaceae; genus UBA822. The sequence continues at coordinate 10,308 of JAYZFL010000028.1, forward strand.
ATTTCGACGAAGTGGTGCCTGTCGCTAAGGTAAATTTCCCGGAAGGTGGAGAGATGAAGGAACGCTATTTGGCGGCGATGAACTTCAGTTCTTATCTGGAGTCGGTTGAGGAGAATAGGGAGTTATGGCGGGGAATATATTACCGTGTGAGTATTGATCCTGAGCTCTTGGACGAAGCTCGGGGAGTCCGAGGCCCCTGGCATTTGCTTGCTCTGTCCGAAGATTGGTGTAGCGATGCGGTCAATCTGCTTCCAGTTGTTGCGAGACTTGCGGAGGAGGTTCCCAGTTTCAATTTACGGGTTCTCTCCAGAGATGAAAATCCGGACCTTATGGACGCGCACCTGACCAACGGGCGCAGCCGGTCAATCCCGATTGTTTTACTGTTGGATGAGAATTTCGTTGAACACGGGTGGTGGGGACCTCGTCCCAGGCCGATACAGGAGTGGTTCGTTCAAGAGGGGCAGGAGATACCCAGAGTGGAGCGCAGCAAGACCATCCGGCGTTATTACGCCCAAGACAAAGGGAGGACAATGCTTCGAGAGCTCCTAGATCTGATGGAGATCGCCGCCTGAGAGCCTATGCCTATCTTCCATAAGGACCTCGTGCCCGAGAATACGCACTCACTGAATCTCGTTGAGGCAGAGGCGATCGAAGAAGCTGACGTCACGCGACCTCCTCTCTACGAGGTGTACATGCGTATGGCTGAAGAATTGGCCAAGCGTAGCACTTGTGCCAGACTGCAGGTGGGGACAGTCATTACTGACCGACACCTCGAGAACGTGGTGGCGATCGGTTACAATGGAAATGCCCGGCAATTTCCGAATCAGTGTGACAGTCCAACACCCGGAAATTGTGGCTGCATCCACTCGGAGCAAAACGCTCTGGTTAAAGCCCCAGGCGGTCTGCGAGAGAAGGTCGCTTTCGTCACGGCAAGTCCTTGCGTGGCGTGTGCGAAACTGATGATTCAGGCACGAATCTCACACGTGTTCTACCGCGGGGTCTACCGAGACCCTGCCGGTCTGGATGTGCTCACGCAGGCTGGGGTGAAGCCTGTACACTACGTCCGATGGTCCGAAACGTGGCGGTGACCGAAGACAATATTCTCTTTCGGCGGTTCTTCCTTCCCGGGCCCACCGCTGTACATCCGGAAGTTCTTGCTGCCCAGCATCGTGCCTTGATAGGTCACCGCGGTCCAGCGATAAAAGTGCTAATGGAGCAGCTGCAATTGGGTCTCAAGGATGTTTTTCGGACATCACGGCCAGTTTTGATATCAACGTCGTCAGCTACGGGTTTTATGGAGTCAGCTGTGCGCAACGGTGCACGGGCCAGAGTGCTGAGCTTGGTGAACGGGGCATTCAGTAAACGGTTTGCTGAAATCGCTATGGCCTGCGGGTTCGAGGTCGATTCAATTGAAGTCGAATGGGGACAGACCATCTCACCGGAGGCGGTCCGAAAGAGACTGTCGGCGGGGGGCGTGGACGCCGTTACAGTTGTCCACTCAGAGACATCGACCGGTGCCCTTAACCCGCTAGCGGAGATAGCTGGAGTGGTCCAAGAGTTCGAGGATGTTCTCCTGCTCGTAGATTCTGTAAGTGGAGTGGGAGCTGTCGAGGTTCGAACGGACGAATGGAAACTGGACTTCGTGCTGACGGGTTCCCAGAAGGCTTTAGCACTTCCCCCGGGCCTGGCATTCGCTGTGGCGTCTGACCGTATGATGGATCGGTCGAACAAAGCTTCTCGAAAGGGGGTTTATTTTGACCTTACCGCCTTCAGAAAGCACATCGATAACCTCCAAACTCCTAACACGCCAGCGATTTCCCTACTCTACGCGTTGGCTGAACAACTACGAAGAATCGATATGGAGGGTGTGGAGGCGCGCTGGGCGCGCCATCGTGCGATGGCGGATCGCTGTGCAGATTGGGTTAGGTTGATGGAGCACGAAAAGGGTTTGGCGTTAGCGGTTGTGGCGTCTGAAGGTGAGCGTTCTCCCACCGTGACATGCATTACACTCCCCGAGGGAATCAGTGGTCCGACGGTGGTCTCGGCAATGAGAAATCGAGGCTTCGTCATCGGCTATGGGTATGGGAAACTGAAGGAGAACACAATTCGAATTGGGCATATGGGTGATCATTCGGTGGCTGAGCTCAACGAACTCCTTCAGGAGCTGGAGGGTGTCCTGAAATGAGCGAGAAGTTTGTGGTAGTGGTGGCCGACAAGATTTCTACAGTGGGGTTGAGCGCCCTCACCGAGGATGAACATTTCGAGGTCCTGACGAACAATGACTGGGGGCCGGATGAGATACGTGAGGCGATGTCCAGAGCTCATGCTCTAATCGTTCGAAGCACAACTAAGGTGAATCGGGAAACCCTATTGGCGGCGCCCAATCTGCGAATCGTGGGACGGGCCGGAGTTGGGGTCGACAACATCGACGTTGGTGTGCTTACGGAGCGTGGAATCCCGGTGATCAACGCGCCAGCGGGCAACACGGTGTCCGCTGCAGAACTGGTAATGGCTCTTCTCTTTGCGGTTGCCCGAAAGGTGGTCTGGGCGGACGCCTCAGTCCGTAACGGTGATTGGACCCGTTCCCGCTTCAAAGGGATGGAGATTCGCGGGAAGACACTGGGCATTATTGGTGCAGGCCGCATTGGCACCGAAGTCGCGCGACGAGCTCAGGCGTTCGGTATGCGGACGATTGTCTATGACCCCTACCTCTCCGAGGAGAAAGCGGACGAGCTAGAGTTGAAGCGTCTTCCCTTACGAGATGTCCTCGCCCATGGAGACGTGGTTTCACTCCACGTACCACTAACTCCATCTACGGAAGGGATGATCGCCGCGTCGGAGCTGGCGAACATGAAGTCAACGGCGATACTGATAAATGCGGCCCGAGGTGGAATAGTCGATGAGGCTGCTCTCGTCACGGCTCTCGAAACCGGAAAGATCGCGGGAGCGGCGCTGGACGTGTATTGCAGGGAGCCACTTCCGGGCGATAGTCCACTGCGGGCTGCCCCGAACTTGGTCCTCACGCCCCATCTGGGGGCAGCGACCACCGAAGCTCAGAAGTTTGTGGCCGCCGAGATCGCTGAGGGGATCCGAGCGGCGTTGCTGGAAGGCGATCTTTCCCGAGCCCTCAACGCCCCGGTCATCGGTGGTGAGGATTTGGAGCACGTCAGACCACTGTTTTCTCTGGCTGGGAAGATCGGGCACGTATCCGGCGTTTTGGGGCGGGGTGGGATGCGACGAGTACATATTTCGGTCGCAGGCGTCGACGAGGAAATATTGCGCCCACTATCTGCGGCCGCTATGGCCGGGGTGCTCACCCCTGTTGTTGGTGGGCGAAACGTGAATTATGTGAATGCTCTTCACATCGCTGGCACCAGGGGCATTGAAGTCTCTACAGCTCTGTTGCCGGAGCGAGTCGATTATCCGCAATACCTGGAACTCTCCCTCGAGACCGGAAGCCGGAAGGTTTCAATCGCCGGCGGGCTCCTAGGAGATCAACTGCATCCGCGCATCGTGGAAATGGATGGCTACCAGATAAGCGTGAAGCCAGAAGGTTGCCTGATTGTGCTTCGTAACAAAGATGTGCCGGGCGTGATCGGAAAGGTTGGAACCCTGCTGGCAGCCCATGGTGTGAACATCGCCGAGTACAGGCAGGTGAGGAAAGCTGAAGGCGAGCCTGCACTTGCGGCAATCTCTGTGGACGAGAGCGTGGGTTACGGCCTGATCACGGAACTGAGCGCGGACGACGATATTATCGAGGCCCGCGCTATCCACTTCAGCGGATGACGTTGAACTCCTCAAGTACACGAACCAATTCGGCTACCTCTATGGCATCTGCCGTCCTACCCATACCCGACACTGTCGTTGCTTTGAGTAGCGAATTGTAGATCGCTTCTTCGGTAGCTTCGACGGTGCCCTGAAAAAGCGCTGACATTCCACCGTTCGTCACCTCGGTTGACTCCGTCCACTCTTCTCCCAATTTGCGCCGCACTCCGGCTGCGGTCGAGAACGAGATAACGTAGTCTCCGCTGCCGTTTCCTGCGAAGGAGCCGGTGCGGGCAAGGCCCATGATAGCGCGCTTTGCTAGGCGCTCCAGCTTGAGTGGTGAGAGAGGCGCATCTGTGGCCACAACCATCATGATTGAGCCTTGCCCGTCATCGACGTCGGTTCGATCGAGAACACCGTGAGAGTCGGGGCGTTGCCCGCCCGACTCTATCTCTCGCTGGAAAGAGTAGCGGCCGAGTTCTTTACCGACCGGTGCACCTGCGATTGTGAGTATTCCACCGAAGTTCGATTGGACAAGCACGCCAACTGTGAAACCTCCCAAGCTTTCCGGAAGAACTCGGCTGCTGGTCCCGATCCCTCCCTTCCAACCGAACGCCCGGGTTCCTCGGCCAGCACCTACAGAACCTTCGGCCACTGGGCCAGAACTAGCGGTGTCAAGGGCTTTCCGTACGTGGCTTTTCGTAATCGGACGGCTTCGGATGTCGTTGAGGCCTCCGTCGTTGGTTTCACCTACCACTGCATTCAGCGAGCCAACATTTCCCATGCCGTCTAGCTCAAGAGCCCACTCCACCATGGCGTCGGCAGCTTTCCAGACGCAGAGGGTGCACGTGAGTAGAATCGGGGTCTCGAGTTCACCGAGTTCACGGACTTGAGTTACTCCGAGTAGCTTGCCATAGCCGTTTCCGACATATATGGCTGCGGGGACACGCTCATGGTATATACTGCCACCGTGTGGAAGTATGGCGGTGACGCCCGTGTTGATTCGGTCTCCCTCTTGAACCGTTACCTGACCGACTAAAACTCCGTCGACATCCGTGATGGCGTTGAGTGAGCCAGGTGTGAATACGCCTACGTTCACGCCAAGGTCGCGTGCACGAGGACGGTTATTGGCTTGACCTCCCGCGTCCTGAGCAAGTGCAAAAAAGATGAGGATTGGAAGAGCCCGTTTCATGATAATCCTTTCAACGTTGGGTGCTGGCAAAAACTCTCAGGGGAGCGTATCGAACAAGAGTAGAGCCATAAGGCTTGGCTGGTAAAGAAGAGACCAGATGAAGACCCTGCGGGCGCATCGCCCTGTCATTTTAAGAGAAGTTGGGATAGAAACACCGAGCGTGACTAGCCCGAGGACAACCGCGCCGGCCAGGTAGGTCCACCCCGTCATACCGAGAATCGTCGGGAAAGTACTGAGCACTAGCAGTGAGACGGAATGGTAAACTATGTGCCGGCCAATGCGGACTCCTTGGGGGTCCGTGGGAGGGCTGAGAAAAAACCCTACTCGCGCGAAGTCCTCGCGCAGTAGCCACGCTAGTGCTAGAACGTGTGGAAGTTGCCAGAGGAAGGCGATGCAGAAGAGAACCACTCCGCCGAATTCTACGGTTCCGGTGGCAGCACTCCATCCAATCAAAGCCGGAAAGGCTCCGGGGACGGCTCCTACCAATGTGGCGAGGTAGGACCGCGTCTTGAGCGGCGTATACGCGAGGATGTATGCGGCGGCGGAGGCCGCGGTGAGCACGGACGGCAACCACCCGACCGTGAGGCCGAGATAGATCAGGCCTGCAATCAGTAGCCCCCACCCGAAGGCTAGGGCTTCTCCCGGCCTTAGTCGGCCGGAAGGGAGCGGGCGTGTTCGAGTACGCTTCATCAGGGCGTCCACATCCCGCTCCACATATTGGTTAAGGGCGAGAGCACCTCCGGTTCCGAGGGCTACACCCACAAGAGTGTGTGCCACGGGGAGTGCGTCCACCTGACCACGAGCGGCAACGTAGTAACTCACGCCAGCTGTAAGCATGACGTAAGCGGCAATCCCGGGCTTGGTGAGTTCGTAGAGGGCGCCAGCGGTCTCGCCTTTCCCCCTTGGACTTGCATCCCCTAACGGTTTCACACCTGTCCCGGTAATTCCTGCCTCCACCTTTCCGGGTTCGGGTTTGCGAGACTCAATCACTACTGTGCCAATCAATCCTAGGAACCGTAGGCTCTCAAACAGTCGTCAACCAAGGGAATCTAGGGTCTCCCTCATAGAGCGGGCGAGCCCGGTAAAGGCAGGCGTGTCGAAGAGCGTGTACGCTGACGCCTCCGTGACACGAAGCTCCATGAGGAGGTCCAAGAAACGGCCGGGGTGATCAGACTCGAATGCTACCACGAACTCTTGGTCGTCCAGACCATATGAGTACGTCGTATTGAGCTTCACGTCGGGCCATTGATGGCCGACTCGAATGTGTTCATCCATCATCTGCTGCCGTTTCTCGTGGGGAAGCTTATACCAGTCCCGGCTCTTCGCCATAGGATAGACAAATAGGTACTTGGATCCTTGCGGATTGAGGGCGACGCGTGCGGAGTCGAGCGCCTGTTCACCGCCGTACATGGAAACGTACTCTTCCTCGTAACGGTTGAGATAAATGGACCTTTTGGTCATGGCGAAATAAGAGTGCCTTAGCGTGAGATATGCTCCGAGACAGGTCTTATTCAAGGCGGCCGCCAGATCGTGAAGTTGGTCTATGGCCTGACTAGCCTGCCAGAGGAGGAAGTCCGAGTCACCTCGAGTACCGACAAGGGCGTAGGAATAGATCATCATCTTGCGGCCGTGGTTGGCAATGACCTCCTCGAACTCCGTCTTATGCCCCTCTCGTTCCTCGACCCCCAGACGGCGCCAAGCGGGGTCTATCTTGAAAACGGAGAAGCGGACATATTCTCGGTCTTTCATTCTCTCTTGGGCAGCTTGAATCTTTTCCCAGGCTTTTCCTTCCATTACGGGTCTCTTAGGTAGATTCGGGCGAAGGCCTTGGGAGGTGTTCTTTACGCTTTCGGTCATAGTCCGCTCTCTCACTCTCAGGATCTGGTTGTCCCGAAGGCCTCGAAGTTGTTCAAACGCGATGGGGGTAGCAAGATGCCACGGTCCAAGGGGTGGCACTCCTTAGTGTTCGCTCGATAGTTCACGAGGAATCTTATTAGCAGGCGAAACCTAAAGAGCCCAGGGACAGTACTAATATCCGCGCACAGGCCTCGTTCAGGAGCAGCACAATTTCCGAGTTGACCCCCGATTCCTCCTTTCGGTTGAGCAATACCGAGAGGCGCTCCGCAGAACGCAAGCTTTGGCGTAACGGTTTCTTAGGGTCGGTGATGGTGCATCTACTTGTATTTTTTCTGTGGTGGGGATCAGCTTCTACAATTTCGCCCTTCGCGGCAGCCGGACCCCGGGCTGCGGACAACCGTGCAGCTTCAGGTGGCATGCAGACACTGACTCTGCGGATCCCACCACCTCGGCCGATCATTCCACCTATGATACCTTTGCCGACACTTGAGCCTGTTCTAGAGAATGACATGCAGATGGAGGAGGAAGTGGAGACGGCGTCGATCCTCGGTGACAGACCAGGGGACGACGGCCCAGGCCTTCTAGAGGGAGACGGACTCGGGGACGCAGGGAATGCTGCCGAGGGATTGTCTCGACTTGTGCCACCCGTTCCTCGCCGGCTGACTATGCCTCAGTTCAATGCGGTTCTAAGAGGCGAAGAAGTTCATGTCTGGGTCTTCGTGAACGAGTTTGGCCGTGTTGTGGCTGATTCCACGCGCCTTCAGCCGCCAACCTCCGACAGTGATTATAATGACTCACTCGTCCGTGAGGCGGCTGAGTGGATTTTCGAGCCGGCTAGAAAGGGTGGCCAAGCTGTGAGTTCGTGGTCTTCCGTCATGGTCGCTATTGGCCGTTAGCGGCTAATCATGAGCAGAAATCCCCCGTCCTTCCTTTCGACACCGAAGCGGTCTTAGGTTCTCGGCATGGAACCGTCCGGAAAGCGTATTCTCTGGGTCGACGACGAGATCGACCTTCTCAAGCCTCACCTCCTGT
>JAYZFL010000029.1:0-30765 GCA_036336795.1 Gemmatimonadota bacterium
CACCGTCCGTGGTCTTGAAGAGGCCTCCACCGACGGCGCCGAAGTAATACTCGAAGGGTCGGTCTTTATGCCCGGCGACAGCGATGGAGCGACCACCCCGATCAGGGCCGATAGGACGCCATTTGAGGGGCGGTAGTAACATCGACTCGTCCGCTCTTGAGAGAGAGAACGAAGGCATCGCTAAAAAGAGCACAAGAAGTGAGCCGACAAGACCTTCACGTTTCATAGCACCTTTCCTCGTATACCCCGAATTCCAGGCCTAAATAACGTAGGCCGTTCATGTCGCGCCAGTATCGAAACGTACGACAGCAGACTCCCACCACGCGAGTCCCTGAGCGTAGGAGATCTTTGAATCGTGGGCATCGTGGATCGTCTAGGTTTTGTTTGGGGATCTTTCCGGCAACGTGCTTCCGGTGACGATCTGCCGTTAGCGAAGTCAGCTGGGCTAGGTTACGCAGGCAGGGGGGACATGCCTTGGCCCAAATCCTTCAAGTAGTTCCCGCTCCAGGGTCGATCTCGTCCAAGCTTACTGATTCCTAGCCGCCTTGGAATTAGTCGCCGTGGACCCCCACCGTGCCCGCCGCTATCAGTAAATCGATCTCTGCACCTGTGTAGCCTAGCTCTGACAAAATCTCCCAGGTGTGCTCTCCGACCTTGGGGGGGAGGAGTGTCGTCTCCGGTCGTTTTCCGTCCCAGCGAATGGGTAATGCCACGTCGCGGTAACCTGGAATGTCCGGATGGTTGACGTGCGGAAGCATACCGGAGGATTCTACCTGTCTGTCGGACACGACCTCAGCCATATTCTGAATTGGAGCGCACGGGACGGAGTATGTCCCGAGGAGTTCCCATAACCCTTGGGTGGTATGCTTACTTGTTACATCAGCGAGGAGAGTGAAGAGCTCCTCCTTCCGCTCGACCCTCGACGGGTTGCTTGCGAATCGGGGATCCCCCGGCAAGTCCGGAAGGTTGAGGGCTGCGCACAGACGATAAAAAGACGCATCGTTACCGGCACCGATCATCAGCTGTCCATCCGACGTCGGAAACATCTGGTAGGGCGCGATCATTGCGAATCCGGACCCCATAGGGCCGGGCACCAATCCGGTGGCAAGGTGACCCATGAGGTGGTATGACACCCATCCGATCGCAGTATCCAGCAATGCGGTGGTGACGTGTGAACCCTTCCCTGTCTCGGTTCGCTTGTGGAGGGCAGCCAGAACGCCGAGAGCGCTCCACATACCGGTTCCGAAGTCCACGACTGAGGCCCCAACTCGTGCGGGCTCCGAAGAATCGTGTCCAGTAACCGACATGATTCCACTGTAAGCCTGCATGAGAGAGTCGTAACCGGGAAGATCCCTCAGGGGACCTGTGGGACCGTAGGCGGTCACGGACAAGTAGACAATTCCGGGATAGCGCTTCCACACCGACTCGTAATCGAAGTCCAGCTCCTCGACGACACCTGATCGGAACGACTGAGCGAAAACGTCCGCTCCTTCCACCAATTTCCAAAGGATCTCCTTCCCCACTTGCGACTTAAGATCCAGTTGGATACTCCTTTTGCCTCGGTTTGTAGAGAGGAACAAAGGGCTTTCTCCACCCCAATAAGGGGGAGCCCAGGCGCGGGCTGCGTCCCCTTTGGGTGGCTCGATCTTCACGATTTCAGCACCGAGATCGGCTAATATTTGTGTACAGTATGGCCCTGCCAAATTCTGTGTGAGATCGATGATTCGTACTCCACGAAGATGATCGATCATCGGCAGGAGGGTATGTGGTTTAGGATACGAATTAGCTTACCCACGTGAGGAGATGGGCTGGCCACACCGAGTACATGTTAGATGTCGGGCCGATTCTCAGCATAGGCGTGTACGTATTCTCAAAGGGCGAAGGCTGGCACGTACCATGGGATTGCAATGGCTCGACTTTCGCTTTTCGTTCGGCAAGTATAGACCGGAGTAGTCCAAAGAGCCATTGCTCCCGACGTATGGCTACCGCTAACCTGCGCTCATGACTTTCGAAAGCCAGGAACGGATCATCCGGGACCCCCTTTGGAATACGATTCGCCTCGATCCCACAGCCGTGCGGATCGTCGATACGAACGCCTTCCAGCGCCAGCGCTATATCCGGCAGCTGGGTTTTGCGCACCTAGTCTACCCCGGTGCGACCCACACCCGCTTCGACCATGCTGTGGGGGTGTATCACTTGGCGGTAACCGCGTTACGGCTCCTCAAAGAGCGAGGAGGTATACCAGAAGAAATATGGCGAGGTTCGGAGCTGGTGCCTTATGCTGCGCTACTTCACGACATTGGCCATTATGCATTTTCCCACGTTCTCGAAGAAATGGGTTCTGACCTACTTCCGGGTGATCACGAAGCGATCAGTGCCCGATTCTTCACTTCTCCCGAATTGGGAGAGGCCCTGTCCACCTTGGGGGAAGGTGCTCCGCAAAGAATCCACTCCCTGATCCAAGGGCGGAGTGATCATCCGCTTCGAGGCCTTGTCTCGGGAAGTCTCGATCTGGATAAGATGGACTATTTGCGTCGAGATGCGCGGTTCTGCGGCGTGCCTTACGGAGAAGTCGACATCGACAGGCTGCTCCAGGGGCTGGTGGTGCTCGACGATCCGGAGACTGGGCAACCAGAAGTGGGCGTCCACGAAAAGGCTGTTACTGCACTTGAGTCACTTCTCTTCGCGAAATACCAAATGTTCCGAAACGTGTATTGGCATCACGGAGTTCGTGCGGCTGCGGCGCTCTATAAACGCATTGTGAATGAGGCGGTCCGGGAGAAGATCCTCGATCCGGAGGAGCTAGTGGGCCCCACTGACGAGGAATTCATCTACGAAACTGCACGCCGCGCACGGGAGTCCAAGACTCCCATTGGTGAACGCCTTGCCACTAGATGGATTCCGGCCCTCAAGGCCCGGAAGCTTCCAAAGCGCGCCCTTGAGGTGACCGCTGCGGAGTTGGGCGATCGTGTCGTGGAGGATTGGGTACATTCTGAGACCTCACTGAAGAGGGAGGCAGAAGACACCTTGGCGCAGGAAGTGGGGCTTGAGTCCGGTGAAGTGGTCATCGACTTCCCAGCAAAGAGGACCATGTTTCAGTTGAATCTGTTGATAAAACGTCGTAAAGGTCAGGTGGAACGTCTCGGGCCGGATGGTCTACCCGGACTCATCGACCTCCCTCGTGTGGCCGAGGAACTGTACGCGTCCACACGGGTCTTGCGGGTGTTTACCTTTGAGCGCCGACTCCTCGATCGAAATAAAGTCTTGGAACGGATTACGCGTCCTGCTTGAAAGTAGAGGGGGGAGCCACTGGTCCGGCTCCCCCCTCAATAGATGATCACTAAGCTCCCAATCGGTCAAAACTACACTTAGGCGTGCTCCAGGGCAGTCGCCATGTTGTCGATAGCGAGTTTGATAAGCTTTCGGGAGGTCGCGAGATTCATGCGCATGTGTCCCGCGCCCCCGGTTCCGTAGGACGATCCCGGGTTCAGGGCGACGTTCGCGTTTTCGGCGAACCAACGTTGAACGATTGTCTCAGGAGAGACCGCATTCGTCGAAGTCTTACTTTCCTCGGCAGCCGTCTTCTTCGCACCGATTTTGTCGACGACCCGGCTGACGTTCAACCACCCGAGGTAGGTGCCTTGGGCTTTGGTGTACTTCACCAGCGGCATCTTCTCTTGGATATAGGACTCGGTGAAGTCATGATTGCCATCGATGTATACGAGTAGCTGATCAAGCCATTCATCACCTTCGGTCAGGGCGGCGTAATTCGCCACTAAGCCAAGCGTGCTCAGATCAGCTCGATGGTTCATCTGTACCCGGGTCAAGTAATCGTCGTTGGTGGAGAAGAACCAGGCTGTCTTCATTGCCGCGAGACTGAAGGTCTTGCTCAGGGCCTTGAAGGTGAGGCTGTTATTGACGATGTCTCGATTGGGGAGGCTTGCGAATGGTGTATAAGTCTGTCCCTTCATGACGAAATCGCAGTGAATCTCATCGGCTAGGACAACGACATTGTGTTCGAGGCAGATCTCACCCATCCGTGTCAGGTCTTCAGGAGACCAGTGGTTCCCCGTCGGGTTCTGGGGATTGCACAAAAGGAAGGCATTGCAGCGCTTCGCCCGGCGCTCGAAGTCCTCGAAGTCGATAGAATACCGTCCATCGACCACCCTCATCGGGCTGTCTTCTGCTACGGTATTGCTGGCTCGGAGGTCACCGTAGAAGCCATTGTATGTCGGTGTCGTCAGGAGGACACGGGTTCCTGGAGGCGCGAATGTCTTCAGGGTTGCGATGAGGCCTGGGTGGACTCCGGTAGCTAGGACGACCGACTCAGGATCGACATCGAGATCGTAGCGCCGTTTATTCCAAGCTACAATCGCCTCGACGTAGGAGTCCGGTCTCGCCAGGTAGCCCCAATTCTCGTGTTTGCAGCGCTCTTCCAGAGCCTTGGTGATGCAGGGTGCCGCCCGGAAATCCATGTCGGCAATCCCCATGCCGACTTGGATGTCTTCTCCGAAGGTGGCTCTAGCTCTGTCCCATTTGACGGAGTCGCTGCCGACCCGAGAATAGACCGTGTCGAAATCGTATTCGGCATTAATCGGTGCGGATTCGACGTCGCCCACCTCCGCTGCCAACGCGTTCTTTGAACCGACTGTACCAAGAAATGCTGTCATTCCGGCGTTCTTCAAGAACGCCCTTCGATTGAGCCCATGAGTCTTTAACATTCGTTCCTCCCGCTCGTCGTTCGGGGTGAGTACGTTTATTAAAGGTCGGTCACCGAGTCTTGTCAATTGGAAACTTTGCCATCCCAATGCTGACCGGGGGACTCTTACTCTCCTCCTGCCCCCCCCACTCCTCCCGCAGCTCGATAATCCAGGGGTGGATCCCGGTCTCCTAAGAGGGGCATGTAACTGAAGTCTTCGCCGCGCCTGTCTTCGAATTCCGCTCGGGCGTCCGTGACGATCGAAGGATCACTAAGGATGTCCAGAGCGGTCCGGGCGAGCGTTTTCGCCGCTACGATCATACCCTTGGTGCCGATGCTCATGCCGCCCGCAGCCACTGCTTGCCACGAGTGCCCTGACGTGCCTGGCACCCAAGTTGCAGTCCTCAGGTGAGCCATCGGTGTGACCCAACTCACGTCACCATTGTCTGACGAAGCGTAGGATTGGTGCATTTCAAAGGGCTCGATTTCCTCAACACTTCCCAGCGGACGGGCTGCATCGCCCAAGGTGGCCTGGATGCCCGTGGCAAAGGCTTGCTCAAACGGCGTGTAGTGGATTCCACCCACATTGCGGAGATTTGCGTCCATTACTTTCGATAGGGCTATGTTCGGAAGTCGATTAAATGAGCCACCCACGATTTCATGCTGTACTGTTGTACCTGTCCCTAGAGCCGCTCCTGTAGCTGCGGCGATCAGCCGATCAAACACGTTTGCTACGACTTCAGGGCTAGGGTGTCGCACGTAATAGTAGACTTCGGCGAAGTCCGGAACGACGTTGGGTGCGGATCCGCCTGAAGTGATGACGTAATGGATGCGTGTCTCTTGCGGCACGTGTTCCCGTAGCATGTTGGCCATCATGTTCATGGCCTCCACCCCATCTAATGCGGATCTGGCCTTATCGGGAGCAGCGGCCGCATGTGCAGATACGCCTTGAAATCGGAACTTAGCCGACTTAATCGCAAGATTGGTGTCCGGGCTGGCGTCGTTGCGGTCTCCCGCGTGCCAGGTGATCACGACATCAGTGTCGTCGAATAAGCCTTCGCGGACCATGTAAACTTTGCCACTGCCGCCTTCTTCGGCTGGTGTTCCGTAGACGCGGATTGTCCCTCTGAGACCTGCCTCTCCCATCCAGGTCTTGACCGCAATCGCTGCTGCTGCCGATCCCATGCCGAACAGGTGATGACCGCAAGCGTGACCAGCCTGCTTGCCTTCGATCTGTTCACGGTCTGGTGCCGCAGCCTGATTAATTCCGGGAAGTGCATCGAACTCTGCTAGGATACCAATAACCGGCCGACCTGACCCATAGCTGGCGATAAAAGCCGTCGGGATCCCGGCGACGCCGGTTTCGATCTTAAAACCTGCTTCCTGGAGATGGTCTTGGAGCAGCCCTGTACTCACGAATTCCTGGTAACCCACCTCGGCGAGATTCCAGATCTCGAGCGCGGTCTCAGCGTAGCTCACTTGGTTTGAATCAATGAAGTCGCTGACAAATTGCTTTCCATCCTGAGCGTGACCGCGGTCGGGCATTGATATGGCTGCTACTGCGATGAGCAAGCACAGTGAGCGCTGCATGGTTCCATCCTTGTCTGTTGTAGGAGCATGATCCCAACCAACCGTCGAGTCGGGGTCGATGTTCTCTGTGCACAGAATGTAAGCGTGCCTAGGGAAGCTTAGGGTCAGGGGCCTCGCGAGCGCAAAAGAGGGAACACCTTTGTCAGGTTACTTCACTGTGAAACAGCGTTACACGAGGGAACTGAGGAGAACGACAGGGTTAGCACCGAGAAGCGAGCAGTGCAAGAGATTTGGATGCAGTTTCTTATAGGGCTTGAGGTCCTGAATGATTTTAGGTAGGGGTAGACAAAATATTTAGGTGTAGATAACTTCCACGGCTGTGGATTTCGACCTCGGTCGGTGGGATGGTACGGTCAGCCCTAGTTAGGTCTAACGGTAGGCAGGAGAATAGATTTCCATGGGTACGGTAACGAAGGCCCGCAAGACAACGGTTGCCAAGCGCCGGAAGCGTAAGGGCCGAGGTAACCTCCTCGCAGGTTTCGATGCGAGTATCGAAGAGAAGACAGCTCTTGATCAGTATCTCAGAGATGTAAGTCGCCACGAGTTGATCACGCCCGACAAAGAAAAGGAGTTGGGAGCGCTCGCGCAGGAGGGGGATCAGGCTGCCATCCAGGAGTTGGCTCGAGCCAATCTCCGGTTTGTCATCAGCGTGGCGAAGAAGTATCAGAATCGAGGTGTCGCTCTTACGGATCTGATTCAGGAGGGTAATGTCGGCCTGGTCACAGCGGCCCGAAAGTTTGATCCGGAGCAGGGGGTGAAGTTCATCAGCTACGCCGTTTGGTGGATCCGCCAGGCTATTCTGGCGTCTCTTGCGAATCATGGGCGAGCGGTGCGGGTTCCTCTGAATCGAGCCTCCGATTTGGCGCGTATCTTTCGCGAGAAGGAGCGGCTGAAGCAGGAATTGAACCGGGAGCCCACGGCCGAGGAGTTAAGCCGCAGCACCCAGCTGACTCCCGAGTTGATCGAATCCCTCCAAACCCTAAATGCGGCCGAGATTCGCCTAGACGCGCCGATTGGTGACAGTGAAGATTCCCAGCTCGTTGAGCGTTTCATCACGGAAGAGGCTGCTGAGCCCGAGCAAGAAGTTGAGAGCCGCTTGTTAGCAGAAACCGTGGGTGCGGCGTTGATCACGCTCGAAGCTCGGGATGCCAAAGTTCTTCGACTCTATTTTGGACTGGAAGGTGAGCGCGAGCACACGCTAGAAGAAATTGGGAACCTGCTTGGCGTTACGCGGGAACGAATCCGTCAATTACGTGACCGGGCGCTTCGGCGGATTCGAGAAGGCGCTAAGGGGAAACACCTGGAATCTTTCGCCGCGTGATTTTGTTTGGAGTCCCCCCCGCTCCCCCTGAGGCGTCGCAGCCTCGGTGGGGGGCGGGGGTTTTTTTTGACTACATACTGCGGTCATCAGAACGTTGAGGGGACTGGTCCACCGGGTTCGTGGTGGTGTGTACACTGTGGTGCTTGAATCCGGGGAGCTGTTGAAGGCGTCCCTCCGTGGCCGCCTAAAGCTGGAACAACGGCTAGGCGATCAGGTCGTTATTGGCGACCGAGTCAGAGTAGCTGGCGGCGACGGAACTTATACGATTGAGGAGATTTTCCCGCGGGAGACAGCGATCACACGTAGCCGGTTCGGTGGTCGCTCCGTAAAGGTGCTCGTCGCTAACGCTGATCGCATGCTCTTAGTTGTGGCTACTGCTCGACCGCAGACACGGCAAGGCCTTATTGACCGGCTCCTCGTCGTTGCCGAGGCAGGTGGAGTCGTTCCGATTATCGTCGTGAATAAGATGGATCTGCAGGGTGCTCTGGCGGTGGCTGAGGAATTGGAGGGAGTTTACGAGCCCCTTGGATACGAAGTTGTACGAGTGAGTGCACTAACGGGAGAAGGGCTCGGCCAGTTCGGTGAGAAAGTTTGCCAAGGGATCGCAGTACTCGCGGGTTCCTCGGGTGTCGGGAAATCAAGTCTCGTGAACGCATTCGAGCCCGAGCATCGCCTCAGGACCGGGGAGCTTAGTCGAAAACGGGGGACCGGACGTCACACGACCGTGAGCGCGAGCCTAATTCAACTTGGGTGTGGAGGACTTGTGGCTGACACTCCAGGGTTTAGCGATGTCGGTCTCTGGGGTGTTCGACGAAGTGAACTCGACACGTGCTTTCCCGAGTTTCGACCACTGTTGGCAGGCTGCCGATTTCGGAGTTGTAGCCATCTGCATGAGCCGGATTGTGCTGTTCGTAACGCTCTGGATGACGGGGCTATCAACTCTGATCGATACGAGAGCTACCGGGTGATGTTGGAGGAATCGGATCCGTAGGGAGCGAGAGGGGCGTCACGTGGAGCACACCAGTCACAGGGTTTTCCGAGACTGATACTGGCCACTGGTACGCCCGCTTTAGGGTCGCTTCTTCGAGAACCTCATGGGGCTCTCCTTCGGCCATTACTGATCCCTCGGACAGGAGTAGAATACGGTCTGCGAAGCGGGCCGCTAGGTCGAGGTGATGGGTGATTAGAAACACTGTCGTCCCGTTGTCGACGGAAGCCCTTAAGAGTTCCAAAATTTCCATCTCATGGCGGATGTCGAGGTTGGCCGTTGGTTCGTCAAGCACCAGAGAGTTCGGCTCCTGGGCGAGGGCTCGAGCCACTCGCGCCCTCTGGATTTCTCCACCGGATAGTGTGGAGGTGAAACGGTCGGCGAAGGCAGTGACATCACAGCGGTCCATCGCCGTAGTGATTGCCCGGTGGTCATCAGGCGTCTCAGACTGAAGAGCTCCGAGATAGGGGTACCGTCCCATCGCCACGAGGTCTCTCACTGTCAGAGGGAACGCGACCGACTCGGATTGTGGCACAACTCCGACCTCTCGAGCGAGCAACTGTCGGTCCCAGTCCATGACTTCTTGTCCTGCTATATAAGTATGCCCCGCGGCAGGGGCCACGACACCCAGTAATGAGCGCATCAGAGTAGATTTTCCGGAACCATTGGGACCGAGGACCGCATAAAAGACACCCCGTGGTACTATCATACTGACTCGATCGAGAGCGGGGACTAGTGACCCGTGATAGCGGACTGTGAGATCGATCGCTTCGAACGCAGGGGGTCTAGTGGTCACCACTGGGAGGCATTCCCCACACTGCGCCTAAGAAGTAGTAAGAAGAGCGGAACCCCTACGAATGCCGTGATGACTCCGATTGGCACCTCTATAGGAGATAGGATAGTGCGGGCAACTACATCGGCCAGCATGAGGAAAACTGCACCGGCGAGGAAGGAAAGCGGCAGTAGGGTTCGATAGTCAGCACCAACAACGAGGCGGACCCCATGTGGCACGATAAGGCCTACGAAGCCGATAATCCCCGTTGCCGCCACTCCAGCGGCGGTCAGCAGAGAAGCTACGACGTAAGCGGCTATCTTGACGCGCTCGACGTCAGTGCCCAGATAGCTGGCCGTGTCTTCCCCGATTGCCAACAGGTTCAAGGCCCGGGAGAGGCCAACTAGGCCGAGAGTAGCGGGAAGAGTATAGAGCGCTACCGTCATCACCGTTGTCCAATCGGCTCCCGCCAAGCTTCCCATCATCCAGAGAACGGCACTACGTACCGTTCCAGCGTTTGAAATCGAGAGGATAAATGAGATACATGCTCCGAAGAATGCCCCTACTACGACTCCCGCTAGGAGTAGGACCCGGATGTCCACTCGATTATTGGTGGCTACTGCGACCCTGAGGACTAGAGTAATCGCCAGGAGCGAGCCAACGAATGCTGCCGTCGGTAGCGCCCACGAGTGAGACGACACGAGACCTAAAGCCAAGGCAAGAACGGCTCCTGTAGCCGCGCCGCCCGATATTCCCAATATGTAGGGATCGGCGAGGGGATTGCGTAGAAGTGCTTGGAAGACGGCTCCAGAGAGCGCTAGTCCGCCACCCACGAGGATCGCTAGGATCGCCCGTGGGGCGCGGAGCTCCGTTACGATTTGCCGTATGTTTCCGTCTCCCCGGCCAGTGAACGCCATGATGGTCTGTTCAACAGTCAGATCTACTGAACCGAGCCAAACACTCAGTGAGAAGGTACCGATCAGCGCCAAAATGAGAGTGGTCGTCCAGCCCCTGGGTTTCATCTAAATGCCTCAGGATGGATCAGACGAGCTACTTCCCGGGCTGCATACCCGAGCCCAGGTCCCGGAACTTCGATGGATACAGGAAGCCGGAAGCTCGGTACAGACGAGAGCTCCGGCGGGGGAGTTCCGTTCTCCGAGAGGAGGAGAAGCTTTGGCTCACGAGAGATCAATTCCTCCAAACTTACGGGAGCGTATAATTGGCCCAAATCACCGAAGACATTCGTACCACCACCTAGGATCATGAGTTCGTGAATGTACGTACCGGGGCCGGCCACCCAAGGCGGTTCTCCCTCTAGTAGGTACGCAACCCGGGGTCGGGGCAGGCCATCGACTCGCAGCCTTACGTCCTCGAGCACTAATCCGATTTCGGTGAGGAGGGAGTCGGCAGAAGATTCCGTTCCGGTGATCTTGCCTAACCGCAGAATGATGGATTGGATGTCAGT
Source organism: Gemmatimonadota bacterium (assembly GCA_036336795.1). Classification (GTDB taxonomy): domain Bacteria; phylum Gemmatimonadota; class Gemmatimonadetes; order Longimicrobiales; family Gaopeijiaceae; genus UBA822. The sequence goes on from JAYZFL010000029.1 coordinate 10,836, forward strand.
GATCCCGTTGGGTTGGATCGCGAAGTGGCGGATTCCCAGGTCGGTGAGACGCTCAGTGGTGGTGATATCGGATTCGCCGGCAAAGTGAATGACCAAATCGGGGTCGAGAGAGAGAAGGACTTCGAGATTGGGTTGAAGGCCACCCCCTACCGAAATACGGCCTTTAAGCTCGGGTGCCTCGTCGTACTCGGTTCGCCCTACCAGGCGATTCCTTAGACCAAGTGCCAAGAGCGTCTCCGTTGCCGAGGGAACGAGAGAGACGATTCTATTGGGTGGAGACGTGAACTTGTGCTCTTGCTGTGAGTCGTCGGTGATGAGAAGAGATTGAGGATTCGAGGCGCTATCGAAGTTTCCGAGGCGGGTCGAACCGGTATCTTTGTCGGGCGTCTGGGGTCCACAAGCGGAGAGAAACGCAACAAGGATGCAGAGCTTCGGTGCGCCCACTGGTCGATGGTTGAGCACGTGTGTCAGGGTGCCTCGGTTACGCCACCGGGTGCGGGAAGTCCGCACGGATCCCAGTAGGTTTCGGTCATGGCCCCACCTCTGCGACCGAGTGTGGAAAGCCACATAGAGGTCTTCCCCATGACTTCGAGAACGATCTCAGGAGATCCGTCCTGGTCCACGTCTAGGTGGTCGAAATATCTTGCGACACCCTTTCCGTCCCTGCTTGCGAGCCGGTAGTCCGAATAGGTTGTTTGGTAACCGGATCCGTCTGGGTCGGAGGCTATAAGAAATACGGAATACGATTCCCTCGGGGCCTGGCCTACGATGATTGAATCTTGGTTAACGAAGGTCGCTACGACTGTGGGTGCCTCGGTGGGATTGGTCCGGAAGACTTGAACATCCCTACGAATTCCCAGGACCGATGGGGGCCAGGGAGCACCGACTGAAGGAATTATAGACCGCATCATCGTCAACGAAACTACCCTCAAGTTGCGGGTCTGGTTGACAGGTGCGTAATCCCGGTAATCAAAAATTTCCCCTAGATGACTCGGTAGGGCGAGAAAAGTTTGCACACCGGCGGCATCCGGGATTAACTCGATAGGACCCTTAATCTGAGGCCGTAGCCGGCAGTAACGTTCGTCCACCCCAAAATTCACTGCACTCAGCCTACCGACTCGGCTTCCTCTCGAAAATAGCGTGAACTCCGATCCGACCCTCAAATGCTTGGCGGTGAACTCTCTGCTTTCTCCCACCGACCCCACAATCGCTAGCGGATACAGTTCATTCAAGCCGATCTCCACGATTGGTATCAAGGAGGCCTGGGATCCGGATCGATGGCCTAGATACAGGACGGGGCCCAGGGGTTCTTCGTCGGGGGTGTTCACGACCTTGTTCGAAGTAGCAAGCGGTACGACCTGTTCAGCAACGGTGTCGTAAGGCTCCCGAAGGCCCAAATGCACCCCTCCCCACTCCACGTTGTCGCAGCCTTCGGCGACCATAACGATCCCGACTACAACGAGTCTACGGAGGCCTGTATTCATGAGAAAAAACTATCCTGGCACCTGGCTTAAATCAAAGGGATTGTCTAGATGAAGGAGAAGCTGCATTGAGTGCCTTCGTTCGTCACCGGTGCAGCGGCGACGGCGACGGTGGCAGTTGTGCTTTTACTGTACTCAGGGGAAAGAATGCTCAGGTCCCTAACTTGGATTATGGCGGTCGAGCTCGCTGCGATGGGTTTAGGTCTGGAGTTTCAGGCCATTCCAAGAGCCCATTTGCTTGACGATCCTGAGAATGACTATCATACCCTCAAGGGACTGTGATACTGACCGATCCTGATGTCACCTCCGAGGTTCTTTGCCACTTCGTCGAGACATAAGTAACCAAGGGCCTCGATTGTCGTGTCGGTGTGTGAAACAAGTCCGACTCAGCGTCCCGCCAAGTTCTCCCAAGCCCTCAAGCGCTCTTCATACGAAGCTTGCAATTCCCGATCACCCGCTTGGAGGGCCACCTGCGCCAAAGCCGCATACGCCCAGGCGTAGTAATTTGGGATTCCAATCGTGGAACGGTCCGGCCAGTGTGGCCACTCGTCGGGGATGCCGCTCCGGTGTACGAACACACTTTCGACGAGCTTGGCAGTGCGCTCGACATCCAACCAAGGGCCGGTCACGGGAATCAATTGGGGCTCCTCGATCAACACATGTCCTACTGTCAGATCCGGTGGACCCGCGTTGAGGCGGAATGCGAGACCTTGACGTACGAGGTACGGGACCAACCCAAGTGACTGTGCGGCGCTTCCGCTTGAGGCGAAATAGATTGGGCGATCGTTTATACTATTCCGAATCAAAGACAGGGCAAACTGCTGCCAAGGAAAGACCACAGTCCCAGCTGACATGGATGCCGTTATGGGACCTAGTTGAAATTCACGGTCCTGATCCAGTGGAACGAAGCCACTGGGGCCAGAGACCTGTTCGATCAAGTTGTTCTCCAAAGCGAGAATTGATCGAGTGGGTGGAGTCGTGGCTTCATTCAAGAGTAGCGTGATTTGTCCCCTTGAAGCGGTGCGGATTGGATCGGATGTGTACAGGGGTTGGGAGGGGGCTGCCTCATAGGGCCTCTGACACACAATGATAGTTGGAGTTGCCTCGGGTCGTACGCCGGGCGGGCATGGGCGTGTGATGTCCCTTAGCTGCTTGACGTACCAGTCTAAGTTTAGATAGGAAGTGACGATGACGGTCACGTCGCGACGAATGCCTTCGGTTTCCTGAAGGTACCAGAGCGGGAAGGTGTCGTTGTCCCCGTTGGTGAAGAGGACCCCGTACGGCTCTACACTCATAAGAAGGTTGTATGCCCAGTCACGGGCTGAATAATCGAAACGACGACTCGCCCAGGACCAGTTGAGTATAACTGGGAGAAACGCAAGAAGAAGTACCGGAGCCGAGCGGGACCACGAACCGTCCATCCGATCTCTCAAACGTTGCCATAGAGCGGCGATCCCGATCCCAGCCCACAGCCCCCACACAGAAAAGCCCACGACGAAGAAGTAGTCTCGCTCGCGTACCTCGTGTGCATCAATCCCGGGGTTCGGTGAGGCGAGGGAGAATCCGTATTTGAAGTTCAGATAGAAGACGAGGCCCAAAGAGAGCGTTAGAAAAAGAACTAAGAAGTAGAGGCCCGTCACCGAGTCCCGCCGTAGGTTTTGGGTTGCCCCGTAAACGCCGAGTGAGGCGAAGAGGACAGTGAAGGGGAGTCGGGCGAAGGCGAAGACAGTCTGATCCCCTCCCATGCCGCGGGCCCACTGCCAGTCGAAGTACTGCAAATAGTTTGCGTATTGCGACCAAAGTGGAGCTAGTCGAGGGAGGAGCGGTGGCTTGTCGTATTGCTGTCGCGAAAGTGCTGCGGAAAGCTCTGAGCAACCCGCCTGTCCCCACGTTATGATGCTCGTGAGGGCACTCGTGACGCTCGAGCAGGTTGGATCGGCCTCATTGATGATCGGGGATAGAGCAGCTCTTAGTGGTAAGAACATGTGGATCGAGAGTCCCAGAAACACGGCCACCGTGCTGATTACGTACAATCGCCAATTGAGAAGTGATCGAGGTGAAAGGAGCAGTACGAAAACTCCCAGTGCGGGCGCCGCAAGAAAGGCCATGAGGTGGTTCCCGACCGAAAGCGCTAGGATGAATGCCATGAGGACCAGAACGTTGTCGTCACGTCCTCTTCCCAGGTTTTCCCGCCAGTGGAAGGCGAGCCAAGTTAAGAGTGCGACAGTGAGAAGGGAGACGGTGTAGACCTTCTCGTTTACGTTCGACTGGTTCCACACTGTGAACGCGGTAGCACTTACCGCAACGGCAGCTAGTCCTCCGATGATGCGGAAACGCCGCTCCTCTGAGAAGAAACCAAGAATGTGATAGACGGCCATAAACCACAGACCGTGCGCGAGGCTTCCCATGAGTGCCGAGAAGAGATTGATGCGCGTAGCTACGGCTAAGCCAAAGGGTGTTAACAGAAGATCCCAAGTTCTGGCGAGAATTAAGAATAGGGGGTTTCCCGGCGGGTGGGGAATCCCCAAACCATGACCGGTGGCGATGTATTCACTCGTATCCCAAAATGCGGTTGTAGGTGATAGGGTGACCGCATAAAGGAGGCCGACGGCCAGCGTCGTCATGAGTGCCCAAGCGTAGGGTGGCTTGTCAACGCTCACGACAGGTTCGGAATCGGCCCGAGGCACTAACTTGGGTGATGCCTTACTCTGTCTCCCCATCATTGACACCTTCTCAAGTACAAGTCACAAGCCTGCTCTGCGGGAGCCATGGGTTCCACTGCTCTTCGGGCCACCTGTTCTATAATGTGAAAGACTGCGACCTGGGTTCTATAACGCGCGTGCTACTTTAGGACGAGGTGTAGGCTTCCCCAATCGTCTAGGGTGACCTGCCAGCCATGCGGAACCCAGGTAGTAGAACTGTATTCTGAGACGAGCAATGGTCCTTCGAGTTCGTGTCCGGGAGCGAGGTTTTCACGCCAAACACGACTAATGTCTACCCATTGTCCTCCTGAATACAAGCGTGCATCCGACGTCTTGGGGGGTGCGGTCGCAGGGCTCATACGTTCTAGCTGGAGCTCCGGTCCAGGAGCTGTAGCTATAGACCGAAGTGTAACAGCTTCGACCGGTGTATCTCGACGTCGATAGCCATATCTCTCCTCGTGAAGGGCGTGGAAAGTGGCCTCCCAAGATGTCTCGGGTACCCTCAGTTCGAAACTTTGACCCTCATACCGCGCGTCCACCCTACGTTCCACGGTGATGTCTCTTCTTCCGACTCCTTCTTCGGTCATGGCCTGGATGACCCTCTGCTCAAGCTCGGCAAATACTTCTGCCATCCGCTCTTCCGTGCCGGATGATCCGGTCGAGAGAAGAACAGTCCTGGATGCTTCCCGAATGAGATCTGCGGCCAACATACCATAGGCTGAAAGTAGTCCTGGGAATGGCGGCACTATGGCTCGTGGTGCTCCTAAGCGCTCAGTTAAGCCGGTAACGTGGAGGCCTCCTGCTCCCCCGAATGCTACGATCGTGAAGTCCGCCGGATCATGGCCCCGCTCCACAGAGATCACTCGTAGGGCCCGTTCCATGGCTGAAGCGGCGACCGATAAAACACCTTCAGCCGCACCTTCCAAGGTGGATCCCAACTGTTTGGCGAGACTTCGAAGGTGTGGCTCGATCGAAGCACGGTCCAATGTACCCTTACCCCCCAAGAAGGCATCCGTGGGTAGGCGTCCAAGCCATACGTGTGCGTCTGTGACCGTCACCCCTTTACCGCCCTTGCCATAGCAGATGGGCCCCGGGTCGGCTCCAGCCGACGTTGGTCCTACTCGGAGCGCGCCTCCCGGATCGACACGGGCCAGTGATCCTCCTCCTGCGCCCACAGTGTGAATATCGATTACCGGCACAGCGATAGCTTGTCCACCGATGTCGAGCTCGCGAGTGTAAAGAGGGCCACCAGGGCACAACGATACGTCGGTGGATGTCCCGCCCATATCGAATGTGATGATTCGCTTATGGCCGGCCTTCTGGCCCCAGGTGAGTGCTCCGACCACACCGCCAGCGGGACCCGAAAGGACTGTGTGAATGGGTTCTTGGGTGGCTCGTTGCACTGGTAACGATCCACCGTTCGAGCCCATGATGCTTACTCTTTCGGCACCGCTCTCTTGATCCAAACGCATCAGATATCCGGCCATAGTGGGGGCGATGTACGCATTCACGACGGTCGTGGAGGTGCGCTCATATTCCCGATACTCGGGCAGAAGTCTCACAGAGGTCGAGAGGGGCACAGGTAGAGCCTCCAGAGCTTTGGCCACGGCTTCTTCGTGATCTGGGTTAGCGTAGGAGTGGAGAAGGACAACAGCTATGGACTCCCCATCGGTCAGATGCTCGGGAAGCTTCTTGAGCTGATCGGGGTCCAAAGGCTCGATAACTTCTCCGTCGGGTCCCATTCTTCCGTGAATGCCATGGCGGTCATCCCGGCTGACGAGGGGTGGGGGGCGGTGGCCGACCAGGGCGTAAAGCTGCGGGCGGTTTTGTCGACCGATCTCAATGATGTCTTCAAAGCCCTCATTCGTCACTAACTTTACGCGGGCTCCCTTTCGCTCTAAGAGCGAGTTTGTAGCTACCGTGGAACCATGGAGGAGTAGGTAATCGTCATCCCTTCCCTCCAACAGGCTTTGGACAGCCTTGAGAACCGCGTCCGCAGGATCCGAAGGAGTTGATGAAATCTTGAGAGATCGAAGGTTCCCTGCGTCAAGCAGGAGCACATCCGTAAACGTGCCACCCGTGTCCACAGCGAGTACAAGAGGGATCTTTCCCTTTTTCACTTCGTTCATATGTTTCTTGCCCCAATCCGCGAGGCATCCATTCCACACTGATAAATGTACATGGAGCTCAAGCCCACCTTCGAGGAATTTCGCTCCCAAGTCACCGGCGCCGGTGTGCTTCCGGTGTGGAGAGAATTCCTATTCGATGTAGATACGGCCGTCACGGCATACGCAAAGCTTCGCCAGCCCCCGTTTGGATTCCTTCTGGAATCGGTTGTCGGAGGCGATCAGTGGGCCCGCTACACCTTTCTGGGGACTGATCCCTGTCAGGCCTGGCGCCTCCACGAGGGGCGAGCTGAACTCTGGACCCCAAGTGACGGTTGGACTCCAATCACCACCGACGATCCCCTGGCTGACCTCGACGAACGCTTACGTGCTCGCCGACCTCTGGTTGCCGAAGGTCTCCCCAGACTATGGGGCGGCGCAGTAGGTTACTTCGGGTATGATGTTGTGCGCCAGATCGAGCGACTTCCAGGGCCCCCCGCCGACGACCTGGATCTTCCCGACGGTCTTTTCGCCTTCATGGATCTGGTGCTGGCGATCGACAATCTGCTCGGTCGGGCGATGGCTATCGCCACGGTGGAGGTGGAGCCGGGTCTGCACGACAGCGAACTCCGTTCCCGGTACGATGCGGCCGCTGACAGAACACTAGATGTTGTGACCCGACTGGGAAAGGCGCCCTCTCCAGACCCGCTTGAGCTCGGACCGGAGCCTGAGGTGGACCCCGGTTTCTCGAGTAGCATGAGCCGACAGGAGTTCGAAGCCCGGGTGGAGCGGGTTAGGGAGTATATCTTCGCGGGTGATGTCTTCCAGGTGGTGTTGAGTCAACGACTGGAAATGCCGTTCACTGCGGAACCCTTCGATCTTTATCGGGCGCTTCGATCCGTAAATCCGTCCCCATACCTTTATTTCCTTGAGCTCGACGGCTTTTCTCTGGTAGGAAGCTCTCCTGAGGTTCTTGTGAGGGCGGAGGACGGGGTGGTGACGGTCAGGCCTATTGCAGGGACAAGACCAAGAGGTTCCACCCCTGCGGAAGATCGGGCTCTAACGCTTGACCTGCAGGAGGATGAGAAAGAGCTAGCTGAGCATCGGATGCTCGTAGATCTAGGGCGAAACGATATCGGTCGCATTGCCGAATACGGGTCGGTGAACGTGCCCGAATTAATGGTGGTGGAGCGATACTCCCATGTGATGCACCTGGCGAGCCAGGTCGAAGGGAAGCTTAGGCCTGGGTGTTCTGCCATAGACGTACTTAAAGCGTGTTTTCCTGCCGGAACGGTTTCGGGTGCCCCCAAGGTTCGGGCCATGGAGATCATCGATGAGCTCGAGCCCGTACGGAGGGGTCCGTACGCAGGAGCTGTGGGCTACTTCAGTTGGGGGGGGATGGCGATGGACACAGCAATCACAATCCGGACCGTCATAGTGAAGGATGGAACGGCGTACGTGCAAGCAGGTGCGGGGATCGTTGCGGACTCCGATCCCTCTCGAGAATACGACGAAACTCTGAACAAGGCTCGAGCGTTACTAAGAGCAGGGGCGATGGTGTTGTCGGGGGCTTAGCTTCCCGGCGTTCTAGGCCAGCTCTTCATAGAGGTATGCGAGGGCTCGTATCCCTTTTTCGATATTCTCCTTGGGAAACCACTCATTGGGAGCGTGGAGGTTGGCCCCAGGGTGGGAGAATCCCATGAGAAGAACCGGCGCGCCCAGGATGCGCTCGAAGTCTTCTACGATTGGAATAGTTCCTCCTTCTCCTGCTAGCACTGGTTCAGCACCGAAGGCCTTAAGTAGGGCCGTCGTAGCAGCATCCTTGAGGCCGCCCTCTAACCTGGCGCGCCAGGGCCTCCCCCCGTGTAATTCCTCAACTCGGACCTTTACACCCTCTGGTGTAACTTTGGCTACATGCCTCCGTAGTAGCTCTCCAATCCTCTGTGGGGTTTGGTCGGCCACGAGTCGAAAACTGACCTTAGCCACAGCTTTTCCAGGAAGCACTGTCTTCGCTCCTTCGCCGGTATAGCCCGACAAGAGACCGTTCACTTCACAGGTTGGCCGGACCCACAACCTTTCGAGAACTGAGTAGCCCAGTTCGCCGCCTTCGAAGGTCGTATTTAGTTTATCTGCGAACTCATTATCGTCAAAAGGCAGCTGTCGAATTCCTTTTAGCGTCTCTTCATCCCAGTCCTGCACGTCGTCATAAAAACCGTCGATGGCAATCTGTCCTTGGTGATCGTGGAACGTGGCTAGAATGCGCGCGAGTGCCATAGCCGGGTTTACGATCGGTCCACCGTAGGCACCTGAGTGCAGGTCACTTGAAGGCCCCCGGACATGAATCTCGAAGTAAGCAAGTCCTCTAAGGGAGAAGAGCAAGGACGGCAATCCTGGGGCAAACATTCCTGTGTCGGATATGACCACAGCATCACAGGCCAGTCTTTCCCGATGGGCCTCGACAAACGGCGCGAGATTGGGCGAGCCTACTTCTTCTTCCCCTTCAGCCAGGATGATCAGGTTTACGGGAAGTGCCCCTGCACCTTTCAGATGTGCTTCCGCAGCTTTAACGTGAAGGTAGAGTTGCCCCTTGTCGTCGGCGGCGCCACGAGCGTATAGGCGAGCATCGCGAAACTCGGGTTCGAAGGGTGGAGACGTCCAGAGCTCCAAGGGATCCGGAGGCTGCACGTCATAGTGACCATAGACTACGACTGTGGGTGCGCCGGCGCCGGCTTCTTTCCACTCACCGATGACGATTGGATGACCCGGAGTCTTGAGAATCTCCGACCGAAGGCCGGCTTCGGTGAGCTTTTGACGGAGCCACTCGGCGGTGCGGCGTGTGTCTTCGTCATGCTCCGACTTTGCACTGACAGAGGGAATTCGAAGAAATTCGAAGATTTCTTTATTGAAACGTGATAACTCGTCGCCGATGTAGTTCTGAACGTCACACATAAAGCTCAGATGAGACCGCGTATTCCCCAACGGTACACTGAGCTCATGGCAATTGAGAACACCAGCGCACAGCCCATGCCACCGGCGCTCAAAGAAAGCGGCTCATCGAACTCGAAGATCCCGACCCCCAGCATCCCACCGATAACCGCGCCAAAGGCACCTAAGACCACGAGCACCAGAACATGCCCGGGGGCTTCTTCGGGGCGCCTGATCACTATCCGCACGATGAGGGCGACCAACACCCCCATAGCGATCCAGACACCGACGCCAATCCAATTCTCCATTGTCATCCGTCGAGGTTGGTGCGCGCTATCTCCGCGCTGTAACTTACCCTAGAGTGAGGACAGAATCTAAGTGTTAGGGTCGCGACGACGCCACTGCCGATCACCGTTTGGGGGTCGGGCTTAGTGGTACCTATGCTTGTCGCTGGCCGATCGAAGCCCAACGACCTGATCGGTGCCTATGCGGGAGAGGCCTCATGTTCTTCACGGGGGCATGTGTGGGGCAGTTTTTCTTTGGCGGTCTAGCTGAGGTTGGGAGGACCAAGCTGCTAGAGGTTCCTAGTCCTTGTCGTCCATCGCGTGCTTCAGCGCTTCGAGCCGAGCATCTACATCAATGGACTGCGACTCGGACTTCTCTTCAGGGGCATTTTGTCCCCCATCCTTCATCATATTGTCAGCCTGCCTGCTTGCTTCCCGGCGCGAGTCTTCCTTGCCGATGTCGTCAACGATGCGATCCAATTCGGAAAAGAGTTCATCGACATCTTCAATCGAGTTGCGCGCAGACGTCCGGCTCGCTGTCGCTGTCAATGTGTCCCGGCTTATCTCTGCAGTCTTGATTGCCTCGATCATATCAGCGAACTCACTTCGTCGCATTTCCAACTCTTCCTGCAATACGACCAACTTCTGTTCCAGGACGCTGTGTCGGTGTTCGTGTTTTTCTGCGAATTCCCGAGCGAGCTCAGCGGTCTTGGAATCATCAATACCCACAGCCATCTTCTCCCGACGGCGACAGGTTTTCCCCTCTTCCTTTTCCTTCTCAGCCTTTCTGGCTGTGTCGGGAACTTCTTTTTTGAGCCGAGCGATATCTGCCCTAGTATCAGCGGCCTCTCTTCTCATCCGCCGTAAGAGATCGTTGGCCTCCTCCGGGAGGTCGGCGCGACTCAACTCGTCCTTGAAGTTGTCCACGGCTTCTCTGAAGGCCTGGCGTAGATCTTCGAACATGTCGCTAGTTGAGGAGAGGTTTGATCCTCTGGGCGAATGAGTTTCTGGCTCGGTGCAGCCTGCTTTTCACCGTCCCGAGGTTTACTCCGGTGATCTCGGAAATTTCTTCGTAACTCTTCCCCTCTAACTCACGGAGCCTGAACACGAGCTGGTGATGCTCAGGAAGTTCCTTCACTGTGGTCTCCACGAGGTGTTGGAGGAATCGCTTTCTGTAGAGGTCGTCGGGCCTCATCCGGAAATCTTCAAACTGAATCGGGCGATGGTCATTGTCCCAGGTGCTCGTGAGTCTCTGAAAAAGAATCAACGGACTACGCGAGCGGTTGCGGAGCTCGTTCTTAGAGAGATTGCTGGCAATCGTATACACCCATGTAGAAAACTTCTTGGTTGTATCGAACCGATGAAGGTGGCGGGTTACGCGGATGAAGGCTTCCTGAACTAAATCCTGGGCTCGATCGCCGTCTCCGGTCTTTCGCGTGACAAAGTGGACAAGACGATCTCGGTATCGGTCGTATAGGACCTCGAAAGCTTCACCCCGGCCGTTGAGGTGTGCCGTCACGAGTTCCTCATCACTAAGTTCCCCGAGAGGCTTTTCCGTAACTTGTCTAAGGGACTTTTTGTCTAGCTGTGCTTGCACCATGTGCCATTCCGTCTGGGTATGGCAAGAATGATTCTCGCTTTCGTCGGAATATGCTCCGTCTCCTGCGTGCCTACAAGGGTGGGGCGTGGGGACAGTTAAGAAACTTTTGGAACACCCTCCTATACGGGTCGTCGGTGTAAGGATGTCATCCGGCCACTGTGTGAAAAGTCATCGTAAAGCGCCGTTTCTGGATCTATCGGTTCCCGTGTCGAAAGGAGGGCATTTTCTGCGGCCTCCTCGACCAAAGTGGTGGCGGCCGCTTCTATTGAAAGAAGGACCTGGCGTGCCACGCCCCTGCGTCGGAGGATCTCCTCATAAAGTCCGATGGGATCTCGTTTGCCCCACTCGTCGAATAATTCAGAGGGGAACGCGGACCGTGCTTCGTCCTCGTCGTGGGTAGCGTGGCCACCTAAGCGGAACGTCTCAGCCAACACGACCGACGGTCCACCCCCTTCCCGGCACCGCCGAACGGCTAGGGAAGTCGCTGCGAAAACGTCTAGAACGTTGTTTCCGTCCACCACCCAGGAGGGCAGGCCGTACATATCTGGCCAGTGGCGCAGATTTTCAGCTGCATGCTGGCCAAGGGGAGTTCCGAGTGCTACTTGGTTGTTCTGGATCAAAAACACAGCGGGAAGATTCTGCACTGCTGCGAAATTTATCCCTTCGTGACAGGCGGCGGTGCGTGTCGCTCCGTCACCGATCCAGGTCATTGCCACGCGGTCTTCCTCTCGTTGCTTGAATGCAAGGGCAACTCCCGCAATCACCGGCACGCTAGCACCCATATGGCTAATCGGCTGAATCACACCGTGTCGGAGGTCCCCGGCGTGCAGGTCTCGACCACCACTGGGAGAGTCGGACGTCCCGAGATATGCCCTGAAGAGGTGGGCCATTGGCATGCCCATCATGTGGCATGCGCCTGCATTCCGTATCATCGGACAAACGACGTCACATTCTCGATTGAGAGCTGCTACCGAACCCACCGTGACTGCTTCTTCTCCGGTTCCCAGCCAAGCCTTCGAGAGAATGCCCTGTTTCACCCAACGTTTGAGGCCAATATCGTGTAGACGGGTAAGAAGCAGGTCGCGATATATCCGGAGCAAGTCTTCCTCACTTACCCTGTCGATTACCGATGCCTTCTCCGGGTCCTTGTCGAGCACTTGTTCATATGCTTTCAGTAGCTCTGGATCGGGAGCCCAGATTAGATATTCTGGCGGATCATATGCAGGGTAGCGCTTCATTCTTGGCTGCTCGGCTAGCCGGTTCGAGTCTCTGTGGTACTAGCCACTCAAGCTAGGATGACTGTGGATCAGGTACAATCAGTGAAAAAGAGCGAGGCAGGAAATGGTATACACCTTGCCAGCCCGGTTGTCCCGGGATGACCGTAGGATTCTCCGTTACCTGCCACTGGCTCGAACCGAAAAATCACTGGTTAACGACTGGCACCATCACACAGAACCCAGGACTACGGTCGTCACTCTCATCTCCAGACGGTTAAAGGAATTCCTCTGCTCAACGCGTTGCCCGGTTGGGAGAGCCCTGCGAGATTAGCACGCGTGCACCTACGCTCGAAGGTCTTACGTCACATAAGATTCCTCACCATCATCGGTTACGAACGCCACACATGGAGTACTCGAAAGCAAAGGATTCCAACGGTAAGGGACGCCCGAGAGTCTCTGCGCTCGTCGCGCTCACACTGTTGGAGGTCATCCAGGTGAATGATCGTCCCTTTGAGGTGTTCGAGGAGGAAGATACTTCAGTAACCATACCGCGTCGGTTGGGACTGAGCGATGTAGTCGAGCGACGGATCCAGAACTATCAAAGGGAGACCAAGCGGGGACAGAAGATCTCTGATCAAGAGTTCGGAGATCTGATAAGGCTTGTCACAAAGAGGCCTGACGCCCGGGCCATCTTTCTGGAGAGTGGTGTTCGGCTCGCCGGAAAATCCACTCCAAAAGTAAAATGGATACCCCGAAGGTTGGCTGCAGTGATCGCGCGAAGACAAGTGCGTCGTCGCCTTGAGGCGTTGTTCGGGCGCCGCATCGGAGGGTTTGCTGATGGAGCGTTCACTCTAGAGGGGCGTTCGCTGTTTTTCGTGCAGAGCGATCCTGAGGGAGACGCATGTGCTCTGGTGTTGGGAATATGTTCAGCAACGTTGAACCGTATGATGTCGAATGCGCCATCGGTTGACCACACTACTTGCCAGGCACGAGGAGACCCCTTTTGCCGTTGGAGTATTCAAGAGGAGGTGGAGTGATCAGGTACATCGTGAATAAAGTCCAGGGTGGGAATGAATGGAACCGATGATCGTCATATCCATCCTTATCATTGCTGTCGTCGGGGGTTTCTTGATCGGGAAACACTCCGGGGAAGGAAGGTTGGTCGGAAAGAAGGGATCATCGGTGCGACCGATCACTGGCGCAAAAACTGAGGATGAGGCCTTTGAGCTAGCCCTCTTCCGGATTGGTGGCTACCTGAGGAAGAACGTGGATCGCCCGCTGTCCAGTGCCCTTAAAGATCGACAGCTGCCGTTGCGGAGAGTGGCAGAGGATGCTGTTGCTGCTATCGCGGACTTGAATTTCTTCTTAGAAGATGGTTCAGGTGAGATAGACGAGGACGACCTTACGAGAATTGTCAAAGAGGCGGTTCGGGACTACGAAGCCGATTGGAACATATCGATTCGCCTTTCCGCGACAGGTCCTGTGCGAGTTCGGACAAACGCCGAGAACCTCCTGGATGTTCTCTACCTGATTCTTCACAATGCCGCTGTCTTTGGTCACGAAAAGGGGGTGGTCGCGACGGTGTCCCGCGATGAAGAGTGGGGCAAGGTCCTTGTGCAGGATGAAGGCCCCGGTTTCACTCCGGAGGCTCTTTACAGGGCCCACGAACCCTTCTACACCACTGTCGAGGGAAATCTTGGGTTGGGGCTTTCGTATGCGCGGAAGGTGGTCGAACTGCAAAAGGGATGGGTCCGCTTGAGAAATGGCCCGGGTGGTGGGGCCGAGGTGGAGGTCGGGGTGCCGTTAGCCTAGCACAATCCTTCTCGACGGTGACCTGAGTTTACAGGCGAGTCAGTTGTAATGGTCCGGCGTCGAGAGGGGTCATGCCCTGAAGCACGTACTCCTCGATCAGCTTCCCGGTTATCGGTCCAAGCGTGAGACCCAGCATGGCATGACCGGTAGCGACAAAGAGACCCGACTGTCCCGGTACGGGTCCCACAAAGGGGATGCCGTCGGGAGTGCACGGTCGTAAGCCGCACCACTCAGAGTGACACGGCGCATCTCCGACACCTTTGAGGTATCCTCGTGCAGCTGCCGTGAGTTGGTTGAGGCGTCCTCGCCGAAGTTCGCGGTTTACACCCGAGAACTCCATCGTTCCCGCAAGGCGCGTAAAGCTCCCCATAGGTGTACAGAACACGGAGGTCTCGGCCATGACGCAGGCGATATTGAGCGTGGGTGCGCCGCTTTCACTTAAGTCCAGATCGCGGTGATACCCCTTGCCGGCTTGCACGGGTAAGCGGAGTCCGAACTTCTCCGTAAGGTGTCCTCCATAAGCACCGGTGGCGAGCACGACCGAGTCCGCTTCCAGCACCTCTCCGTTCCCGAGTCGGATGCCCTTGACTTGGCTTCCGGTACTAAGAATCTCGGCTACTCTTTGTCCTGTCTGAAATCGTCCTCCATGCCGTGCTGCACGATCAGCCAGTTCTACGACAAAGCGATAGGGATCACACGTAGCCGCATCCGGGAAATGGATACCCCCAATGACGCCATCGAGAAGAGCTGGCTCAATCTCGAGAAGTTCACCCCCGGTGAGTGTTCGCGGGTGATATCCGTGCGCGAGCATCATAGCCGCGTCCTTCTTTGCTTCGTCGAGTCCCTTCTCTGTATGACAGATCTCGTAGTAACCAGCGCGCTCATAGGCACAGTTGAGAGCCTCTTCTTCGACAAGCGAGTCAAAGAGCTTGAGGGTTGCGTGACCGAGTGGAGCTAGCGCACTCATGCTCGCGTCCAAGTACCGATCCGTGCAAAACCGTCGGAAGGTCCACAGCCACCTTACAAGTCCGGGATCCCATCGGAGCGGGATGTACAGAGGGCTCGTGGGATCCAAGAGTTCCGTTATCGAACGCCTGATCCGACCAGGTTTGTTGAGGGGTGGATGACCGGCTGCAATGGTTCCAGCATTTCCACCTGAAGCCCCGTCCCCGATCTGGCCACGCTCCACAAGCGTAACATCGGCGCCCTCTTTGGAGAGAAAGTAGGCGCAGCATACGCCGATCACACCACCACCAACGACTACGACTCTGTGCTCAGGCACGCACCGACTCCGGGAAAAATCGTGCGAGCGTGGCCTCCGAGTTTCTGCTCGTACCCAAGGATACGAGGACCATGAGTGTTAGCGAAGCGATAATGCCCGGATAGATTTCGTGGAGCGTCGACAGTCCGGCACGGTTGAGGAAAAAAGCAATGGTCGAAAATGTTAACCCCCCGATAGCACTTGCCAGGGCTCCTTGCCGAGTCGCTCCCTTCCAGAAGAGTCCAAAAAACAATGGCGCAAAAAGCGTCGAAGCCATTCCACCCCATGCGACTGCGGCGATCAAGCTGATCAGGGGGACCGGGTGGGTAGAAACGTAGGCGGCTACTGCCGTCACCATCGTTCCAAAGATGAGGGTCGCTTTGCGGCTAACCCGTAGAAGCGCCTTCGCGTTCGTGTCGGGCCTAAGAGGTTGAAAAACGTCTAAGGCAAAGTAGAGGCCCACGATGTGCAAAAGGCCGTCCGTCGTCGAGTGGATCGCCGCGGTGATTGCGAGCAAGATCGGAAAGCTAGCCCATCCCCCGATTACGTTCTTCACGAGATACGGGAAAGCTCCGTCCCCGAGCTCGTTCTCCGGCACCAGCATAGCGGCACCGGTTCCTACTAGTATCACAGAGAGGAGAATCACCATGACAAAGATCGCTCCAAACGCGATCTGGCCACGCGCGACATGGACGTTCCGACTTGCGTAGAAGCGATGCAGATAATAGGACTGGGTCGGAATGCCTAAGCCCCAGACCAGCATCCATCCGACGAAGTCGCTAGTGGTGCTCACGCTGCCGCCGAAGAATCCTCCAAGGTGGGCGCCGGGAGCTGTGACAACTGTGCCGCCCGTTTTCCAAAGGACCATCCCCGCTGCCAGAAGCACACCGCTAGCCAGTAGGGCCGCCTGGACTAGGTCAGTACGAAGAACTGACGCTAGCCCCCCCAGCATAGTGTAGCTAACGAAGACCACACCTACGGTCACGATGGAAACCGTCGTGCCCAATCCGATCAGTGTGTTCATTGTGATACCGATGGCCAGCAGTTGAACGACGAGTGTGATGGAGTAGAGGGCAATTATGGTTAGCGCAGAGAACGCTCGGAGCCCAGTGGACTCATAGCGAACGCCTAGGCACTCCGGCACAGTCGTGAGGCGGACCTTATGCAGTCGGCCCGAGGCTACGAGGAGAAGGATCCAACCGAGTGAGTAGCCATAGCAGGTGAAGGCTGCTGCCGACCAGCCGTTTACGGACGCGTATCCCGAGACTCCGATGATCGTTACTGCCGATAGAAAAGTTGCGACAAAAGCACTCGTAGCTAGGCCCAGGCCCATGGTGCGGTCGGCCACTGCATAGGATTCGAACGACTTCTTCCGATATCCCCACACGCCCACTGCCAAAATAAAGGTTGAATAGGCAATGAACGCCATGAAAAGTCCGAAGTCCATCAGCGACCCTTTCTATTCTCTTTGCGCTCAAGCAAAAGCATGAGCACTAGGGGAATAAAAGAGATGCCCACCGTCGACAGGAGGATCAAATAGACGGTCATGACGAAACTTCACGACGGCTGGCTTTGAGGGTTACCTGGTTGCTGGAGAGTACCGGTATACCGAGCGCGCTTCGGAGTGAATCGATTGCTTCGATGGCACGCCAATTTGTACAGGAAAGAAAGACGCAGTCCGCTGAGATACCCGCCATCTTTTCTCTAACGAAGTTTGTGATCTGATCGGGGGTTACTCGACCGATATCTCCATTGTCGATAAGCCCCATTCCCTGCGTGCAGGCGATCTTGAATCCGGCCTTGGTCACGCAGCGCGTCACACTTGAAGTCAGTTCTTCGGCGTACGGGGTGAACACAGCAACACGACCAGGACCGATCACCTCCAGTTCGGCAAGCATGGCACTGATGACGGTCACGGCTCTCGCGCCGGTGCTGGCACGCATATTATCAATCATCTTTCGATCACTATCGAGCCCTCCTAGGGAGCCGGCGGAAGTGCACCCGAAGACCACTAAGTCTGGTTCCGTCGTTGTGATCTGAGCCAAGCATCTTGGAAGCTCTTCTTCAAGCATGCGGATTTCAGCTTCCTTCGTGACGCTCTCGAGGAAAATTCTCCATGTACTCACAGTCCAAGGAAAGTCAGTCCCTTTTCCGTGGAAGTCGGGCTCCATGACTGTATTGGAAGCGGGAACAATGAGGGCGAGGTGGGAACGGTTGGAATGCATGTGCTACACTACAGCCACTAAGTGTTGAGGTCCAACCGCGAACAGTATAGAGCTCTATTCCTTGGATGCCATGTAGAGACGCTCCCTTTTCGGGAGTACGTTTTGGTTCAGTTGGCTGGCCATTCCGGTACAATCTTGCCGTAGAGGCTCTACGAAGCAGTGAATTTCTGTACTCGTCGACCTGTGGAGGCTTCTCCGACGTAGAGGTTGCCGTGGGAATCAATGCTCATTCCATGGGGGCGCAAGAATTGTCCTACCTGCCGGCCTCCTCTACCGAATTCGCCAAGTATCTCCAGGTTGTCACGCCGGAGTGTCCAGACTTTATGATTCGTGCCGTCTGCGAGGTAAAGCCACCGTTGCTCCGGGTCGGGTGACAGCACAACAACGAAGGCTGAGCCTGACGCGCGTGTCAGGGGGGCAATAATCTTCTCGGTTAGAAACGTGCCTTCCTGATCGAAGACTTGGATCCGATTCCCCCGTCGATCGGCTACGTAGATCTGCCCATCAAGAGACCCGGTGAGTCCGTGGACAGTGGAGAATTCTCGAGGGAGGGGTCCTGCGGGATCACGATTTCCGAAGTCGTAATCGTCGACCGGGGTCTCCCCATAGGCTCCCCAGTGCCGGAGATAGCCACCTGTATCACCGTCGTAAACGGCCACACGGCGATTGCGGTAACCGTCGGCTATGTAGACCTCGTTGGTCTCGGGGTCAACCCAGATGCCCGCGGGTCCACCTAGGAGGTCCGGGTCGTTACTGCCCCCGTTCTGGTCGTACTCGCCGATCGTCATCACGTGGTCTCCGTTCCGCGTGAATTTCATGACTCGATGATGACGATAAGTGCCGACCCAGACATAGTCGTTGTGATCTACGAAGAGTCCGTGAGGATTCCGGGGATACACGGAGATATCCTGTGTGGGCTCTCCCCAACCCTGAACGACGTTACCGTCCGGGCCGAACTCGATTACAGCAGGCGCTGGGACACAACATGTGCCGATCGGTGGATCTTGAACAGCAGATGTCTCCTCCGGCGTCAACGTTTCAGGGAGGTGAGCGACCCAAACGTGGTCTTGAGAGTCCACAAAAACAGCGGTCACAGAACCCAGAATCCAGTCATTGGGCATATCCTGGGGCCAGCTTGGATCGACCTCGAATACTGGTGCTTCACCACTTACTGTCGGATTATTGTCAGCGCCTTCGCTATCTGACGGAGGGCCACACGTCCCTGTGAAAATCAAAACCGCGGCCACAAATGCCGGGGTCGAGATCCTTCGTGCTCTTCTCATAGGTGGGTTCTCCCGCCTCAATATTGTCGCTTTAGTTGGTCCGATTTCCTGCTCGTGCTTGCCTATGGCACGAAGAATGTCACGGTGTCGGCGATCCATGGATCTAGTGGGATGTGGGCTCCGTCACCCACGACCGTGATGACACTATGCTCTCCAGACGTAAGCCCGGTGAGCTCGTATTCGGTCTGTGCTTGTCCGAGATGGATATGAGTGCCCGGCGTGGAAGGAATCGGTGCGCCGTTAGCGGGGAGCGGTGCATTGACGACCAAGTGATGGTGGCCCGTCCCGTCTTCGAACGTTCCCGCTGGAACGATCCGCAACCCGGATGTCTCCAGCGTCACTAGGACCGAGCTGCCTTGGACCGTCACCCCATCAGTCGGCTGAGTGATCCGAACTGACGGAGAAGCTCCCTCCTCATCGACATCGCTATTCATATCGGATGAGTCTCCACACGCAAGTCCCATGAAAAGGACGCATAGCAGGGCTGACAATAACAATCCGCTGCTTTGCCAGTTTAGAGTGGAGCGCAAGCTGAAATTTGCGGAGAGACGCTCTTGGCTAGCTAATGGCAAGATCATGGTGGCTACTCCTGACGGGTGGTGGATGCCCACTGGCCTTAGAGGGAGACAAGCTATTTAAAGGGTATCATTCTGAGCAATACAGAGTTGGACAGGATCAGTCCTGCACGGGCCCTCCTTTGTTGTGAGTTCCCTCAATCCCGGAGTGCCAACCTGCGGCACTTTTAGGGCGGGATCCTAGGGGATCAGGGGCGCTCTTTACCGCTTCACATAACGGACGACCTGTCGCGGACCGACTTCCGCGCCATAGATGTTGCCCATGGCATCGACGGCGACCCCCTCGGCCGCGGTAGTTCCGGCATTGTCGGGATCCGGTTCTGGATCAGGGATGAACGCGATGATGCGACCGTCGGTGACGCTCGCAATGCGGATGCCCCGGCTATAGCCTTCGTTTGAGCGCGAATTTGATTCAGAATCTGCCACGTAGATCATGTCGTGTTGGTCGATGAACACGCCG
>JAYZFL010000030.1:0-15563 GCA_036336795.1 Gemmatimonadota bacterium
GGAATTTCGAAATCTATGAGACGATAGCCTCCTCGCTCTTCCATGCCGATCACACGGCCTACGGCGTCTACGTGTCCTTGCACAAAATGTCCATCTAGCCGACTTCCCATCTTAACCGCACGCTCCAGATTGACCTCGCTACCCTCCCGGTAACTAGAGGCGACTGTACGAGAGAGCGTAGTGCCGATGCTTGTGACTATGAAACCGCCATCCGTCAGGGTAGCAACCGTATGGCATGCCCCGTCGAGCGCGACCGACGCACCCACCGAAAGGCCATCCCGAATGAGAGGTGCCGAGATCTCCAATTCCCGTACATCCTCAAGTCTACGGAGCGCTACGATCTTCCCTACATCTTCGACAATCCCGCTGAACATCATTCTTCTCGGTCATAGGTGACAAGGACATCGTTCCCGAATTGTCTCGGCTCACCGACAACCGACCAATCCGAGATCCTGCCTTCCTCTAATACATTTGAAAGGCCGGGAACACACTGCGGTCCCAGAACGTGTGGAGTTCGTAAAAGGTACAGACGTTGGACAAGGTCCGCATCCACGAGAGCACGCGCTAATCGCCCACCACCCTCACAAAAAATTGAACGAAGACCAATGCTCCAACATCTTGTGAGAGTCTCTTGAAGATCAAGTCCAGGAGGAGAAGCAGGAACAACTTCGACTTTGGCCCCCGCCTCTTCCAGAAATCTCACCCTTTCGCGAGGAGCCGTAGGTGTGACCACGATAATCAAGGGAGCTTCATCGATGGTTTGAAAGAGCCTAGCGTCAGTTGAGAGCTCAGCCCCAGGATCTAGCACTATCCGCGTGGGCGGAACTCGGGCTTGAAAGCCTTCCCGTAACGTTAGTCGAGGATCATCGACCCGGGCAGTCAGGCCACCGATCAGGATGCCGTCGAAGCCCATCCTCAACCGATGGACCTCCCGCGTCGCTGCCCGACCAGTTAGAAATGTTCGCTCTCCGGGCCGGGCAGCGATCCCGTAGTCACGGCTCTCGGCAAGCTTGACAACTACATAACTCCCTGAATGCTGTATTGTATGGAAGTAGACAGGGTCCACTTTGGTACTCAGACGAGGATCGTCGGAGGGACCTGCAACCTCCATCCCTGCCTTTGCCAGGCGCTGAGCACCGCCACCTCCTTTCAACCCTGAGTCCAATGCTCCGAACACGACACGTACGACACCCGCATCCAGGAGAAGCTCTGTGCAAGGTGGCGTCTTTCCATGATGGTTACAGGGCTCAAGGCTGATATAGGCCGTGGCGCCTCGGGCGTCTTTTCCAGCTGCCGTCACGGCCTCGACTTCAGCGTGAGCTCCACCATACTCTCGATGAGAACCTTCGCCTACTGGCTTTCCATCCTTAACAAGTACACAGCCCACCATGGGGTTCGGATGCACCCAGCCCCATCCTCGCTCTGCGAGTCCGGCGGCTCGTAACAGCCAAGTTCCATCGGATGCGGATAGCGTCGATCCCGTAGCATCACGCACTGCCATCAGAGCGTGATGCGGCCCGCGAGTCCCATGAAAGGAGCTCTTCTGCCTGGATCGTAGGCGCCCTGATAGCCTGGTAAATTGCTATACCCACCCGCCCAACCAGCCTCGAGAGAAACTTGAAGGATGAACCGCGTGACGGACATGCCAATAAAGTAGATGTCACGCCGACTGATTAAGTTGTCCGTAGAGGCAACTCCTCGGATGTTGCGATCGACTGGATCGGTAACTTGCACACCCAATGCACCCTTGCTCCAATCCCACCCAATTCCCGCCAGAAGAGCCAACGCAAAAAGGTCATTCCCGACCGTTGCACGTACGGACGTCGCTGAAACATCGGTATCGATTTGGGTCTGCAGTGATCCAGTATTCCCCCAACCCACAGCGCCTCCGTAACGTTGTACGACAGAGATAGTGAAGCCGGGCATCGTGAATGATTCTCGAAAGAGTCCGAGCCGCATTCCCCCCGACATCACGGTTTGGTTATCCGTGAATCCGTCCCTCTCGTCTAACAAGAGAAGACCCAAGGAGCCGAGCAGATCTAAAGAAAAGATGCCGCCGACCGTCGGAGAAATCGAGAATCCATCGAGCACACCGATTACCACTGTTCCCTTTAATCCATAACTCGTTACAGTGTTCGTCCCTTGCCCGTCAGTACCTTGTCCGTGGACATCAGGCATCTCAAAAAAGGCCGCTCGGATACCCGTAGCCAAACTCACCCGAGGTGAGCGGCCGAACAATCCACCGATCGTGCTCGAGGTCCCGGGAAGTTCTGTGCCAGCCGCATCTGCGATAGTGATTCCACCCTGTAGAGCCTGACCGGCCAATAGCGCATTACTGCATGCAGCAAGCAAGCTCGGAGTTTCCCCGGACGCACAATGAGCAACGAGCAATTCAAGATCCTGTGTGTGGGCCGATACTGGAAAAACGAGAAAAACAAGGAATCCACTCATAGTCACGTGGTGACCCCACCGCTTCACACCCACCGAACTCCTGCGCCCGCCTCCACTTCCCCCATAATCCAACCCCGTGTTTCTCCCTGGACCAGCGCGGACATCACCCCATCAGCTCCTTCAGGTGACGTCACTAAGATCAGGCCCACCCCCATGTTGAAGACTCTCATCATCTCGGGACGCTCGATCCCGCCTGCTTCAGCCAAGACTCGAAAAACAGGTGGCACACTCCACGATCCAGTATCAATGACAGCACCAAGCCCCGACCGGAAAATTCGTGGAAGATTTCCGCCGATCCCACCGCCGGTGATGTGAGCCATGCCCCTGACACAGTCATTTTCCAAGATTGGCTGGACGGCATGCAGATAACTGAGATGCACGTCTAACAAAACATCCCCGACTTTCCGATCGGTCTCAGGGAATGGGTCATCGACCCCCAACTTCATGACGTCGAAAACGATCTTGCGGGCCAGCGTAAAGCCATTGGTATGCAGCCCGGACGACTCAAGTCCGATCAGCACGTCACCCGCCTGCACTCGTGACCCATCCAGGACCCGGTCTCGGGCGACGATGCCCACGATGAATCCGGCCAAATCGTATTCGTGCTCTGAGTAGAACTCGGGCATCTGAGCAGTCTCTCCACCCAAAAGAGCACATCCGTTCTCTTTACAACCCTGGGCCACACCGCTCACGACCGCCGTCACTACAGTTTCGTCAATAGAGCCAGATGCCAGATAATCCAAAAAGAACAGGGGACGAGCACCTTGGACCAAGATGTCGTTCACACAGTGATTGACGAGATCCTGGCCCACAGTATCATGACGGTCAGTTATGAATGCCACTTTGAGTTTGGTTCCTACTCCGTCAGCACTCGAAACTAACACAGGATCCGGAACGTCATCCGGTACTCTATAGAGACCTCCGAACGATCCCAATTCAGAGAGAGTATTACGATCTCGTGTAGAGGCGACTAGACCTTTTAACCGATCCTTGGCTCGTTCAGCGGCGGCGAGATCCACTCCCGCTTTTCGATAGCTTAGCACGTTCTTATCAGCCATTTGGGGCCTGTAGCTGGTGTTCGAAGGCAGTCATTTCCTTGAACTGCAAGATGCGTCCGAGGATATCTCGGTCCTTGAGCGAGTAGAATCGATCAATGCTAAAGCTCTCAACCGCAAATGACCCCATAGTGGATCCATACACCATCGCACGCTTGTAATCGTCAGCACAAAATGAATCTGCGGCCGCAAGGTGCCCGAGAAAGCCCCCGGCGAAGGAATCACCCGCCCCCGTTGGATCGGCAATCATCCTGAGCGGAAATCCGGGAGTGAAGAAGATCCAATCCGGTCCGTAAAGGATCGCTCCATGCTCCCCCTTTTTTACAACGACAATGCCTGGTCCGCATTCCTGAATCCACTTTGCTGCGCGAAGCAGATCGTGATCTCCTGCCAATTGACGCGCCTCGGCATCGTTCAACAACAGAATGTCGACCCTACTCAAGAGTTCAAGAAGAGCCTCACGGCTACCCTCAATCCAATAATTCATCGTGTCGCAAGCCACAATCTCAGGAGACCGCACCTGATCGAGTACCTCCAATTGAAGCACCGGATCAATATTTCCGAGGAATACGCAGGACGCGTCCCGAAATTCTGTGGGGACATGAGGCCGAAAATCTGCAAATACCCCCAGGCGAGTCTCCAATGTATCCCGGGAATTGAGATCATCCGAATATCGTCCCGACCAGAAAAAACTCTCACCGTCAGCTCGCTCGATCCCCCTGAGGTCCACACCTCGCCTGGCGAGAAATTCTAGCTTCTCCATCGGATAATCATCTCCTACTACACTCACGACACGTACCGGAGTAAGGAAGCTCGCCGCAGCGGAGAAAAAAACAGCGGAGCCACCCAGAACCCTCTCCGCCTCACCGAAAGGGGTCTCCACTGAATCCAGAGCTACGGTTCCAAAGACAAGTACCGACATCGGGCCACCCCTCTAGGACGTGATTTCTTCATCTTCGCGAGTCATACGCTCCGGGGCCCTGATGCCCAGAATTTGCAAACCATTCCTCAGGACGATCTGAACCGACCTCACCAGAGCGAGCCGTGCAGTCCTTAGCGTCACATCATCGACCAGAACCGAGAGTTCCGGGTTCCGACTCGGATTACCCGCGTGATACCAGGAGTTCACTGCGCCTGCAGTCTGCTCAAGGTAATCACAGATCAGGTGAGGTGCCCTAAGGCGAGCCGCATTGCTAACTGAATCCGGAAATCGACCTAGTTGTTTGACGAGTTCGCGCTCCATCTCGTTCTTGAGGACCGAAAGGTCTATACCTCGGCCAATCACTTCTCGACGATCGACGTCAGTTTTCTTGAAGATGCTACACATCCGAGCGTGAGCGTATTGAATCTTGAAGACCGGATTCTTATCGGATTGATCAAGCGCCAGACTCAGATCGAATATCAGATGTCCATCTGGTTTGCGCATCTGGAAAAAATACCTGGTCACGTCAACGCCCACTTCACTCATGAGTTTCCTGAGGGTGGTATACGACCCGGCTCGTTTTGAAAACTTCACCTCCTGGCCATCCCGTTCGACTCGCACCATCTGATGCAGTACGTATTCCGGGTATCCACTGGGGAGGCCCAGGGCCTGCAAACCAGCGTGGACACGAGCTACCGTGCCGTGGTGATCGGCACCTTGGACGTTGATAACGTGGTGGAAGCCCCGCTCCCATTTGTTCATGTGATACGCGACATCCGGAAGAAAATACGTCGGAGACCCATCACTCTTGATCATGACCCGGTCCTTCTGGTCACCATATTCAGTTGTTCGAAGCCAAACCGCCCCATCTTGGTCGAAAACCTTACCGGTTTCCCGAAGCGCCTCTACGGTAGATTTTATCCGACCGTCCTCATACAAAGAGGATTCAAGAAAGTACCCGTCGAAGTGAATACCAACGGTAGAGAGATCTCTGTCTTGCTCTTTTCGAAGGACACGAATCGCCATGTTTCGCATTATTCCGAGCGCTTCTGCGTCAGAATTTCCCACGAAGCGATCCCCGTATGCTTCGACTAACCCGGAGGCGATTTCGGACACGTAAGCACCCTGATACCCTCCCTCAGGGAGCTGGGCATCCTCTCCGAACAATTGCTGGTAGCGGACCCAGACACTCTCGGCAAGTCGATCGATCTGAGCACCGGCATCGTTATAGTAGTACTCACGTGTGACCATCCATCCCGTCCATTCCAATAAGCTGGCGATCGCGTCTCCGATCGAACCTTGGCGGCCATGACCAAGATGTAACGGTCCTGTCGGATTCGCCGAGACAAACTCCACCATGATCGACTCTCCGTGACCCTCGTCACTTTTGCCGTAGTGCTCCTCAGCCTCAATGATACCCGTTAGAAGAGAAGCAATTTCGTCCGTACTTAGCCTAAAGTTTAGAAAACCTGGCCCGGCAACCTCTACGGCTTCGATTGTCACCTCTCGTCCCTTCAAGCGCGTGACAATCTCTTCGGCGATGGTGCGAGGCGGTAGTCCCAAAGTACTCGCAAGGGTGAGAGCTAGATTGCTCGCAAGGTCACCATGCGTCGAGTCCTTGGGTTGATCTAATCGCACCTCGACGCCTGTTACTCCCATCTCTTCCAAGACGTCCTCAAGGGCTCTTCGAATCGCTTCCTGAGACATAGAGCTAGGCTAGAACCCGAACACGCTCACGTATCCAACTTGGAGGGCCGGGCGGCAGACTCCGACGAACCTGATGAGGCAGCGGGCGTAGCAGAGGATTCCGTCCTGGGTTTCGGCTCCTTCGAGCCAGTGCTCTCAGGAGTGTCTGACTTGGGAGAGGAGCCACTTTTTTCTCCTTGGTTAGTGGTACTTTCTCGTTCCGAGGAGGCGGCCTTTTTGTAAGCATCACTTCGGTAATCCGTAATGTAGAATCCCTCGCCTTTGAAGATGAGACCTGCGCCACCGGACAGAAGTCGTTGGGCCAGTTTTTCGCATTTCGGACAAGGCACAGTAGGATCATCTGACATGCTCTGAAACAACTCAAACTCATGCCCGTCTGGGCACCGATATTCGTATGTAGGCATTCTGGCTAAGTCGAAGTGGATTACACAGGACGAGGTTCGATCAAAGTCTAGAAAATAACGGACAGCGCGGGCATGACTAGGGGTCGTGGGTTCCCCACTCCTTACGGAGCACATCACTGATTTCACCTAAGGTCACTGGCACCTTAACTGCACGCACAATCGCAGGCAGGAGATTATCACCCGAGCGAGCGGCCACTCGAATAGTGTCGCAAGCATCAGATACCGCGGCAACTTCGCGCTGTTTCTTCAACACAGTAAGTCGAACTTTCTGCTGATGCTCCAGAGCCGGATAGTCCGGGCTTGACATAGCCGTCCGGACCTCGGTTTCCTCAAAAACATTAACCCCAACGACCTTACGCTCTTTCCCTTCGATCTCCATCTGGTGCCTGTATGCCGCACGGTGTATCTCCTTCTGCATGAATTCCAAGGATTGGGCCACTCCGTCCAGATCTTCGATCTGCTCCAGGTATTCCAGTGCCCTATTTTCTATTTCATCCGTAAGTGCCTCCACGTAGTAACTCCCTGCCAAAGGGTCAACCGTCTTCGCCACTCCAGATTCGTGAGCTACGATCTGTTGCGTCCGAAGAGCAAGCTTGGCGGACTCTTCTGTCGGAATCGCTAATGCTTCATCGTGGCCATTCGCATGCAATGATTGAGTTCCCCCGAGCACTGCAGCCATTGTCTGGATTGCCACTCGCACGACGTTGTTCAAAGGTTGTTGTGCGGTTAGCGTCGATCCACCGGTCTGTGTATGGAATCTGAGCATACAGGATCGGTCAGAAGCACCGTACCGATCTTTCATGAGCCTCGCCCACAGTCGTCGTGCGGCTCGGAATTTCGCGACCTCCTCTAAGATGTCGTTGTGAGCGGCGAAAAAAAACGATACTCGCGGAGCGAATTCCTCTAAGGAAACGCCGCTCGCCAGCACCCGCTCCATGTAGTTGAGACCGTTCGCAATCGTAAAAGCTACTTCCTGCGGTGCCGTGGAGCCTGCCTCTCGAATGTGGTAACCCGATATGGAGATCGAATTCCAGCGAGGGATTTCGCTGGCACAGAATGCCACAAGATCAGAGGCTAATCTGAGGCTAGGATCCGGTGGATAAATATAAGTTCCCCGGGCGATATACTCCTTAAGGACATCATTCTGCACAGTCCCGCTCAGGGTCGCGCGTGGAATGTCTCGCTCATCCGCGACAGCTACGTAAAGGGCAAGTAGCACAGCGGCCGTGGCGTTAATCGTCATTGAAGTGGATACTCGATCTAGGGCAATGTCGTCGAATAATACACGCATGTCTTCGATCGAGTCGATTGCCACCCCAACGCGTCCCACCTCCCCCTCCGCCATGGGATGATCCGAATCGTAGCCTAGTTGAGTGGGAAGATCGAAGGCCACCGACAGGCCCGTATTCCCATGCGCGAGCAGGTATCGATATCGGCTATTGGTTTGCTCGGCGGTCCCAAAACCAGCGTACTGGCGCATGGTCCATAAGCGCCCACGGTACATGTCTGAGTAGATCCCCCTGGTAAATGGAAAGTTGCCCGGTTTGCCAAGTTTCTCCGGAACCCCCATCGACGGTTGGTACAGAGCGTCCACCTCGATCCCGCTATCGGTACGAACTTTCCCGTCCTCTGCGTCGTGGCTCACAGTTTTCTCTATCCATCCTTAATCGATAACAAATCCATCAGGACCTCATCCTTTTCCACCACCTGACCTGGGATGACATGGACGGTCCCGACCTGGGCCTCCAGATCCGCAATGAGCTCATTTTCCATTTTCATCGCCTCCACAATCACCAAGGTCTGCCCAGATTCAACCAAGTCACCTGCACTAACTTCAACTGTCACGATTAATCCCGGCATTGGGGCACGAACCGGCTGGGGCGTGCCACCATTCAAACCTTCTCCAACCATCTTCTCCATCCCGTAAGCGTGCTCGTCTCGCACTTCCGCACAATAGTGGCGCCCTCGAATTTGGAGATCCCAACGACCCGCCTCTCCTCGATTTGCAAAAATCTGGTGGGATTCTTGTCCAATGAGGAAGGAATGAAGGTCAGTCCCTACGATCACTTCTTCAGAGATCTCAATAGATTGGCCATTCAAGTAAATCCCACCAGGTTCGATCACCACTTCGAAACTCACATCACCGATGTCCACATTATATCGCATGGCGTTATCCGGCCGCCGTGGCAGTAGACGTCCGCTGCAAAATAGCGAGGACCTCCACATGAGCTGTCTGGGGAAAGAGATCGAAAGCGTGAACTCGAGAAACACCATAGGTTGATCCTAACCGCGCGAGATCACGGGCGAGGCTTGCAGGATCACAACTCACATAGATCACCTTAAGGGGACCGTTCTTTCGGAGTAGCTCTGTAACCTGTTCGTCCACCCCCGTTCTCGGCGGATTAAGTATCACGACGTCAGCGGGCAGTGCCTCAGCAAGGCAATGCTCCACTGCTCCCGTGAGAACCGAAAACCCTTCAGGTGCATCCTGACCTGCCGCCCTGGCAGCCTCGGAGTTTAATTCAATTCCTATGGAACGATATCCTGACCTCGCGATTTTCCGACCGTACAGTCCAGCACCGCAATATGCATCAACGACGAGACGTACGGATGAACTCAGGGCCTCCGCAAGAACGCATTGATGGAGAGCGGCGGCGGCCTCATCGTTTATCTGAGTGAAAGCGGAAGGACTCGCTCGTAGTACCTCTCCCAGACGCGTGTCGTGAAAGTCCGCCATCCCACCAAGTCGGTACCCGCCGCCATCCGGCATTGTCATCCATACCGAGACCAAATCTTTCACCTCCTTAAGTAGGATATCCGCTCGCCCGGGACCTTTCCCACCTTGGATCACCAACACAACTCCCTCGTCCACCTGTCGAAGTGTAAGACGTAGCTGATGCCCCGAAGGGAGCCGGCGAGCTCCAACACCCCACGTCGATCGCAAGCGTGTCCAGACAGCAGAGATGGCAGGTGTAGGCAGAACGCATCTATCCTCCACATCCACGATGCGATTTGGTTCATGAAGGCGGTGAAAACCAGAGACCACTCGTCCCTCAGATAGGCGTAACAAGGTAAACGTGACCTTAGAACGATAGTGGTAAGAACAGGGGCTAGCACGCACCGATACGGGATCCAGATCTAAATGACCAATCCGTCGTAGAGCGTCATGAATGAAGCGACTTTTCCAGGATAACTGATGTCCGTAAGGAATGTGTTGGAGCGCGCATCCTCCGCATTCGTCGTACCGAGAGCATACTGGGTCAGTCCGATCAGATGACGCTGAGACCACCTCTAAGATTCGCCCACGTGCCCACCGCCGCTTCAACTTCGTCACACGAATGCGAACTTTGTCACCCGGAGCAGTTCGAGGCACAAATACAGTCCGCCCATCAAGCAGATCCCCTACCCCAGCCCCATCCGAAGCGATTCCTCGGATTCGAACTACTTCTTCACCAGTTGCCATAGGTCCGCGGGTCATTTTCTCCACGGCCATCCCGACGTCCGCCAAGACGACAACCGGTTCTCGTCTCTAGGGTCCAAGCGATTCGCGACACACCGACTCCGGTGTCTATGCTCCAAGACGGCTGCAGCTAACGCCGCCGTTCGAAGATCATCCTCGGCGACGCTTGACAGTTCAGGGTGATCCTCGACGTAGGCCACACTTAACCGACCGTGAATGAAATCTGACTCATTCATCACCTGACGGTGAAAAGAAACACAGGTCTCAACACCTGCGATTTCAAGTTCATCAAGGGCTCTCTTCATTCGAGAAATCGCAAGGTCACGGCTTTCTGCGTGTACGATCAGTTTTCCAAGAAGTGGATCGTAGTGAGAAGACACATCGAAGCCCGAAGCGATTCCTCCATCCCATCGGATCCCGGAACCCGCTGGTATAGACAAATGATTGATACGCCCCGAGGACGGGAGAAAGTCACGTTGAGGGTCCTCACTAGTGATTCTACATTCGATGGCATGACCTGTGAACGAAACCTCATCTTGGCAAAGTTCCAGACGCTCTCCCCGTGCGATTCTGATCTGGCATTCCACAAGATCAAGCCCGGTGATCATTTCAGTGACTGGGTGCTCAACTTGTAGGCGTGTATTCATCTCAAGAAAGTAGAAATTCCCATCGTCGTAGAGGAATTCGACCGTGCCTACGCCACGATAGCCTACAGCTTGGGCCGCACGGACAGCTGCAGCTCCTATCTCAACCCTCCCAGCAGGAGTCAATGCCATGGAAGGCGCCTCTTCGATGAGTTTCTGATGCCGCCGTTGGATCGAGCACTCGCGTTCGCCCAGATGGATGACGGCCCCTGAGTTATCCGCCACAATTTGGACCTCAACGTGCCGAGGACGCGAAAGAAATTTCTCTAAATAAATGATGCTGTCACCAAATGCGGCCTCCGACTCACGGCCCACCGCCTCAAAGGCTCTCGATACCGAAGCAGAGTCACGTACGATCCTCATTCCCTTCCCTCCTCCGCCAGCCGCAGCCTTTAGGATCACCGGAAAACCAAGGTCTTCGGCGAGGCGACAAGCATCGTCGTCATTCGCAACAGGATCTTTTCCACCGGGAACAATAGGGATCCCCGCCTCTGTCATCCTACGTCGAGCTTCGATCTTGTCTCCCATAGCCCGGATAGATTCGGGACGAGGACCGATGAACGTTAGCCCCGACTCCTCGACGTCTTGCGCAAACCAAGCTCTTTCAGCTAAGAATCCATAACCCGGATGAATAGCACCGGCCCCGGAGCGATGGGCAACGTCAATCATACGTTCTCCACACAGATAACTTTCCGCAGACGGTGCAGCTCCAATATGGAATGCTGCGTCTGCCAGCAGAACGTGCGGAGATAAGCGATCCGGATCAGAATACACAGCGACCGTGCGGATATCCATGTCTCGGCAAGCCCGGATGATGCGAACAGCAATCTCGCCCCGATTAGCCACAAGCACAGTGTCAAACATGATAAGATTAGATCGGCGTTGGGGATGAGGTACAGGACTCCAGATAGGCTTCTGACTCAGGATCGAAGGAAGTTTGGGGAAGCTTTAGAGCAGTGTAAAGCCCAACCCAGGAGCATGAGGAAGAACGTGAGTGGGAATTCACTCTCCCTAACCATCTCACCCCAAAGAACTCTCTTGCCCGATGAACCTTTCGGTCACAGGTCCGGAGTCCTTCCGTCCAACTGCCATTCCTGATTAGCTAATCGGTCGCATCGAGCCACGTGACGCCGAGCGTGCGGCTAACGGTCCCGACCTCTCAATCCTCTGCCAATCGAATCACGTCACCCTCGATGTGTCCAAAGTGATCCCTGAAAAACCAACCTAGAGGGGGATATTTCCATGCTTCTTCAGGGGATTTTCGTCCCTCTTGTTACGAAGCATGTCTAAAGCCCTAATGAGTCGAGGGCGTGTTTGTCTTGGGTCAATTACGTCGTCGATATACCCCCGAGCGGCGGCGATATAGGGGTGGGCGAATCGTTCTCGGTATTCTTCGATCCGTGCATCCGTGGCAGCTTTCGGATCCTCAGATTCTGCAATCTCTTTTCGAAACAAGATCTCTACCGCACCCTTGGGTCCCATCACAGCGATTTCCGCAGTGGGCCACGCCAAATTGACGTCACCTCGAATGTGCTTTGAATTCATCACGTCATACGCACCCCCGTAAGCCTTCCTCGTGATCACCGTTAGCTTCGGGACCGTGGCCTCACAAAACGCGTAGAGCAACTTCGCCCCGTGCCGGATGATTCCCCCATGCTCTTGTCCTATTCCAGGAAGGAATCCCGGAACATCTTCAAAAACGACCAACGGAATGTTGAAAGAGTCACAAAACCGAACGAAGCGTGCTCCCTTTACGGACGAGTCGATGTCCAATACTCCCGCGAGGACCGCTGGTTGATTCCCTATGACGCCAACGGAGTGTCCCCCTAAATGAGCGAAGCCCACCGTGAGATTACGGGCGAAGGCTGCGTGAACCTCATAGAAATTACTGTCATCGACAACGTACCGAATGACATCATGTATATCATATGGTTGACTAGAGTTATCCGGAACAATGTAAAGTAATTTATCTTCCTGTCGATCATGAGGATCGTCTGTTTCCCGAACCGGCGGTAGCTCGGTATTGTTCTGGGGTAAGAACGCCAATAGATCCCTTACTGCAGCAAGACACTCTGGTTCCGAGCTATGTGCGAAATGGGCTACACCTGACTTGGAAGCATGTACATCGGTTCCCCCAAGACTCTCCATGTCTACATCCTCATGCGTAACTGCCCGTACGACCTGTGGACCTGTCACAAACATGTTGCTGACACCTCGGACCATGTATACAAAATCTGTGATCGCAGGCGAGTAGACAGCTCCCCCTGCGCATGGTCCGAGGATTACACTAATCTGGGGGATAACACCGGAGGCAAGCGTGTTTCTCAAGAAGATATCAGCATACCCAGCAAGAGATACGACTCCCTCTTGAATACGCGCCCCTCCTGAGTCGTTAAGGCCGATCAATGGGGCCCCCGTCTTCAATGCTATGTCCTGTAGTTTGACGATCTTTTCCGCGTGCGCTTCGGAGAGAGACCCCCCAAATACCGTAAAATCCTGAGAAAACACAAAGACCAATCGCCCTTGAATAGTACCGTGTCCTGTAACGACGCCGTCACCCAGAAACTTCTTGTCAACAATACCGACGTCGGTCGATCGGTGGGTGACGAATCTGTCCATTTCGACAAAGGAATCTTCGTCTAAGAGCAATCCGATCCGTTGCCGGGCGAGGAGCTTCCCCTTCGCGTTTTGGTCTTCCAGTCTCTCCGGTCCGCCACCGAGTCGAGCCTCGTGGCCGAGATCCTCAAGCTGCTCAAGCTTTTTCTCCATCGACACAGGCGCGCCTCCTTCTATCGTCCCGAGGGAGTGGAAGGTCCGAAAACCGGACAGCGGAATCCAACGATTCGGTCCGGCGCCCCTTCCGGAATCGAATCAGTTTCAGGGTCCGGCAACGGCGGGAGAAAAATTGGATCGGAACGCTGACCTGGGGCAACTCCCTGTGTCCTCCGATCTTGTAAACAAACCAAGAAATGTTCTCTCTGAATCCGTCCATCTTCGACGGACAACGACCCTGTGGCACCCGGGAAATTCGAGGTTTGTTCGAGGGCCTCGAGAAGTTCCCTAGGAGTGCGGGCACCGACGCGAATCCCCTCCAACAACAACACCGCTGCGTCGTAACCTAACTCGGGGACCGAGGAGGGTAGTGTTCTCTGATGAAAAGCCTCATATGCTTGAACAAAGGCCCGATGTCCTTCAGACTCACCATCTGGAGGCCGCGGGGAGGACGTGATGACTCCATTCGTGTGTCGTGTATCGACTCTGGCTAACATGTCCGAGTCGCTCCATCCCGCAGTCCCTAAAATCCTAACTTCCAGAGAATCTATTCCGAAAAAAGTCACCTGTGGTGCCATCAATTCTATATCCTGGGACGGAAGCGGTAGAACTAGGACATGGGGCATCAGCGATTCCACCTGGCGAAGTTCTTCCTCGAAGAAAGTGGCACCCGTAGCGTAGCCGATCTCCGCAAGAATTAGGCCTCCGGAGGACTGAAAGGTTTCCGAAAAAGCAAAAGTTTCAAAAATTCCCGCGCGTGTTTCTGGATAGATGACTACAGCGCTATTCAATTCACTTGCTAAAGCGTACTGGGCCAATGCCCTGGAGGCACTTGGATCATCACCAGCTAGTGAGTAAACACTCGTCGCACCAGCAGGAACTAGTGGTGAAGTCGGCGAAATTACGGGGACAGAGCTTCCGTTCAAGCGAGCGACTTCTTCAAGAGTGAAGCCCTGGAGAGGACCGACAAACCCCAACACGTCAGCTGAATCCAATGCCGCCACAGCCTCCCGGACACCCTGCACATTTCCACCGTTATCACGGATCACCAATTCCGTCTCGGCCCGGTTAGCTTGCGCCTGACCAAACTGTTCCAAGGCGATGCGAATACCGTCCTGAATTTCGTCAGCGAATTCCCTGAGCCTCGGAGATCCGCTGATCGGCAGGATCACGCCAATTCTTGGCACGACGAGAAACTCACCCATGTCGCCCGTCAGGATGCCTTCAGCGATACGTCGACTTCTTCCGATCAGTCCTTCTTGGAGGGCCGTCCGCGCTCCCTCCTCAGCTAATCCCAAATCCCCAGCAACATATCTTCTCAACGCAACCTCGGCAGAAAGAGGTCCTGTAAACGGGCCTTGAGCTGTTTCCAGTAAAGTCAACAGATCTTCTTCTGAGAGATCTCGAGAATACTCAGAAATTCGAGTCAGGAGACCGTCGTCTGGAATTAAAGCTGCCGTGGTCGTCCAAATGCCAATGGCCTCGGCAGGGCGCCCCACACTCACCAAAGCTTCCCCTTCTAACACAGCCACTTCACTCAACCTTAAATCATCTCTTGGTAAAAGGATCCGAAATTGGCGCACAGCCGCAAGCGCTTCTTCGGGATTCCCGAGACTTTGGGCAGCTTGCGCTCGCATCCAAAAGATCTGCGAGCTCCCCGGCACAGCCGCAAAAGAGGATTCGACTTCAATCCAGAGTTCTTTTGCAGCCTCGAAATCACCCGCATCGAGAGCGAATTGAGCCTCCGCTAGAAGTCGCCTTAACTGCTCCCGTTGGACTAACGTTGATGCGCCCACTTCGAGGGCAGGATCCGCGGAGTCGGGCACTCGGCTCACCGATTCGCCCAATGACCTGCACCCGAAAATCAGTAGAGGGAGAGATAGGCAAAGCCCGGACACCGCAGGCGTCCGGGCTTTCCCACAAGAACTCCGCATAGAAAAGCTCGCGTCAGACTTCTTCTTTTTCCTCATCTCCGGCGTCCGATTCAACGGCCTCTTCCTCCACTACATCTACCACATCACTCGGATTCTCGGGTACAGATTCAGCTTCTGCGTCATCACCGGCCTCAGCTTCTGCGTCATCACCGGCCTCAGCTTCTGCGTCATCACCGGCCTCAGCTTCTGCGTCATCACCGGCCTCAGCTTCTGC
>JAYZFL010000031.1:0-14711 GCA_036336795.1 Gemmatimonadota bacterium
GGGGATCAAGTCGCGCAGGGGCCCAACCCTCAGATCGGCCCGTTCTACGTCGAAGGAGCAGAACCGGGCGATGTGCTCGTCGTGCGCCTTGAGAAGATCGAACCAAACCGAGACTGGGCTTCTTCCAACACAGTGTTGGCACCGTATGCGGCGGACCCGTCGTTCCTGCGGTACGAGGGCGAGCATCAGCAGCAATCCGAACGATGGGATGTGGACTCCGCCGCGCGCGTGGCTAGACCGTCTAGCCCTGCTCTGCGGGCACAGGGTATCGAGATTCCTTTTCGTCCGATGCTCGGTTGTGTAGGTGTGGCACCGCCACGAAAAGAGGCTGTATGGACAGCGACGCCCGGAGAATTTGGTGGGAATCTAGACTATTTCGGAATGGTCGCGGGTGTGACCGTGATGCTACCCGTCTTCGAACCCGGTGCTCTGCTCTTCATCGGTGATGGCCACGTGCGCCAGGGCGAGGGTGAGGTTCTCGGCAACGCGCTCGAGATTTCGATGGATGTCGAGTTCTCCGTCGACTTGATCAAGGACACCGAGATCGGGTGGCCACGCATCGAAACCGGAGATGACCTCATTGTCCTTGGAAGCGCTCGGCCACTCCTCCAGGCCCTGCAGCACGCGACGACTGAGTTGCAGAGATGGCTAATGGCTGATCACGGGTACGACGAAAGAGGGTCATCTCTCCTCATGGGCCATGCAATGGAATACGAGGTCGTCCAAGTTGTCGATCCGCACTTTACGATTGCGGCTAAGATGCCGAAGAGTTTTTTGATACCATGAGAACTCCCATTAACAATGACATAGCCTAGCTCAACCCTTCGGCACTGCTGCTCCATAGCCGAATTACTTAGAAGGGATTCCACATGTCACGTCTCGCTCCTATCGGACTCACAATCCTCGCCCACTTCACGGGTATCGCACCCCTGGCCTCCCAGAATACTCCGTTACAGCCGGTCTTACCCGAAGACTACGGCAAGTGGGAGACGCTGAGTGACGGTCGACTTTCTCCCGATGGAACTTGGCTCGCTGTGTCCATCTCCCGTGTGAATGAGGAGAATGAACTCCGAATTCATCGAGTCGAAGGAGACAGTGTAATCGTGGTTCCGCACGGTGCGAATCCGATCTTCTCGGGCAACGGCGAATGGGTTGCGTATACCATTGGTGAATCGCCGCAGGATCGGGAAACCCGCGAGCAGAACGAAGAGCCTCTAAGAAACGATGTTGGATTGGTCAACTTGGATACTGGCCAGCAGACCAGGATGAAGGAGGTGCAAAGTTTCTTGTTTGGAGCACGGGGGGACTACCTATCTATGAGGCGTTATCCAACGGAAGACGGTGGATCTACTGCGTCCGTCGTCGTTCGAGACCTCCTGAAGAACACGGACGTGAGTTTCGGCAGTGTAGCGTCTTCGGTCTGGCAGGACGAGGGGGATCTTCTCGCCTTCATCGTGCATGCCGACGAGGATGTGGGGAATGGCGTTCAGCTTTACGATGCTCGTTCCGGCACTGTGCGAATGCTCGATGGTGACACTACGAAGTATGCACGATTGACGTGGCGAGAAGACGCCGCCGACCTGGCTGTACTGAGATCATTCACGGACGATGTTCACGCCGACACCAATCACGTTGTGTTGGCGTGGCGGGATCTTGAAAACGGAGGGCGACCTTCGACCCTCGAATCGGTCTTGTCCTCCGACATTTCGAACGACCAGAGAATCGTTTCATATCGTGCCCTTACGTGGTCCGAGGATAGCTCGGCCCTCTTCTTCGGAGTGAAAGAGTGGGGGTTGGCGGAAGAGGAGAAGGACGGAAATAGTGAAAACGCTACCGACACCGAAAGTGTTGATGAGGAAAGACAGGAAGCCGATGTCGAGATCTGGAATACGGCTGATCGGCGTGTGATCCCGGAACAAAAGCGAGACGCAACGCGTGACGAGCAGCGGAACGAGCTGGCTGTATGGCACCTAGACGAGGGACGCGTGGTCATCCTGACAGACAAGGATCTCAATCAGGCAGAAATCCATGCGGGCGGGCGAACTGTAACTGCTGTCAATGACGATCCGTACGGCTTCGACGCCATGTTTGGCAGGGGTTCCGAGGATGTGTATCGGATTGATGCAAAGACTGGCGATCGCCTCAAGGTCGTCGAAGGCACCTCGTTTCGCTGGCAAGTCAGCCCCGAGGGTGATTTTCTGGTTCACTTCAAGGATGGTGCCTATCACGTAGTTAATCTTGCCACTGGTGCCACCCGGATTATCTCAGGCGATGTCGACGCTGACCTTAATAATGCTGACTATGATCACCCCGTCGCCGAAAAACCACCATTCGGCCTCGCTGGGTGGACAGTCGACAATCGGTCAGTGTTGGTTTATGACAAATACGACGTGTGGCAACTCGGACTCGATGGGCTTACGCAGAAGCTTACGGACGGAGCACCCATTCAGGTCGTATACCGACACGTGAGCATGGATGCAGATGAAGACGCCATAGACTTGACCGAGAACGTCTACTTGAGTGCGCGCGGAGAATGGACACTGTATCACGGGTACGCGCTCCTCCGGGAAGATCGAGTGGAAGAACTCGTCTATGAAGATGACAATTTGGGTCGTCTGATCAAAGCGGACGCCGCCGAGGTCTTTGCTTTCGTGGGGCAGGACTTTGACGATCCTCCCGATTATTTCGTTACCGACCGGTCCTTTCGATCACCGAGACAGATCACCGCCGTGAACCCGTTCCATACAGACTACGCTTGGGGGCACAGTGAGTTAATCCAGTACACGAACCATAGAGGGAGAAAACTTCAGGGCGCCCTCTTCTACCCGGCCAATTACGATCCATCGACAAGTTATCCCATGATCACGTATGTCTACGAGATCCGGTCGCAGTCTGCCAAACAGTATGCGGTACCGTCAGAGCGAAGCTATTACAACTGGGCCGCGTGGACTGCGCAGGGATATTTTGTTTGGCAACCCGACATCGTTTTCGACACTAGGAACCCTGGAATCTCGTCGACACGGACCATGGAGGCCTCCATCCAGGCAGTAGTGGACAAGAACGTCGGTGTAGATCCGGATCGTGTCGGCTTGGTGGGTCACTCTTGGGGCGGGTATCAAGCAGCATTCGCCGCAACCAACACCAAGGTGTTCGCTGCGATTGTGGCTGGTGCGGCGCTCACCGATCTAGTGAGCATGTATGGTTCCATCTTCTGGTCGTCTAGTGTTCCGGAGACCGGTCACTTCGAAGTCGGGCAGGAGCGCATGGAGGTGCCCTACTGGGAGGACCTCACAGCATACGTCCGAAACTCAGCTGTCCATAACATTGAAACACTAGACACACCAATATTAGTGGAGGTGGCCGATGCCGACCGTAACGTCGACTGGCGTCAGGGCATCGAGTACTTCAATGCGGCTCGCCGAGCTGGCAAGGCGTTGGTCATGTTGGCCTATCACGATGAAGGACACGGCCTTCGAAAAGAGCGCAACCAAATTGACTACCATCGCCGCATCCTTCGTTGGTTTGGACACTATCTAAAGGGGGAAGAGGCACCGGACTGGATCGTGGAGCCGGTGCCGTACCTAGAGCAGAGAAAGGGTGGCTGACCAGCCTGCAAACTCGATAAAGATGGGCCTGGATGCAGAATAACCCACGCTTTTTCTAGGATTCTATAGTCAAGATCCGGTCCGTCTCAAAAGTCTTCCGGGACGGACGTCAACCAGGATCCTATCGTCAATCACCGGGACCCCATTCACGAGCACGTAATCCATTCCTTCCGCGTACTGCATGGGGTCGGCAAAGTCCGCTTGGTCCCTTACTCGTTCAGGATCGAAGATCAGCAAGTCCGCTGCCATTCCAGGAGCGATAAGACCTCGGTCGTACAGCCCGAGACGGTGTGCTGCAAGCGAGGTCATGCGGCGCACTGCATCCTCAAGGGTGATCACTCCATCCTCCCGTACATACTTAGCGATCACTCGTGGGAACGCACCGAAGGCGCGAGGGTGCGAACTCGCGCTAGTGGCTGGGTTCACGGGAGATGCGTCGGTATCGATCATGACCCATTCTGCGCGAAGAGCTTGCCGTTTCTGCTCCTCATTCATGCTCCTGGGATTCACGCCTACTCCACCGGCCTTCACCAAGTCAAAAAAAGCACTCCACGAGTCGGTCCCCAGAACCTCGGCCGCACCGGCCACAGATCTACCAATGACTCGTTGGTCGATAGAGGTCGGAGCCGACACAATGAGAACATTGTCCCACTGCATCCCCACATGGCGATACCAGTTCTCCCAGTCCGCTGTAGACTCTACCTCTCTGCGGAGGATCTGCCGTAACTCGGGATCGTCCAACGTAGCCAGGAAAGCCGGAGTTCCTTCGGAGTAGTGGCGGGGATGTAGGAACGAGTTGAGGCCGATCCCGTTTCGCACGTAGGGGTAAATATCGGCGGTGACATCCATCCCCTCATTTCTCGCTGAATCGATCAAGGCTATGGCCTCGGCCATGAGCGGCCAATTTTCCTGACCAGCTGCCTTCAGGTGATAAATGTGGACTGGAACTCCGGCGCCACTCCCGATTTCCAGGGCTTCTCGGATGGCGGCGAGCACCGCGTGGCTCTCATTCCGCATATGAGTAAAATAGACACCGCCGTATTCGCCTGCTACGCGCGCCAATTCAATGATTTCGTCGGTTTCGGCATACACCGCAGGAGGGTAGATCAGAGAAGTTGAGACACCGACAGCTCCGTCTTCCATGGCCTCTCTTACCAAGGCCTTCATCTCCTCCATCTGTCCAAGATCGGGCTGGATATCTCGTTCCCCCAGTACCACTCGTCTTACTTGAGTCAAACCGACATCGTGAACCACGTTGAGGGGGATGCCGACCCCTTCCAGGATCGAGAAGTATTCGGCATACGTTCGCCAACGAAACGCCTCACCGTTTACTACCAGTGGATCAGATAACGTTTCGTCGTTCTGAGGGGCGGGGGACCCACCTTCCCCGGATAGGTACGTCGTGATTCCTTGGCGCAACTTACTTTCGGCGCTCTCAGGGTCGGTGACGAGAACCTGGCTGGATTGACCCATCATATCGATGAAACCAGGGCTCACTACTCGGCCCATAGCATTGATGATGCGCCGCGCTTCACGATCCTTCAGGTGGCCCACATCCACAACCCGGTCGCCCCGGAGGCCCACATCAGCTCGGAACCAAGGATTGCCCCCGCCGTCCACGATACGTGCGTCAAGAATCAGGATGTCGAAGGGTTCATCAGGTGCCGATCTGTCGACGTCGGATTCCACCGAACATGCGACAAGAAATGCAACGAGTACGAACACGGAGGCAGACGAAGTAGGCCGGATCACAGAGAATGGATCACAAAGCATTTTCCCTCCAAGCAGAGCCAAGCGAACTCGGATTCACACTCACGCGCTAGGCAGTCTCTCCACCACGTCAATCATGCGTTCCAGATGCCGTGAGTTCGGGAGCCGACCCCGTCCACCTGCGAGGTTGTCGGCCATGTGCTCGGGATCGCTCGTTCCTGGAGTTGCCACCGTAACACCTGGATGGGCGATCACGAACTTTAGCATGAACTGGGCCCAGGTGTGAGCATCGAATTCAGCGGCCCAATCTGGCACGGGGCGATCCCCGATCCGCTGCCACATCCGGCTCCGTCCAAAGGGCAGATACACCAGCACTCCGATTCGGCGTTCCTGAGCAAGCGGAAGGATAATCTCTTCGGCGACGCGGTTGTCGATCGCGTAATCGATTCCTATGAAGTCGATCATTTCATTACGCATGACCTCGGCGAGAGCGGGATATTGCCGTTCGCTAGTAGTAGTGATACCGATGTATCGAATTCGATCCCGAGTCTTGAGTTCCTCTAGAATCCCAAGCTGTGTCTGTGGATCCCCCATGTTGTGGACCTGGATCAGGTCGATCACGGGAATCTGAAGGCGGTTGAAGGAGCGCTCGATCTGCGCTCTTGCCGCGTCCGGATCTGCCGAACGGTTCCCGCCCCTTCGGCCACCTGCGACGTTGACCTTTGTCGCCCAGAAGATTCGGTTGGCGATTCCGAGTTCTTGAGTGACTCGACCCGAGACCTCTTCCGATGCGCCGTAGCCTGCGGCTGTATCGAAGACACTGCCGCCACCGTCGACCAGAGTTTGCAGGACACCACCTATAGCGTCAAAGTTTTCGTCGCGGGCCACCCGAGAAAAAGTGTTCGCACCTCCCAAACCAACTGCTGGAAGACGTTCGCCACTCGAAGGGATAGCTCGGGTGATGGTTTCCTGATTCTGGAGGGCCTCCAGAATACGTGGATTCAGGCCAAGCGCTGCACCAGCCGTTATTTGGAACCAATCACGTCGAGATAGCATCGTCCTTCCTCTGCAAATTCTGTCGTTGATGTGTTGTCTCGAGGTATACAACTCGCTCTCAACACCGGTATGAAGTCAGAGGTTCCGGTACAGCGATTTTCCTGAACGGAATTCTGACCTGAGCTCTTTTTCCCTTACAAGGTTGTGCCTCGGCCTGCACCATCACCATTCTCGAAGAGAATATCCTATGGTGGAGTGATTCATTGCCATCTAGGACAGTCGTTAAGTTTCAACCTAAAAGATATGTAAGGTGCTACATGCTAACTATATGAACAGTAATACTTTGATTAATTACTAACTCGAAATAGATGACGTGGCGTGGTGAGCGAGATCAGCCTCGAACCTCTAGGCCAATCCTGTGAAAACCAAAAGCAACCGTACACGCACTCAAAATCCTCTTCCCGGGATGCCGTTGAGGTCTCAGGCGGTCTCCTCTGGTGACAAGCCGCTTAGTTCGCAAGAACGAGGGGCCTACCTATTAGCTGACTCGGATCCGCATCTGGCTTTGGAACGAACTTGTTGACCCATCCGCCGTCCCAACTAGCGATATAGACGTTGCCATCCTGGTCCACATCGAGTTGATGAGGCCGGGACAAACCACCCGGGAAGCCACCCCGCGTCCCTCCATATGCACCCCAGTAATACTGCAACTCTCCGTCTCGGCTGTATTTAAGGATTCGATTCAGTGTCGCAGAGATCACCCAGACCCATTCATTCTCATCGATAAACACACCCACGGGGTCAGAAATGTCCAGCCATTCATCGATAAACTCACCGTTTTCCGAAAAGATTTGGATACGGTTGTTGGTACGGTCACCCACGTACACACGGTGATCACGGTCCACAGCAACTCCGTGGATGAGATCAAACTGTCCGGGACCATTGCCTAGTTCCCCCCACTCCATCAGGTACTCGCCGTCTGCATTGTATTTAACAATACGAGAGTTCCAGTAACCGTCCCCGAGAAGGAAGCTTCCGTCCGGAAGAAAAGCCAGTACCGCCGGGTCACCGTAGGTGAAGGGACCTGGGTTGGGGTTGGCTCGCGCCTCTGCCCTACTCGTGGGGTGGTTGGGGTCCACGAGACGCATCACTAATTCACTCCCATCATTGGTGAACTTCAGGATCTGCATGTTCACTCCCCTGCCACCACCCCGTTCTACGATCCAAACGTGCCGCTCTGGATCATAGGGACTGATGTAAACCTGGTGGGGTTTATTGAAGATCGAATCCCATTGGCTCCAGTTTTCTACGATGTTTCCGTTCCGATCCACAACCACGACATAGTTTGAACCACCTTCCCTCTCCTCACCCTGTGCATTCCGGTCTCCCCAGATTGCCACGATGATCCGATCCGGGTTGTCCACAGCGAGGCCTGACACCTGCCCCCAGGTCCACGGCCCTACGTGGTCAGGGGCTGGTCTCCACCAGTTTTCTACAGCGTCGTACCCTCCGGTCCTGTGGTCCCCACCCTTTACGATTGCTCCTTGCGATCTCGATTGGAGCCCCGTTTGGTTTTCACCCTGGCAGCCCGGAAGGGCCACTACCATCGTAATGATCAGGGCTACGGATATTTGCTCCAGTCTCATGATGCCTCCTCGGTGGGTCACAAGCAGCTTGAAGTTACAGGTAACCGAACCTCATAGTACGGCCCGATCGCCTCACGTGCTCATACGGTGACAACACTCATGATGGGTCACCCTCGTTGACCTGGAAACTGCACTGACATTCTGGCTACGTCAGTATTTATAGACCTGATCGAGTGGCGGTGAACCTGCCAGT
Source organism: Gemmatimonadota bacterium (assembly GCA_036336795.1). Classification (GTDB taxonomy): domain Bacteria; phylum Gemmatimonadota; class Gemmatimonadetes; order Longimicrobiales; family Gaopeijiaceae; genus UBA822. The sequence continues at coordinate 8,151 of JAYZFL010000031.1, forward strand.
CGCTAACCCGTCGGCCAAGTCGATCGTGCCCGACATCACTCCGGTCTCGTCTACGGTCCCACGGTAGGCTACTCCAATAGTTTGGCCTTGGAGATTCACCGTAAACCGAATTCTGACCTGCGATCCAGTTACAGTTCCCCTCAGCCTTGCCTCACCCAGTGCCTCCGAAGAATAGCTACCGGAAAGCCTTTCACCCTCCTGTGTCAACGTAAAGGAAGGTCTGGTCACCCCTTGGTCAGTGGTCACCTCAAGATTCCACGTACCCGTTACATCCACGGTTTGGCCGCTAACAAGTTCCACGCTACCCAGCAAGGCCAGCGTCATGGTCATCACAAACAATTCTCTGATCAACCGAATCTGCTCGAATCTCATGTTACACTCCGTACCTCAAGGGTAGGCAATGCAGTAAGATACTACGGTCGATCACGATCAGGGATCCCCCTTTGTAGTTGGTTGGTGTACGACGAACGCTTTATGGCCGGACCCCCAAATTGCCGGTGTCTATTAAGGGCCAGGTGCTTCAACGATCAATGGAGATTTCAGAATGTGGCATGCGAATCGAATAGCCTTAACGGCCACGGTTGCTCTCAGCTTCCTGACTATGAACATAGGCGACCAACTAAATGCCCAGACCTCAACCACAAATCCATACCGCACCACGTTCGGCTGGGAGAAGCTCCCCGAAGGCAGGAGCTTGGGAATCGTGAGTGGGGTTATCCCTGATCCCGACGGACAACACTTGTGGATCCTGGATCGGTGCGGTGCGAACCAATGCGCCGGGACAGATCTGGACCCGATCCTGAAGTTTGACCTTGAGGGGAACCTAGTGGAAAGCTTCGGCGCCGGCCTCTTCGCCTTTCCACATGGGTTCGCACTAGATAATGAGGGATTTCTCTGGGTGACCGAGGGAGGGGCCCACGGCGACCCTCGAGCAACGCCGGGCGAAAGCATGGGTATCGGCCATCAGGTCCTCAAGCTCACTAGGCAGGGCGAGGTCGTCATGAGATTGGGTCAAGCAGCGATGTGGGGAGACGGACCGAACCATTTTAATGGGCCTTCTGGGGTCGCAATCGATCGGACTGGCAACATCTGGATCGCAGATGGGCACCGAAGTGGAAACAATCGTATAGTCAAGTTTTCGGGCGATGGGACCTTCCTCTTCGCGGTTGGTGGTGGTGTCGGATCGGAGAGCAAGGAAGCGGGGAGGTTCAGTGATCCGCACGATATCAAGATTGATTCCAGAGGCCGGGTCTTCGTGGCCGACCGTGGTAATAGTCGCATCCAGGTTTTCGATTCAGACGGCGACCTCCTCTACATTTGGACGCACTACGGTAAGCCAAGCGGGCTCTTCATAGACCGTAACGATATTCTCTACGCGGGCGACGGTCTTTCGGGGCAGTTACGAACGGGCCCGCCGGACATATGGCGAAGTAATTTTGGATGGGAGAAGGGTATCCGAATCGGTGACCTGAAGACCGAACAGGCGTGGGTCACTCATTTCATCCCTCAACACGATGAGGATGTCGGTGCGGGAATTGAGTTCCTTGGTGTCGACTTTGAGGGCAATATCTACGCGGGCGAAGTCACACGTATGCGGCTCGTGAGGTACGTCCCTTTCCGCCCGCCTGGGATTGGAAGCGGAGGGCAGTACTAAAGGGGAAGGCTTCATCGGATAATTAGACGGAAACCTACGGTTCCGGTACCACTCATACGGGGCGGGGACGGTCTTCATTATACACATCGGGAAAATTTCCCACCGGTGTGTTTCGGGGAATCTCATTTTAGGGGTGGTGACATGGGTTCACACCCGGTGGCCTTAGTCCGCCAAGCTTGCATTTGAGTTGGGATCCGTTTCATTTCCGTTCCGAGCGATCCTTTATCACATGCACAAACAGCCTACTTGGATCCTTTCGATAAAAGGAGATACTGAGATGAGTGACAGAATGAAGCCGATCATCGGAGCCGCGTTAGCCGGTCTGGCGATTAACTATATCGGAGTGACATACCTCTTCGCTCCGGCCCTAGAGGCGTCACAGGGTACCGTATTGGTCCCTGCACCCTATAGTCTGATTATCGGTATAGCGATCATGGTCCTCTTTTTTGATACATTTGTCCAGAAGGTGGGCAACTCCTTGCTGACGGCTATGATCATCGCCATTTCCCAGATCCTCTTAGTAGATTTCTACTATGTGATGAACGGGACCCGAGCAGTCCAACCCGCTCTATTTAGTGCAGCAATTATAATCAGCTCTTGGTGGGTAATCGCAAAAACCTACGACGCATTGTCCTAGGAGTTATCTGCCCAAAGCGGACCATTGAGCTGCCGAAGGAAAGAAGGCCTCCCAACCCCTTGAATGGCTGGGAGGCCTTCTTTTTGGAAGAGCACCTACTGTAACTCTCTAACTTAGAATCTACGGTTTAGTCCGAATGCTTTAGACCGGCCTTGAGGGACGACCTCTCTAACTTAGGGCCACCACCGCTTCAATTTTCTTTTTTCCTCTTTGCGGTCCAGGGAACTTCTCCTCGAGGACTAGTCAAGGTGCCGGTCATGGTGTCACCGTCCACCGTACCTTTTAACTCCAAGGTCAACAGCCCACCACCTGCTGACAACGTGAACATCACCTCATTCCCGTGTATCATCCCCTCGCTCACAATCCCTTCACCTCTCGGCATTTGGGCGCTGCCAGTCAGATACATACCGTCCTGAACAAGCGTGATGGCTAGGGTGCGGGCACTCCGCCCTTCGAAAGAAGCCTCCCATACCCCGGAGACGTCTTGTGCGACAGCCGGGACGGCTATAGCCAAAAAAATGGTTACGGCAACCGCTGTCATCGCTAGGTGCTTCCTCATATAAATTCCTCCGACATTAGCCCTTTCTCTGGCATAGCGCCCTCGTCACCGATCTGTCACGGAAACGCCTGATCTTAAATTAGCGCCATCAGATGGTTTTCGCTTTCCAGATCACAGAGATTGAGTCGATCGGCCCTACCATGCTCCCTCTCCATTCTCCCTTCACTAGCGTCATGTTTGATTTGAGGCTCATCTTGGATTGAGCAATCCATAAGCAGACCTGATACCGTGACAGAGCACGAACCGCGCACCGTGTTGCTTTCGAGAGGACTCAATCTTTAGAAAGAGGAGAGCATTATGTTATCCGTACGAGGATTAACGCTGACGAGTGCCATCGTCTGGGGTGGACTTGTACTGCTCATGGGATTGGCTAATTCAGCTTGGCCTCCCTATGGGGAACCGTTCCTTGGGATCCTAAGATCAATTTATCCCGGTTACGGGAGCACAGCCGGTTTCGGAGCTATCATCGTGGGAACAATCTACGCAGCACTAGATGGTGCGATTGGCGGTGCGATCTTCGCTTGGCTTTACAACAAGCTCAGCAGTGATGCTTAGTCGTTAAGTACATCATGAGATAACCGCAGAGCGACCCCGGGGCGGCCAGATCTTCAGGCCGTGGCCAGTTCACGTATGCCCCGCGCGAAGGTGTCCACTTCTTCCAGGGTGGAGAAGACGTTAGGCGTTACCCGAATGCCTTCCCACTCACCCTCTACAAAACGCGGCCGTACATGGATTGAATACCGCTTTTGGAGGAGGTCCGTCAGATCGGCGGCACCGATGCCATCGATGCCCATCGTGGCGAGCCCGCCCGCCTGAATGTCTTCGTCGGCCGTGTAGAAGCGGATGTTCGGTAGATCACTCACTTGCTCCATCCAACGATGACGCAGATAGCGAAGGCGGGCCACCTTCCTCTCTCCTCCGATGCTCTCATGGAAAGTGATAGCCTCACCGATGGCATTGGGGATCGCGACTGGGTGCGTCCCGATCTGTTCGAATTTGCGAATGTTGGAGTCCATCGTCTGGGGTGCGGGTGTGAGTGCCCAGATCTCGGGAATCAGCGGGCGGCGCACATATAGCATCCCCGTTCCTACCGGAGCCGTAAGCCATTTGTGTAGGCTGGTCCCGAAGAAATCACAACCCAATTCATGTAGGCTGAAGGGGAAATGCGCAAAGGAATGAGCGCCATCCACGACGCTGAAAATATCTCTTTCTCGGGCCATCCTGCAGATCGCCTGAACCGGAAAAATCTGCCCAGCCGTGAACGTGACGTGGGACATGTGGACCACGCGGGTGCGATCCGTAACGTGGGCGGCGAACAGAGCCGCGAGCTCGGCCGGATCTTCGGGCGGTGTGGGTACGGAAAACGTGCGAAGCACCACACCGTCACGCCGCGCGCGTTGCTGCCAGGTGGTGAGCATCCGCGGATAGTCTTGCGTGGTCGTGAGGATTTCGTCCCCAGCTTGGAGGTTCATGCCGAGCTGTACGATCTGGAGAGACTCGGAAGTATTGCGCGTGATGGCGATCTCTTCGGGATCGGCGTCAGCCATCGCCGCCAATCGTTTGCGTACCAACTCCCGATGAGGCGATAGGATATCGTCAACCCAGAGCGAGGGGCTCATGTTGGTGATGGTCATGTAATTCCTGACAGCATCCTGGACCACCCGAGGTGCGGGACTCACACTTCCACTGTTGAGGTTGATCTCATTCGGGTCAATCGTGAACGCTCTCCGGATCATGAACCAGTAGGTTTCGTCCCGGGCCGCCTCCTGAGGCGTCATGCCCTCTACTATCTTCGCCGCCTTCTCCACTCGTACGAGCGCGTCCGAGCGAAGGGCGACGATGCCTACGCCTAGTCGTTCCAGAAAACGCCGCCGCTTCATGGGATTCGTCTCCTTCATCTGTTGCCGGAAAATGGGCCTTACGGAGCCACATCATATTCGTATGCAAGCTGAGCGATTTCCGTGCTCAAGGCAAAGGAGGACCTGGTGCCCTAACTGATCTCTGGTACCTGGTTGGACGACGGGTATCCGGATCGGGAGCGCTACGGCTGAGGCGGTCACTGCTTTCGTCCCACCTCACGAAACGGACATCAACACCGACGAATACGGGAGAAACGTAGCTGGCGAAGGGATAGCGATAGACGCTGATGGAAATATTTACGTGGCGGAAGGGCCCGGGTCCGCCATTGCCGGAGGGTTCACGAAGTACGTCAGGCGCTAGCGAAGAACATCCGCTTCGCTCCTAAAGTCGAAAGCGATAGCTTGCCTTTAGGAAGAGACCGTCTGCCGTAGGCTGCACTCTCTCAAAAGCGAACGCCTCTGAATCCTCCATCCTTCTGGTGTAACCGAAGAAGAACACGGTTCCCGGTGACGGCTCATAGGAGATAAGACCCTCGAGGAGTACGTCGTTTGTGGCAGTCGGTCCCAGGACTGTACATACTCCGGCATTACAGAATTCGATCGGAAGGCCGGTTAGGGGATCCAGCAGTCCGTTACTCTCCGCGAATGAATACTCAACCGTACTCCGCACGAATAACGCACGGTTGAACTGGTACTGTGCCTTGATGCGTGGAATCATGGCCTTGGAGTACAACGACCCGTCGGATTCGCGGGTGAGCACGGAATGACGCAGACCCAACTCCATCGACAAGAATCGTGACGGGAGCAATGTAAGGTTCACGTCCCCACTCCAACTATCGGCCACCTCCACTGGTGCTCCGGTAGGGCGGTAGAAGATCGGCTCCTCTTTGAAGTTGGCACTAATGCGACCGCGGACCGCTTCCCACCCACTCATGTACACAAACGCCGTAAACGTGCGCAACCCACCGAATGAATTCTCCGCTGGAACGAACGCCTCCGAAGGGAACCAACAACCCTGGCCCTCATCGCAGACCTCGTGAGGTCGGGTGACGAGCCCTTCATAATCTTGGGCCGGAGAGGAAAATTCTGACAGTGATGTAGTAAGCCAGAGATTCATGTTGTTCTTGAACGCGAAGTTCAGCATGAGCTGTCCGGTGGCCTCCTGCCATCCGTTCCCGTCCCACAGTTCATCGTGATCCCAGTAGCCCTGAAGGTCTAGGCTAGGGCCCCATCGTTCGAGCAACGAACCTCTTCCTCCGTACCAGTTATAGGAGACCTGAGTCTGGGCATGCGCTTCTGCCAATCGGCGAATGAATCCGCTTTCTGGAAGGAACCCGGCGCTAAGATCCTCGAACAAACCGCTGAAAGTCAGACCTCGGCCCGCTCGGGCCACCTGTGCGTAGAAAAGTTGACCTGTCGATGTCTCGGTGCGTGAGCTTCGGTCCCAGCTCGCAGCGCCCTGAACCTGGAGCGTATACCGTCGTGCGACGACAATGCGTCCATCCACCCCTATTACTCGGTTGAAGTCGTCGTTTTCACCGGTTCGATCGGTATAGATCGCGCCGATCGTCGAGGCCGTACCAACATCCTGACGAACCCGAAGAAGGTTGACGAACAGGTCACTACTCTCATCAATGTTATCCACGGCACCTAGGTAACCCACCGTCGCACTACCCATCTTCCCCGTCACCTTGGCACCCGCCACGGGGTTGACAACCGTGCGTGTAAAGACGAGCTGCTTGGGTAGACCGAAGATCTCGGTTCCTTCGAGAAAGAACGGACGCTTTTCCTGGAAGAACAGTGCAAATCGTTCGTTCACGGCGATTTGTCCGGCGTCTGCTTCGACCTGGCT
>JAYZFL010000032.1:0-9140 GCA_036336795.1 Gemmatimonadota bacterium
CTCGCCATCCTTTATGGTGCCTTTGTCCCGCAACTGGCCGTTCTCGTAGTAGGTCTCGCGAAGCTCACCCTGTTGGATGAATCCGTCCAGATTTCTTGGGGTGGATTCAGAGCACCCGACCGCTAACACAGCGAGTGCGGGTAACAGGGTTCTCTTCATCGGGTCATCCTCTGCCAAGGGTTCTCTCGCAACGTACTAGTGGGATTGGATGCGTGAAACCGTGTTTAGTAGTTCGGCGGTGGAACAGGGTAGGTAGGTTATTAGCTACCGGTGATCGTCCAACTGGCGAGCAACGCTAAGCCCACCAGCGCCATGACCGCACCAGTGAGTCGACTGGCGGTCTTTGCGTCATTCACCGGAATGATTTTCTCTGCCAACGCGAAGATAGCGATGGCCGCGATCCAAAGCAGGTTCATGACGCCGCCGACGAACAAGAGTCCCATCAGTACCCAGCAGCATCCGACACAGAATACACCGTGCTCCAACCCCATTCGAAATGCTCCGGTGATGCCGGGACGCCAGTGTCTGGAGAGGAAGTGGGCCGGTGATCGGCAATGCTCGAGGCAGACGAGCTTGATCGGGCTGGCCTGGTATATTCCTGCAGCTATCAGGAGTGTGGCTCCGATCATCGGGCTGGTCATCACCATCATGGGCGACAGCAACGCCGCTTGATCGAGTCCCCACTGAGCGATGGTCGCCAATGCACTGAACAGAGTCCAAAGCGCAACATATCCTGATACGAAGACCACAGTAGGTGCTACGACGGCCTTTTCTCGCTCTGCTTTTCGAGCAATGCCAGCGTACATCATCGTGGTTGGCGTGGCGCTTGGTACCATCATTCCGATCATCATCATCGCCCACATGAGGAAGATGAGAGCGAAGTCCGTCGTGCCCCAAGACCGAAGTCGCACCATTTCCGTGGATAGCGCCGCCATACTGACCGACTCTCTGATCAGATAGACCCAGGCCAGCGCGGTCGTACCAACGAGCGCGGCAACAATCACCAGTCGGTCGCGCCGCCGCACCGCTCTCCACGCTCCTACCTCCACGCTGGTTTCCACGACCAGAGTCTTTGTCGGTGACTCAAGCGACTTTACCTGACGACGCCAGCCTGATTGATGTGTAAGACGTTGAACTGTCCATAGCTGTCCGTCAGTTCGAATGCGATAACACCGGTAAGCTTCGACGAGCCTGAACCCATCTCAGCGACCGTATATTCGAATCCGTTCGGAAGGTTGATGCGGGCGCGATGTGGTTCGCCGCTGTGGGGATTGATGATTGGCGAGCCAGTCGATTCAACTACGCCGGCTACATTCAGGCGTGCCGTTCTCGCCTCGACATCGATCTTGAGGTTGATGGGAGCGTAGAGGGTCTCGAGCACTTCTGATGTCATGCTGTTGTAGATGAAGAAGTGGGTCGAGCCCGGATCGGTTTCCTCCCCGTGGAGGATCTTACGCAGAGCGTCACGTTGGTCGTCATCCGCTCGCTCATCGATGATCACCTGCTGCCGGCCATTTCCTTCGGCGATCTCTCCGGGCCACCAGAAGCACATCACCCAGTTGAGGCCGTCCAACTGAATATTTCCGAAGTGACCCTCCTCGATGTGGCCGCTGAGGACGCCCTGACAATTGCCGTGTGTGGTAGGAGAGTTGAACTGGCACGGGCACCCGTAGTTACAGTTGCAGTTTGCGTACTCAACACCTCGGAGCGTCCATAGGTTTTCCATCTCGTACATCTCCATATTAGACGTGCGTAATCAAGGCATCCTACACCTCAAAAAGTCTTCTGTCGAAGCAGCACCTCATCATGTGGGACGGTAGCATCACATCGGACGAGCATAACCCCATTGTTGGGTACGCTAGGCGTACGGCCCGGCTGGAGAAGGTGTTGGGGGGTCGTTGTTCAAGGACTCTTCCAGTGGATCCGTCCCGTACCTGTTCGGTCCTTGTGTGCCTCGGAGGAAGCCGGTTGCAATGAACAAGCATATGAGATAGCCGAACCACGGGATCAGAGCGACCGCAATAAGTCCGCCACTTTCACTTCTTATGCCCATAACGAGGAGAGCTATTGCAGGAACTGAAAATCCAAAAAACCCAGCTACATACTTACCGGTGATATCCAGGTCATGAAGACGTTTGACCCAACCGGCTACCCCAGGCCAAAGCGTCAGCAAGAACTGTATCACTGACACGGGTCCAGCCTCTTTCCAGAGATCGTAACCCAAGGACAGGTCGACCACGTTCGCCAGGACTCTGGTCACCCCAATTGGCACGAAAAACCACAGCCAGTAGGTCTTCCGGGATATGCGACCCTCAAGGGACGTATACAAGTTCCAGTTCAATAGACTTCTCCAGTTCAATAGACTTCCCAGACGCCAGGGCTGGCCACTTCGACGAGATTGCCATCGGGATCGCGGAAGTAAAGGCTGCGGCCTCCTAGAGGCCATTCGATATCGCTCTCGAGTTCGATCTCCTGAGACACGAGGTATTCACGCCAGGCAGGGAGCTCCTCAGCGTCCACCGCGAACGCGAAATGGGCAGATCCACTGCTGTCGTGTGGTGGTGTCCGCTCCCCGGATGCGCCGTAGCTGGATGCGGTGGCACCTCTCAGGAAGAGGAGGAGGACGGTTCCTTCACCGGCATCGAGGGCGTTGAGGCGTTCCCCTGAGGTGAGGGGCCGTAGCCCCAATACGTCGCAATAGAAAGTTCTTGCGCGCTCCAGATTGTCGACGTAGACCGCTGTCTCGAGGACGCGTCGGATGGAAGGAGGAGTGCTCAAGGGGGTGTGACCTCACAAGTTGCACGACATGTCAGCCGTGAAGCTGTGAGCGGACGAGCGTGCCCGCAAGCAGGAGTGTGAACCAGTCGAAACCCTGCGTATGCGTTGCAGCGTAGTGATTCCCCCACGGTACCCAGCTCCACTCAAGCCGAAGTACTTAGTCGTCCTGATCGAGGCTGGCTACCACGATGTCGCGACCGGGCCGGATGCCCAGAAGCGGCCGGAGCATGGCCGCCAAGATCAGAGTTACACCGAAGGTGCAGACAAGAAGTGGCCCCGTCGCCAGATCCCAGTAAAAGGAAGCGCCAATGCCACTCAGGATGGCTACAGCTCCGGCACCCCACGCAATCAAGAGTGCCAGCCCAAAGCGATTCGTGTAGAGAAAAGCGATCACGGCGGGGATCACGAGCGCTGTGAAGACCATAAGCACCCCCGCGATCTCGACTGAGAGAGAGATCACGATTCCGAATGTCACATAGAACACAAAGTCCCAGAGTTTGATGTTTCCAACTCTCTCGGGTGCGAAAGTCAGGGCCAGGAATTTCCGTCTAAGCAAGTAATGAAAGAGTCCCACGGCTACGTACGCCACTGCAATCTTTCCAATTGCGGGCCAGCCAACCCAGATCAAAGTACCGGTAAGCGTTTCCTGAAGATGGTCGGAGCCCTCCGCGGTAAGGCTAGCGAGGAGAATCACTGCTGCCGATGCCACCACGTACGAAACCCCGATGATCGCCTCCTGGGGCACAACCGACTTCTCCATACGGGTCATTGAGAAGAGCAGGGCACCCAGAAGAGTGAATCCAAAAGCAAACATCAGTGACATCACTGTGCCGGACTCGATCCCCATCAAAAGGGCCACGGTCGTTCCAAGGGCGGCAATTTGAGCAAAGGCAAGATCGATGAAGATTACTTCACGAGCGATAACGTGCAGCCCCAGATAAGCATGGATCGAGAGGATGACAAGCGCCGCTGCTATCGGTGGAATCATCAGATCGAGCATTGCCTTATCCCCGTGCGAAAATCATCGGCTGGTGAAAGCCTGAGACAATTCCGTTACCCAGGTATCGACCAATGTGAAGTAATCATCAACACCTTCTCTCGCATAGGGTGATAGCGGAACCCGGACGAAAATCGCGTCACCCCTAGCTGCGACAACCTCGACCTTACTCTGGTCGAAGTACGTCGCGGATAAGAGCACATTTAGGTTCTCTTCACGCATGCGAGCTATTAACTGAGCCACATGTCCAGGGGTCGGCGGAATCCCGGGCTTCGCCTCCACATAATCTGCACAGCGTACCTGGAACCGATCTTCGAAGTAGGCCCAGTTCTTGTGATAGCAAATCATCTCCTGGCCACGGAAAGGGCTCGCCATTTCGAGCCATCCGCCAAGAGACTCGATGAGGGGGGCGCCCTCAAATTCCTGTTGCTCCAGAAACTCGAACAGCGTCCGGTTTAACGCGAGTTGTTCTAGCGTCTCACCACCGATGAGTTCTACGAGACGTTCCCCGAATAGCCGTTGGTAAATCCGTTCAGCGAAGTCTGCGAGGCCGGCATCAAAGTGTGCAGCTCGGTCTGGCGCGACTCTTTTGAGCCCGATCGTGATGTTGCGGGCAACCTGCAGCGTCCGGAGCGGGTCAGTTGTCAGGTGAGGGTTACCGAAGATGTGAACGTCTCCGCCGCTCCGATCGGCGGCGGCAGGCACGTCCAAGAGCTCGACGCCCGTGTACGCAGTCACGTAGCCACGTCCCCCTTCCAGGACGTTCGGATTGCCAGCTCTGTCGAGTAGCGTCGGTACCCACAGCTCCAGGTCGAGTCCGGTGGTAACGAGCATATCAGCGCGACGGATATCGAGCGCAAAACTCGGTTTTGGCCGCACAAAGTGGGCGTCCTCATTCGGGTTCGCGATCGAAGATACCGTCACCTCTTGCCCGCCTATCTGCTGAGTGATCTCTGCATAGATCGGCAGCGTCGCTACGACGCGCACGGGAGCACGAACTCTGCTCTGCTCTTTGTGGCCGGATGGCGCAAGCAGCAGAAAGGTTATCAGTATCATTCTCATCATCGCTCGATCTCCGTAGAGCGCCCGCGCACCCAATCTAGACTTGCCATGATCTCAGTAGGTCTCATGCTTGTGTGGGCCCATCGCGAAAGTCACCTGGAGCAGCAGTCTCCCTTCCCGGTCATCCGTAAGGCTCCGCCCGAGCAGGTCGTACTCAAGTCTGATTCTGACATATTCACTTTGCCACCAACTGAGTGTTGGTGAAATGAGCCAGGCCGTTTCACCGGGATCTTCCGGACTCGCGCTTCTACTTAGCCTGGTACCCATGAGCCAGCTCTCGGAGAGTCGAACCTCTCCCATCCCCCAAAATCCAAAAGCGCGCTCCGAGATCTCGTGGTCTTCCGCGTGCTCGTTGTGGCGTTCCGCATGCTCTTCGTCCTGAGGGATCAAATCGACTGCCATAACGCCACCCCGGAGAGACAACCCCTGATACCGGGATCGCCCTGGGGGACGCCATGTAATCGCTGCCTCTGCTCCATAAAGATTACGATCCAGTGATCTCTTGTCGTCCGTAAACGTGCCGTTAATCCAACTGAGGCCGAGATCGAGATCGGTCGAAGAAGATAGATTCCAGAAGCTATTGATGTGCCCCAGCACCGAGAGACCACCCGATTCACCGAACAGCATCTTGTTCTCACTGCGTGTCACTTCCAGGGTAGCCTCATACGTGCCACCGACACCGCCGAAGGGTGCGAGCCAATGCAGCGAAGCGCCTGTCTGTGCTAGTGATTCCGGGCCGATGAACGAGAGGTGAGGAAGCGAACGTGTCTGGAATGGCAGGGCGTGAGAATGCCAGCGGTTGAGCTGACCGAATTGCTGAAAAAACTTTCCGAGTTTGAGTCCGATGCCGCCTGGTAATCCAACCCATTCCAGATAACCCTCTTCAACCGCAAAGCCTGAACCATCCTCGTGTCCTCCATGGTTACGGTCACCATGTCCGTTCTCGAAAGGTGTGAGCTCTCCTCCCTCGTTGTGGTGCGAGATGAAGACTTTCGCACGGGAGAAGGGATCCAGATTTGAGACGATCGAGATCTCAAATTCCCGTGCAAAGAAATTGTCCTCGCTGGTGTCATCCGTGTTCATGTGCCCGAAGATATCGCTGTTGACACTGATCTCTGGGTTGAGCGCTTGCAACGAACGCTGCCGCCCAACGAATTCTTGATCCACGGGTTGGTCTGTGGGGTCCGCAGCTTCACCGACGGCAGCAGCCTCTTGGGCCGCAGCCCGTAGTTGGGCGAGAGCGTCCTGGACTTCCTCTTCGGGACCGGAGGTACGGAGGTTGGCGACTTCCTGCGTCAGGCTGTCGACGAGCGCCGCTAGACGCTCTACCTCTGCTTGCAGGGAATCGACTCTTTCCTGGGCGACCAAAAGTCGGGGACCAGCCAAGATCGGGATCGCAAGCAAGAGCATCCTCCATCCACGACGGATAATGCTCGTCCTACTGACACACATGATATTTTGCCCTCTTTCTCACATCGCTGACAGGAGTGGGACGTCAAAAGATGTACCCACTGAGAGAGGTCGCTAGAGAGCGACCAGGTACTACGTCGTCAGACCAGAGGGGGGGCTCTAGAGGGGTGCCCTTCAGCGAGGACGGAGTGGACAAAGAGGTCTACTTTAGCTGGGCCGCGATCCCGAACGACAACATCCTGATGCTGTTGCTCAAGCCCGCCCGAAGCTGCAGCTAAGTTTGCCCCAACCTGGATGCAAACCGTGTGGTCGTGAGCGGGAGGACACGTCGAAGGGTTGTGTTCGCTTTCTACAACGGTCTCGTGTATCAGATCGGCACGCTCCAAGAACGGAACCGAGATCCAGGTAACGAGCATCGCGACGGAGAGACCGACTGATATGGCCTGGCGCCTCCGCATTCCCTTTTTACGCATCATGAAATTACGGTAAAACTTCTAATAATCGACTGTCAACAAGGATACAGGCTCAGGTTCCCTTAAAAATCCCCCTCCGGACACCTATTAGCGACCCAACACCCCAATCCCAGCCTACGTTGCTCTGATTGCCGTAGCGCCTTTGTCCCTGCTGATATCCGTATCCGTAAAACTGACTGTTTGAGATGGAAATGTTCGCTGACGCCCCACCCGTCTCTGGCGTGGCTCCCGAGCACCAGCGCATCTTCGTAGACGGCATAGACGAATTATCGCTGGGACCCAACCAGCTCCCATTTTTCCGAGGCAACGGAATCACAGCGGAGGACGAATCATGGTAACGCGATTTTGGCTGTCACTGAGCCTCACCGCGCTGATGGCAGGATCATCCTCGGCGCAGGATGTACACAGCGTCTTGCGGACCGCCGCGACCGCTATGGGCGTGGTCGACATGGAGTCCATTCACTACTCGGGCACTGGCTGGCAAGGGATGGTTGGGCAGAACGTCTCGCCGGATCAGGATTGGCCCCGAGTGGACCTCACGAGTTATTCCATGACGATCGATTTCGAGACGATGTCGTCGAGAGAGGAATACGTCCGGGTACAAGGCGACAATCCGCAACGAGGCGGTGGCCGTGGATTCCCGTTCCTGACCGAACAACGGATCACGAATCTCGTCAGCGGCGACTACGCTTGGACCTTGAACGCACAGGGACAATCCACACCTCAGCCGGCTGCGGCCGAGCTCCGACGACTCGAGATCTTCCTTACGCCCTGGGGGTTCCTGAAGGGTGCGATGGCGCCGGGCGCCAACCCGACCGTGATTACTCGCAATGAGTATGGAGGCAGGGTCGCCGTGGTTTCGTTTGTCGCCTTCGGGAAGTATCGAGTGAACGGTACGATCAATCCTCAGAATCTGGTCCAGCGAGTACAGACCTGGGTTCCCAATCCCATCGTTGGTGACTTGTACTATGAGAACGTCTACACCCGTTACCAGGACATGGGCGGCGTGAAGATTCCCCGGTTTCATCAGCATCAGGATTATGACGATGGTGCGCATGAGCCGAATGTGAGCGGCGGCGACCATTCGTTTGGCCTGGAAACAGTCTCGGACGTGCAGGTGAATGTGACGAACGCTGCACTTTCGGTTCCGAACGAAGTGCGGAGTGCCCGCGTTGATCCTGTTCGAGTGCAGTCACAAGGGTTGGGCGACGGCTTGTGGTTGATCGGAGGCGGCTCCCACAACAGCGTGGCTGTCGAGTTCGGCGACTATGTGGCTGTTATCGAAGCACCGTTGAATGAAGAACGGTCACTTGCGGTGATCGACGAAGTGAACAGGCTGATTCCAAACAAACCGATTCGGTTCATCGTGAATACGCACCATCACTGGGACCATATGGGTGGAATCCGCTCCTATGTCCACGAAGGTGCGACGGTCATCACGCATGAGGGTAATCACCCTTACTACCAGGAGGTGTTGCGGGCCGGGCCATGGATCTTGGAGCCCGACCGGTTTTCGCTGTATCCCCCTGAGGAATGGTCGGAAGGCTACATCTTCGAGACAATGAGCGAGGAATTCGTCCTCACCGATGACTCGAGAACTGTCGAAATTTACCACGTCCAGGGTCTCGCCCACGCCGAGGGCATGCTGATCGCGTATATCCCGAGCGAGAAGATCGTCGTGCAGGCGGACCTTTATAATCCGCGAGCTCAAGCCCCCGATGCCAGCAGCCGGACGTTCTACCAAGCCTTGCAGCGCTTGGATCTGGACGTGACGACCATCGTGGGCATCCACGGGAATCCAGTTCCCATGGCGCAGTTCGTTGAGTTCGCAAGCCGAGGTAGGTGATACCGGAAGAAACCGTTAGATCCGCAACCTGTTCGGGTGGGGTACTAGGGGGCTAGTTCCGGTCTTCGAGCTCGGGAGCACGGAGGCGTAGTGGGTCACCTACGATGTTCGTCATAGTTCATCAACCCGGACTGCGCCTCGGCGGCCGACATCGAGGCCATTGTCCAGGTTGACCCGTACGCGGATCGGTGGGCAAGACCCGGGTGTCCGAGGGCACTCGCTCTGGATCCTCCGACGCTTGGTACGCGAGCATCGCGGCAAGCGTCGCGTTATTACGGAGGTCCGCAAAAACGACCTTATCGAACGTGTCACGGTTGGTATGCCACGTGTATTGCCGATAATCCGGGTAGTTCGACTGGAGACGGAATCCGGGAGCGGGCTTACAGATGAAGGACATATGATCGCTTCCGCCAGTTTCCGGAACTCCGGGAATATCCAATTCTATGTGGCCGGTAATCTCCACCGGAATTTTTGAGAACCATCTGCCGAAATGGGCGCCGGCACCGGTGAATCCCTGCATCCGTATGTAATCGATCCGCCAAGTCCCGTTGTCCTGGTTAAACGCGGCCTGTAA
>JAYZFL010000033.1:0-9141 GCA_036336795.1 Gemmatimonadota bacterium
CATCTGGCTCGCGACGAAACGCAGCCAAATCACCTCGTAGAGACGAGCCTCATCCTTCTTCAGGAAGGGGCGTACGTCGTCGGGATGTAGCTCGACGTCAGTGGGGCGGATCGCCTCGTGTGCGTCCTGAGCCGACGTCGATAGCTTTCCTCCCCACATTCTGGGCGAAGAAGGCACATAGTCGTCACCGAACTCGCCGGTAACCCACTCGCGAGCCTGATTCACGGCCTCACCCGACACGCGGGTGGAATCCGTCCTCATATACGTGATTAGCCCGACCGAGCCACGTCCTCCAAGCTCGACCCCCTCGTACAGTCGCTGAGCGTTGCTCATGGTGCGTCGCACCGCGAAACCGAGTCTCTTGGCTGCCTCCTGCTGAAGCGTCGATGTGGTGAACGGCGGCGCCGGGTTCTTCCGTCTCTCCCTTCGTTTGACGTCTCCCACTCGGAAATCGAGGCTCCTGACCTCATCGACCACTCCTGTGGCCGAAGCCTCGTCACTGAGCGCGAAAGCTCTTCCGTCGATCTTCTGGAGCTTAGCCTCGAAGGACTGGTCGTCTTTGCGCAACCGAGCCGTGATCGACCAGTATTCCTTGGACACGAACGCCTGAATTTCGTCCTCGCGATCGCAGATTATTCTCAGCGCAACGGTCTGGACACGCCCTGCCGAGAGTCCCGGACGGATCGGCTTCGAAAGGAAAGGACTGACTTGATAGCCCACCAAGCGATCAAGAATCCGGCGGGCCTGCTGGGCCTCTATCTTCTGCATGTCCAGCGGCTCCGGACTCTCCAGTGCCCTCTGAACCGCTACGCTGGTAATCTCCCGGAACGTGACGCGCTGGAACCGATCCTTTTGCCCCTCGAAGCCAAGCTCGTGCGCCACGTGATAGGCGATGGCCTCGCCTTCCCGATCCGGATCGGTGGCAAGTATGATGGCCTCGGCTTTATTCGCTTTGATCCTGAGCTCATTAACGATCGCGCGTGAGGTGGTAACGTACTCAGGCTCGAACCCGCCCTCCACGTCGACTCCGAGCCCTTTCTTAGGAAGATCTCGAACATGCCCAACGGTGGCAGCGACGACGTAGTCGCCGCCCAAATACCGGCCGATCGTCGTCGCCTTTGCCGGCGATTCTACAATGACCAGTTTCATCCTACGCCTCGTGTCGTCATCTATTCCTTCATGGCCTGATCACGTTTTCCGTCTATGAGCTCCAAAATATTCCCCGCCAATTCCCGCGGATTATGCCGCTCAGAATCAAGGGAATGCTGAGCACGTGCATAGGAAGTCTGCCGAATCTGGTAGAGGGCATCGACACGACCCTCCGCACCTTCACCTTCGAGGAGAGGGCGAAGAGGACCCTCGCGGGATGCCCGCTGAATCGCAACCCCAGACGATACTCTCAGCCAAACGCTCATCGTGTTGTCGGGAACTATCTCCCAATTCCCGGGCTGGGCAGGCCACCCCCCGCCTGTTGCTAACACGGCCGACGTCTCGGCCAATAACTCCTCCGCCACGTCAGACTCGACTCCACGGAAATACTCTTCTCCCCTGGTACTAAAGATTGTCGAAACCGTTTCACCAACGCGCTCCTCCACAGCCTGATCGAAGTCGTAGAATCGCCAACCAAGGAGGGGTGCGAGTTCTCTTCCGACGCTGGACTTCCCACTCCCCATAAACCCCACTAGCAAGACGCGCTTCGGGTTTGTCACCTCTCACCGTATCCGCGCTCGATGAGGTGAGTAACGTACGTGTCAAAGTTTCGTCGCACCTCACTCATGGCATCTCCTCCGAATTTTTCCAGAAAAGCATCCGCCAAAACGATGGCCACCATAGCCTCCCCGACGACAGCAGCAGCCGGGACCGCACACACGTCGCTCCGCTCGACCGCCGCATCGGCTGTTGAGCCGTCTCGCATATCCACGCTCGGCAAGCGCTTTCTCAGAGTCGATATGGGCTTCATAGCCCCCCGCACCACCACTGTTTCACCGGTTGTGATGCCACCCTCCAACCCCCCGGCACGGTTCGAGGTTCGGCCGATTCCGCCAGCCCGGTTCGCCTTCCCGTCAGCCACAATCGGATCGTGGACCTCAGAGCCAGAGCGCCGTGCTCCATCGAAACCAGATCCAATCTCAACTCCCTTGATTGCATGAATGGACATCATCGCACCCGCGAGTCGACCGTCCAGCTTCGCATCATAAGAGACGTAGCTTCCTAGCCCCGCGGGAAGGCCTCGGACCACGACATCAAAGATCCCGCCCAGGGTATCACCGTCTTCTTTGGCTTTATCGATAACTTTGATCATCTGTGCCGCTGCATCTTCATCCAGTGTTCGGACCGGAGAACCATCAACAGCTGGGTTCAAGTCAATCGGAAGCGAATCCATTGCTTCCGCCTCTACTGGGCCGATCGAAGTCACGTGGCTCCCCACAGTCACACCGAAGTCTGACAGAAGCTTCTTACAAACCGCCCCGCACGCTACACGCGCCGCAGTCTCGCGAGCACTAGCCCTTTCCAGAATGTCTCTGGCGTCCCGTCTGTCGTACTTCAGCAAGCCCACGAGATCCGCGTGGCCCGGCCTGGGGAGATAGACAGGGCGGAGAGCTTTGGGGTTCCCACCCGGATCCGGTGGGAGGGGCGACATGGCTTCTCGCCAGTTCTCCCAATCCCGATTCCAGATGACCATGGAGAGGGGAGACCCTAGAGTTTCCCCTAGGCGAACACCGGAAATCAACTCGGCGTGATCAGATTCAATCTGCATGCGGCGGCCACGGCCGTAGCCACCCTGGCGTCGCTTTAGCTCAGGGTCGACGTCACGCTCCATTTCGAGCGAAAGTCCTGCTGGAATCCCCTCTAGAATCGTGACAAGTCCCCGTCCGTGGGACTCCCCGGCAGTTCGAAATGACACTCGCTTCATCGATGGACCCTGGGCTCCACTTCCTTAGGGAGACGGCGGCTAACACAGTCTCAACCATAAAAGGAGACCCCGGTAGGCGTCTACCCATCGGGGTTTCAAGGCTCCCGAATTTAGCTGGACCTAGTTGCGTTTCGGGTAGACCGCAAACATCAATCTTCCGCACGTCAAATACCACAACACCTCAACGATCCGTCACGCCAACCACTCTTACCATGACACTCGAATCCGCAGGCGAACCTTTCTCGACCCGGATCTCAGAGATTCTGTTAACCAGAGACAGGCTTGTTGTCATCTTGGAAAACGCTGCTTAGCGAGTCCTCTACACGACGGTCGTTCAGCTCCGTTCTCTTCGTCTCTGTCAATGCACGATCCTCCCACGGCTGCACCTTCGGGACATGCCACTGCGCAGCCTTAGGTCCAAAGATATTTGAGCGCAGGATGTGATAAAATGCAGCTACGCCATCTTTCCAGTTGATCTTCTTACCTTCGTGATACAAGCGACCGTCGTAGCTAATCGGCAGCTCGTATATACGAGCTCTGGCCTGTGCTAGGCGTGCCGTAACCTCAGGTTCAAACCCAAAGCGATTCGCCGATAACGGCAAATGCTTTAGGAGATCTGCATGGATGACTTTGTAGCACGTCTCCATGTCTGTGAGATTGAGGTCAGTGAGCATGTTACTCAGCAACGTCAACAGGCGATTTCCGATCATGTGCCAGAAAAAGAGAACTCGATGAGCGCCCCCCAAAAAGCGCGAGCCGTACACAGCATCAGCCTTACCTGCTAGGATAGGCTCCATGAGCTTCGGTATCTCATGCGGGTCGTATTCTAGATCCGCATCCTGAACCGCGATGATGTCACCCGTTGCACACCGGAAGCCGACTCGGAGCGCAGCTCCCTTGCCCCGGTTTACATCTTGGAGGAGGAGAACGTCGATCAGGTCCTCCTTTTCGAGACGTAAGAGTACCTCACGTGTGCCATCAGTAGACCCGTCATCCACGACAATTACCTCAAGTGCGAGATGTACCTCTCGCACTGTTCTGAGGAGCACCTCCACTGTGTCGATCTCATTATAGACGGGGACCACGACCGAGAGCCTCACTTGATCCCAAGCAAGCTGGCCTTGCCTGATCGAGTTAATCGGTTGGAACTGGGGTGTTCTCATATTGAATAGTGCTCTGCCCTGACGATCCTAATTACGACCCTGGTCTCTGGAGGATCTTTATCTCCCCCAACAGAGTGTAAGAACCACCTCCTAACCTTCCGACCGGCCTAAGCTCCCCAGAATTGATGAGGCTAGAGCCCTCGACAAATGAGAGGGTTGGATCCAGGCGAACGGCTCTTGCCTCACCGACAACCAGACATGCACCATTGGAGAGGTCTAGCTCCTTGAATAGAGTGCACTCCAGCACGGCTGGGCAGCTCGATACATAGGGGGCACGTACAGTCTCCGCTTCCGCCAACGGCAATCCAGTGTGAGTGAATTCATTCACATCCGGAGGCAGATCAGCCGCCGTCTGGTTCATCACCTCCAACTGGCTCTCGGTCACCACGTTGACACAAAAATCGTGGACGTCCAGGATGTTTCGAAGAGAGTCCTTCGCAACACCCCGCCGAGTGCCGATCGACAAGCTCACGAGCATCGGTGTCGCAGATATAGCGGAGAAGAAGCTGAATGGTGCCAGGTTCGGAATCCCATCAGCCCCATAAGTCGATACCCATCCGATAGGCCGCGGCACGACCAGAGACGTGAGGAGCTCGTAACGTTCGTGTCCCTCTATTGAGTCGGTGCCGACGACCCTGTGCTGGATCGCCTCCGGCGAGCCGTTACGCAATCTACAACCCCGCCGGAACCGTCAGCATCTGGCCGGCATAGATTCGGCTTCCTCGAATATCGTTTGCGTTCCTTAGCCGTGACACCGTGATCCCGTGGCGCCGTGCGATGGCCCACAGTGAGTCTCCATTCCGGACCATATACCGAGCGGGTTGAGAAGCCGACGAACCCGATCGGGCAGACGCAAGTTGGGCATCAACATACTGACCGTAGGGTCGTGGGAAAACGGCGACATGATAGTGTGAAGGACGTCGTTCCCGTGTGCCTTCGAGAACTCCAGCTTTCTCCAGGTACACGAGAGTACTTTCGAGCCACCCACGACAGACTGAGTTGCCACTCCTCCGAAAATCGACCGCCATTCCGGTGGGATGAACCGAGAGGCTCGAGGCGTTTCGCGGCTGACGGCTCCGCGGACGGGTTAGGCTCGTCACGACTAGTTCTTCGCCACATGCCCTTCTGTACTGTCCACTCAAGCGCTGGATGAACAACCTCACCTCCGGGCGAGCATACGGAAACGAGACATCGTGAAGGACATAGTCTTGGTTGGCGCGGACTCGAACCAAGTAACCAGCATCGGTGAAGCGACGAACTTGATTCGTTGTCTCCAGAAACGTGAAGTCGTGAGCCTGTGCCTGCCGGTAAGTGCGCTTCACTGAGGCTTCAGAACCTCTGAGCGTTTGGGCCTGCGCGTCGCTTATTCCGAAAGCGAAGTACACGGCAAGTGCCACCAGTACGCTCAGTCGTCGAGCCATCACTGTCCTCTAGGTTTCTTGAAAGCCGGTGTCTAAAATTATCACCGCTGACCGACTTGTAAACATATGTGGCAAAGATGGCCTACCCTGCTCGTCTCCCAACCATCCTCGACTCACTCTCCCTTTGCCGCAGCATAACGCGCTGCCACAACGTCCCAGTTGACCAAGTTCCACCAGGCAGCAAGGTAGTCCGGCCTTCGGTTCTGGTATCTCAGATAGTAAGCGTGCTCCCATACGTCCACGCCGAGAATCGGTGTAAAGCCCCCGGAGAGCGGGTTATCTTGGTTCGCTGTGGCGATTACGTGAAGTGTACCTGGAGTCCCCACCGCCAGCCAACCCCACCCGGAACCGAACTGCCCAGCCGCTGCTGCGCTGAGTGATGACTTGAATTCGTCGAGGGTTCCGAACGTACTACAGATCGCTTCTCCAAGCATGCCACCTGGCGCGTCAGCTTCTCCAGGACTCATTGTCTCCCAAAACAGCTTGTGGTTAACGTAGCCACCACCATTATTTCGGACAGCCGTACGAATGACTTCAGGGACCTCGCCGAGTTCCATCAAGAGCTGCTCACCTGAATGCCCATGGAGGTGGGGATAGTCCTCCAGAGCCGCGTTCAAATTGTTGGTGTACGCCTGGTGGTGCTTTCCGTGGTGGATCTCCATCGTGCGCGTATCAATGTGTGGTTCCAGCGCCGCGTGGTCGTATCCTAGGTCAGGCAGTTGAAACGGATATGACATCTTTCCTCCCATGGTCGGAAAATGTGCTCGTAAGGATCTGGCTAAGTTCCTGTAAAAGCTAACCTCTATCCTACTTCTTCCAGGGTTCCCTCTCAAAGTAACTGTCCGTAAGTTCCACCACCTTTCCTGAGAGCAGGGTCAGAGCGATCAGATTGGGAAGGATGACTATGCCGAGGGCAATGTCTCCGACCTCCCATGCGAGGTTGAGGGAGATAACCGCTCCGAAGAAGTGCATGACCAGGTACACGATCTTGTAGGGTAAGATCGCACCTTCACCCCACAGATAGTTAGCGCAGCGGTCTCCATAATAGCTCCATGAAATAGCGGTCGAGATGCCGAAGAGGAAAACGGAGAGGATCACGATATAGTGACCCCACGAGCCAATGGGATCGAGTCCTCTACGGAAAGCGTACATCGTGAGCGGCGCTCCACTTTCGATCGCCATACCCCAGAGGGATGCATAGCTACCACCACTCACGTCGATTGCTTCAGCTCGTGTAGGAAAGACCGAACCTGTGAAGGGCTGGGTCATCGCTTCGTCAGTAAAGAGCTCCTCGAGAGCTGCCTCGTGCCACGCCACAAAAACTGCACCACTAGCAGCATGTGTACCGTTCTGGATCACGATCTCCGTGGGCGCCTCAACACTCTCATAGCCCGCCTGCGCGTTTCCGGATACCCAACTTAGATCTCCACCCGTCAGTGTGATCTCGGTTGGGATACGCTCATCGTACACGTTCGTGATCACGATCACGAGGGCGGTCATCGTTACAATCACGATTGTGTCAATAAACGGTTCGAGGAGTGCTACCACTCCCTCGGAAATCGGCTCTTCCGTCTTTGCTGCAGCGTGAGCAATCGGTGCGGAGCCTTGGCCTGCCTCGTTGGAGAAGAGCCCTCTGTTAACCCCATACATCATCGTCACCAAGATCGCGCCAACCCCCGTACCGGCCACTCCGGCTGTTGGGTTGAAGGCCTCGCTGAAGATCGTGACAAATGCTGGTATCACTTCACCAACATTCATCAGAATAATGGTTAGCGCGGCTAGGACATAGATGGCCGCCATGAAGGGAGCAAGAATGCTCGTAATGCGACCAATGCGAGTGATTCCACCCAACACCACCGCTGCGACCACCGTGACGGTAACGGCACCGGTAACCCACGGTGCGATACCGAACGCTGATCCCACGGTGTCGGCCACAGTGTTCGCTTGAATAGCGTTACCCGTGAAAAATGCTGTGAACCCCAAAGCTGTGGCAAAAAACACTGCCATCCATTTCCATTTCGGACCTAAACCCTGCTCGATGTAGTACATGGGGCCGCCCGACACAGTCCCCACCACACTACCAGCGCCGTCGTGCACCGCACGGTAGTGCTGGGCCAGCGTGACCTCAGTGAACTTGGTCGCCATCCCGAGGGCCGCCGTAACCCACATCCAGAAGAGCGCTCCGGGACCACCCCAGTGGATCGCCAACGCCACACCGGCGATATTGCCGATGCCGACCGTCGCAGACAAGGCGGTCGTGAGGGCCTGGAAATGCGAGACGTCGCCTGTATCAGAGGGATCGTCATAACGCCCCGTGGCCACCGCAACGCCATGACCGAAATGGCGGAGTTGGATAAACCCCAGGCGTAGGGTTAAGAATCCCCCGACACCGATGAGGGCCAAGACCACCAAGGGAATATCTTGAGTCCCGGCGGGGATTCCCCATTCCCAGACAAACTCCCGGATGGCACTGACGAAGTTCTCAAAGCGTTCCATAGTACATCCCTTGAATATCAAATCCACGAAGATTACGCGGCCAACTCACTCGGGCAAGCGTGGCCACTTTTCCCTCTAGAAACCTTAGTCCGAAAGCATCCTTCCAAGCGGCCGGCCTCCGAGAAGGTGGAGGTGTACATGAAAAACCTCCTGACCAGCGTGAGCCCGACAGTTGATGATCAGTCGGTAACCCTCCTGATCAATCGCCTCCTCCTCCGCGAGCTTGGCCGCCACCCTGATCATGCGCCCGAGCGACGGTTCGTCGGCGTCTGTAACATCAGCCACTGTCGGAATTGGTGTGTTCGGGATTACCAAAATGTGTGTTGGCGCCTGGGGTCGTACATCCCGAAAAGCCGTTACCAGGTCATCCTGGTAAACGACATCGGCGGGAACCTCTCCTCGGACGATCTGCGCAAAGATCGTATCGGACATTTCTATTCCTCTGTGGCCCAAAGTTCTTGTGAAGCACCTTCGACCGGGCGTTCAGGTCGCAAGAAGAGCCCCCAGAATCAATCGGAGCTTGTTAATCTATGCAAGGGTAAGCTACCTCGTTCGATCAGTTCGCGAGACAGAGCGATAGATGTCCCTAAGATGAGGACTGCCGTGAATCCTTCAAGGCTGTCCTCCGAGGGCTAACCTAGCTCTTGCCTTGCTGTTCACACGCTCAAGGGCGTGTCTATAATCAGCGGAAAACAGTATCATTTGTGATGATGAATCGATCGAAAGAGTTGACCTGAAATCGAGTGAGCCCGGCTAGGGCCTAGCCACCCAACTTATCATGGCTTAGGCCAGAGATTAACGACAGGAACGCCCAGGAAGCTCTAATTCGGGAGGTCGCCACCGTACGTACCCTGTGCTGAAGGGTAGTTGGGCTCTGCCCTGATCCGCCGAAGACCTTAGTCAGTTACACAACGAGAAACGCCAGCGGTGGAGTCGTGGGCAAGTTGCCAAGCCGGGACCGGTTGCTGAATTTCGGTGTAGGGTTGTCGCTATGGGAATCATCACAAAATATCTAATCCGTGCTCACGCGGGACCGCTCCTCTTCTCGTTTTCTGCTTTGACGGGGCTCCTTTTCTTGAACACGGTGGCCCAGCGGATGGAGAGCCTCGTCGGTAAAGGCTTACCCTGGCAAGTTATTGGAGAGTTC
>JAYZFL010000034.1:0-33764 GCA_036336795.1 Gemmatimonadota bacterium
TGATCCACGGACGAGTCCAGAGCTAAAGCCGCTTTGGGATTCGGAATCGGTTGGGGGGGATCCGGGATTGTTCCAACACACGCGGCTGAAAACACCAAGATCGCCACCGCTACGAACGCATCTCTACGTCCGTACAGACTCGTCTGAACCTTCACTTAACCACGGAGGTCGCGTGATGAGCTTCCAAGAGAATCGTTCTTGCCTCACTCACATGTGATAGTTCGGAGCTTCCCTGGTAATCGTAACGTTGTGCGGGTGGGATTCTCGGAGACCTCCGGACGTGACCCGCACGAACGTCGCCTTCTCTCTGAGTTCGTCAAGGCTACCTGCTCCGCAATACCCCATACCACTCCGAAGACCACCGACTAGCTGGTTCGCCGTGTCCGCCATCGGACCTTTGTAGGGAACTCGAGCTTCAATTCCTTCAGGAACTAGTTTACGACTGTCTTCTTCAAGATCCTGAAAATACCGGTCTGCGGAACCCTCCTGCATGGCCGAAAGTGAACCCATCCCTCGGACTATCTTGAACCGTCTACCTTCCATGAGAAAGCTCTCCCCCGGAGACTCCTGCGTACCAGCGAACATGGACCCCATCATTACCGACTGAGCACCGGCAGCGAGAGCCTTCACAAGGTCACCTGAGTACCGAACTCCACCGTCCGCAATGATCGGGACTCGGTCCTGAACCCCCTCCACCACATCCATGATGGCAGTAAGCTGAGGAAGACCGACTCCCGTAACCACCCTGGTCGTGCAAATCGATCCGGGGCCGACCCCCACTTTAATCGCATTTGCACCTCGCTCCAAGAGAGCGGCAGCCCCTTCACTAGTGCCGACGTTTCCGGCCACGATCTGCGCCTCAGGAAACTTCTCCCGCGTGCGTGCCACAGCCTGAAGAACCCCCTCAGAATGGCCATGGGCAGTATCGACGATTAACGCATCGACACCGGCATCTATGAGGGCAGCAGCCCGATCTATGTCCGACTGAGATGCACCGATCGCCGCTCCCACTCGAAGACGTCCATGCTCATCTTTACAAGCCGAGGGAAACTGCTGCCGCTTAAAGATGTCTTTGACGGTAATAAGAGCTCGCAGACGACCGTTTTCATCCACTAGCGGTAGCTTTTCAATCCTGTGTTTATGGAGAACCTCCTGAGCAGCATCCAAGCTTATCCCGACCGGGGCAGTGATGAGACCGTCTTTCGTCATGACGTCGCCAATCGTCCTCTCCATATCTGGCTCAAACTGAAGGTCGCGGTTCGTGACGATACCTACCAAGACTTCATTTTTTTCGACGATCAAGACTCCCGATATCGAAAACTGAGCCATGTGTTCACGGGCGTCCCGCAGCGTCTGGTCCGGCGTCAGAGTGATGGGATCAAGGATCATTCCGCTCTCGGAGCGCTTAACCTTCTCCACCTCCGCCGCCTGACGGTCAATGGACAGATTCTTATGGATCACTCCCAATCCCCCCTGTCTCGCGATGGCGATGGCCATCCTCGACTCCGTCACGGTATCCATCGCAGCGGTGAGAAGTGGGATTTGCAACTGGATAGTGGCGGTCAAAGACGAGACGACTGACGTGTCCTTAGGGTGCACGGTTGAATGCCCTGGGACCAAGAGTACATCGTCAAATGTGAGAGATTCCTTAAGAATCAAAGCCATGAGGCCACTCCGATCACCCATATAAGAGGCGCCCGCCCGCTGAGAGTCTCGTACGAAACTCCCGGCGAACAGGCGCATTTCTCACTACCATATGAAATCTTACCCGGAGCGATCGTGAAGTGTCAACCCTCCCGCTTCAAGGCTTTGCCGGTAACGTCTTGCTCTTCTTCTTCCCCATCCTTCAATGAATCTTCTTCCGCAAGGGCTTGATCCTCAGAAACAATAGCCAACTCCTCCATAAGTTGCCGGCCGGCCGAAGACACGTTTGAGAGCACACGGTCGGCCACCGAGATGAGTTGAAAGGCCTCACGTAAAGTTGCCGGGCTCATGATTTTTTTCCTGAGTTTGTCCTCCATGGCTTCCGCAAAACGCTGCAAGCTTGAAGCTTCCACCTCGAGGTCGTCACCATACTTGCTCTCTAGGAACTCGATGTAGTCAAGGGTTTGATAGACCTGCTCTTCCGGTAGGCTTTGGATTTTCCTCATGAGCCGCTGTCGAAGAATGTCGTGCATGGCCTTCGTCCCGAATCGATGGAAATCACTTTGAAGTCTAAAGAAAGTTAACACTCCACTCTCACCGGATGTGATAGCTTGCCGGGCCAACGAAACAGCCTATAGTACCGTCAGATCACTATCACAATTCTTTAAACGGACACTGTTGTCCACCATGGTCTTCCTCCCTAATAGAATCGTGGATATCGCCCCGGATACGGAGAGGTTCTATGACGACTGGCTTCTGTCAATCGATGAACAGCTCGGCTCTCCCGATTGTGACCGTCGAGCCTTATGCCGAACGATCCTGACCGAAGTTCACTATCCGCACCTCGTAGGCGTCAACACCGCGACGTTACCATACTCCACTCGAGTCGCCCTCGCACAGATGGACCCTGACAACGTGACGATGGAGCCAGAGTACTATTCCGACATCGACCTCGAGCGGTATATGAAGGTGAAGCCGCTAATTTGGCTCTGGGAGATGTTCGACCGGAGTGCGCTTGGTGAAAATGTTCACCTAGGAGTCAAGTTTCGACGGATCCTCGCCCGTCGCATCTTTCGACGCTGTGGAAAGAACTTCAAGGCGTTTCACCATGTGAAGCTTTCCTTCGGTTACAACCTAGAGGTCGGTGACGACGTAGTGATACATCGCCATGTGCTCCTCGATGATCGCGGAGGAATCCGCCTCGGGAATGGGGTCTCGGTGTCGGATTTCGCAAACATTTACAGCCACTCACACGATGTCGTCGAAGGACGGGACATCACAACGCCACTGACAGTCATCGGGGACAGTGTACGCATAACCTATCACGCCACCGTCATGTCGGGGGTGCACCTCGCTGAGAACACGATGTTGGGATCTTTCGGAATGGTGACCAAGGACACGGACCCGCATGGGATATACGCGGGAATACCGGCGAGAAAGATTAAGGACAAGCCAATCGGGGAGACGGGACCACCCGTACCCGACCCGTTAGCCGAACATCCATCCTGACCAAAACATATCGTCACCGCAGAATAGAGCCATCACCTGCCTAGATCGGTCAATTTCCGTCGGCCTCGTATTGAGACTTCAGGCGTTCCACTACAACTGGGTCGGCCAGTGTGGTCGTATCCCCAAGGGCCTTGCCTTCCGCCACGTCCTTTAGGAGCCGCCTCATGATCTTTCCGGACCGTGTCTTGGGCAGGTCGGCCGCGAAGACGATCACCTCCGGACGCGCGATAGACCCAATTTTCTCGCTCACGTGCTTCTTGAGTTCCGCGACCAAGTCGTCGTCACCCTCGAGCCCATCCTTCAAAGTGACAAAAGCCGCAATCGCCTGACCCTTGACCTCGTGAAACTTGCCCACCACCGCAGCCTCGACCACGGTGGCGTGGTCAACAAGGGCACTTTCGACTTCCATAGTGCCGATGCGGTGTCCAGCCACATTGAGCACGTCGTCGACACGACCCAGAATCCACAGGTAGCCATCTTCCTCCCGCTTAGCCCCGTCACCCGTGAAGTAGATACCGTCCCACTTGGACCAGTATGTCTTCCGATACCTCTCGTCGTCTCCATAGATCGTGCGCAACATTGATGGCCAGGGCTCGGTGATCGCTAGATATCCAGCATTCACAGAGTTTCCGTCGTCGTCGAGTAGAGTAACCGACACGCCCGGAAAAGGCTCAGTGGCGCTCCCTGGACGAGTCTCGGTAACGGCCGGGAGAGGTGTGATCATGATCGCTCCGGTTTCGGTCTGCCACCAAGTATCGACGATAGGGCATCGCTCTCCTCCGATAACCCGATGGTACCAGATCCATGCCTCCGGATTGATCGGCTCTCCCACCGATCCTAGAAGGCGGAGTTTGGACAGGTTACGTTTGGACGGCCATGCCTCTCCCCACTTCATGAACGCGCGGATGGCGGTGGGAGCCGTGTAGAAAAGCGTCACCCCATACTTCTCGCAGAGGTTCCAGAACCGGTCCTTCTCGGGCCAGTCCGGTACCCCCTCATACATGAGTTGAGTAGCGCCGTTCGCCAAGGGTCCGTAGACGATGTAACTGTGCCCGGTAACCCAGCCGACATCCGCCGTGCACCAGTAGACGTCGTCTTCCTGAAGATCGAAGACGCATTTGGTGGTTGCGGCAACCTGCGTCAGGTATCCTCCGGTCGTGTGAACCACACCCTTGGGTTTACCCGTGGTTCCCGACGTATAGAGAATGAAGAGAAGATCCTCTGCATCCATAACCTCAGCAGGGCACTCCGGACTACAGTCGGCAATCAACTCGTGATACCAGTGGTCGCGTCCGGCTTCCACATGGGTATCGGCTTCCTCGGTGAGGCCAGCCCCTCTCGCAACCATCACGACATTCTTGATCGTGGGGCAAGACTCCAGAGCCTTGTCCGCATTTTCCTTGAGGGGTACAACCATCCCTTTCCGGTACCCACCGTCTGCCGTGACGAGAATCGTCGCCTCGGCATCATTGATGCGATCAGCTAGTGACTCGGGGCTAAAGCCCCCGAACACCACGGAATGAGGTGCCCCGATTCGGGCACATGCGAGCATCGCGATGGCGACCTCCGGGATCATCGGCAGATAGATCGCCACGCGGTCACCCTTTTTCACGCCCAATCCCTTAAGAGCATTGGCGAATTGACACACCTCCCGATGGAGGCTCCAATAAGTATAGACCTTGGTGTCTCCGGGCTCTCCCTCCCAAATCAGGGCCGCCTTGTTTCGTCGAGGGCCCTTGAGATGTCGATCGAGACAGTTGTGAGACACATTGAGCTTGCCACCGACAAACCACTTCGCGTGGGGTGGTTTCCAATCGAGGACCGTGTGCCATTTCTCGAACCAATCCAACTTCTCTGCCCACGATTCCCAGAAAGTGAGTCGATCCTGAGCCGCAAGGTCGTATAGTTCCCGATCCGATATCTCAGCACCGTTCACGAACTGTGCGGGTGGTGGGAACCGGCGGTCCTCCGTCAGCAACACATCCAACCCTCGCCTCTCAACGCTCATCGAGTCTTCTCCCTTCAGTCGAATCAGCCGTCAGAGTAGGAGAACCCTGCGGATTCGGGCAAGCGTCAGACTACCCAACCCCTCACTCCTCGTCGTCTAAGAGGACCACGAACACCGGATGGCCTATGGCGCGCTGGAAGGCCACCACAACCGACAAAACGAGGGTGGACACAGCAGCAGCCCCCGCCTGAATAACGCCCGGTGGGATCTGGACCTTCAGGCGAATCTCGGATTCCGCATTGGAGGGATCCTCATCAGAGCTATCCATCCGAAACCGCACAGTAAGGGGAGTCCCGTAGTCTCTTGAAAAACATTCTTCGGACACCTTGGCCAGCTGTGAGAGGAGTTCTCTTATGGGTGGCAAGACCCTTAATACCGGACCCTCGACAACCAGGGCTATATTCCCCTTCAGTCCCTTGGACGTCTCGTCCAAGAAGACATCGATACTCACGAAGTCAGGATTCCGCTCGCTGTGGAAGAAGAGATAAGCACTTCTCGAACTTTCTCCCTGCCACTGACCTTCGAATTGGTGGCTAGTCGTCTTCTGGAGGCCCGACAGGGTCCAACCAGTCTGAACAAGGCCGTCTTGGACAGCCTCAATCAGCGGTTCCAGAGTCAACAGCGGTGGTGGCGCTTTTCCCATGGATCATTGATCTTTGTTACAGGGTATCCTGAATAATATGTCTATAATGTCTAATTCTAATTCCAGCGATGTAGTCCTTCGACGGGCTCTTGGCGCGTACGGACACCGCTTCACGGATCAGCGCTCAGCCGTTTTTCGTCACGTCTCAGATACTACAGATCACCCAACGGCCGAAGAAATCCTTCGTTCGGTCCGGAGTGAAATACCCCGAATATCGCTGGCAACCGTCTATAAGAGCCTTGAAACCCTGGTGACGTGCGGTCTTGCAAAAAAACTCAACCACGCGGACGGATCGGCCCGATACTGCTGCCGAAGTGATCCTCATCATCATGCAAGGTGTCTTTCGTGTGGAGGTGTTTCCGATGTGCCGGGCCGCCTAGACGAGTCCCAGGTCGCTCGCATCCGTGCCAAGGCAAACGGTTTTCGATTGTTGGAATATGAATTGGAACTGACGGGTTACTGCCCCGAGTGCGCATCCGATATGGACAGTGAGGCGCGCTTGTCAAGCTGCTGAGGTCAACCTAACAAGCGTGCCCCTATTCCTGCCACTTCTGCGGGGTGAACCTTACCCCACAGGTCCCGACCCTGACCCTCCTATTGTTATCAACCCGGGTGTGATCCTAGCTCGGACCAGCCAGGACTCGCTCGAGGGCCTGTGGGCTTAACACAGCCAGGGAGGCTGACTCGCAGTGGGAGTCGGATCTCAAGCCTAGGCCTTCTTTCCCTACTGTCTTTCTCGTGCCTACCTCAACCGGAAGAGATGGTCCCCGAGGAACCGCTTGCTCTAAATTCGATGACCGTCGGGCCCACTGTTCCCGCTCTGCCAACATCTGCCATTACGGATCTTCGCCAGGACCTCTCAGGGCTTCTAGACACTCCCTCAATGGGTCGAGCCCAGTGGAGCGTGCTCGTGGTGTCTCTGGACCGCGGTGACACGCTTTTCTCACGGGATGCAAATCGTCCTCTGACTCCAGCCTCCAACATGAAGATCGTGACCACCGCCGTTGCGCTTCATTTTCTCGGACCGCGATTTCGGTATCAGACATTCGTGTTCGCAGACGGGCCTGTCGTTGATGGACGTCTCCAGGGCGACTTGATCTTGTACGGCACGGGAGATCCTGGCAACTCCGATCGGTTCTTCAGAGGTCGTCCGGGTGTATTCGAGCAGCTTGTCAGCCAGGTGGCAGAAGAAGGGATCACCCATATCGACGGTGCTGTTGTCGGTGACGCAACGTATTTCTCTGGGCCAGACCTAGGCCCGGAGTGGGATCCCCTCGATCTCAACGAATCGTTTGCAGCCGGAGCCTCTTCCCTTTCTTTCAACGAAAACGTCATCACACTGCAGATCATTCCCGCAGAGAGACTGGGGTCGCCACCCCGAGTTGAGACAATCCCTGGCAACTTTTCGTTGCCAATGGACAATGTTGCCGAAACCGTCTCTAGGCGCCCGAGGCCTCGCCTCTGGTTGGATCGTGTGACGCCAACGGCGCTCATTCGAATGGATGGGGAAATCCGTCAGGGTGGGCCAAACATCTGGCGACGACTGACAGTACCGGACCCTGCACTCTTCGCCGCCCATGCCTTTAGGCAGGCGTTGGATTCAGAAGGCATTGCAGTAAGCGAAGCTGACAGCGCAATCCACCTTTCGAAGTTTTCCCGGATCACGGGGCGACAGTCCTGGGCTCCTAGGCTCATCGGAGCAGAGGAACCACGACTAATCGCACGACACACATCTGTCGAACTGATCGATTATCTAACGGTCATGAATCAAGAGAGCCACAACCTCTTCGCAGAGACAATTCTCAAAACGGTGGCAAAAGTCGCACAGGGTGAGGGGTCCTTTAAGGGGGGCGCTCAAGCTATCCGATCGTACACCGCAGGGGTAATCGGACTGTCCGGTGACCAAATCCAGGCCACAGATGGATCGGGCCTTTCAGGCCGAAATCGAGCCTCAGCAGGAGCTTTCGTTCACATCCTTGCTTACGTTGCCAAGTCCGCTTACTGGGAATCATTCTTGTCGACGCTCCCCCAGGCAGGGCGGTCCCTCCGAAGAATGTACCGCACCCCCGCCGCTCGGAATCTTACAGCCAAGACCGGGACAATAGACGGGGTGTCCGCTCTGACCGGGGTCGTGACGGCCAGGGACGGTGAAACGCTGCTTTTCAGTATACTTTCAAACGACGTCGTGTCGACAAGTGCTGCCAAACGAGTCGAGAATCAGTTCGGGATGCGACTCGCGGAGTTTCGACGGGACGCGGAAGCTTCGAGTGATTTCTAGGAAACCTAGATTTTCCGCACCTAGGAGCTCGACCCACGGCCGCGAGCGGAACGGAGGCGTCGACGCAACTCCACTTCCGACATCGTGGACAATGTTCTGAAAGCCGTTTGCCGACTGTTCCAACGGAGGTCCGTAAGTGCGTGCCCACCTGCTTCCTCGTCTCCTTGGGGAACGAGATAGAGGGAATGGCGTCCCTTGTAATCCACACCTGCTTCAGTCCGGATCGTGGCGAGCCACACTTGTCCGTTTTCGTCAGGGAATTCCCTCATTAGTCGTCTCTAACCGGAAGGTTGCCTCGCTCACCACAAGTACGAAGCTTTAGTGTAGTCACTTCATTCGTTAATTACGATGATCCGCGAGTTTTGACAAGGTTGAGATGGATATCCTAATTAGACCAAATTGGTTTGACATGTACTTAAAAACTATGGGTCAAAAATTGGAAGAACAAAGGTCATGAACTTCCTCCATTTCCGGGTGAGAATTCGCTGTGTCACGGCCGCGGTCACAGAACCGTGACCGCGGTGCAACCGCACTTACAAGACCCTAGCCGCAAGTTCTTTCTGCTACGTACAGATCTCGCGCTCTTCATGATGTGTGTCATATGGGGCGTAAATTTCTCAGTTATCAAGATCGCCCTGGATGAATTCGAACCTCTCGCGTTCAATGCACTTCGGTTCCCCCTAGCTGCAGCAACGTTGTTTGTGATGCTCAGGTTGAAAGGCCCTATCCCACTTCCGAAGCGTGAACATTGGGTCCGTATCATAGTTCTCGGCCTACTCGCAAATGTTGTTTACCAGTTTTTCTTCATTTTCGGCATTGATCTTACGCTGGCGGGGAACGCAAGTCTCATGTTGGCAACGACACCGGTTTGGACGCTAATTCTGGTCACTGTGATAGGTCACGAACACCACACAACTGCCGTGTGGCTCGGAGTAGGTGCCACTCTGGTCGGCATGGTTCTTGTCGTTGTGGGCAGTGGTAATGCGCTGGGGTTTGGAGAAGGACCCCTCCGAGGTGATTTGCTGCTCATGGCCGCAGCCATCATATGGGCTATCTACACAGTCGGAAGCCAAAACCTCACCCGTCACTATGGAGCTTTGGCAGTAACCTCGTGGACTCTTTGGGTCGGGACTATAGGGCTCGTGGCCTTAGGTGCTAGCTCGGTCGTGAAAATGGATCTCGCGGGCATCTCGTTAACGGCTTGGCTGGGCGTGGGCTACGCTGGCATCTTGGCAATCGCCGTCGCCTACCTCATTTGGAACTACGGCCTGGAACATATCGGCGCTCCTCGCACCGCAGCCTTTTCGAACTTGGTCCCTGTCATGGCGCTGATTACTGCAACAGTTTGGCTGTCGGAACGGCCTTCTCCGCTGCAGATTTTCGGAGCCGCCATCATCATCGGAGGCGTTTGGCTCGCGCGGGTGGCAGGGGTCAAAGAGAGTACTGGTAAGGTCTGAAGATCAACCCTTTGATCCCAACTCAAATTTCCCGTGATGCATGACCTCGGGGAACTCGTAAACAATTATTCCCTGATTGGTCACTTCCGAGCGCACTCGGAGCCCATCGTCCATGGACTCGAGCACTTTTTCTGCCCCCCTGAGGGAGAGATCCAATGCCGCAGCCGCTTCGGTGACAGTGAGGGTGCCGCCCTTCTCGGTCGCGAGAAGTAGCACGGAGCGCTGAAGCTTCGTCATGAGTGCTTGGCGGTGATCCTGGCGAGCCTTGAGTCCCCACCAGATCGTCGCCATTCCTCCTGCACCCACTACGCTTCCGACGGCCGCGATGATCGCTCCCGATCCGGCGAATCCGATGGAGATTAACAGTGTCGCGACAAGCACCATGGCCACACCCAGAACGCGACGAACCATGCCACCTCTCATCGGGGATTCTCCAAATAAACACTCGACACTAACGCGATATTCTTGCCAAGGACCTCAGCCTGAGGATCGGACTTCCGGTCAACCTGATCAGCGGCAGTGGAGAGAAAGATCAGAAGGAATGTGGAGTTGAGAACAAAGTGTCCGATGGCGGGTTGCATGATATCGGTGATCATGGTGCTGAAACGATCCTCGACGCCCGGTGTTGAAAGAGTGATCGTACCGAGTTTCTTAGACATGACGCACCTGGCTTTTATCAATCTGTCCGACCAAATAGCGATCATCAATTTCTTCCTGTAAAGACTTTATAACTACCTTCATGCGATTCCCAAGAATAATCTCCGCAATAAATCTGATCATCATCGTGATGCACAGTTCGACTGCTGCCGGCCAGGTGATACCCTCGGCCTACAAGTTTATCGAAATGAGACAAGAAGTTGGAGCATTCGCAGGTAAGGCGAACCTAGGCAAGGGGCAACTCGGCCTTGATCCCAGCTCAGCCTCCGTCGTAGGCGTGCGTTGGTCGCTCGATGTCGGGAGCGCGCTCTCTCTCGAAGCCGACGGTTCCATATTTCTGGCAGAAAGAGACGTCTTGGACCTATCGAGAGCCGAAAACGATCGTGTCATCGGACAATCGGATATGACCATCGTCCTATTGGACGTGCGACTACGTCTTAATCTTACCGGTCACCGAACGTGGCATGGAATTCAGCCCTACGTTGCCTTCGGAGCAGGGATAGCGGGAGAAGGTGGAGTGGACCGCACGTTGGAGGAGTCGGTACTGATGCCCCAGGACCAGCGTTTCGACTTCGGGAATCGCTTTACAGCGACCCTCGCCTCTGGCCTAAGCCTCGACCTTTCCGAACGGTTCTCTCTCCGGGCCGACGGCCTCTTTAGCCTCTGGAAGATGGGAACCCCTACCGGCTGGCTCACTGTCGATGTCGATCCCCTTCACACAAACCCGCAAGGCGAATGGCTCGCAGGTAAAAGCGTCTTGTTCAGTATAGGCTGGCGCTACTGAGACCCGAAATGAGTAATTTTGAAAGCAGATCCGCAGATTGGCTCCCCTGTTCGATCGCCCAGCAGCGGATCCTTCAAGCAGCCTCTCCACTTGCCCAAGAAGACGTAGTTCTGTCCGAGGCGCTCGGACGCGCACTGGCTGCCGATGTCACTGCGTCCACGTCACTTCCACCCTGGGACAACAGTGCCATGGATGGTTACGCTGTCAAGGGTGCTGACGTGGTGGGCGCGACGAAGGATCAACCGGTTGATCTGGTCGTGACGGGAGTTGTCCACGCAGGCAACCGCTTCAAAGGATCAGTGCGATTGGGTCAAGCGGTGCGCATCATGACCGGCGGCCCTGTGCCCGAGGGCGCCGATACTGTAATCCGTGTTGAAGATACGGACCGTGAGGATATTAACCCAGGTAGGGTTGTGATATTCTCCGACCGTGATTACGCCCGAAATGTTCGGCCCGGGGGACAGGATTGGGTAGTGGGCTCCACGGTGCTTCGAGCGGGCACCAGTATCGGTCCAGGGCACATCGGCGTGTTGGCTGCAGCCCGGGCATCTGAAGTAACGGTGAGACGAAAACCTACAGTAGCGATCATCACAAGCGGCGATGAGCTAACGGAACTTGACGCACCTTCCCTTGACGAGGATCGGATCCCCGAAAGTAATAGTCATTTGATTGCGGCAGCCGTACGTGACGCCGGAGCTTTACCATTGCGTCTAGGTATCGCCAAGGACGACCCACAGGATGTGGGCTGTTACGTCGAACGAGCCGGCAGCGCAGACGTGTTGGTCACGATCGGGGGTGCTTCCATGGGTGAAGCCGACCTCTTCAAGAGGGTCCTTGACGATGCTGGAATCCGAATCGACTTCTGGAGAGTAAAGATCCGACCCGGAAGTCCCATTAGCTTCGGTCACCTCCCTCGAGGGACAGTTGCGCCCCAGCCGGTTTTCGGATTGCCGGGAAACCCTGCATCCACCTTTGTAACGTTTGAAGTCTTCGTGCGGCCATTCCTCTTGGCGCTCGCAGGCCATACGCGGATCCTTCGGCCTGTGATCACTGCACGGGCCGGTGCCGATCTTACGGTCCCTAAGAATGTCACAGGTTTTCTACGAGTTCGGTTAGCACAAGCCGATGGGCTTCTCAACGCTTTTATTACGGGCTCGCAGGGATCCGGCTTAGTGACGAGCCTCGGCACAGCGGATGGTTTAGCAATCGTTCCGGAAGGGATCGCGACGATTGCAAGAGGCTCCTCAGTGGAAGTGATGGTTCTGAACAACGCAGTAGGCTTCTCCGACGACTCTCAACCGGATAATCCTGCGTAAGGATACCGTCGCCCCTCAAGCTTCCGCTCAGTGCTGAACCGAGTCGGGGACAATCGCCTCAATCCTTTCTCGGCTTAGCACACAACCATCAGCCATTTGAACAGTAGTCCGAGATCTCCTCAGTCAGCCTTGGCAAAACCTCGAAGGCATCGCCGATGATGCCATAGTCTGCGACGCCAAAAATCGGCGCATCAGCGTCCTTGTTGACCGCTACAATCGTCTGCGCAGTTCTCATTCCAGCGAGATGCTGGATCGCACCTGAAATCCCAATTGCGAAGTACAGCTTCGGGGCTACCGTCTTACCCGTTTGTCCAACCTGCTCGCCATGAGGCCGCCATCCAGCATCCACCACGGCTCTCGAAGCACCCAACGCCGCATCAGAACCGAGAGCATCTCGAAGCGCCTCCAGCAGAGTCCAGTGCTCTGCTCCCCTCATCCCTCGACCACCCGATACGACAATGCTCGCCTCTGACACGTCCATAGTGCCACCGCGAGAGGCCTGGAACTCGATGACGCGCGAGCGACCGGCGCCTTTGACCGGCGGAGTCATGATTTGGACTTTTCCGCTTGCTGGGGACTCGGCGACGCCAAAAGCATTTAATCGTAACGACATCACCGTGGGAAAACCTTGAAACTTGATGCGAGCAAAAGCTTTCCCACCGTATACAGGACGCACGGCTACAAGCGTACCATCCTCGACGTCCAGACGCGTAATATCGGACGCCAGGGAAGTATCAAGGAGAGCTGCCACCCGCGGCGCTAAGTCCTTACCCCTAGCCGTCGCAGGAAAAAGGATCGCATCGTAGTTACCTGAACGGGCCACTTCAGCAACTACCGGAGCATAGACCTCAGGTATGTAGTGGGTCAGGGACTCATCCCGTGCAACCCAAACCATCTCTGCTCCGTACGCCCCTAGCCCACTCGCGTCCTTCCCAGTTCCGTCCCCCCCTAGGATTAACGCGTGTGCCGAACCTCCAAGCTTGGCGGCGCGGGACGCGGCCACAGATACGATCTCGAGTGCGACCCCACGTATCTCCCCATCCTGTTGATCAGCAAAGGCAAGTATGTCGCCCATTCCATTGCTCCGATGTTGTCTTTGATATAGTACCTTTAACGGCCCGGGTCAGAGCGCATTGGCTTCTTCACGAAGAGCCCGCACCAATTCCGGAACAGCGTCGGCACCTTCTCCGACAATCCGACCCTGAGCTCGTTCGGGTGGATACTCAAGCCGGTCAATTGTCAGTTTGCTCTCCACCAACTCGGCATCTTTCACCTCAAGGGGCTTCTTTTTCGCTGCCATGATCCCCTTTAACGAAGCGTACCGAGGTTCAAACTCTCCCTTGGTAATAGTCACGACAGCCGGTAGATCGAGCTCCACAACTTCCACACCACCCTCCACCTCCCGCCGACACACAATCGTGTCGTTATCAAGATTGAAATCCGACACGTTGGATGCACACGGACGCCCAAGTAACGTCGCGACCATGGGCCCGACCTGCTGTTGATCGACATCGCCCGACCTGACACCGAACAACACCAAGGGCGGGTCGTGCTTCTCAAGCTCAGCAGCTAAGACCTTCGCGGTAGCAAGGCCGTCCACTGTTACCGTTCCCTGGAGGAGGATCGCGGCGTCAGCCCCGACAGCCAATGCGCCCCGCAATGTTTCTTTAGAACTCTCATCACCGAGAGTGAGCACTCTCACCTCACCTTTGCCACTCTCTTCCTTCGTACGGAGTGCCGCCTCAAGCGCAAACTCATCATATGGGCTCATAATATATTTGACACCGTCAGACTCGATGGAATTCCCACTTTCGGTAATCCGGACGCGCGTCTCAGTGTCAGGAACTCTCTTCACGCATACGATTATATCCACTCTATTACCTTAATCCTCTTGCATTCAAAGGTTTTTGTGACCTTCGGGATACCGACGTATTCCCACGAATCGAGAATCGAAGTGGCCAGTCTACTGCTCGACTGACACCGATTCTAGGTGAAACTTCTACTTGATCTTCCTCCACAAACCAGCCCGGAAGCAATCTTAGAGGGGACAGAGAAAGATGGTGCCCATTGAGTGCACCGGTAATGCCGAAGGCCTGTCCGAGGCGACCCGGTCCCGAGGCAAGATCCCGGTTCCGGTTCCTTCTCTCTACCATAACATCAACGCCTTCTAGCGGATCCGCCGCCCTCACCAGGATAGCAGAGGGTTCGCCCACGGATCCCGTGACGACGTTCAGACACCAATGTACCCCGTAGCTGAGATACACATAGGCGATCCCCGACCGACCGAACATCGTTTCGTTTCTCCGAGTTCTGCCGATTCGGCTTGCAGCGTGCGACGCGGGATCCTCTGTCCCAACATAGGCTTCGACCTCCACGATCACCCCGACCGTTCGCTTTTCATCCACAGTAGAGACCAGCTTCGTGCCTAAGAGATCAGGGGCAACGAGCTCCGCAGAACGCTCGAAAAAACTTGGAGTGAAGGTCTCCTCGACCGGAGTTCCAGCCCAAGGGCTCGCGGTTGTGGGCAGTGCCCCACCTGACCCGCCGATGGAGACAGTCGGAATCAGGCCTCTCCTTTAGAACTCCGGTAGGCGCTTTCCCCATCCCCCAGCTGACGTTCCACTCGTCGAGAGAAGTCCGCCCGCCATTCTGTGAGAACCTGATCCGCCCGCCGAGGAACCACGTCCTTCACCCTCTCCGGAGAGTTTTGGAACACCGAGAAGACCTCTTTTCCAAAAGCCTCGACCAGCGCATCCGCTGTTTTCTTGCCAACTCCACCGTATGAATTGCTTAGATAACTGGAAATAGCCTTTGCACTTGTGGGGAGCCCAACATCCTTAACGCCAGTCTCAGCGCCAGCCCTAAAG
The DNA here is from genome assembly GCA_036336795.1 of Gemmatimonadota bacterium. Lineage (GTDB taxonomy): Bacteria > Gemmatimonadota > Gemmatimonadetes > Longimicrobiales > Gaopeijiaceae > UBA822. The sequence continues at coordinate 15,164 of JAYZFL010000034.1, forward strand.
GGCGTGGTTGCTCCAATCGATCCCCTTACTGCCTGCCCTTCGAACAGAACCGGCTGCTGATCCTTGCCACGACGACTTCCGGAACCACCCCTCGGACCCAAACTACCGGAAGTATCGAGGTCTTCTTGTTGTCTCTCAGGGCTCTCACCGGACCCTTTTCCCCTATGGAGCGGACGGCCAACTTCTCGGTCCTTGGGAAAAACCAGATAATTTCCGGTCTCAGATTTTTCAAGATGGACCACCCCGTCTTCCTGCGCTTGCAACAAGAACCGACTGAACTTGCTGAAACCCAACTCCGCCTCATCGAAACCAGGACCGTGTTTAAGCATTTTGCGTTTGACGTCAGAGTCCCGAACAGAGTCTTTTCCCTCCTTCGTCACCTCCCCGAGAGACTCAAGCATAAGATCGTAAGCAGCACGGAGTGGGGCCGGGTCCACCTTTGGAGGCGAGGCAACCGATTTACCAGAATCCGCTACATCGTTCCGCAAAGTCTTAGCCTTATCGTTCCGCAAAGTCTTAGCCTTCGCGGTCTCCTCGGCTACCTTGGGTCTTCCCGATCCCCTGGCTCTCGTGGTACGCCCCCTTCTCGGGATCGGAGGGCTACTAACTGTCCCGATCTGACTTTCCACATCGATTTTACTCGACGGCTTTCGTCCTCCAGGCTTTACTTCATACTGCCCGTTTTCTAACCGATGTATTCTAATGTGGCCACGGCTCGAGGCCTCTGCTACGAATTTCGAGAACTTGCTGAACCCGAAGTTTCCCTCATTGAAGTTATTCTCAAGTTCGATCATTACTTGCTTAAGACGATCCGACCTCATGACGTCACCACGCTTCGTCATTCGTTGAACAGCCTTTTCAACCAAATCCCACGGGTCAAGAGGCCTGTCATCGGTCCCGGTGGTTTTCCGCAGGCCCGTGAGGCTAGTGTAGGAATAGTACTCGTCACAGTTTTGGACGAGGATGTCCGAGCTGGATTCCTGGATTCCCACTCCGATCACATATTTCCCGTACTCCTTGAGTTTTAGGACCAGGCTAGAGAAGTCGGAGTCACCTGTGAGGAGGATATAAGTCCCGATCTCAGGACGGATGAAGACGAGCTCGAGCCCGTCAATAGCCATCCGAATATCGGTGGCGTTCTTCTTGGAACTCCCATATGCCGGTGCAAAGATCAGATCGACTGACGCCTCCGAAAGCGGCACGATGTATTGAGGATAACGGCGCCAGTCTGCATAGGCACGTTGGACCGTGACCTTGCCCCGAATAACGTCGGATTGGAGTAGGGTCTTCAACTCCTTGGAAAGGTCACTTCGCATTCCCATCGTAACATTGTCGAAATCGATGAGAAGCGCGGCGTTGGGAGCACCGGTCTGCGCGCTAGGGGGGCCCTCCACATGGGGGGCCTGAGAATACTGATTCATTGGTTTCCTTCTCGCAATAGTGTTGGCCGGCCACACTCGCGAGACCTCCCCACCCTCTCCAGTCCATCCGGTCGACTCACGTCGCCAGGATCTGGCTCGGGTCGGGGGGGTCTAAGATCAAAGTGTCCGGCAATCCTTCATGTCTTGTGCTGCCTGTGCTTCCTCCAGACCAAGGCGAAACTCATCAATAACGTGGGATGAGCCCAGCACCTCAGAGAGGGAACACAGACAGACCGGGCTTGTCCAGAAACTCGTCCGGAAGCTCGGCCATCATGGCTTAGCATGCCGCCGGACACGAATGGAGTCGATCCTCCGCTTACCGGGGGCAAACGTTTTAACCACGGAGAATGATAACCTTTTTCTGTTATCCGACCAAATGAACAAACCCATGATCGCCTCTTATTCTTAGGCTCCCGGTGCGGAAGTATCCTTCCAAGTTAAGGAAATTCAACGTCTCCCGAAGCCAAAGGTCCTACCGACTCATCGCTTCAGAGCAGGCCTTTGAACGAAGTGGCGAGTATCTCCAACCAACCCTCCATGTAACCGAACGCCACAGCTTCACCATTGCGGATCAAGGACACACCCTCCGAACCCGATTCCGAAAAGGACGAAAGAGCCAAGGAAATCGAGTGATCCGGTTACCGCAGAACCCTCACCTAAGGTTCGTTACGAAGTAATCGACGGCATCCCGCACGATCTGGTCCTGGACAGGATGACTCCAGGAATCACGAGCAAAGTAAACACTACCGATGTGTGACAGTAACACGAAGAGAGTTCTCCCATCCCTGACTTTCTTGTCTAGCGTAAGATAAGACATGATATCCGCAGACGAGGCCTCCACAGGCGACCGCCGGAGAAGGCCAACTTCCTCAACAACCTCCTTAATACGCTCTAAGGTATCCTTAGCGGTTACGCCCAGTTCAGTTCCAATTCGGGCCTCGAGTACCATTCCGTATCCGATCGCCGTACCGTGCGAAACATCATAGGAGCTCGCAGCTTCGATCGCGTGCCCGAGGGTGTGCCCGAAGTTGAGGATCTGTCGACGACCAAATTCCCGCTCGTCATCAGACACCACTTTTGACTTGAGTTGCACTGATCGTACTACGGCCCTCTCCACAGCAGAGACCCTACCATCCAGGATCTGCTCCATCTCACGGGCCAGAACCTCGAAGTAAGCAGAATCCATGATCGCTCCATGCTTTACTGCCTCAATCAAGCCTTGAGCCCGCTCAACCCGTGGGAGCGTCTCAATCACTTCAGGGTCGGCTAGGACAAGAAGTGGCGGGTGAAAAGCTCCAATCAAATTCTTTCCCATGGCCACGTCCACACCAGTCTTTCCTCCCACAGAAGCGTCGACCATTGCAAGTAAACTGGTGGGTACCTGCACAACGGGAATTCCTCTCATATAGGTAGCAGCGACAAAACCGGCCAGATCACCCGTCACCCCACCACCTAGGGCAACGATGCACGAATCTCGACCAAATCCCATTTTGAGGAGGCGATCAGTGAGGTCCTTCCACGTAGATCGGTTCTTGTGGCACTCACCCGACACAAAGCTGAACAACTGGGCATCGAGGCCGGAATCTCCCAAAGACTGAAGCACCGAATCTCCATATAGAGTCGCCACGTTCGAGTCAGAGACTACCGCGTAACGATGTGCCGGCGCATACTCCTTCAGGAGTTTTCCGAGAGACCGAAGCAGGCCACACCCCACCAGGACAGGGTATGCGTCCGGTCCCACTTTAACTCTAATCGATTTCACCCCTTCTCCTTCGGGACCCATGAGCCCCTCGTCCTAGCGACCAGTAATCGAAGCTGCGACGTCGGGAGTCCCCCCAATCAATAGGATCATTCCGGGAAGTCCTCCAACATCCACCACTAACTGCTCCACACCACTCGGGTAAGAAGGTAGATGGGGGCTCAAAGCTTCGACAAAGCTGTCGCGGCCAGTCTCACTGTCCCAAACAGTGAACCAAGCAAGTGCTCGTTCACCATCTTCAGATTCGAGCAAAGCATAGCGGTCCCCACCCCACCCGGCCGCTCCACCCCGGTCCTCTCCGAAGGTCTCCAATAAGATTCCGATCTCTAGCTCACCCAATGTGTCCTCGTAGAGGGTGCGCCATCCCATGCCAACCGACAACTCGATCTCCTCAGGCACGTCTCGCACACCCTCTAGAAATCTTTCGGGATGAAGAACCTGCTCAGTGGATTGCGGCAGTCTAACACCGAAGGGAGAAGGTCGCCCTATTTCTCTCTTCCAGAGCTCCTCGACAAAAGTCGCCCCCCCGAGGTATGGAAACAGGAGAGACTCCTGTAAGATCAGTGGCGCCGATGCCAAAGTCGGAGACTGGGTGCGTGCCACTTCGAGGGCCGGTCGGATCCGATCCGTAAAGTTAGGGATGGTCGTCAGGTCCATAGTCTCCCTCTGTTGTCGCTCCAAGAGGAATTCAAACATCACGAGGGTGGCATGTCCCTCAATGGCTGCTTGGGCCGCCGCTTGACGATCGTTACCGAGTCGTCGATCAGTGATGGCATCGAGGTCAATGCTCTGGTCTTGGATAGCGTGAACGAGTTCGTGAGCCAAGAGGGGCTCTAATAGCGACTCTGGCTGATCCGCCAAGACGAAGAGCGTCGTCGAGTCTGGATCGTAAAATCCTGCAACTTGTTCGAGGTAGAGCTCCTTGAGCGCCACCCTCAGCTCGAAATCGGGTGGCAGCAACCCCAAGAGCCAATAGGACTCCGCGAGCAGCTCGGCCCGCTCCTCGGCAAGCTCTTGGTCGAGCTTGAACTCGAGATACTCCTCAAGCTCTGATCGGGTACGACGTTCTAAGCGAACCGGACCTCGAAGGACAAGCCCCGAGCGATCGGCAAGGTCGGTTAGGATCTTTCCGGCGGCTTCGGCAAGAACCGGGTCCGATGACGTAACCATTAGGTTGTCCCGCTCCCAACCACAGGCCGCCCCGACCAAGAGCAGCGATAGGAGCGTAGCCATCCCCAGAAATTTCCGACGAAATCGCCTCATGGCGAAATCACAGGTGGGGGGGGGTCCTACCGTAACGATCCTCCAGGCGGACGACGTCTTCAAGATGGGGGGTCGAGGCCTCAAGCACGTCACAATCGCTAACCGCCACCATTCGATGGATCGTTCCTGGTGCCACGTAGAAGCTTTCTCCCTCACTTATTTCGATGTCCTGCAGCTCCGATTGGGAAGAGCCAGCAGAGAAGCGCATCTCACCCGACAGTAGGTGGATGGTCTCATCTTTTTGCTCATGGTATTGGAGAGAAAGGGCTTGACCGGCGTCGATATGTAGCAGCTTACCCACGTACTGTTTGGTTTCTGCCCAAATGATCTCGTAGCCCCACGGCTTTTCGACACGTCTGGGAGTCTGCTTCATATCGGCCTCTGAATGGCGACCGGCGACGGTCTTGGTATGGATTTAATCTCCAGAACACCTGGACAAAGACAGTGCCAAGGGCCACTTACGAGGTCAAGACCCATACTCCATATATAGCGAGAGCGAGACATATCAATGAATCGGGAAATGAGTCTGAGATGACTACACCGTGATCCACTTTGACTATGGCATGAAAAATGCATTTCGCTCAAGGGATCCTGGTGGTCTTTCGGCGGTACGTTGAAACCATGACAGAGCACCGTCAGGGAGGCACACCTCTCGGTTAAAGGATTCTAAGAGCAACGGTGAGATAAAGGAGGGCGTGTAATTCGTGATCAAGATGCTTTGGAATCCTCAGGTATTGGGCCTTACTTCCGTCCTCTTACTGGGCCTGGGGGCAGGCGCTGCATGGGGTACGTGGCAGAACGTCTGCTCCGACTGTCCATCTGTTGCTCAGATCAGGACTTTCGAGTCAGAGCAGGCCAGTAAGCTTTACAGCCATGACGGTAGGCTTCTGGCCGAAATTGGTATTGAGCGTCGCACGCCAGTCTCCATCGACGCTCTCCCCGAGTATGTCCCACAAGCATTCGTAGCCGTTGAGGATAAACGGTTCTACGACCACCAAGGGATCGACGCTCGCGGAATCGCGCGCGCAATCACAGGCATTCTCACAGGTCAGAATCGCGGGGGAGGCAGTACCATCACCCAACAGCTCGCCCGGAACATGTTCGATACTCAGATTGGGTTCGAACGACGTGTACTCTGGAAGCTCATCGTGCGGAAACTCAAGGAACTCCATGTGGCGTTCGCCCTCGAGCGATCTTACACCAAGGAGCAGATCCTCGAAGCCTATCTGAACGAGATCAACTACGGTCATGGCTGGTGGGGTATCCAGACTGCCGCGCGAAACTACTTTGCCAAGAACGCTTCTGAGCTGAATCCGGCCGAAGCCGCTCTCTTGGCAGCGATACCGAACCTGCCCGGTTTCTACAGCCCCCTTCTGAGACCCGAGAATGCAGAGCGCCGGAGACGACTCGTGCTTCGCCGAATGATTGATCAGAGTTTTCTTCCGCCCGAAGACTTCGAGCGATATGCAAATGCTCCGATCCCCACCGAGCGGGCTGTAGCGGGTGGAAGCGTCGCACCCTACTTCGAGGAATGGGTTCGCCAGATCTTGGATGACCGTTTTGGAAGCAAACTCTATACCGCAGGCTTAAACGTCTATACGACACTCGATGTTCGAATGCAACGAGCCGCCGACGTGTCGATGAAAGAAGGGTGGGCACGCATAGAAGCCCGGCCCGGATTCGAGCACCTGACCTATCAGGCCTATCAGGATTCTATCACCGCTGGCGTGGCCCTGGACGATCAGCAGTACGTGCAGGGACTCTTCATCGCCCTAGATCCATGGACGGGGTCTGTCAGGGCGATGATCGGTGGGCGGGACTTCAAAACTTCAAAGTTTAACCGAGCCAATCAAGCGCTTAGGCAAGCCGGCTCTGGATTCAAGCCCTTCGTCTACACGGCTGCCATTGCGAGTCGTATTCCCACGACGTTCGTCATCGTTGACGCCCCCGTAGTGACCATGCAGGTCGACGGAACGGAATGGAGGCCCGGTAACTTCTCCAACCGGTTCGAGGGACCGATGACCCTCCGCACAGGCCTCATGCGGTCCCAGAACATGATAGCCATCAAGCTCGCAGAAGAAGTGGGGCTTGAGAGTGTCGCCCAAACGGCTCGTCGGATGGGGATCCGAAGCGAGATCGAACGCTTTCCTTCAACTGCGATCGGCGCAGCCGAGGTGATTCCCATTGAGATGTCCGAAGCCTACTCCACCTTTGCCAATATGGGCACTAAGGTACGTCCCTTTCCAATCTTGCGGGTGGAGGACGCTCAAGGCCGCATCCTTTGGGATCCTCAGCCCGAGCGTACCCAGGTCCTGGATCCATTGGTTTCACGCATCATGATCTCCATGCTCCAAGGGGTTGTGGACAGTGGAACTGGCAATGTAGCGATCCGGACGATCGCAGGGCTTCCGAGGGAGGTTGTAGCCGCCGGTAAGACCGGAACGACGAATGACGGCACAGACGTTTGGTTTAATGGTGTTACACCTAATCTTCTTGCGACAGTTTGGTTCGGAACGGATCGCCCGAAAGAGATCCGGCCAGGATCAACGGGGGGAGGGGACGCCGCACCTGTGTGGGGCAGCTTCATGCGGCGGATGTACTACGGAGATCCGGACGCACTCGATGACGAGCTCCGGCAGCCGACGCTCCCGATTCCCGAGCCCTGGATAGTCCCGGATGGTCTCCTCTCGCGGTTAATCGATCGGACTACCGGAAAGCTCGCCTCACGTTGGTGCCCAGAAGACGATCAGATGCTGGAACTGTTTCTCCCAGGCACCGAACCCACGGAGTTCTGCGACCGCGACGATAATCGCCTTTTCAGAACTCCGACGAGCCAAGAGCTCTTTCAGGAAGACCTCTGAAGAGGGAAAGAACTCTCGGAATAGCCTCCCGGAAGCTGAGTGTGGTAATGAAGCGGCACCGGACTCCCTACGCGGTGGTCTCCAACCGCTCTCCCTTGCTCTAGCCTAAATCATTCCACCGATCTCTGGTAGCACCCCTTAAATTTCCAGTGATCTTTCGGATTTTCTGTCACGTTTTACTACGGACATACGAAGTCGCTAGCAGTACAATCCGAACCCCAACCATCATTCTCAAAAGAAAGTCGCAGACAAGAATTGTGGAGTGGACATCGCGTTAGTTATCCATCCTTGACCCCCTGCTGTACGCCAGAAACGTTTTTCGTGCGCCCGGGCCTAGGATCTCTCGTTCGTTCGGAGGTTCTATTCTGCTTGGAGTGTATATTTAGAGTAGCCTCGGGTAGTAATTCATTGGGACCAATAAAAGGCGGATATGCGCGCTTTGGGAATCGATCTCGGACAAAAGAGGGTTGGCGTGGCCATAAGTGATCCGACAGGCATGATAGCGCAACCCTTACCGACACTCTCTAGGCGAACTGGACAACGCATGCCACTCGCTGCGCTCCAAGAGATCGCTTCGAGCTACGAAGTAGAGGACATCGTGATGGGCCTTCCTTTGGCGCCCTCCGGAAATGACACCGAATGGACTAGCACAGTCCGTGAAGTAGCCAGACGTCTAGAGAATAGGTCGGGGGTGCCCGTGCACCTTGTCGATGAACGTTTCACCTCGCAGGCTGCCGAGCGTGCTGTTCGGAGTCTCGGCCTGCCGCGGAAGAAGAGAGAGGAGAAGGGGCGGGTGGACGCCGCGTCAGCCGTCCTGATTCTCCAGAGTTGGCTAGACGGGCGACCTCGGTAATGAGCATCTCGCATTTCTCACTCACCTGTGCGTTGGCCTTCGGTACTGTAGCCTGCGAGTCAGGGGCGCCTGCTCGTCCAGTCGAGGTCACCGTGCCTCGGGGTGCCACGTTAAGTAGCGTCGTGGACACACTCGTTCAGCGAGCCGTTGTTGAAAGCCCTAGAGGCTTCAGTTTCTATGCCCGTCTCGTGGGAGCCGACCGGCGGATCCGGGCCGGAGACTACGCTTTGACGTCCGGACAACGCTGGAGCGATATCCTCCGAGTGCTGACCGAAGGCCCTATGGTTATGGTCTCCGTGACTATTCCAGAAGGTTTTACGATCGCCGATATGGCTGACAGAATAGCCAAGACCATCGGGCAACCTGTCGACACTATTCACAACCGATTGGTCGACCTCGACGCTCACGTGCCCTGGTCAGTGCCCGGACCCGGCCTTGAGGGATATCTGTTCCCTGATACCTATCGATTCGCCCGAGGTGTTTCCCTCGACGTAGTGGTCGGCGCCATGGTAAAGAAATACAAATCCACGTGGACCTCGGAGCGGATTTCACAAAGGGAGAACTTGGGAATGACAGAGAATGAGGTGGTCACACTGGCCTCCATCATTCAGGCTGAGGCCCGACGAGTCGATGAGATGTCCACAATCTCGTCCGTATACCACAACCGACTTCGGTTAGGCTACTTGTTACAAGCGGATCCGACGGTCCTGTACGCCTTGGGTGGCCGCCGTGCTCGACTTCTTTTTTCGGCTATCGACTCCGTAGCCGACAGTCCGTACAACACCTACACGCGGGAAGGTCTGCCCCCGGGACCCATCGGCGCACCGGGCGAGATGGCGCTCAAGGCAGCACTCTATCCTTCGGATGAACCTTACCTATACTTCGTTGCTCGACCTGACGGGAGCCACATCTTCACCCGAAGCCTCGAGGAGCATAATCGTGCCCGCAAAACGGTGCGACGCGAGTGAAATCAGACGGGCAGCCCCTGGTGAGGGACACTCTACAAGAGGCACCCTTGAATAAGTCGGATCTCAACCAACGACTACGTCTACTCGTCATCACCGACACGGAAGTGGCTGGGTCTCGTGGTCTCGCATACGTCTTGAGCGAGGCCCTGGACGCCGGCGCACCCGCTGTTCAGCTCCGCCTGAAGAACTCCAGCGCCAGAGAGATGCTAGAGGAGGCTCGAACCCTACTCCCATTAGTGCGAGCAACAGGTGCCCTGTTCACCATTAACGACCGCCTCGATGTTGCACTGGCTGCTGAAGCTGACGGTGTACACCTCGGTCCCGACGATCTGCCAATCCTCGACGTGCGGCGTTCTGTTCCCGATGAGTTCATCATAGGATGCTCCGTCGATACCCTAGACGGGGCCAGAAAGGCCGAAGCGGAGGGTGCCGACTATCTCGGTGTTGGCACCGTCTATCCAACTGAGAACAAGCCAGATGCCGGAGACGTGATCGGCCTTTCAGGACTCAGACAGGTGGCGGAAGCAGTCGACATTCCGGTTCTGGGAATCGGCGGGATAACACCGGAACGGGCAAGTGACATTGCAGGAGCAGGTGCATGCGGAGCCGCCGTCATCGGCGCGGTAATGGGCGCTCAGGATCCGGCGGCGGCCGTACGGGCCTTACTGAGCCCTTTTGGCGGTGCGTGTGTTGAAGTCACAGTCAAACCCAAACTCCTGTCCTAGTGCTCTCCTGCTTCAAGGAGTTCTCCAACTTGCTCCCCGGTCACGAAAAAATTTCCGAGCGCACCACTGCGGTCCTGATCGTGCCAGTCCGATCCTCCCGAAACGAGCAGGCCAGCTTCTCTGGCTACTCGTTGGAGCCTCCTTACCTGTTTCAGCCGAGAGCGAGGCCGGTGCACCTCCAGCCCCCTGAGACCGGCACGAAGGAACTCCGGCAAAAGACAGTCCAGAGAATCGAGAGGAGGGTGTGCCCATACCGGAATTCCTCCGCTACCGAGGATGACCTGAATTGCCTGGTCAGGTGACGCCAAACGTGTAGGAACGTATGCCGGATGTCGATTCCCGATGAGGCGATCGAATGCGTCTGTCACCGAGCTTGCATACCCCCGAGTGACGAGTGCATGGGCCAGATGTGGTCTCCCGATGGAAAAACGGTTCGGACCGGCCTCGCCGAGGACATCCGCCATCACGATCAAGAGACCCTGCTGCTGTAGGCGGTCCACCATATTCTCCATTCGGCGCTCACGGTTCTCCAAGGCATACCGCTCGTGCGCTCTGACCGAAGCACCCTCAGGGTCTACAAAATACCCGAGAAAATGGTATTCCACGTCATCCCAAGTACTGCTCACTTCAATGCCGGAGATAAGCTGGAGAGAACGGTTTCCCACCGCGTTCACAGCCATTTCAAGCGCCCCCACCGTGTCGTGGTCAGTGATTGACAGAACGTCGAGCCCGGATTTAACTGCGAGGTCGATGACTTCGGGAGGATCACACGCCCCGTCCGAAGCCGTTGTATGAACGTGGAGGTCCAATCTCATGCGGTCAGTGAAACGCTCAGGAGAAAATCCAGCTATTTGAGGAAAAAAAGCTTCTCAATCGGTCGTGTTCATGGCGTCCCAAATACCATCCACGGTGAACTTTTCTCCAGCGGGCAATTCCTCCGGGGTTTCCGTGCTGCCAAATTCGGTGAGGACCGTCAACTCGGGACTCTCTACTTTGAGCACGCCACCCGCCACAAAAAAACGCCTGCTGCCACCCCCGGGGAGATCGATGGACAGTTCCCCAGAACCCAGAAGCGCGATCATTGGGGCATGCCCCGCCAGTATACCCACCTTTCCGTCCCACGCGGGTGCGACAATCGATACAGCCGGTCCATCGAAGAGCACCGAATCCGGTGAGACTACGCACACCTGCAACTTTCCCATCAGCCTCGGAGCTCCTCGCCCGCCTTAATCACCTCGTCAATCCCACCCTTCATGTAGAACGCCTGCTCCGGAAGATCATCGAGTTCACCCGCAGCAACACGTTCAAAGGATTCAACAGTATCGTCGAGTCGCACATACTTTCCGGAGATGCCAGTGAAAGTCTCCGCCACATAGAATGGCTGCGAGAGGAATCTCTCGATCCTGCGCGCACGGTTCACCAGAACCTTGTCTTCCTCGGTGAGCTCGTCCATACCGAGGATGGCGATGATGTCCTGCAAGTCCTTGTACCGCTGAAGGATCCGCTGTACTTCAGCCGCCACTTCATAGTGGCGCTCCCCGAGGAACTGGGCGTCAAGGATCCGGGAGCTGGAGTCCAGCGGGTCCACCGCCGGGTAGATCCCCTTCTCCGAGATCGCCCGACTGAGCACGGTTCTCGCGTCCAGGTGTGTGAACGCTGCCGCCGGCGCAGGATCCGTCAGGTCATCGGCCGGAACGTAGATCGCCTGGACCGACGTGATCGAACCCTCACGTGTGGAGGTGATCCGCTCCTGGAGTTCGCCCATCTCGGTGCCAAGTGTGGGCTGGTACCCCACGGCCGAGGGCATCCGGCCCAACAGCGCCGACACCTCGGACCCGGCCTGTGTAAATCGGAAGATGTTGTCGATGAAGAGCAGCACGTCCTGCTTCTCCACATCGCGGAAATATTCAGCGATGGTGAGGCCACTCAGACCCACACGGAGCCGGGCTCCCGGAGGCTCGTTCATCTGCCCGTAGCAGAGCGCGGTGGAGTCGAGCACCCCCGATTCCTTCATCTCGAGCCAGAGGTCGTTCCCCTCACGCGTACGCTCGCCAACGCCGCAGAAGACAGAGCGTCCCCCATGCTCCATAGCGATGTTGTTGATGAGCTCCATGATGATGACGGTCTTACCCACACCAGCGCCGCCGAACAGGCCTGTCTTACCCCCCTTCACATAGGGTGCTAACAGGTCAATGACCTTGATGCCGGTCTCGAAAACTTCGGTCTTGGGCTCGAGTCGGTGGAAATCCGGGGGCTCCCGGTGGATGGGCCAACGCTCTAGCTCGTCCCCGTCCTCCGCGGTGACCGGACCCTGCTCGTCGACCGGCTCACCGAGCACGTTCAGAATCCGCCCAAGAGCAGGGGGGCCGACGGGAACCGAAATCGCGCTTCCGGTGTCGACCACGTCCATGCCGCGCGTTACCCCGTCGGTCGACGTCATCGATACGGCTCGAACCATCCCGCGGCCGATATGTTGCTGCACCTCAGCGATGAGGCTGACGGTGTTCCCGTTGTCCCCGGAGGACTCCACGGACAACGCGTTGTAGATATCGGGCAATTGCTCCGGATCGAACGCCACGTCCAACACCGGCCCGATGATCTGTACGACCTTACCAATATTTGTTTCTGCCATGGATTCTTATCTCCCGTCGGTGTTCGGTCCCCGCCCCTACTCGAGGGCGGCCGCTCCACCGACGATCTCGGCGATCTCCTGGGTAATTTGACCTTGACGGGCTCGGTTATACGAACGCGTGAGAAACTCCAACACGTCTCCCGCATTGTCTGTAGCACTCTTCATGGCGCTGCGTCGGGCCCCCTGCTCTGCGGCCACATTTTCGACCAGCATCCGGTACGTCGAATTACGGAGGTAGGCTGGAAGCAGCCGCTCCAGAAGGATCTCCGCCTTCGGTGTCAGTATGAAGTTGTCGAGTCCACGAGACTCACTCACTCCCTGGATCGGCAACAAGTCCGTGACCCGGGGCGGCGTCGACATCGCTGAGACGAATTCCGAGCTCACCATGTGGACGGCGTCGATCCGGCCTGCCGCGAACTCGTCCCTTAGTTCCGCGATTACTGACTCCGCATCTTCCATCGAGGGGTTATCCCCGATGTCGACACGCGTCGACGCAATGGCATGCCCGCGGAAGCGGAAGTATGCGAGGCCCTTCTTACCCACGATGTGGAGGTCCGTCTTAATTCCGTCGCCGGCGAGTCGTTCAAGGAGGAGGCGGGCCTTTTTGATGAGGTTTGCATTGAAGCCACCCGCCAAACCCCGGTTCGCCGTGAGAAGCAGCACGGCGACCCGTTCCACCTTCTCGGCGCGTCGGAGCAATGGAAATTTCTCGGAGAGTTCCGGCGCGTACAGGCTCGAAACGATCGACGCCAAAGCGTCGCTGTACGGCGCGACCGCGCGAACCCGGTCGGTGGCCTTCTTCAACTTCGAAGTAGCCACCAATTCCATGGTTCGCGTGATCTGTCGAGTGTTCTCCACTGACTTGATCCGCCGTTTGACGTCGCTTGAGCCGGCCATCGTCTAGTCGCCCGCTCTCTCGCTCGCCCAGTAGGTCGGCGTCACGGAGCGGCCTGGGCCGTGGCTGCTTCGGCCGGAGCTTCCGCCTCCACCTCGGCCGCGAAGATCTTGTTGTACTCCTCGATCACCTCAATCAACTCGGTCGTGATGTTATCCGTGAGCTCGCCTGCCTCGCGGAGATCCGACAATACCTCCTCGTGCTGGGTTCCGAGGAATTCATGGAAGCCGTGTTCCCAACGCTTAAGATGCCGTACTTCGACCTCGTCCACATGCCCCTGGGTGGCTGCGAAGATCACGCTGACTTGATTTTCCACCGCCATGGGCTGGTACTGACCCTGCTTGAGTACCTCGACCGTGCGCTCCCCTCGAGCCAGCTGGGCCTGTGTCGTGGCGTCCAGGTCGGAGCCGAACTGGGCAAAGGCTTCGAGCTCGCGGTACTGCGCCAAGTCCAAGCGGAGCCGACCAGCCACCTTCTTCATGGCCTTGATCTGGGCGTTACCCCCCACGCGGGACACCGAGATCCCAACGTTCACCGCGGGCCGGACACCAGAGTTGAACAGATCAGGCTCCAGGTAGATCTGACCATCCGTGATAGAGATCACGTTAGTCGGAATGTACGCGGAGACGTCGCCGGCCTGGGTCTCGATGATCGGCAGCGCGGTCATGGACCCGCCCCCGTGGTCATCCGACAGCTTGGCCGCCCGTTCGAGCAGCCGCGAGTGCAGATAGAACACGTCTCCCGGGAACGCCTCGCGTCCCGGAGGTCTGCGAAGAATCAATGACAACTGGCGGTAGGCCGTGGCCTGTTTGGAGAGGTCGTCGAATACCACGAGCGTGTGCTGGCCCTTCCACATGAAGTGCTCGGCGATGGCCGCCGCCGAATAAGGAGCAATATACTGCATTGGCGCCGGGTCGGACGCGCCGGCGGCGACGACCACCGTGTAGTCCATAGCGCCGTGCTCTCTGAGCGTCTCGACCACAGCAGCGACCTTTCCCGCTCGCTGCCCGATGGCGCAGTACACGCAGATGACGCCAGTTCCCTTCTGATTGATGATCGTGTCCAGCGCGATCGCCGTTTTGCCCGAGCTCCGATCACCGATGATGAGCTCGCGCTGGCCTCGACCGATCGGGATCATTGAGTCGATGGCCTTGAGGCCCGTCTGGAGGGGCTCCTTAACCGGCTGGCGCATCACGATGCCGGGAGCGACGACGTCGATCTGCCGGTTCTCCTCGATCGGATCGACCGGGCCCTTGCCGTCGATCGGACGGCCTAGGCCGTCCACAACCCGGCCGATATACCCCGGTCCGGCTGGAATATCGAGCACACGACCGGTCCGGCGGACTTGGTCGCCCTCGTGCAGCGCCGTCCAGTCACCCATGATGACCGCACCGATGTTGTCCTCTTCGAGGTTGAGCGCCAGGGCCGTGATGGGCTCGTCTGAATCGGTCGGAGTGATCTCGAGCATCTCACTCGCCATAGCCTTGGTTAGACCATAAATGCGTGCGATGCCATCTTTTACCTCCAGGATCTCACCTACTTCTTCAGCTTGGAGCGCTTCCCCGTAGTTCTCGATCTCCGAAAGAAGGACACCCTTGATCTCACTCGCCCGGAGTCCTGAGTCGTTAGCCATTGCTTCGTCCTGTTATTCCATCAGAAAAGCCGGCGCGAGCCGGCCGCGTAGTCCCTCAAGCCTCACCCACCCTGGGGAGGTCGGCCTTCAGCAACCTGCGGCGCATGCCCTCAAGCCTACGCCGCAGGGATCCATCATAGATCGTGTCACCCGTCCGGAAGATCGCGCCGCCGAGAATGCCCGGCTTTACCCGGACGTGTGGGAACGCAGTCTTCCCAAGCGCCACGGTAAGCCGGTTCTCCATTTCGTCCATGGAGATTTCATCCAATTTGCGGGCGAGGGTCACCTCCACATGCACCCGATTGAAATGCTGGTCCATGAGACCCATATACTCACGAGCGATCGCCCTCAGAAGACGTTGGCGCCTCTTGTCAAGCGTGACCTGCAAAAAGTTGACGAGTTTCACAGGCAACGTCTCACCGAACGCCGAACGTATCACTTCTTTTTTCTGTTCCACCGCGATTCTCGGCGTCTCCAAGAACCGGCGGAAGTCATCGTTCTCGTCGATGAGCCGCGCCACCATCTCGACGCCCATACCGACGGCCTCCACGCCCTCGTGACGCTCGGCCAACTCAAAAAGCGCTTCGGCATAGTTGCGCGCGATAGTCTCGTCTCTCACGCCTGCACCTCGTCCCCACCGCTCAACTCGTCGATGAAGCTCATCACCAGCTCGCGGTCCTTCTCTTCGTCCAAGCTCTCTTGAACCAACTTAGCGGCCGCTGCCAGTGCCAACTCCACGGATTCCTTACGAAGCTCTTCGAGAGCGGCATCTTTCTCACGATCGATCGACTCCCGGGCTCGCTCAATCATCGAGTCGCCCTCTGCACGGGCCTTCTCTTCGATGTCCTGCCGGACTCTCTCGCCCGCTTCCTTGCCCTCGGCGATGATCTGCTGAGCCTGTCGCCGTACATCGGCCATCTGTTCGCGATGCTCCGTCAGAAGCTTCGCGGCCTCCTTCCTCTCGTTCGCTGCCTGATCAAGCGTCTCCTGAATGCCATCCTCGCGGGCCTGCACAGCCCCTAGGATAGGCCCCCATGCAAACTTCCATAGAATGCTAAGCAGCGAGATAAAGACGAGCGTTGTCCAGAACGACAAGCCTAGGTTTAGGTCGAACATCCTGTCCCTCCCTCTAGCGCTATCACCGATTTCGCCATCACCGGCGTCGGAAGAATCAGCACGGACGCCCTGTGAACCACGACCATTGGTCTAGGCGTCATCGCCCCATCAGAATAAAAGCGAGGCCGAGGCCGAACAGCGCCGCGCCCTCGACGAGCGCCGCGAAAATGATCGCCGCCGTCTGAATCTGTGCGGTGGCTTCTGGCTGACGAGCGATCCCCTGGGCCACGGCAGACCCGATCGGGCCGATTCCGATACCCGCGCCGATCACGGCGCCCCCGATGGCAAGACCAGCACCTATGAGACCAATGCCTCCGGTCGCTCCATCCACGGCAGCTTCCTGAACGACGGTAACGAGTGCGTGCAGCATCGTATTATGTCCTTTTGTTGTATGACGGTGACTAGTGAGCGTGACGTATCAGTCCAATGAAGACGGACGTGAGTAGCGCAAAGATGTAGGCCTGCAAACAGGCCACGAGCAACTCCAGAATCATGAGTGCGCTGGCGGCCGCGACCGCCCCGATGCCCACGAGATAGCTCTGGAGCACAAAAATGGCTCCCATGAGGAGTAGAATCAGCGTATGGCCCGCCGTCATATTGGCCATGAGACGGATAGCCAGTGCGAACGGCTTCGCCACTTTGCCCATGGCCTCGACGACACTCAGAATAGCGAGCATTGGGAGTTTCATGACGCCCGGTAGACCGGGAGGAAGGAAAAAGATCGTACGAGCGTAGCCGGCCGGTCCCAACGCCTTGAATCCGGCCATCTCGATGACGACGAAGCTGATAACAGCCAGCGCGGCAGTCACGGAGATGTTCGCCGTAGGCGTGATCCCCAAGGGCGTGAGGCCGATCAGGTTCATCCCCAAGACGAAGAAGAAGATCGTGAGAATGAATGGCGTGAAGACGTCTGCGCCGTGCCCGATGTTTGCCCGTACCACATCATCACGGAAGTAGACAACCATCGCTTCCAGGGCGTTTGCAGGCCCACTCGGAGCCTTCTCCTTGCTCCTCCTTCGGAGGGTTCCAGCCAACGGAATGAACATCGCCAGCATGAGGAGCGCCACCACCACCATAACCACAGCATGACGTGTAGGTGATAGGTCGATCGCTAAAGGCCCAACGTCAATCGGAGGGATGCTCAGAGCTTCGAGGCTCCAATGCCCACCGAAGAACTCGATCTCCTTCGAATCGCCAATGTGATGCTGGGCGAAGTCAGCAAGCTCGTCCAAGGGCATGGGGCCCGACGACTCCGCTCCATGGTCGCCTGCGGCTTGCGTCGCTTCCTGACCTTGCGCCCGAAGCGCTCTCAGTAGACTCATCGTCTCTTTTGTCGGTCTATCAGGTCTATCAGTTTATCGCATCCCTATCTGCGCCCTTCAGAAACGTCGGCTCGATCATCAGCAGACCGAAGAAGAACCCGGCCAAGGACAGCAGTAAGGCTTCAGCTCCAAGCGACTCGATGCGCAAGGCAAGGAGCCCGATTACTACAATCACCGCGATCCTCAGCAGCACACCCGCCCCCCACCAAACAAAGAATCGGGATGGCTCTCCCCGGGCACGCAACAGCAACCCAAAGGCTACAATCTGCACCGGGTACGCGACCGCAGCCGCCAGCAAGACCCCCGTTCTCCCTTCATCGCCCAAAAACGGAAAGAGCGCCGCAACCACCACCGCGATCATCAGGAGTCCGGTCAACGCGTACCGACCCAGGGCTCTCAATCCTCGTCACTCTCCTCGTAGCCGCCCGCTTCGCGGGGCTTCTTGATGACTTGGACGATTAGGCTGTAAAATCCAACTGCACCACCAAAAAGTATCCCGAGTATCGTCAGTAGAGACTCGGCCCCCATACGCGTGCCGACCTGGGATCCAACCCATCCGAAAAGTGCCACCGAAGCGGCAAATGTCATCCCGTGACCCAAGTATCGGGACGAGGCACGTATGACTTCGCGGCGAGACTCTTCAGCCGGTTTTCCTTCCTCTGACATCGGTTGGAACTCCGGTGGGACACCCAAATCAAAAAAAAATTTAGACGCTTGTGAAAAAAAGCGCAAGCGGGCATTTGTACGGTAATATAGGGAGATGCAGAGAGCCGCGCACGCTTGACTGAAGGGCGTACGGGAGTCAACTTCGCCGCACCGGGCTGGGTATTATCATGTGCTCACGCCCAGAGTGTAGATCCCACTTCGAGGTCTCGACTCGGACGGGATCTCAGACGTCGGGCAGCGGGTATCGTGCGTTGCCTCAAGTTCCGGACAGAACGAGCCCGCCTATGGCGGTCAAAGGGTTCTTAAAGTCGCCGAAAGTGACCAAATGACGTTAACGACTGAAACGACTGTACAAGATCAAGACCTCAAGCTTCTCCAGAGAGTGGCTCAGGTCGCGGAAGAGATCGGAAGCGAGATCGCGAAGCGGGTAGTCGGGCAGACGGAGATCGTCGAAGGTCTCCTGACCGCTCTGCTCGCGAATGGTCAT
>JAYZFL010000035.1:0-23623 GCA_036336795.1 Gemmatimonadota bacterium
CGTATGTATCACGCGCTCAAAGGGCACGGAGCGACCGTCCGACTCGTGATGCTGCCGAACGAGTCTCACGGCTACCGCGGTCGTGAGTCAGTGCTGCACACGCTCGCCGAGATGATCGAGTGGTTCGACACGTACGTGAAGTCGGAGAGGAACATCACGTTCTAGGTGGGTCGGCTGACCAGCATGAGGCCGGGTTCGATTCGGCCGTCCCGGTCGCCGGAAGGTGGGTTGTGTTCGCCTGCCCGAAGCCTTCTTTACGTGTGATTCAGTGTGCCGAATAGTGTTAAACCACTACCGCCCATTGATAGAAAGTGAAGCTCCTCGAGTAGCCTCAGCAAACACTCAATGATTTCTTCAACCGATCTCACGTATTTACGCTGTAACGCCTTCCGTTTGGTCATCACCCTAGCTGCAGCTTTTCCCTCGTCCATGTCCGCTCAGGTCGATGTGGAGGCACTTCGGCGGGACGATCCTCCTCTCGGAATGTCGGGTACGTTCGGTGGTGATTTAGCACTACGTACTGGGAATGTGGAGTTGATCCAACTCGGACTGAACGCACGCCTCTATAGTGTTACGGAGTCTGCAACTAGGCTGATCGTAGGGAACGGAGGACTCGGCCTGCTCAGTGGGAATCGCTTCTCATCGTCTGGCTTGTTGCATTATCGCCAGACCTATGCTTACAACGAGAGCTTCTCACCGGAGTGGTATGGACAATTGAACTACGATCGACCCCAGCTCCTCAACTTCAGAGCAGTAACGGGTGGTGGAGCACGGACCTCATTTGCTAGTGGAGAGTGGGGACAGTTTGGTATGGGTGGTGCTATAATGGTGGAACACGAGCGCTTGAACCTTCCTGACACCGCAGTTCATGACGATCAGACCACAGTCGTCCGTGGGAGCTATTTCCTTACACTACGAGTTGTACCCAACGAAAATCTTGTGATCACGTCTACGACCTATTTACAACCTAGGGTTAGAGATTTTAATGATATTCGGATGCTCGCGAATCTACGAGTCGCCACGTCTGTAACCGATGAACTAGACCTCACGGTATCGTTTGATCTCCGTTACGATAGCAAACCACCCGATGGGATCAGCGCGCTGGATACCAGGCTACGGACTGGGGTCAGGTACGCGTATTGACCAACGGCGTCACTATCACGCCTCCGTACATCAAAACACCGCGATCGGGTTGAGCGGGGAACCGGTGCCACCGGTTACCGGAATCGGACCTGCCGTCAGCATGAACTCCCA
Organism: Gemmatimonadota bacterium; assembly: GCA_036336795.1. Classification (GTDB taxonomy): domain Bacteria; phylum Gemmatimonadota; class Gemmatimonadetes; order Longimicrobiales; family Gaopeijiaceae; genus UBA822. The sequence continues at coordinate 1,255 of JAYZFL010000035.1, forward strand.
GCGGTTCTCACGGGTCGCTGTTTCGGCGAGTAGCTCAAGGTCCATGTTGTCCAAGATATTCGAGCCGAGCGCAGCAATCAAAAGGGTATGGACTGGTAGTGTGATACCGTCCACCATCGACGGCATTACATCGGTTGCCGCATCACTCCCCACGAACGCAACGTCACGTTCCTTGATCCAAGGAAGGACGGACGCATGTAACCCGGCGCTGTTTCCAGACACTTGCCACGGTCCAAGAGCTTCCCGTCGAGCCCAGCGGCCAGTACGGACAAAGATGACGTCTCCGGCGGAAATGGTGACGCCAGCCAGCCGCTCCCAGGCCTCTATATCTTCAATGTAGATCGGTGTCGTGGGCTCGAGGTAGGGAACGCCCTTCAAGCGCGGGAAATCGAGCAGAATACCGCGGGTTACGATGCCGCTCTTCAGATTGTCGATACCGTGCTTACCGCAGCCCTCAGACGTGCTTGCGGAAATGGGAACCGCATTGTAGAGCGAGCCGTTGTGGGCGAAGTGGCATAGAGCATCGATGTGACTAACCCCGTAACCGTGATAAGTGAATCGATAGGTGTCGGTTCGAAGACTCCGGCCCATGGTGTGCTCGAACGCGGTAGATGGGTTGTCGGCAGCCTCTTCCGGCATTGGAGCGTGCGCCAGGGACACCGTGATCCCACTGTGCACCAGTGCGGCCGCCTCACGGCTCTTGGTTGGTGTAATCAGGTTCATTGTCCCGAGCTCGTCATCTGCGCCCCAGCGCCCCCAATTCGAGACCTCACGAAACATCGCGTCGAACTCCTCAAGGTTACGTGGAGCTCGTGTCACATCCTGGGCCTTGACGGTCACAGTTGCTCCGTCCAAGCAGAGGGCCACAATCCCCGTAACCATCACTGCTGGTATCATCAGCCTCATGTTCATCGTGTCTCCCTTGGGTTAACCGGAGCGTGCGCCTTCGAGTATGCGTTTCCCTCAGGGCATTCCGGGAGGTGCGATCCGGCGCATCGTCGCCTGCTCGAACGAGTACGCTAGCTCAATCAACCTCGGCTCGCTGCACTCCATCCCCGCGAAGCTCACCCCGAAGGGGCGGGGCTTCGGGTCGAACCCGTCGGGCATCGGCGGATCAGCGGCGGACTCGAGGAAGCCGAATGGCACGATCACGGTCGGATAGCCCGGCCGGGCCGAGATGCCGGCGCCGCTTGATCCCGGGAACAGCAGCGCGTCCAACTCGAGGTCGGTCATCACCTCGTCGATCCCGTGTTCACCGTTCAGGTACAGGTCGCGCGCTCGATCGGCTGTGTACTCGACGCGGTCTTCGTCCAGGTCGATCTCATCGGATCCGTCTAGGTTTGCCTGAGCGTACTTCATAGAACCGGCCTGCTCGTGGGCTACATTCCATTCGCGTAACTCAGTCAGTGTCTTGACGGGCGCCGACTCGCCGAGCGAGGCGAGCCACGCGTTGAAATCCCGCTTCATGCCGTACCTGAGCACACTGCTCCTTCCGCCCACGAGCAAATTGTGCTCGAGGTCGGGATCGATGACGCTAGGGATGTCGGCAGGATCAACGATCGTCGCTCCTTGTGCCGCGAGGATCTCAATCGCTTCGGCCATCACTGCCCTACCCTCGTCGGACAACCGGTTCCGAAATTGTTCGGTTCCGGGGACCTGAATCGAGTCGTAGTAGGAGGCTCGAGGAATTCCGATGCGAGCTCCCTGCAGCCCATCGGCACGGAGGAACACCGTGTAGTCCCGGTTCGGCGGAGGCTCGCAGACCTGGGTTGCGGTGTCGTTCGGATCCGGCTCTGCCCCTTCGAGTGCCCCCAGGAAGATGGCTGCATCGGTGACGGTGCGCGCCATGGGGCCCGCAATGTCCTGATCAGCGGTGATTGGGATCACGCCATAGCGGCTCACACGCCCCACGGTTGGTTTGATCCCGGCCAGCATGTTCGCGTTCGACGGCGACAGAATTGAGCCTGAGGTCTCGGTGCCCACGTTTGCGGCCCAGAAGCTCATTGCGGTGCCGATACCCGAGCTCGATCCACCGGTGCCCATCACGGGGCGACCGTCGTTTCGGTCCTCCCGCGGATCACGGCGGGGATCGTATGGGTTCAGGCCGTAGCCACCGACTGCACTGTAGTTACCGGGCATCCCGGAAGCCATGAAGTTCGCGAGTTCGGTCATCACTGTCTTGGCGAGGATGATGGCACCGGCCTCGTGGAGATTCGTGACCAGCGTCGCTTCGTACGGAGGTACAAACCCCTCGAATGCCAACGCGCCACCACTGGTTGGGATGTGGGTGGTGTGGACGTTGTCCTTGAGGGCGACCGGGATACCGTGGAGCGGACTACGCACGTGACCCTCGGCTCGTTCTTGGTCGAGCCGGTCCGCCTCCGCGAGGGCGGTGGCGTTGACAGCGATCACCGCATTCACGCGCTCTTCATAAAGGGCGATGCGCAAGAGGTGCGCTTCGACTAATCCTCGAGAGGTAATTCGCCCTTCTTCCATCGCCCGCTGCATTTCGGGTATCGTCAGCTCGACGACGTCGAAACGTTCCTCGTTGGCGCCAGGTGAGGTGCAGTACGAAAGCAACGGTCCCAGCAGCGCAGAGAGGAACAGAATGCTGGGACGAGTCTTATACACGGTCATGAGCTAGCTCCCTGAAAGCCGGAGAGTGCCCGGCCTTTTCGGCGTGGCCGGACTTCTCCCCGCAACATGTGAAAGGCAGAGGAAGGGCGCCAGTCGGTTGAGGCCCCTGGAGACCACTTACTGATGGCGTCAGAGGTGATGGACTTAGTCAAACCTTCCCTCAGCGGGAACTTGGGACATTGTACTGCACTTGCCAGCCGACATATGAGATTCGGTCTGAGTCCACGACTCGAATTTGAATCCGTTCCGGAGTCCGGACAGATAACGATATCCCGGCCGGTGCTGTCCGATTTAACGTCAATCCACCCACGCGTGAGGATGTATCCTACCTCCGGATTGTCCTTCTATTACGCGCAAATCTACGCTTGCGTAATTTTTCACAAGCGCCTAGTTTTTTACCACATTTTGGACTTACCACCGGAGTTTCCAACTGATGTTTGGGGGAGGAGATCGGGATGGAGTGCGCGCTGAGCAATGAACCGTCCTATGACTGCAACTGTTGGAATATCCCTCACGAGTAACGCGAAAGAAATTTCTTGCTTGATGTGGTCCTCCACGACGATACAATCCTGTAGGACGAGTTCTCGTACAGACGATAGGATTCCTTGGCCTCGGTTCTCGGCCCTACCATGACTGCTTCACATGACGTAGTACTGGTGGGGGGTGGCGGGGCAGGGTTACGTGCGGCCATTGCCATTGCGGAAACCAACCCCCACCTGAGTATCGCTGTGGTCTCGAAGGTGTATCCCATGCGTAGCCACACGGTCTCCGCAGAGGGAGGCGCTGCGGGAGTAATTGCAGACGATGACTCCCTCGACGAGCATGCCTATGACACCGTCTCCGGCGGTGATTGGCTGTGTGATCAGGACGCCGTTGACGCTTTCGTGAAAGAGGCACCCGAGGAGTTGCTTCGGTTAGAACACTGGGGTTGTCCTTGGAGTCGAACGCCCGAAGGCAGAGTCGCTGTGCGGCCGTTCGGCGGTATGAAGAATAAGCGAACGTGGTACGCGGCCGACAAGACCGGCTTCCACATGCTCCACACACTGTTCCAGACTTCACTAAAATACACAAGTGTTGTTCGCTACGACGAGTGGTTCGTGACGAAGCTCTTGGTGGATGATGGCCGTGTGCAAGGTGTTGTGGCACTAGAATTAATCTCTGGGAAAGTCCAACCGATTCTGGCCAAGTCTGTCATTCTTTGCACGGGTGGATGTGGCCGAGTGTTTCCGTTCACCACTAACGCCAGTATCAAGAACGGTGACGGCATGGCATTGGCCTACGATGCCGGTGCCCCGCTGAAGGACATGGAATTCGTCCAGTATCATCCGACCGGCCTCCCGTTCACCGGGATCCTTATCACCGAAGCAGCACGAGCTGAAGGAGGCTGGTTGCTCAATAAGGACGGCTACCGCTACCTACAGGACTACGACCTGGGCACGCCGGAGCCGAAACCAGTTCTGCGGAGCATGGAGTTGGGTCCGCGGGACCGTTTGTCTCAGGCTTTCGTCAAGGAGGTAGAGAAAGGCCGGGCCGTCGATGGCCCTTACGGACCGGTGGTTAGCCTCGACCTACGACATATGGGCGAGAAGGTTATCGCCACCAAGATTCCCTTCGTACGCGAGCTGTGTAAGAAATACCAGAATATCGATCCGGTCAAAGAGTTGATACCAGTGCGGCCAGTCATCCACTATATGATGGGAGGGGTTCATACGGATATCGATGGCGCTACACCCCTGCCGGGACTGTATGCGGCTGGTGAGGTCGCATGCGTGAGTATCAATGGTGCTAACCGACTAGGGTCCAACTCCTTGTCGGAGTTACTCGTATTCGGTGCGCGAGCTGGACGTGCGGCTGCTGAATATGCTGCCACCCGGTCGGATCCTAATTCTAGTCTTCTGGCCCAGGCCGAGGATGAAAAGAAACGCCTGGAGCGTGATTTCCTGCACAAGACGGATGGCACGGAACGCTCCGCGACTCTTCGTGAGGAGATGCAGGACGCGATGGAGCAAGGTGCCGGCATCTATCGATCGGGAGAGAAACTGACCCGGGCAGCCGACCGATTGCGTGAGCTGAAAGAGCGCTTTCGCAACGTGGCCGTGCATGATAGTAGCCGAACGTTCAACACGGAATTAACCACTGTCTTGGAGTTGTCGTCCATGCTCGATGTTGCCGAGGCGATGATCCACTCTGCCTTGTGGCGAGAAGAATCCCGGGGCGCGCACCAACGGACAGACTTTACCGACCGTGACGATGAAGGTTTTCTAGCTCACTCGCTCACATATCGTAATTCCGACGGTTCTTCCAGGGTTGAATCGCTACCGGTGACGATCACCCGGTGGCCCCCTGGCGAGCGAGTATACGGGAGATAAGCTGTGGATGACCGTATCACCCTGAGGCTGGCCCGGTACCGTCCTGAGGAGGAGACCGAGCCAACGTTTGAGGAATACGAGGTGCCCTGCCAGAAGGACTGGGTGGTTCTCGACGGACTCAACTACATTAAGGATCAGCTTGACGGCACGCTGTCGTACCGTTGGTCTTGTCGCATGGGCATCTGTGGCAGTTGTGGAATGACTGTCAACGGAGAACCGAAGCTGACGTGCGAAACGTTCCTCGCCGACTATGCGCCAGGTCCAGTGTGTCTCGAGCCGCTGCAAAACTTCCCGGTCATCCGTGATCTCATCGTCGAGATGACGGACTTCATGAAGAAGTTGACTACGATCAAGCCCTGGATTGTGCGCAACGAGGAACAGCCTCTAGCGGACGGAGAGTACAGGCAGACACCGGACGAACTTAGCGAATACAAGCAGTACAGCATGTGCATCAATTGCATGCTGTGCTATGCCGCCTGCCCTGTATATGGACTCGACCCAGAGTTCATTGGTCCGGCCGCGATCGCTCTGGCCCAGCGGTACAATCTCGATTCACGTGACGAAGGATCTGATGAGCGTCTCGACCTTCTTTCTCAGCACGAGGGAATCTGGGGTTGCACCTTCGTGGGTGACTGTACCAAGGTCTGTCCGAAGAAGGTCGACCCCGCCGGTGCTATTCAGCGCTATAAATTGGATGCTGCGCTGACATCGCTCAAAGGTTTCCTTTTGCCGTGGGGCGATAGATGAGTGATCAATCGACAGACAAGCGTTTCCACGCGCGTTTGTATCGTCCGCGGATTTCGACGTGGTGGTGGTTGAAACGCTGGTCATCACTCGTGTTCATGTTACGCGAACTGAGTAGCCTTTTCGTGGCGTGGTTCGTCGTCTTTCTACTGATGTTGATTGCCGCCGTGGGGCGTGGAGAAGTTGCTTACCAGGAGTTTATGAGTTGGGCTGCACACCCCGGCAGAGTGCTCGTGAACCTCGTTGGTTTACTCTTCGTCGTATTCCATTCCGTCACTTGGTTCAACCTGGCACCGCAGGCAATGGTGGTACGAGTCAGAGGAAAGCGAGTACCCGGAAACGTGGTCGCCGCTTCCAATTACGGCGCGTGGTTAATGACATCTCTCCTGTTAGCGTGGATTATCCTCGCTGAGTTGAAGTAGCGATGGTACGGCTAAGGCTCGAGCCGCTGTTATGGATTCTTTTCAGTGCCGGCGGTGTAGTGGCCGCCCTGGTGATTCCGGTCCTGTTGTTGTTGTTCGGCCTTGTTTTCCCTCTCGGTTGGCTTCCTTCCCCGAGTCATGAATACATACTCACTTTGCTGAGCCACCCACTTTCGCGAGTGGCAATTTTCGTCTCCTGCACGTTGTTGTTGTTTCATTGGGCACACCGCTTTCGCTTCACACTGTACGACGGATTGCAGCTCAAGCACTTGAGTCAGTTGATCTTCGTGTTCAGTTACGGGGCCGTGCTTGTCGGTACTATTCTGGCCGGGTATCTCGTCTGGCAGCTCCCATAGGGGCCTAGAGGGACAACCCCCGGGGCCTTCCACTGTTTCCCAGCGAGAGGGGGTGGGTGCTTGGCGAAGAGGTTCCCCTGCGAGAGTTCGCAGTGGCACGCCGCTCAACCATGGCATAGTGTCCGCATTAACCCATGATTCCATGTGCATACCATTCTGCGTTAGCTGATCTGTAATGGGCCCTTCCCCTGCCCGAGTATCTCGACCGCGGAAGTCCGCTTTGGGACCGACTCTCGTTGTGCTAGCTGGCGGCCTGTCCACCCGTTACGGATCCGTCAAGCCGTTGGCACCTGTAGGGCCATCGAACGAGGCCCTCATTGACTACTCACTCTTCGACGCCGCTCGCTCAGGATACGGTGGAGCAATCCTGGTCGTCAGTCGGCAAATCCACACTGAAATGTCAGAACATGTGGAGGAACTCACGGGGGGCTTTTGGCCTTGCCGTCTCGTCTGCCAGAGCGCCGACGATTTTCCGGCCGGTGTTGTAGCTTCTGGGATCCGAACGAAACCGTGGGGAACCGGCCATGCGGTGTGGTCTACCAGGCATCTTGTCCGGGGACCCTTCACTGTGGTGAACGCCGACGATTTCTACGGTCTAGGAGCTATACAGAGAGTTGCAGATCATCTGGGCCGTGGAACCCCTAGGGAATATGTGGCCGTCACCTACCGATTGGCTGACACTCTTTCCACGACCACTCAGCTAAGCCGGGCCATCCTAAAGGTAGATGCCCAAGATCATGTCCAAGAGATTCGTGAAGTGCTTGAGATCCACCATAGTCCGGTCGGGATCGTTGGTAAAAGTCCCCATGGCTCCCAGGTGTCACTCTCGGGTGACGAGTCGGCCTCAATGGGCATTTGGGGTTTCACACCCGGTCTATTCCCTCTTCTAGAGGAAAAATTCTGCGCATTCCTCGACCGGGGCGATGTGGATTGTCACTTGGAATTTTATCTGAGCGACGCACTAAACGCACTCGTCGCATCCGGGGATGCTCGGATCCGTGCGGTTAAGTCTGGTACACTCGGTTTCGGCGTGACTTTCCCTCCGGATCGTTTGGAGGTTCGGGCCCGTATCGAGAAGCTCGTTGCCGAGGACTGCTATCCGATGGATCTTCGAACCGCATTCCAAGTGTTGGCGAACACGAGCAGACTTTCAGGAACGGATCTCTGATGCAGCTTTCGACACTCGATTGGTGGGTTCTGATTCTCTACGGTGTGTCGGTCCTTTCCGTAGGACTGACCTTTGCTCGTCGAGCTGGCCGTGGCACCGAAGAGTATTTTCTAGGCGGCCGGTCCATGCCGTGGTGGCTCCTCGGAACCTCTATGGTGGCCACCACATTCTCGACCGATACGCCCAACCTGGTCAGTGACCTCGTTCGCACGGGAGGTGTCAGCCAAAACTGGATCTGGTGGGCCTTCCTGATCACCGGTATGTGCACGGTGTTCTTCTACGCTAAGCTGTGGCGCCGGTCGGGGGTCCTCACCGACATGGGTTTCTACGAACTCCGCTATGCCGGGACATCTGCGGCTTTCCTTCGAAGCTTTCGGGCCATCTACCTGGGTGTGTTTTTCAACGTCATGATCATGGCCACTGTGACCCTGGCGGCCATCAAGATCGGCGGCGTGCTCCTGGGTGTCGACAAGTATTCGGTTGTGCTGGTCGCCGGATCGGCAACGGTCCTTTATTCGGCCACGTCTGGGCTTGTGGGTGTCGTGTTCACCGATCTGTTACTCTTTGGAGTCTCCATGATTGGTTCTGTAGCCGCGGCGTTCTATGCTCTCCGGCTTCCTGAAGTAGGAGGACTCTCCGGACTCGTCTCGAACCCTGCCTTAGCCGACAAGCTTTCCTTCCTTCCGGATTTTTCGGATCCCTCCACGGCGGCAGCTGTTTTCATCGTGCCTATTGCTGTTCAATGGTGGAGTACGTGGTATCCTGGTGCAGAACCCGGTGGTGGAGGTTACGCTGCCCAACGTATGCTAGCGGCCAGAGACGAGAAAGATGCCCTGCGAGCCACACTCTGGTTCAACCTGGCCCACTACGCGCTTCGCCCATGGCCATGGATCCTCGTAGCCTTGGCTTCCCTGATCGTCTACCCGACCCTTACTGACCTCCAGATAGCATTCCCGGACGTGGATCCTTCGGTCATCGGCCACGACCTTGCCTATCCCGCTATGCTGGTCTTCTTACCTCATGGGCTTTTGGGCCTTGTAGTGGCTTCGCTTGCCGCTGCCTACATGTCCACCATAAGCACACACCTCAATTGGGGAGCGTCGTATATCGTAAACGACGTATACCGCCGCTTCGTAGCGCCAGACCGGAACGAGCAGGACTACGTTCGTGTGGCGAGGCTCTCCACCATCGTGCTCATTATCCTATCGTCGTTTGTCGCGCTACAACTAGAGAATGCCATGCAGGCCTTCCAGATCCTCCTGCAGATCGGTGCGGGAACAGGCTTAGTATTTCTCCTCCGCTGGTTCTGGTGGCGTGTGAACACGTGGAGCGAGATCTCCGCCATGGTGATCTCCTTCGTGGTGGCTGTTTATTTTGCCTTCGTTCACACGTGGCTGGGGTTCGAGGAGTGGGATCCCTCGACCACGTTGGTACTGGGGGTAGCGATCACCACGGTGGGGTGGCTGACCGTAACCTTCATGACGCCTCCGGTCGACACCGATACGCTCCGGGACTTTTACAGAAGGATTCGTCCTCTCGGCCGAGGTTGGGACCTAGTTGTAGGCGATGGAGATCCTTCTGATCGAATCTCTGGGAAGGGTGGTGGGGAACTCACCGAGGGACTGCTCTCTTGGTTCCTAGGTTGCATTATGGTTTACGGAGCTTTATTCGGAACCGGCTTTCTACTCTACGGTCAACTGGTGCCAGGGATTTTTTCGCTCATAGTCGCAGCGGTCTCCGGTTGGGGGGTGTTCAAAATGCTTCCACGGGTGGACTTCATTTCTTAGGTCCGCGCGTGACCAGAGAACAAGATAAGCTTCTCACATGGGAGATTAAGGACCATCGAGCACTCTACCCACCCACGGCCCGCGCCACGGTGGCTCCACCAGAAGGGATGACACTGACGATCTCGTTCTCGGAGAGAGTTTTCCCCTGCGGACTGCAGTATTCTTCTACCAGTGATTTCCGTATGGCCTGCTCCTTGTCTTTCGTACAAAGGATGAGGGCCGCGCCTCCGAGTCCCGCTCCAGTGAGCCTTGCTCCTGCTGCACCCGCCTGCTGGGAAAGGATGACGATACGGTCGAGTTCGGGGGTACTGACTTCGTAATCGTCGCGGAGGCTTTCGTGGGAAAGGTTCATGATGCGACCGAATGCGTCTATGTCTTGCATGCGCAAGGCCGCTTCCGCATCGGGCACGCGCAGTGCTTCACTAACGGTGTGTCGAAGGCGAGGCAGGAGGGGAACCCGTAGGACTTTGTCGGCAACGTTCAGGAGATCCTGGGGATTCGCGGCTTCCAGAAGAGGGCGGTAGTCCCTCTTCGGCGGTATACCTTTTCCAACCCATCCCCAGATGGTTTGAAGCGCCTCTCGACACTCGCGTGTCCGAGTGTTATACGTGGCTTGCGCTGCGCCGGACTTCTCCGCCACGATACCGCTGTATGTTACGAGAAACACCCAGTCTCCTGGCACCTCCACCTCACGGATCTGCAGTGGCGCAAAGTTCACCTTCAGGGCAGATCCACCCCGAGCGCATAGGATAACTGCCTGGTCCATTCCGCCACCCTGTGTGCCTGTATATTGCTCTGCTGCGGCCATGATCTCGGCCAGTTCCACTCGGTCGATGGTGTGACCGTTCACGGTCAGGAGAGCTAGAGCCACACCGCAGGAGAGAGCCGAGGAGGAGCTCAGGCCGGCAGCCACAGGTAGATTGGATTCCACCGCGATGTCGGCCCCAACTGTGATCCCGTACTCGCGAACCAGCGCTTGTGCTGCACCACGTGCGTAGTCTCCCCAGTCACTCGTTGGACCGGTCTCCAGGCTTGCAGACAGTTCTAATTCGATATCGGAGTAGGCTTTCTTAGCGTTGACAAGTCGCACATGACTATCCTTCCGGGGCCGCACCGTTAGCGTAGTGCGAAGCTGTATGGCCATCGGAAGAACCGGTAGTAGCGAGTAATCAATATGCTCGCCAATGAGGTTTACTCGACCAGGGGCTCGGACGATAAAGTTTGCCGGATAGCCGAATCGGTCTTGGAAGAACTTTGACGGAACTCCGTGAAAATGTTCCTTCAAGCGGATGGCTCCGTGCCTACGCGGTTACGAGGCCGAGTTTGGGCCAGGATTGCCATCGCCCGCGGGTGAAATCCGGAAACTCTACCGGTTGGCTCCCGTTCGCTACGGACCACTCGGACAGGGGTGTCACGGCACTCAGTGCGGCTGCGTCATAAACGTTCATGTCTGTGGGGAGCCCCTCGCGCAGACACTTGATCAGGCGGTAGTCCTCCATGAAGTCCATGCCGCCATGGCCAGAATCCTGCGAACGCTTTTCCATCTCTCTCCAGAGGGGATGCTCGTACTGCTCAAGCCAGTTCCTCGCCTCATCCCATTGATGAGGCTCGCTCACACCTTCCACGTATACACGATCGGGATATCCCTGAAAGATGCCTCTGGTCCCCTGGACCTGATTGATCCGGCTGTACGGTCGTGGCAGGTTGGTGTCGTGGCCCACATAGAACGTACGCCCCAGGGCAGTCTGAATCATCGTAGTGTTGACGTCACCGAGGACGTATGTCTCCTGTCTTTTCGGGTGGCCCGCCGGGTAATGCGATTCGGCCCACTCCTGTAGACCCCTGGAGGGGCTACTCATTGAGACTAGGGTAGCAAACCGGTCACCCCGATTGATGTCCATGCAGTTGGCGACGGGACCGAGCCCATGTGTCGGATACATGTTGCCGTTCCGCCGCATGGAGTGGGCGCGCCGCCAGAGGCCTTCATCTCGGTCTTCAAACTTGATGGCTCTCAGATCATGCAGGTACCCACCCTCCGCATGCAGGATCTCACCCAGCAATCCATGCCGGACGAGATTGAACACCAGCATCTCCATTCGGCCGTAGTTGACGTTTTCCATCATCGAGCAGTGTTTCCCGTACTTCTCGGCATACTCGACTAGCTTCCAGCAGTCCTCCAGTGTGTAGGCTGCCGGAACTTCTGTCGCCGTATGCTTCCCGTTCTCCATGGCAGCCGTGCAGATGGGTACGTGCCACTCCCAGGGAGTGGCGTTATACACGAGGTCCAGATCCTCTTCTTGGCAGAGCCTCTGGAAATCCAACTGGCCGCGGGCGTACCCGGTCGGACGTGGGAAGCCAGCCTGTTCGACTTGATCCTGGACACGCTGGACCTTCTCTGGAACTATGTCGCACACGGCCTGGATGACGCAGCCCTCAATCCTCAGCAGGTTGCGGACGTGGGCACTCCCCTGGAGGCCTACACCGACGTAGCCGATGCGAACTTGGTCAATTGAGGGAGCAGAGAAGAGTTCGAGAGGTGCCTCACCCAGATTCGGTGGTGATCCGAAATCGTTTGCATGAGATTCGATGGTGCATCCTGCCGAAGTCCCTACTACAGCCAAGCCGAATCCGACGGTGCCTAGCTTCAGGGCCTCGCGACGGTCCAATCTGACCTTGTCTGGCTTCCCGTCCGTTGGTGACCTTGTCTCCTTCTTGTCCTCACGCATGGTCACTAACCTCCCAAGTTGCTGTGTAATGGTTTTGTCACCAATTATGGAGCCGGTGACTCAATCCTTAGGCCCATAAGTACGGCCAGTGATCGGAAGCTATCCACTTGCCGGTCACGTCTTAACTCTCTGCACTTCAAATCGATTCTCCGGACGGAAGCCGATAAAGTTGATCTCTCAATCAGGTTGACTTGACGGAAGAATCGCGGTAGGTCAGGCCTAACCTCACATCGTCCAATGGTGATCAATGATGTCTAATACCCGGCTCACTGGTGGCGAGTTAAAATCGCCAGTTAAAGTGACTGGTGTGGACTCTTGGTCAGAGACGTCCACCATCTCCTAGGTCTAGCTCAAGTGCTACCCTTCTATAAGAATACGATGGGTTGGACCAAAGGTTTCGGACAAGGGGTTACGGCATGGCCTGGAGCGCTCTCAAATGAACCGTGATGGAGAGATTGCTGGATCGCACAAGACAAGTAAGGTGTACACGCTTGCCGATCGAAAACCATTGATGAGGAGGGTCGTTTATGCGTGAGCTACTTACGTTCATGACCCTGGTTAGTTTCGTTGGATGTGGAAGGGTGTCTGGCGAGGCTGATTACTCCGGTGTATTCAATCATTCCGGAGGACGATGGATCGACCTCAGCTACACTTATTCCGACCAGACCATTTACTGGCCGACGGCATCCGGATTTAGTTTGGAGGAAGTCGCTTACGGCGAGACTGAACAAGGCTACTTTTACAGTGCGTATAACGTTTCGACGGCCGAGCACGGTGGAACCCATCTCGACGCGCCCATTCATTTCTCCCGCGGTGGCATGTCCACTGAACAGATCCCGTTGGAACGATTGATCGGTCCGGCCGCTGTGGTAGACGTATCTGCTCAGACGACTCCGGACTACCAGGTGTCCATTGCGGATATGGAGGTCTGGGAGGGAGTGCACGGCCCGATTCCCGAGGGTGCGATCCTATTTATCCGGACCGGCTGGGGGGAACGGTGGCCTAATCGGTTGCGGTATCTTGGGACAGAGAAAGTAGGGGCTGAGGCGGTTCCCGAGCTCCATTTCCCAGGGATCCACCCGGAAACGGCACGCTGGATTATAGAGGAGCGGGCTGTCGCGGCAGTGGGTATCGACACGCCTAGCATCGACTTCGGACAATCCTCCGGATTCGAAACCCATCTAATAATTTACGGTGGGAATATTCCAGGATTTGAGAATGTGGCGAACTTGGAAGCACTTCCCGAAACGGGGGCTTTCGTCGTGGCCTTACCTATGAAGATCGCTGGGGGGAGTGGTGGTCCAGTGCGGATTGTTGCCTTCGTACCCGTCGGTTCCAGACCGTGATTTCACCGGGTAAAGGACTGTCCCGCGTGCAGGTCTCGAAACTCCTTGATGGACGAATGACCACTCGGAAGGACGTTGTGACCGTGGAGGAGCCGCTTGAGATCCGTGTGGAGTTCACCCGGAAAGGGGTACGTGAGACGACTGCAGTTTCGGTCACCATGCGTACTCCCGGTGACGATTTTGAGCTTACAGCGGGATTCTTGTATGGAGAAGGGCTTGTCAGTGACCGTGAGGACATAACTGAAATCAGCTACTGCCGGGGAGACGAACCGCAAATCTACAACATCGTTGTCGTGAAGCTTCGATCCGGAACTTTTTTCGATGTGGATGCCATTTCGAGGAATTTCTATATGAGTTCGAGTTGCGGTGTGTGCGGGAAAGCATCGCTAGAGGCGGTCGAGGTCCGTGGGTGTGAACCCTTACCGGACGAAGGGTTGCAGCTCGATCCCGAGATCCTCACCGCTCTCCCAGAAAAACTACGGTCCGGGCAAGGGTTGTTCGACCGGACGGGTGGAATTCACGCTGCGGGACGGTTCGACGAGACGGGCAAGCTGATATCCCTCCGTGAGGACATAGGTCGCCATAACGCGGTGGACAAGGTCTTGGGTCACGCGTTTCTCGCGGGAGAGATCCCTCTGGAAAGGACGATTCTTGTCGTCTCGGGCCGGAGTTCCTTTGAAATCCTGCAAAAGGCGCTTGCTGCAGGGATCCCTTTAGTGGCGGCCGTTGGTGCTCCTTCGAGTCTTGCGGTGGATCTTGCGAAGCGCTTTAACATCAGCCTACTGGGTTTCACGCGATCGGAGGGTTTCAACGTATACGCGGGTCCCGAGCGGATCACGGGGTGAACAACACAAAGGAAAAGTTTTTCGGTGCTGTCCTTGCAGGCGGACAAAGCCGTCGCCTCGGGCGGCCTAAAGCACTCGTTCCGGTGGATGGTGTCCCTCTCGGCTTGTGGAGCGTGCGGGCCCTGGAAGGAGCCGGCTTGTCGGCGGGCATAGTCTCGGCTGACGAGGCCATTGGAAAAGTACTGGGCGTTCCGTCGCGGGCTGATCTTCGACCGGGTCTCGGACCCTTAGGGGGGCTTTGGACAGCCCTCGAGTGGGCCCGGGAGCGGGGTGACGACGGCGTGTTCTTATTGGCATGTGATATGCCTTTCATCACAAAGGAGGTGGTGCGGCTCGTATTGGATCAACCAGGTGTGGCATCAGCGGTAGTGCCGTTCGGTCCAGATGGAATGGAGCCATTATGTGCTCTATACAGGCTTCCTTGCGTCGAGGCGGTCGAGAAGAGGGTGTCGTCGGGTGATTTGTCCCTGCACGGAGTGCTCGGTGTCCTTGATGCATCTCTGGTGGATAGGACCCTTCTCTCTGGAGTCGTGGATCCGAAGATCTGCTTTTCGAACGTAAACACGGTTGCGGATGTAGTCAGAGCCGAAGAGATCCTCTCGACTTTTACAGAGAAAGAGCTTTGACCAGCCGGGATAGGGAATTGAGTGGGGGGCCACCCGTCGTGAGCGTCATCGGCTTTAAAGACAGCGGAAAGACCTCTGTAGCCGTGGGATTGATCTCTGCACTGGAGCGACGCGGACGGCAAGTAGTGGCGATCAAGCACGGGCATCGCTTCGAGGTTGATACACCCGGGACGGACTCGTGGCGTCTTCGTCACGAAGGTGGTGCTCGTCGCGTCGTACTTGCAGGACCGGAGGATATGGTTGTGATGGGTGGATGGGGATCGATGGGAGAGCCGTCTGTGAAAGAGGTGGTGAATCGATTCGTCTCCGACGCAGAAATCGTCGTAGTCGAAGGATACAAAACCTCGAATCTTCCGAAGATCGAGGTGTATCGGACCGCAGCCCATCCAGAGCCGTTCTATCAACCCGACCTACCTGGCTCGGAACAATTTCTGGCTTTGGTCACGGATGCTCCTGAAATTGAAGTACCAATCCCGGTGCTTGATCTGAACGCGCCCGATCTTTCGGATCAACTAGCCGACCTCGTCGAGAGTAAGCTCCTGTCGTAGCTTCTGTTATGAAATCCGCTGCCGCTCGCCAGGTCGGACGGTCCAGGTGGATCGTTGCACTTGGAGTATCCTTCACCGCGCTTGTGTTGCTGGCTTTAGTTCCAGTGTTCCTGGAGCGTCAGGAGGACCGACTCGAGCGTGAGATCGAAACTTTCTCCTTGGCGCGTCCGATGCTCCCCGAGGTGGCCCTCGTCCATTCTCGTGAAATGATGCGTATCGAGCAGTATGTGAATTCTGGCGATCCGAGCTTTGTCACTTCCTATCAGAGCGACCTCAGGCGAGAAGAAGATCTCTTGAATGACTTGAGGCAAGTGATTCGAAGTATGCCTGCCACCTACCGCAGCGATTTGGCCCAACTTGAGGCACGGTCAAGCGATTGGAAGGTTCTTCACTCCCCGCTCATGGAGCCGGGTGTGATCGCGACGACCCCACAAGAATTCCGAGAAAGTATAGGGGACGACCGGGCTCGGTACGAAGCACTGCGAACCGCCTTCCGCGCCTTTGAAGACCGATTGATCAGTGATGCGACGTCGGCGTCGTTTCGACTGGAGCGACAACGAGCCCTGCAATTCTGGATCATCGTTGGGGCGATCGGCCTAGCGGTGGCCGGTGCCTTGGCAATGGTAATCGTTGGTGTCGGGCTCCAGGATCTTGCCAGGAGCGAGACGCAGCGTCGCCTCGAGACCGTAGCTGCACGTCGCAAAGTTCGAGCGATATTGCGGGGGACCACGGACGGACTCATCGGCCTAGATCTGGATGGCTGTTGCACTTTCCTGAATGAGGCTGGGGCTCGGATGCTCGGTTACTCGCCACGGGACCTGCGAGGGAAGCGGGTGCATGGACTTATTCATCACGCCGACCAAGACGGTAGCAAGCACAGTGAAGGTTGGTGGCCGGCAAAGCTATCATCGGGATCTGAAAAGACCGTACGAATCTTGGACGAGATACTTTGGCGGAAAGACGGATCATCCTTTCCCGTTCAGCTCACCGTGAGTCCAATGACCGATGGCTTGGAGGCCCGGGGTGTCGTGCTCACTTTCACGGATATGACTGAGATACGAGCAGCTGAAGATGCGCTTCGGGATGCGGTGCAGGCCAGGGATGAAGTTATGGCTGTGGTTTCCCACGACCTTCGGAATCCGGTCGGAACGATCGCGGCTGCCGCTGAGCTTATGGCCGACGCTGAGCTTCCTACAGCTCAGCAGAGTGAGAATTTAGACATTATTCAACGGTCGGCCTATCGAATCAACAGATTAATTCAAGATCTCTTGGATGTAGCTCGGATTGAAGCTGGACGTTTTTCAGTGCGGACTGAAGCGCTGGATCTGTCGGAGATGATTGAGGATGCGGTCTCCCAGGCCCGCTTACAGGCCTCCATCAAGAACATCCAGGTTTCGTCCGAAGTCCCATCTTCTCTGCCCTTGGTCCAAGCAGATCGTGACCGCATCCTGCAGGTTTTGGAGAATCTGTTAGATAATGGGATCAAGTTTACTCCGGAAGGTGGATCGGTTTTGGTGTTGGCTATCCCGACCGATGGGGGAGTGTCGCTGACGGTGTCGGACACGGGGCCTGGGATCGAGCCCGAGTTGCGGGATCATCTTTTCGATCGGTTCTGGAAAGGTAATCGGTCAGGGTTAAAGGGAGCCGGACTCGGCCTAGCGATTGTAAGGGGAATCCTCAGGGCCCATGGAGCGGACGTGGAAGTAGAGACGGAAATGGGCGAGGGGAGTGCCTTTTCCTTTATTCTGAGTCTGGCGAATTGAGGCTGAGGGTCTGGCATGAGTTTCGGACAATCGACGCATAATCCGATACCAAAGCTAAACTGACTCGGTCGCCGCAGGTGTAGGCTTGATTGGTTGGCAGGTGTACCGTGAGCGACCGCTGCCCGCCCGCTTCTGTAGGAACCTCCACCTCTGCCTCGATGTTGTTTCCCGTGTAGGTCGTCGAAGTGATCGCGCCTTTCAGTGCACCGTCCTCGGAGAGTTCGAATCCCTCCGGACGAACTGCAACCATCACGGGCACACCGTCCGGAAGGCTGGCTCGATCAACCTGACAAAAGGACCCGAAATCCGTAAGCACGCATCCGTTTTCCCCCTGGATCAGTCCTTGGAGCAGATTGGTTCGACCGACAAAGGTCGCGACGAAGATTGATTCAGGTTGCTTATAGATATCCATGGGAGTTCCGATCTGCTCGATTCTACCCTGGTTCATCACGGCGATCCGGTCAGAAACCGCGAGAGCATCTCGCTGGTCATGGCTGACGAGGATACAGGTAATGCCGGCAGACCTTAAGCTTGCAACGACTTCGTCTCGAACGTTGTCCCGGAGATGAGCATCCAGATTACTGAACGGTTCGTCCATGAGGACGACTACAGGCTCCGGTGCGATAGCCCTCGCAAGGGCCACCCGTTGCTGCTGCCCCCCCGATAGCTCGTGAGGGTAGCGGTCGAAATGGTGTGAGAGATCTAGAAGGTCGAGGACCTTTTTTGCCTGGGCTGCACGCTCCGACTTCGGACGGTGGTGGAGGCCAAACATGACGTTTTCTCCCACCCTCAGGTGAGGAAATAGGGCGTAGTCCTGAAACAACATCCCGACCCCGCGGTTTTCGGGAGGTGTCCAGGCCCCGTTACCGGAAACCGCCAAGCTACGAATTCGGATGGTTCCCTCGTCCGGCGACTCAAACCCCGCGATGAGTCGCAACGTCGTTGTTTTCCCGCACCCACTTGGGCCGAGAAGCGTCACGACCTCGCCTTCCTGCACATCAAGCGAGACGCCAGATAAAGCATGGATAGGCCCTGGCCAGTACTTCTTTCCCACATTTTCTAGATCAATTACTGACATACCAGCGGTCGTGGTTGAGAATCATTTTCAACTCGTTATCGATCTTAGCGATAAGGGCGGAAGATTTCAATGCGCTTGTGACGAATTGAAAATTTCCCCAGGTGAGAGAAGACGGTATTGGGCTAGATTTCCTTTAATGGTGCCGCCCGGACTAACGCACCAGATGTGGGTGGTCTCCTGAGGAACCAGCCCACGCGACGAGCCGCTCAATCTGGTCCGTCGTAAAGCGAGTGACTCCTGCTTTCTGGAGTATCGCCGCCTCTTCAGGATCGTTTACTGTCCAAGTGGCGACCTCGAGGCCATTTGCACGGGCTCTTTGTACAACGGACGGATCCCTCAGAACAAACTCATGGTGCAGGTCGAGAATGGCTCGCGGGTCAGAGGTAGCTCGCGCCAGTGCTTCCGGGAACTGATTGGATGACACAACGATGTAACCGATCCCTACAGTCGAATCCGCGGTTCGAACGTGTTCTAGGGCAGTCCAGTCGATACTGATGAACGTCGTCTGCTCGAGTAGCTTCCTGTCCCGAACCAATCGCACGATTTGACGCAGATCCTCAGTCTTGCGGGACCGCTTTATTTCTGGATAGATATGATCGACACGTCCGTTCAGTAGCTCCAGAGCTTCCGTAAAGGAGGGGATTCGCTCTCCGGCAAACTCCGATGAAAACCAAATGCCTGCATCGAGCACTTGGAGTTGCTGCAGGGTCATCCCGTCGACCGGGCCAACTCCGTTGGTCGTTCGCTCCAAGAGGTCATCGTGAAAGAGGATTGGTGTTCCACAAAGTGCGAATTGGAGGTCGAATTCAACGGCCCGTGCGCCTGCAGTGAGGGCCGCTTCAATCGACGCCAGCGTATTCTCTGGGGCGATAGCCGGATATCCTCTGTGACCGATTACTTCGATCGGATCCGAGAGATCAGCCTTCAGGGGCTGGATCATAGAAGAGCAAACGACAAATTTGCTCTGGATTTCTGAACTTTCATTGGGACCTAGTTTTTTCCAGAGTTTGGTGGCTATTCGATCGGATAAATTCTATCTGTCGTTCCATAAGCTCGATGGGTAGTCCAGGTTGAGATCGTCTTTTGGTTCGCTTCTTCTCAAGGAAGAAGCTTCAGCGTTAGGACCCTGGTTGAAGGTAGTGAGAAGTGAGCAAGTTGGCTGGTCAGACATGCGGGTGAGCGTCGGTCACTCCACCCACCTGGGACCTCTGGGACGACATCGGAGTTTGGGGTCGGAGACGAGAGCGTATCGAACTGACCTGCGGACAGGACGTCTCTGGCGACCCTCATTGAAGAGATGAGACGGGATCTCTGTTGGGTCATTGAAGTTTTCAACTGACAGACTGTCGTAGTGCTTTTTTGCGTTCCGGAGCCGGATCCTAGAGAATACTGTTTAGATTGATTTCTCGACTGCAATTCCCGGAGAGTTTCCCCGAATGGCGGACCTTGATGAGTTCCGGTTTTGGCACCCCGTCGATGTCCGCTTTCAAGATGTAGACCTTTACGGCCACGTGCATCATTCCAAGGCTCTGATTTACTTCGAGGAGGCTAGGTGGGCTTACTGGAACGATGTTGTGGACCCTATCCAATCCTCAAATGTGATGTACGTGCTCTCTGAGGTGCGAGTGCGATATCACGAGCGGATTACTTATCCTCTCAAGGTCGACGTGGGGGTTCGGGTATCACTCCTCGGGAGGAAGCACTTCGTCATGGAATACGAGTTGAGATCCACCGAAAGGGTGCTTCTCGCTTCGGGAAGCAGCGTCCAAGTCATGTTCGACTATGACAAGAAAGACTCGATAACGATTCCCTCTTCAATCCGGAGAGCCATTGAAAATTGGGATCTCCCACACCAGCCGGACGGTTCCCACGTGGCTCCACCGGAGGATTACTAGATTTCCTTTCTTGTCGGATCCGAGTGTGACTCCCACCAGAGCTTTCTGTAACAAAATGACGTGTGGGAGGTAGTAAATCATGTAGGGTGAGTTCGACTAGGTGGGAAAGTGGGCACGGTCAGTTCGCGTTCAGTGAGATGAGCGTTTAGAAGGAGAAATCAGTACGGTGTGGTTGACCGCGCCTTGAGTATGCTTAATTTGTAATGCTGTGCCTTGGATGTAGCCTAGGGCATGTTGACACGTGGAGCGTCGGTGGGACTTCTAGAAAGAGGTCAACCGACGCCATTAATTCAGAACCCATCCAGGAGTTAGGATAATGACTGGACGCTGCCGTCTGGGTGTTTTCACTGCAGGGCTGCTCTCCGCCGCGTTACTGGGTAACGCGACTCTCGAAGCTCAGCAGACCGCAAGTAGCCGCTTCAGAGTCCTCATTCCGGACTTTCAACCGATGAATGACGAGGACGATGACTTTGGTAAGGATCTGGCAGACGAGTTGAGGGATCTGATTGATGAGCTGAATACCCATAGCGCGGTGAGTGAGGATGATATCGAAGATGCGCTCGATCGCTTCGATTTGGATATGGAGGACCTTAATTGTCTATTAGCTCGTCAGCTTGCTCAACAAAGTAACTACGAGGTTGTAATGTGTGCCGGGTACTCCGGATCCGAGGAGGCTTGGCAGATACAGAATATTCAGTTCGTGGACAGCGGGACTGGAGAATCTTTCGTTGTCGATCCTGTTATGTCCGCAAAGGACCAGGAAGAGGAGGCCGCCGCCGAGATTGTCCAAGCGTTCAGCCTTTTCGTGGAGCAGACACGCGTCGCTGTTTTCTGTGGTGACTACGCCCAGAGCCAACAGTGGGAGAATGCACTTCAGAATTGCGACCGTGCCATAGAGTTGAACCCTGCCTCTGAATCGAGTCGTTATACGAGAGCCAACGTTCTCAGGCAAACGGACCGCTTTTCGGACGCCCTCGACGAGGTAAAGAGGCTTCTTGAGGGGAATCCGTTTCACGAAAATGCACTTCTTCTCGGTGGCTTCCTGGCTGTCAATCTCGATGACGAGGAATTGGCCAGAGAGTACTATCGCAACTATCTCCAACTCAATCCAGCGAACGCCGCGGTCAGAATGAATGTGGCATACGACTTGGCTCAAGAGGGTGATCCCCTCGGAGCGATGGGGATTATTGGAGAGGGTATAGCTGCCGACCCGGAGAATATCGACTTCCACGAGCAGTTCGGGAATTTTGCTTTCGCCGGCGCTGAGCAGGTTCGGAGAGAGGCGGAGGTCGGTGGGGACAACGGGTTGACTCCGGAGGTACGGGAACTCTACCAAAACGCCGTCGAGGCCTATGAGAAAGTTTTCGAGGCGAAGGGAGAAGAGACGGTCGTCACGCAGCTCCGGAACGTAGCTGCGGCCTACCTCCAGCTGGGGAACGCTCCGGAGGCAGCCGCCTTCTCAGAGCGTGCACTTGAATCTCATGCTCAATCTCCGCCCCTTTGGGCCATTTATGCTGAAGCTTTGAAACAAACAGGGCAGGTTGCCGAGGCGGTTGCGGCACTGCAGTCCATCGAGGAGATCAACCCCGACTGGCCCAACCTGCACCTCCGCATGGCAAACTGGCTGATTGAGACGGGTGATATCGAAAGCGCGTTCCCTGCGCTTCAGCAGGCAGTTGCAAATGGATCGGTCCCGGATCAAGCGGCGAACATGATCTTCAGCCACGCGTACTCAACCTATGTCCAGCCTACGGAGAAAAACTACGGTCGCTTTATCGAGATGATCCAACTCGCAAAAGACTTCGATGTGAGCGCGCCGATGCTTGAGCAGTACGATTTCTGGCACGGGTACAGCTTGTACAGTATCGGGATGGCCATACAAGCTCCTGAGAATGTGGAGACGGCCACTCGATCTCTTCCCCTGTTCCGGGAAGCGCTTGGGCTTTTCCAAAGAGGCAAGGGTTATGCGGACCGGACTAACGGGATAGACATCCAACAGTTTGTGGAGGGTACCGGCGTGTATATTGAGATCCAAGAGGCGATCATTAAGCGGGGCCAA
>JAYZFL010000036.1:0-27644 GCA_036336795.1 Gemmatimonadota bacterium
TCAGCCGTTGTTCGAGTGATCGCACTTGATCCGTACTCTTTGGATTGTATCCGGCGGTTCCGTCGTCAAAATCCTAACATGACAGACGGACCAATCTCACTCGGAACGGGGTTCCATGCAACGGAGAAGCGGAAGGGTGAACGCTGGAGAAACCATGGGGACATCGAACGAGAGTTTCGGTTCACCCCCAGGATTCTCCTGAATTTTTTGAGCCCACCGTCACTCGGTCCGATATTTGCTATAGATTGTTCTATGATTTTTCGATTTCACTTGATCGGCCGCTTGGCGTTGCTAATTCTCTTTGCCGGATGTCAAGCTGGCGGTGGGGATGAATCCTCAATCCTGCGGGGCGATGAAGCTGCTGCCCGGGACGATCTAGACGCCGCACTGGCTGAGTACCGTCTGGCCGTGCGAAGGGGATCGCATGACGCCTCTACACTTGCCCGCGTTGCCCACACCTATGCTCGGATGGGTCGCATCGACGAGGCAGGAGACTTCTATCATGAGGCGGTTGAACAGGATCCTTCGTTTGCAGACCAGGCGGTCTCGGACATGGTTGCTTTGGCGAGGGCGGCGAGAGATCGTACCGACCTTTTCGGACTAGCGTCTGCAATGGAGACGGCCATGTCGTTTCGCCCTGGGATCACGATGGAGGATATGGCGTTACCGTTGGCACGCCACTATTTCCGGAGCGGCGAGTATGCGACAGCTCTTCCGTACTACCAGTCCTCAATCGACGGAATGGAGGGCGATACAGTTCCTGACATTTTGTTCGAGGCGGCGTCCGCCTACGACGAAGTGGGAGATTGCCGGCGAGCCCTGCTACACTACGAGCAATACCGGGGGATGATCCAGCGTTGGCAAAGAGGAGAGGTCGACTGGAAGATCGGAAGCTGTTCACTACGCCTTGCTCAAGAACTGCGTTCAATAGGGGCAGATGAGGAGGCTCTAGTACACATTGAGCGTACGATTGTTCTCGGTGAACCGCGCAGTCTCCAGGCCGTCGCGTACTTTGAGATGGGCGAGATCCTTTCGGATTTGATCCGATGCGAAGACGCGATGGAGGCCTTTCTGCAAGTTCGTCTCGTGGATCAGACAGGGACTAGTCCGCTGGTTGCTCGTGCTCAGTGGCGCTATGACGAGCTTCGATTCGTAGGACCAACGGGGGATAGCTTTGGGGTGGGCTGCTGATTCCCGAACCGCGAAGTTGGAGAAGAACAAGGCTTTGCGCTATGAACCCTGGAACCCAGGGTCTGGTTCTGATTCATCTGTATCTGGCTCCATTGAATTCGTAACGAACTTGACCTTATCGCCGGTGTATCCCAAGGCATGAGAGCTTACCGAAATGGGGCCTATACATTACTCGTATTGGGTCTGGCCCTGGGAGGGTGTGGCGGCAGTTTGCCTTATCCGGGTGCCACTCCCGATGAGGTCTTCAACATCGGACTCCAGGCAATGGTAGGAGAGGAGTGGGCTGAAGCCGTAAAGGCTTTCGATCACGTGCTCCTTATGCCGGGGTTCGGCCGCTCTGCGGAGGCGCGTTTTCACCTAGCCCAGACACACTTTGCGAGGAAACGCTATATCGAGGCGAGGTCAGAGTTCCAGCGAGTCATAGAACGCTGGCCTGCTGACACGCTCGCGGTCAGCGCTGCCCTGGGTATGTGCCGCTCTCTCGCGGGCCTCTCGCCCATCACACAAAGGGACCAGGGGTTTACAAGACAGGCTCAGCTCTCCTGTCGTCAGGTGGCTGCTGATTTTGCGGGCACGGTCGTCGGGCTCCGTGCTTCCGAGATCGCGACCGAGATGAGGGACAAGCTGGCCGAACGTGACTACGACACCGGGCTTCACTACCTGAAGCGAGGTCTCATAGACTCGGCCCTTCTATATCTTGAAGAGGTTGTTGGGGAGTACCCCGAGTCGGAGTGGGCTCCGTGGGCGCTCTATCGGATGATCGAAGGGTTTGGAATTATCAACTACCAGAGAGACGTTCAGACGACACGCCAACTGCTTCTCGAGATGTATCCGGACTCGGAGGCTGCTAAGTCACTAGAGAATGGTGGAAGTTAAAGAACACTGGCCTCGTCGCTTCGGAGTCTTCGGGGGTACATTCGATCCTCCCCATGTTGGCCACGTCGCTATCGCACGAGAAGTCCGCTTAACCGAACGTTTAACGGAAGTGCTTTGGATCCCGGCTAGGCGGTCTCCCCATAAACTGAATCATCAGCTCACGCCTTCAGAGTTGCGATGGGAGATGGTTATGGCTGCGATAGAAGGCCTGGAAGGTCAGGAGATTAGCGACCTCGAGCTTAACCGTGAGGGACCCAGTTACAGTGTCGACACACTACGAGAGCTACGATCCGAAAGGCCCGGGGGAAGGCCGGTTCTGATCCTCGGTTCGGATCAATTTGAGAATCTCAGGCGATGGAGAGAGGCTCCAGAGTTGGGTTTCCTTACGGACTTATGCGTAGTGGCCCGTGATGATGTCGATCCCGAAAGGTTACAGCCGGGTGTCGACATTGAGTGGAGCCTTTCATCGCTTCCGCGCGTAAAGATCTCTTCATCGGAGATTAGGAAAAGGAGAAGGGAAGGACGTCCATATCAAAGCCTCGTACCGGAGGGGGTCGCGAAGATTATCGAACGGGAGGATCTTTACTGCGTTTGAACCTTTTCTGCCCCGAGTCGGCCTACTACTACCTCCATGAACGTTTTTGGTGCAGCTTTATTGGCTTCGGGTAGGCATAGTGAAGCAGCAATGAGCCCATTGTCCCAAAGCGAACTCCTCGGACGGACGAGCATCCATTGAGTATGCTGAAAGCTGTAGTGAAAAAAATCCTCGGGTCGCGGCATATCCGGGAGGCGAAAAAGTTGCGGCCAGAGGTCAACCGCATCAATGCACTGTTCGAGGAATACCAGTCGCTGCCTGAGGAGCAATTCAAGGGCAAGACAGATGAATTCCGTGCCCGTATAGTGGATGCGACCGCGGAGATCAAGGCCGAGATGGAGACGCTTCGAGAAGAGAAGCGTCACTCTGAGGACCCGATCAAACGACAAGACCTCCAGGAGGAGCTCGCCGACCTCGATGAGCGTCTTGTCAAGAAAACCAGCGAGGTTCTCGAAGAGCTCCTGCCCGAAGCCTTTGCGACGATCAAAGAAACTTGCCGGCGCCTGATGGGTTCCGAGGTCACTGTCACCGGACAGAAACAGGTCTGGGACATGGTCCCTTACGACGTCCAGCTCATCGGCGCCATTGCGCTTCACCGGGGCAAGGTCGCCGAAATGGCTACCGGAGAAGGGAAGACTCTGGTGGCTACCATGCCGCTCTATCTCAACGCGCTTGTGGGTGAGGGAGTGCACCTAGTCACGGTGAACACTTATCTGGCACAGCGGGACGCCGAGTGGATGGGTTACATCTACAACTATCTCGGTCTCACTGTCGATTGCATCGATAAATACGAGCCCCACTCACCCGATCGGACGGCGGCATACGCGGCGGACATCACGTACGGCACCAACAATGAATTCGGATTCGACTATTTGCGAGACAATATGGTACACGCCTTGGATCAGCGGGTACAGCGTCGGCACTGGTATGCGATCATTGACGAGGTGGATTCGATCCTCATTGACGAAGCGCGCACCCCTCTCATCATCTCGGGTCCGGTGGGCCGCGACACGTCAACACCCTTCAAGCAATACAATCCTCTGGTAGGAAACTTGTACCGAAAGCAGACGCGCGTCGTGAGCGAGCTGATTGCCGAGGCCGAGAAGGAGCTTGAGGTAGGAAATGAGTTTGAGGCGGGTGAGAGGCTGCTGGCGGCCAAACGAGGGGGCCCGCGAAACAAGCGGCTCCTTAAGCTATTTGCGGACGATCCTGGCCTTCAGAAGCTCGTCCTCAAGGTTGAGGGTGACTACATGCGCGAGAAGCGCTTGTATGAAATTGACGAACTGCTCTTATTTGCGATGGACGAGAAGGGGCACAACGTGCACCTGTCTGACGCGGGGTTGGACGAGCTTGCTCCAGGGGATTCGGAGGCATTTGTAGTTCCTGATCTCTCCGAAGCGATAGGTGCGATCGAAGAAGAGGAGTCGATCTCGGTTGATGCCAAACGGGAGATGATGTCCCGGCTCGAAGCCGAATACGCTAGCAAGAGCGAGAAGATCCACGTTATCCATCAACTATTGAAGGCGTACACACTCTTTCAGAGGGACGAGAAGTATATCATTGGTGAGGCCGGCGAGATCGTGATTGTCGACGAATTCACCGGGCGCCAGATGGCTGGTCGGCGCTGGAGCGACGGGCTCCACCAAGCCGTGGAAGCCAAAGAAGGAGTTGAGATCAAGGGAGAGACCCAAACACTCGCCACGATCACGATCCAAAACTACTTCCGAATGTACGACAAGTTGGCCGGAATGACTGGGACGGCCGAGACCGAGGAAACTGAGTTCCATCAAATCTACAAGCTAGATGTCTTTGTGATTCCCACGAATCAGCCTGTCGTCCGAGACGATAGCGACGATCTGATCTTTCGCACGAAAAGGGAGAAGTATCAGGCGCTCATGGACGAAATCGAGCGTCTCCATCGCATGGAGCTCCCGGTTTTAGTGGGAACCACGAACGTGGAAATCTCAGAGACACAGTCTCGGATGCTCAAGCGCCGCGGTATTGAGCACAATGTGTTGAATGCGAAGCAGCATAAGCAGGAATCGGAGATCGTGGCTGAGGCGGGACGCGCTGGCGCCGTGACGATCGCGACGAACATGGCTGGCCGCGGCACCGACATCAAACTGGGTGAGGGCGTTACTGAACCCCGCACAGTGGAATGGGCGAAGTCTCGGGGCCTAAGTTTGGGAGACTTGGTGCCAGTGGATCCGACCAAGGAAATAGATCTGGAGGGTAAGCCTGACAATTTTGTTATCGAAGTTGGCGGTCTCCATATACTCGGGTCAGAACGGCACGAGTCGAGACGTATTGACCGACAGCTGAGAGGTCGTTGTGGGCGTCAGGGTGATCCCGGTGCGAGTCAGTTCTTCATATCGGTTGAGGACGATCTCATGAGGCTATTTGTCGGAGATCGCCTGGCGAACGCGATGGACAAGTTGGGTGCGTCGGAGGGTGAAGTTATTACGCATCCGTTGGTGACGCGCTCCATCGAAACGGCTCAGAAGAGGGTTGAAGGGAACAATTTTGAGGCACGGAAGCGCCTGCTCGACTACGATGACGTGATGAATCAGCAGCGCGAAGTTATCTACGACCGCCGTCTGTTCGCTCTTGAAGGTGGTGAGGATCTGAAGGGTGAGATGTGGGAGATGATTGAGCACACTGTGCAGACTACAGTGGATGAATATCTTGACTTCGACCGAGACGATGACTGGGACTTGGCCGGACTCAAGCGGCGTCTCACCCTCGACTACTTCACTGTCCTTTCAGGTCTTCCCGACGAAAACGACCCTGAGCATGAGTTAGAAATCCACGAAATTCAGCAGATGGCGGTGGAGGCAGTTCACGACCAGTTCCGCCAGAAGATTGAGGGCTTTGGGGAGCACTCGGAAGGTGTCACGGGCTACATTATGCTCAGTGTCATCGACGGAAAGTGGAAGGACCATCTCTACGATCTAGATCATCTCAAGGCCTCGATTGGATTCCGGGGATGGGGCCAGAAGGATCCACTTGTCGAGTATAAGAAAGAGGCCTACGAGATGTTTGTGGACCTCATGAACGATCTGAGAGGCACGGTTGCTAACCTGCTCTTTAAGGCACAGATCGGACAGTCACGACAACCTGTAAGACAGGCGCAGAGGCTACAATACTCCGGGCCGTCCGAGGTCGATGAAAGTGGCGGGGCGATTGCACATGCCGCTGCGGTTCAGCGTTCTTCTCGTACGGTGGGAGGTGCGGCAGGTCGGGTTGACCAGATAGGCGTGTCGGAAACTGCGCGTTCTGACAGTGGGCGTCGTATGGTGTCTTTAGGCTCGGTGGGCGGTGTGCCGTCACCTCAAGACCCTAGGCAGCTTGTTACGAACCGAGGTGAGGAGCGGGTCCGTGCGCCGATTACGGCCACGAAGGAGCCGGGGCGCAACGAACCTTGCCCGTGCGGATCAGGAAAGAAGTACAAGAAGTGTCACGGCCGGCGAGGGTGAGGCCTTTGAGGAATTCCGGTGGTCGTCCACGTCGTGATTGAAAATTGATAATCCACCATCATTGATGGCGGGACACTCAGACGGTCTAACCATCGCGTAAACTGCCCGATCCCGCGAAATACGGGCAACCAACTGTTGACGTCGTTCCGGAAACAGTCGAGCCCAGACAGGGGTACCGAATGAATGGCTACTGTGACCTCTACCGGTACAATCCGGGGACTCCCCAGACCCCTTTCCCGGGCTATACAGGCTTATTCAGACCGACTTGATGTCGACGCTGTGCGGGATGCTTATCAACTCGCACGGAAGGCCCACTCGGGGCAGCGCCGCAAGTCAGGAGACGAATTTGTCAGTCATGCCATCGAAGTTGCCACGATCCTGGCCACACTACGCCTCGATAGTGATTCGCTAGTTGCAGGTCTAGTACACGATGTGGTCGAAGATACTACGGTCTCTCTCACCGAAATTGACCAACGCTTCGGTGCTGGAGTTGCCACGATCGTCGACGGAGTCACCAAGATAGGGCGAGTTGAATTCCGATCCCACACGGAGCAGCAGGTCGAAAACTATCGGAAGCTGCTCCTCTCGATGGCTCGGGACGCTCGGGTGATCTTGGTAAAATTAGCCGATCGCCTCCACAATATGCGAACACTGGATGCTCTTCCGAAGACGAAGCGGCGTCGGATCGCCCTGGAAACGAGGGAGATTTATGCACCACTAGCGCATCGCCTCGGAATGGCTGCCATTCGTTGGGAATTGGAAGACTTAGCTTTCAAGTACCTGGAACCGGAGGCTTACGAAGCCCTCGGCAAGAAGGTGCGTCAGCGACGCAAGGCGCGGGAAAAGCAGGTGATTGAGATGCAGCGACCGCTTGAGGAGGCTCTGGCTGCGGCCGGTATCCCCGCTGAGCTGACGGGGCGTCCGAAGCACCTGTGGTCGATTTATATGAAGATGGTGAACCGAGGCCTCCCGTACGAGGAGATTTACGACCTCATGGCCATGCGTGTGCTGACTGAGGATGTGCAAAACTGTTATGCTGCCCTCGGAGTGATCCATAGTGACTGGCCCCCGGTGCAAGATCGCTTCCACGACTTCATTGCGACCCCGAAGTCCAACATGTACCAGTCACTCCACACTACGGTCATTGGTCCAGGCGGACGGCGTTACGAGATCCAGATCCGCAGCAAGGAAATGCATCGGACCGCAGAGTACGGAATCGCGGCGCACTGGCGCTACAAAGAAGGAACGACCGATCTAGTGTCGAGCGGCGAGCCCGACGAAGTGGATGAGGCTCTCACATGGTTCCGTCAGGTACTCGACTGGCAGAAGGACACGAGCGAGCCAGAGGAGTTCATGGAGTTCCTCCGGATGGACCTTTTTCAGGGCGAGATCTTTGTCTTCACACCAAAGGGCGAGGTCAAATCCCTGCCTTTGGGCGCTACGCCCATCGACTTGGCGTACTCTGTCCACACTGAGATTGGGCGCCACTGCGCCGGTGCTCGAGTGAACGGCCGTATCGCTCCACTTTCTCGCGAGCTTAAGAACGGAGATGTGGTAGAGATCATAACCGACTCCAGGCAGCGACCAAACCGAGATTGGCTCCCTTTTGTCAAGACATCGCGTGCGCGTGGGCGTATTCGACGGTGGATAAGAAAAGAGGAGCGTGAGTCTGCGCTCAAGCTTGGGAAGGATCTCTTTGCCCGTGAAATCAGAAAGGCACGACGGGAAAGGCCTTCCCGTCGGCAAATGAAGGATGCTGCGAACGATCTTGGCTACAGTGACTTTGATGATGTTCTGTCCGCTCTCAGTAGTGGGGACGTGACCCCCAGGGGTCTAATCCGCGCGCTTTATCCCAACGAAGACCCGCAAGAGGTGGTCAATCGCTCTTCCACGACGCTCGACCGGATCGCTGACCGTATACGACGTTCAAACCGGGGGGTCCAGATCCAGGGGATGGACAACCCCATGATTCGCTATTCCCGATGCTGCCAACCAGTCCCGGGAGACAACGTGATTGGCTATATCACACAAGGCCGAGGCGTCTCGATTCACCAGATCGACTGTCCGAACATTCTTAATTTATCGGAGGATCGGAGAGTGGAGATCGAATGGACTGCGGAGAAGGGTGACCGATTCTTTGTAACGCTCTACATGGAGGGAACGGACAGGCGTGGCCTTCTCTCCGATGTGGCCAAGGCGATAAGTGATTCGAGGACGGACATCGTAAACGCTGACATGAAGGGGGCAGATCGTGGTATGCTCGGTCGCTTCTCTGTGGAGGTCCAGGACTTAGCCCATCTCAAGAAGGTCACGAGTGCGGTGTGTGCTGTGGAAGGGGTAGTTCAGGTACGCCGAAGGGAATCGTCCACGGAGTCTGACCGAAGTAGTAGCGACTAGGTACGCTACTCACTCACCATATCTCCGATGCCTCGGTTTCAGCTGTCGTCGACGTACAAACCACAGGGGGATCAACCCACTGCCATTGCCGAGCTGAGTGCCGGATTGATGCGTGGAGATCGCTTTCAGACTCTGCTAGGAGCGACCGGGACTGGAAAGACTTACTCCATCGCTCATGTGATCGCCAACTACGGACGACCCACACTCGTCAGCTCTCATAATAAGACACTAGCAGCGCAACTCTACGGTGAGCTCAAGGCGCTCTTTCCGCGGAATGCCGTCGAATATTTCATCTCCTACTACGACTATTATCAACCCGAGGCATACGTCCCTTCTACTGACACCTATATCGAGAAGGATACGGCCATCAATGAGGACATTGAGCGTCTACGTTTGAGGGCGACATCTTCACTGATGGAGCGAAAAGATGTAATCGTGGTCGCGTCTGTATCGTCTATCTATGGGCTAGGTAACCCGACGGATTACCGATCACTCATGCTGCATCTGAGCGTCGGACAGCAGGTCGGGCGGAGGGACATTCTCAAGTCCCTTGTAGACACGCAGTATCGACGGAACGACTACGAGTTCGAGCGGGGCACGTTTCGGGTTCGCGGTGACACCGTAGAGATCTTTCCCGCCTACGAGGAGCAGGCGATTCGGGTTGAGCTTTGGGGAGATAAAGTCGAGCGGATCACTCGATTCAACCCTCTGACGGGTGAGACCATAACTCCGATGAAGCGTACCTCTGTCTATCCCGCAAGTCATTACGTGACTCGGCGGGAAGTGATAGAGCAGATGGTCCCTAGGATCCGAGAGGAGATGCGAAAACAGGTTTTGGAGTTCGAGGCAGCAGGCCGACTCTTGGAGGCTCAGAGGATCGAAAGCAGAACTAATTTTGACCTCGAGATGATGCTCCAGATCGGAACCTGTCCCGGAATCGAAAACTACTCACTTTACACAAGTGGCCGCCAACCTGGAGAGCGTCCTGCGTGCCTGATTGACTACTTTCCTGAGGAATTCTTACTCGTTGTCGACGAATCCCATGTCTCCATTCCCCAGATCCACGGGATGTATAAGGGTGACCGCTCTCGCAAAGAAACCTTGGTAGAGCACGGGTTTCGTCTGCCGAGCGCTCTTGATAATCGCCCACTCACCTTCGAGGAGTGGGATTCCCTCATCCATCGTGCCACATTTGTCTCGGCGACTCCGGGCGAGTGGGAATTGGAGCGCTCAGGTGGAGTGGTCGTGGAGCAGATCATTCGGCCGACTGGGCTCATCGATCCTGAATTGGACGTTCGTCCGGTCAAGGGACAGGTGGACGACCTACTCGCGGAGATCCGAGAGCGGGAGGCAAGGGGAGAGCGGGTCTTGGTGACCACGCTCACCAAACGGATGGCAGAAGATCTTTCGGAGTATCTTCAATCCGTCGGGGTACGAATAAGCTATATGCATTCGGATATCGACACGATCGAGCGTATGAAAATTCTTCGAGATCTCCGTATAGGAAGAATCGACGTATTAGTTGGAATAAATTTGCTCCGCGAGGGCCTTGACCTTCCGGAGGTCTCTCTTGTAGCCATCCTGGACGCCGACAAGGAAGGCTTTCTAAGAGATCAGCGGTCGCTCATTCAGACGATTGGCCGAGCAGCCCGGAACGCTGAAGGAAGAGCCATTATGTATGCGGATCGTATCACAGGATCCATGCAGGCGTGCCTTGATGAGACGAATCGCCGCCGCGAGATCCAGATTGCCCACAATACCAAACACGCCATCACGCCCCGGACTATCCGAAAGAGTGTGGAGCAGATTCAGTTCTCCACGCGGGTGGCCGACGCCCGAAGTAAACCGGTGGCGCGAGTCGCTGAGCGTAAGCTCACCTATGCCGATGAAGTCAACACAGAGGAGTATCTGAAGATTCTTGAGCAGGAGATGACCGCGGCGGCCGAAGCGATGGATTTCGAGCGTGCAGCGATCCTGCGAGACCAAGTTTTCGACTTGAAAGCGGCAGCGAAGTGACGCTGAACGAGCCCGACTTGATCCGGTGGGGTGAGGCTATTGGGAAGGCTGCCCAGACACCCTTGTTTCTCCTTCTACGCGGAGTACTGGGCGCTGGCAAATCTGTGCTAGCGCGGTCGATCGCGCGTGGTGCCGGCGTCAAGGGATCGGTCCCGTCTCCCACGTTTAACCTCGTGTTTCGCTATCCGTGCACACGGGGTATCCAGATCGTTCACGTGGATCTTTTTCGGCTGTCTGATCCGGCAGAGCTTTGGGAACTCGGATGGCAAGACTTGGGTGCTCGGGACGAGCTAGTCCTTGTCGAGTGGCCGGAGCGGGCAGAGAAATTTCTTCCGAAGAGTCGCTGGGAGGTGAGCTTACGTTTCGTCGAAGAGGACGACAACATCCGAAGCGTGACCCTTAGCCGCTTTGGTGTCCCGCCTCATCTTCCTGGTTTTCCGGTCACTGTTACGGTATGAAAACTGCCGGGAACTGTTGGTCTCCCCAGGGGGTGTATTTGGCCTTGGACACGTCTACTCGGATCGGATCGGTTTGCTTGGCTGTGGGCACCTCAGTCCAGGATCGAGGTGTTCTTGACAAACCGGCGGCTCACGGCTCTGATCTGCTCCCCATGATACGGGAGATTCTGAAACGGGCTGGCATGGAGCCTTCCGATCTTGCCGGCATCATTGTGGGATCCGGCCCAGGATCATTCACCGGTGTGCGAGTAGCGGCGGCGACTGCGAAAGGCATGTGCCGCTCTCTTGGAATCCCGCTCTGGGCTGTGTCATCCCTTGAGGCAGGAGCCGTCTCCTTGGATGTCCAGGGGCCGACCCTTTCCGAGCATCCGTCTAACGTGCTTTCGAGTGAGGAGATGGCCCGGCCACGGTACGTACTCTTCGACGCAAGGAGTGATCGTGTATATGCGGCTTGCTATGTTCCGGTTGAACACGGATTGGAAGAACTTATTCCCCCGCACGCAACTACTATCGGTGAGATTCTTGCTGACGATATACCGGCTTGCAGCTTCATCGGGGATGGGGCGGAACGCCACTCGGACGAGATCCAGGGTGCCGGTTTTTCGGTTCTTTCTGCTCCGATCGGTATGCCGTCGGCTGAGGGGCTTTTGGCTCTCATTGGTAGGTCACCCTCCCGCCCTCCACTGGGTGATATAGGGCTTTGGGAGCCCGACTATATTCGTCCGTCTTCCGCGGAGCGATTAGCGAGGTCTCGAAGATGAGCGAAGAGCTCTTCGGCAACCTAGTTGCATTTAGATCCGATGAGGAAATTCCAGGCTTTAGTGTGCGCCGGATGTTGCTTTCCGACGTGCCCGCGGTGGTTTCTATTGAGACGTCGACTTTCTCGGCTCCCTGGAAGGAAGGAACATTTCGTTCCCTTTTGGAGAGATCCGGCGTTGAGGTCTGGGTAGTGGAGTGGGAGGATATGGTGGCAGCGTACGCCATCCTTTGGTGTATTCTAGAAGAAGGGGAGCTGGCTAACCTTGCAGTCCGCAGTGACCTGAGAGGGAAGGGTATCGGATCGAAACTCTTGAGTCGAGTTCTGGAAGCGGCGGAGGTTGCCGGCGTGCGAGACCTCTACCTCGAGGTCCGAGAATCCAACGGAAGCGCCCGGCGGATGTATGCTCAAAGTGGGTTCCAGGAAATTGGCGTTCGCAAAGGATACTACGACCATCCCCGTGAAGATGCATTCGTGCTTAGAAAATCTCTTGGAATGAAATCCGACGTTCCGCCTGAACAGCGGGAGAGTGGGAAACGTGCGTAGTTCGAGAGCTAAAAGTGCGTTGACCGCCAGGGATATGTTGGTCTATCTTCGTGAGTGCAGAGCAGTACATACAGCCCTGTCCCACCTTGAAGGGGGAGCGATCATGGTTCGGTTAGTGACGACCGTGCTTTCCTTGGCAAATTGCCCGGTTTTACGGCTGTCTAGGAGCCCGAACCCTACGCCTATTTAAGGCAGGCCACGATCTTCACATGATGCGACACCTTTGACGCACGTAGTCGCCCTCCTCCTATACATCGGATCATTGATCCTTTGGTTCCGCTCTCTTTTCACTGGAGGGCGCGGTACCGCGATCGCCTTCGGTTTGGCATCTGCTGGCGTGTTAGTCCATATCGTAGCGCTTGCACGGTTTACCGCTGACTACAGACAGCTTCCTTTTGAGGGGCTAGGCCCCTCGCTGTCGACCTTGGCTCTCATCATCGGGGTGGGATTGATAGCGACGATCGGGCTGGGTGAGGGACGGCGTGTTGGAATCGTTCTCGTACCGGTTGTGATCGTTTTAGAGGCGGTGGCGGTTTCACTCGGACTTCGGCCGTCCTCTCAGGCACTTGATTTTCAGGGAGCCTGGTTCGGTCTCCATGTTGCCTTGGCGTTTGTCGGTCTCGGAGGCTTTGCCGTGGCTTTCGCTTCAGGCATTCTCTACCTCGTCCAGCTCCACGAGCTCAACCTCAAGAGGATGGGTAGGCTCTTTCGATTCACACCACCCCTGACGACTCTAGACCGTTTAGTCAGAGTGGCACTGGTGACAGGATTCACCACTTTCACGCTGGCCCTGTCCCTGGGATGGCTTTGGACTATCAGTTTCCGGCAGTCCTTTGATCAATCCAATCCCAAGGTCCTCTGGTCGCTCATGATTTGGGCTATTTTTGTGGTTGCCCTCGTGGTACGAGTTGGTGGTGGCCTGAAGGAACGGCGGAGTGCGGTCGCGAGCGCTATAGGGTTTCCGGTCATCGTTATCGTCTATCTCGGACTTCGCATGGTCAGCTCGGCACATGGATTTTTTCTATGAGCCCTCTCTCCGTTGTTGGGGTAAGCCACTTGACAGCTCCCGTGGGAATCCGAGAGCGGTTCGCTTTTGCATCCGGTGAAGCCACAGCGGCCCTCGACGAGCTTCGAACACGAGCCGGAATAGTGGAGGCTGTTCTGCTGTCTACCTGCAATAGGACAGAGCTTTACCTCTATCCCGGTTCGGATGCGCACCTAGAGGCTGCCGAAATCGTATTCGCTAAGAAAGCCGGTGAATTGGTGGGTGGGATCAACCAATACCTCTACAGGTACGATGGCTCGGATTCAGTTCGACACCTTTATCGTGTTGCTGGCGGGCTTGATTCGTTGATCCTTGGCGAAGCAGAGGTGCAGGGACAGGTCAGGGCGGCATACAAGTTGGCTGAGAGCGTCCCGGTTCATCCGCCGTTGGCTGGACCGGTCATACACCGACTTTTCC
This sequence comes from Gemmatimonadota bacterium, assembly GCA_036336795.1. GTDB lineage: Bacteria > Gemmatimonadota > Gemmatimonadetes > Longimicrobiales > Gaopeijiaceae > UBA822. The sequence goes on from JAYZFL010000036.1 coordinate 13,775, forward strand.
AATCGGCGCTTGCAGCAGGTGGACAAATCCGATCGCAAACACCTATCGGTGAGGGAGCGGCGAGCGTTGCATCTGTAGCGGTCGAATTAGCGCGAAAGATCTTCGGAAGTCTTTCCGGTCGACAAGTGATGATCTTGGGGGCTGGCACGACCGCAGAATTGGTAGTAAAAGCACTCGAACGGGATGGGATCGGTGGCCTCGTCGTGTCCAATCGTACTTACGAGCGAGCTCGGGACCTCGCGGCCAAACTATCGGGGAATGCGGTCCATTTTGATCGAATGCCCTTTACCTTGGCGGAAACAGATGTCCTTATAGCGTCGACCACTGCTCCCCACCCTCTGGTTGCTTTGGACGGTTTTCGACATGCCATGGATGGTGGTCGGGCGCGACCTCTTCTGATTCTGGATCTTGCTATCCCACGAAATGTCGAGCCCGAGGTCGGGGGTGAAGCAAACGTTTTCTTATACAACGTGGATGATCTTCGGGAGATCGTAGACGACAACCTGCTTGCGAGACGAGCATCCGTGTCGGATGCCGAAACCATCGTCGACGAATACGCCGACGCCTTCCTGCGCTGGCACGATGCGAGGAATGTCATTCCCGTGATTCGGAGCCTCCGCGGACGCTGGGAAAATGTAAGACGGAGTGAACTTGATCGACTCTTGCATCGATTAGAGTGTATGGCTGCGGATGACAGAGAAGCTATTGAAGCTTTCTCAAAGCGGCTGCTGAACAAGCTGTTACATGAACCGACTGCGCGGTTGCGGGAGGGCGCCGGTAATGGGCGGGGGGCGGAATTCATCGACGCTATCCGATACCTGCACGATCTAAAAGATGCTGGACCGGAACTTGCTGAAGAATCCCAGCAGGTGCTCAAGGGGGACACTCTTGAGGATGACGAGGGGGAACGAGAAGGGACCGACAACGGTGACTGATTCGATGAGAAGAGTCCTTGTGACCGGTGGGGCAGGGTTCATCGGAAGTCACGTCGTTGATGCATACGTAGCTCGCGGCTATCAGGTTTGGGTGGTTGATGACCTGTCGAGTGGCCGCACGGCTAATTTGAACTCGAATGTCGAGTTCCTTAAGATGGGGATAGAGGATCCAAAATTGAGAGACCTCTTTCGAGAAGTGAAGTTCGATCTGGTGAGTTTGCACGCGGCGCAGATCGACGTTCGCATCTCCGTGAAAGACCCGGCCAGGGATGCTTTGATCAATGTGATCGGACTACTCAACGTTCTCGAAGGTGCACGGGAGGTGGAAACCTGCAGGGTCGTCTACGTATCTAGCGGAGGGGTCGTCTACGGAGAGCCCGAACAGATCCCTACGCCCGAAGCCGCACCCAAACAGCCCCTCTCTCCCTATGGTGTGGCTAAGCTTTCGGGAGAGCATTACCTGCACTACTATCGCGAGGTTCACGGACTCGAATACGTAGCGCTTCGCTACGCCAACGTTTTCGGGCCCCGTCAAGATCCACAAGGTGAGGCCGGTGTTGTGGCAATCTTCTGTGATCGGCTCATGTCGGGCGAGGAGCTTACAATTTTTGGAGACGGAGAGCAGACTCGTGACTACGTCTACATCGAGGATGTAGTGAGTGCCAACCTCCTGGCGTCCGATATGACATTAAAGCCGAACTCGAATCTCGATTCTCGAGCTTTCAATGTAGGGACAGGGATCGGAACGAGTGTCAACCGCCTTGCCGACATTTTAGAGGATATCGCCCACGATCATCCGGGTCGTGTCTATCGGAGTGGTCGCGCTGGTGAGTTGCGTCACAGTACGCTGGACATCTCTCGATTAGCTGACCATGGATGGTCACCTCATCACGGTCTTAGGGACGGTCTCCGGAATACATATCGCTTTATAGTAAATCATAAGAACGGTGCCTAGATGGGGTTTTCAGTACTTCTTTCCCAGGCCGCTGCACCCACGAGTGCATGGGATATGGTGTTCGGTGGGACACTCCCCACGAAGCTAGTCCTCTTCATACTCGCTCTGTCGTCAGCTGCGTCGTGGATTCTCATCTTCTGGAAAGCTAAGCAGTTCAGGGTGGTTCGACGGCAGGGTAACGAGTTCCTACAGAAGATTGAGCGTGCTACAGGGCTTGAGGATGCTTATAAGGCCATCATCGTCCTCCCGGACTCGCCCTACGGGAGAGTTTTTCAGCAAGGGGTGAATTTCTTCAGCGAGTTGCGACCCGGTGCCCTCCGTGAGGGTGCGCCAGTTGGAGCCGGCCTCTCGCTCACACAACTTCAAGCGCTGAAGTTGGTGTTGGAAAAAGAGGAAGCGGAAGAACGGGACGAGCTCGCAAGAGGACTCACCTGGTTGGCTGTGATGGGTTCGGTGTCACCCTTGATGGGTCTGATGGGTACCGTCATCGGTATAACCAATACCTTCCTCGGGATCACTGCTTCAGGATCCTCAAATATCAGCGCAGTCGCCCCCGGGGTGGCAGAGGCACTGGTCACGACGGTTGCGGGTCTTGCCGTGGCGATCCCATCGGTGATTGCCTACAATCATTTCGTTGCGAGACTTGACCTTGTCAGCGGTGAGCTTGAGGGATTCTCCAGTGAATTCATCGGGACTCTCGCACGTGAAGGACGTGTCTGATGGACCACAGCTGATGATGCGTTTTCGGAGAGCTGGTCGTGGCCGTGACCTCAGACTGATGGCCGATATCAACGTCACTAGCCTAGTAGATGTTGCGTTTACCCTCCTCGTCATCTTCATCATCACTGCCCCAATCCTCCAGGGTGGCATTGAGGTGGAGGTTCCCGAGACCGAGGTGTCATCACTCACCGTGGATGACCGGACACTCATCGTAACCGTAGATCGAGATGGAGTGATTTACTTAGCTGAGACACCTGTGGATCGTGCCGAGTTCGTTCAGTCCTTCAGTCAGTTAGTATCGGGTGGCAGCGTTGATAAGGTATGGATCAAAGGAGATTCCCTGGCTACATGGGGTTCCGGGGTGGACGTGATGGCCACGGTCGCCTCTAGCGGAATCCCATTCTCGGTGGTGGCGGAACAACGTCCGCGAAGATGAGTTAGGTCCAGTGGAGTTCGGAATCGTGCCTAGGCGCCGACGGCGGGAAAAGATCGGCAAGGGGCCTGTTTTGGGTTCTATTGGTATTCATTTCTCGGCCATATTGCTCACGTGGTGGGCATCGGCCACTGCGGCTGAGATACCTAATTTTGTAGTTTTTGAGATTGAGTTAATCTCCCCGTCAGCAGCGGAACTAGGAGAAGTGATTCCACTTCCGTCTGAGGAACTCGTTATTGAAACTCCTGTAGAGGTCATGCCTGAGCCGGAAGAAGAGGTGCCACCACCAGTGGTGGAAGAAGAGGCCCCTCCTGAGGAAGAGCCCGAGCCTGAGGAAGTGGTCGCTCCACCGGATCCGGATCCGATTGATGATCCGGAGCCCATCCGGAGCCCCAATCCTGATCCCGATATCGAGACGCCTGGAGAGGACCTCAACGTTCGAATGGAAGGGCTCAGGCGGGACTATCCGGAGTACTACAACAACATCATTAGGCAGATGCAGCGGTGCTTCCGGTGGCGTGGGCAGGAGGGTCTCCGAGCGACCATCTACTTCGTGATCGACCGTGACGGAACGGTTTCGGAAGTTGACATACTGGAGTCATCTAGAAATGTGCGCTTCGATATTGAAGCCATGGGGGCAGCTGAATGTGCGGGCAGCCGGGATCGACTTGGGCCGCTTCCCGACGCTCTTCCGCTTGACCGATTGCCAATCCTGTTCAAGATCGATCCTAAGGCCGGACGCAGTGCAGCACTGCAGGAGGAGCCCGCCGGATGATTGGAGTAGCTAGCGGTTCGAGTGGTGAACAAATCTTCAACTACGAATGTTGAATGTGCTGTTCTATCAAGACGAAATGGGTCCTTGGATATGGTTTGAGCATACGGAATTTCTTCGCAGCAATCTTTGTCACGGCATTAGGAGGAACTCCCGGTGTTGCGCAGCAACTCGACTCGATCCCGGGGGTGACCCTAGGCCTCCTTTATGAAGCTGAGTTTCAGCCGGCACTGGCCATCCAACCATTCTCCGGTCGTTTGGGAGGAGAAGCCATTGCTTCAGAGGTTCAACAGATCGTGGCCCGGGACCTCCGCTATAGCGATCGCTTCGAGGTCATCGACTCCCTTCCCAGGGCGCTCGTGGGGGACGCCGTTGACTATCAGCTGTGGGACCAGCTCGGCGCTGTTTGGCTCCTCTCAGCGGTCCTCGAGGGTGCAGGTGAGGGATTCGTCCTAATCCTTGAGCTCCACGATATCGTGTACGGAGAAATCCATAGTCGGGGGCGTTTTCCAGTGCCCGATGACCTATCCAAGGATTTTCGCATGGCTGTCCACCTCGCCTCCGATGCGATCATTGAATGGATCTATGAGGAGGCCGGAATGGCTGCTAGCAGGATTGCGTTCTCACGGCGGTCTGCAGATGGAAGCCAGGAGCTCTACCTTATTGACTCGGACGGTGAGAACTTCCACCGCATCACGAATTTTGGTGATCTCACAGTGTCACCGAATTGGTCACCGGACGGAACTCGGATTGCTTTCACGTCCTGGAGATCCAATGGATTGCCCAGGATCTATGAATTGAACCTAGAGACTGGTGAGGAGAGAGGTCTTCAGGCTAACCGTGAAGGGGACTATTTCACGCCCGCGTATAGTCCTAATGGACGGGACTTGGCCTTTGCTGTAACGGGTGGAAACCGTAGCGGGGTTTTTCGCTACGATTGGGAACGTGACTGCTGCTTGACTCATTTGAGTGGCGGTAGATGGGACGACATCTCTCCCACCTACTCTCCTGATGGGCAATGGATGGCGTTCAACTCCAACCGTCTTGGGACGCTGTACCCCCAGATCTACGTGATGCCGGCTGCAGGCGGCGAAGCCGACTTGATATCTCCGTATCTGTATGGTCAAGAGGGCTATTATACCTCACCGGATTGGTCTCCCGTCGCGGATCATGTAGCTTTCCACGGCCGGGTGTCACGAAGGGGTTCCTATCAAATTCTGGTTGCGGACGTTTCAGATCGAGGCCGGCGTCTTCGACAGCTCACTTGGGAGGGGAACAACGAAGATCCGAGTTGGGCTCCGGACGGACGGCATCTAGTTTTCGTGGGCAGACGCGATTGGGGGACGGGTTTGATGGTCGTGGATACAGCCACGGGTGCGTACCGGATGCTTCTGCAGGGTTTTGACGTGCGGGTGCCGGACTGGTCTCCTTCACTTGGACCGTATGGACCGGGGTCATTGCGTCTTAGGCCGTAAGTCACTACGTATTGTAGACTCCATTATCGGGTAATTGGCGCCTTTTCTTTAGTCGAATGGGTGCCGTCGTAAGCCTTTAGCGAGTGGCTCGCCGCGACGGGTGAGCTTCTAGATATTTTCACTTACCGATAGGACTGGGGATGAGCATCAAACATCAAGTTATACCAACCCTTGCCACTGCACTTATTCTCGGTGCATGTGGAGGATCCGAGCCGCCACCGCCACCGGTACCGACTGGGCCGACTCAAGCTGAGATCGAACAAGCTAGGGCCGACTCGATCGCGGCCGAGCGAGCTCGCCGGGATGCCGAAGCGGCTGCGGAGCGCGAACGTCAACGCCGTGAACAGGAACGCTTAGAATCTGCACGGAGTGATGCTCGGTCCACACTCGAAGCGAGGGTCCACTTCGATTACGATCAATCGGTTATCACGTCCGACGCTGAGGAGATCCTTCGCCAAAAGATCCCGATTCTCCGGAACAGCCCTACAGTACGGCTACGTCTCGAGGGTCATGCGGATGAGCGGGGCTCTACAGAGTACAACCTGGCGTTGGGGAGCCGTCGTGCCGAAAGCGTGCAGAGCTTCTTGGCCGGATTCGGAATCTCTGCCGATCGATTCACGGCCACCTCTTTCGGTGAAGAGCGCCCGCTCGTTAACCGTAGTGATGAAGAGGCCTGGACGCAGAATCGGCGTGTGGAGTCCGTGATCGCGGGCGGCACTATCGTGGTCAGCGAGGACGACCGGGACGAGCCGTAGCCTCAGGGTTATTAGGGAGAAGATGAACGGGATCCCTCCCACAGGCCTCTATTTCGCACTCATGCGGCGACTTGGAGGTCAGTGGAGAGGGGCATTCCTCACTCTCGTCATTCAGCTGCTCACGGTGGGGTGTGCGACCAAGGGTGATCTTCGTGACCTACAGGAAGTGATCACCGAACAGGAGCAACAACAGAACGAGCGGTTGGTGCGCTTAGTATCGGGAGTGGTTGCCGAGATCGAAGCTCTTCAGGACACTCTACGGGTCCAATCTGATATCGCTGGGGACACTCGAGGTGGTGTCGCCCGAGAGCTACGGGATGTCCAAGATCAACTCTCCCAGCTCACTGCGCTGACAGGGCAGATTCAGCGTACGGTAACGATGGTCTCACAGGGACTTGAAGCAGACCGAGAGAGAGGTGTTCGTGTTGCTGCAGCTACGCCTCAGACTCCGGACTCCTTACAAGGACTGAACTCAACAGCCGAACCCGTGGACCCAGCTGCTGCGGAAGAAACCTATCAAGCGGCGATGACGCAGTTTAATCGTGGCTCAGTCAATACAGCGCGGCGCGCTTTCGAAAGTCTGTTGGCAGATTATCCGGATCACAGACTTGCTCCATCGAGTCAATTTTTCCTCGCGGACATCTTGGAACAGGAGAACCGGCTGGACGAGGCGATCGAGGGATTTCTTCGCGTTGCTGAGCTGTATCCCACTGCGGACCGCGTTCCACAGGCGCTGTACCGGATCGGCGCTATTTACGAGCTTCAAGGAAACCTCGACCAAGCGATTATCTACCTTGAGCGGGTTGTAAACACTTACCCTGACAGTGGCGTGGGGGATCTTGCGCGTGAGCTGCTGCGGGAGATCCGCTGACTTCCGGCAGTAAGATCGATGCGCTGTCCTGAGTGTGACGCTGCCGAGAACCACGTCGTAGACACCCGAGGTAGTCGAGGTGGCCGAGCCGTCCGCCGCCGCCGCGAGTGCGCGGTGTGCGGCGCTCGGTTCACGACGTATGAACATGTCGAAAAGCGACCACTGCGTGTGATCAAGCGGGATGGAAGAGGGGAGGACTTTGATCGCGCAAAGCTTCTTCTAAGCATAACCTTGGCCTGCACCAAGCGTTCGGTTTCCCAGGAAGATATCGACGCTGTAGTGGACAACATCCAAGACGACCTATCTAAGGACGTCAACACCGAGATTCCGGCCTCACAAATCGGCGAGATGGTGATGGCTTGCCTGGCGCCCCTTGATCGGGTTGCGTACGTCCGTTTCGCTTCGGTCTATCGGAACTTCCAAGACATCGGCGAGTTCCAAGAGATGGTTCACGACCTGCATGCTGAAGAGCTTAGAAAGGACCGGGCGAAAAATCAGGAGGAGTTCCCTTTCTGACGCTGTGTGGTGCCTGCCATGCCGCTCAGTGATTGGCTAGACAAACAAACCTCACGACAATGCTCAGGAAATCCCGAAGCATGAGGGGCGAGATGCCCTTCTTAGACCACCTCGAGGAACTGCGGTGGCGTATACTCTGGAGTATTCTTGCCGTTGTGTTGGGGAGTGTTGTGGGGTTCATACTGGTCTTGAAGTTCAACGTACTCGATTTGCTCATCGATCCGTTCTACAGGGTCATGGGTGACAACGAGCAACTGAAATTCTTCTCTCCGACTGAACCTTTCTTCCTAATACTCAGGGTCGGCATTCTGGTAGGGGTAATTCTGATTTCTCCTATTTTGGTCTACCAGATCTGGGCTTTCCTCTCACCTGCTCTTGAGCGCCATGAGAAAAGGGTCATCATCCCGAGCCTTTACATGGGTCTGGTCCTCTTCAGCGCAGGCGTGGCAATGTCGTACTATATTGCCCTGCCGATCACGCTTGATTTTCTTCTCTTTTTCGGAGAGGATTACTTCGATCCGATCCTTCAGGCGGGGCCGTACCTAGGCTTTGTGACGAAATTACTCATGGCCTTTGGCGTGCTTTTTGAGTTACCAGTCGTGATCATGATTCTTTCTGCTTTAGGATTGGTTACCCCTTCCTTCTTACGCAAGAAACGGCGTCATGCGATAGTCATCATCACCGTGCTGGCGAGCTTCTTGAGTCCGGGAGATGTCATCACGGTCACCGTTATGATGATGGTGCCCTTGGTGCTTCTGTACGAGTTCAGCATCTTTCTCTCCGTCCTGATCTACCGACGCCGAAAGGCGCGGGAGATCGGTGGTGATCCGCCGGAGGGAACCGTCGAGGCCGAATGAGGGGCGGGCTTCACCGCGTGCATCGCTTCCGTCCCTGGGTATTGGGTGCCTGCTCTCTCGTTGTGTCACAATCCTATGCAGGGGGGCTCGCAGCTCAGCAGGTGGAGGAAGATTCTACACGTATCCGTGTGCTTGAGCGCTTGGAACGGCTCGCAAAGCCTCCGGGGGTCGACTCCACACTCTTCTTAGCCGATTCTCTTGCCGGCGTCACCCGCTCAGCTCAGCCTCCGACACCAACTCCGGTCGACAGTTTCATGGCGGCCCTATTCGAGTTGCCAGGCTATTCCGTGTCCCAGTACGCAGGGGATGAAGCGCAATTCGACGCGACGGAAGAGAGACTCACGTTAATCGGAGCAGAAAATGCTGTTGCCGAGTTGCGTCAAGAAGGGATGACGGTCACGGCCGCCGACACCATCTCAATGGTGGACTCACTCTTGTGGACGGCCGGTGAAACCATAACGGAGCGACCCGGTGAGGAACCGGTCCGTAGCTCGAACATCATTTATGACAGCCGGGAGGGCCGCGGTTCTGCCTTCGCGGCTCACACGAGAATGACCGAGGGTGCGGTATGGATCATGGATGGCGACCTACCCTCCATCCTTCCTGATACCGTGTTTGGGCACGATGTGAATTTCACGTCATGTGAAGAAGAAGGGCCCCACTATCATTTCGCAGCGCGGGAACTGAAAGCGATCGGAGGGAGTTGGTTCGTCGCACGTAACGTTACTCTCAACTTCGGAGACGTCCCAGTTCTATGGCTGCCGTTCATCTTTCAGAGTAGTGAGTCCGGTCGCCGTAGTGGCATTCTCACCCCACGTTTTGGTGTGAACGATATCGTGCGGAGCTCCCGAGGCCATACTCGTCGTTTGTCCAACGTTGGATTTTTCTGGGCTATCAATGATTACGCCGATGTTATGGTGGCGGGCGACTGGTGGAGCGATAACTTCGCTGCCATCACAACGGGTTTCCGATACCGAGTGACCCAGAAGTTCTTAACAGGGGGGGCGAACGTCAGGCGTTATTGGAGGGTTGGGGGAGGGCGTGAACTCTCGTTCGACACGAGGCACAATTGGGATATAGACGAGCGAACCCAATTGCGTGTGTCCGCCCGCTACGCATCGAGTTCCGCATTTGTTCGGCAGAATTCGTTTGATCCGAGGGAGGTGACACAGTCGATCAACTCTGAGGGTGGACTGAATCGCCGTTTCGATTGGGGAACCCTTTCTCTGAGTGCTAATCGAAGGCAATTCCTCAGTGACGACCGAGTCGAGATGACTCTTCCGACGGCGAACCTTTCACTGAAGACAGTCACGCTCTTGAGGGCTCCACAAAGTCAGTCCCGCTTCTACAACAACCTGACGTGGTCTGGTAGTGGTCGATACACGAGGAGTACGGTCGACCGGATCGACCAGATGGAATCGCTTTTTGTGGAAGACCTGTCAGATCGGGTTAAGACGTCTGGTAGCCTCAACAGTGGTTTCAATCTAGGCGCTTTCTCTTGGTCACAGTCGTTGACATTCAACTCGGCGAGCTCGCTCCGCCTTCCCCCGTTGATCGCGTTTCCAGGAGATACCTTGGGACCGGCACCTACCGGCTTGGTAGACAAGAGTACTGCAGATCTCGCGTGGAGTATGGGCCTCAACTATCAACAACGGTTGATTGGGACTACAACCCTAACCCCGAGCCTACAGATAAGTGGGGCAGCAAAGCGATCGGATGACGTCCTGGAAGCGGCGAATTTTGTCTCCGGATCAAAGCGAATATCGTTCGGTGCGAGGCTCAAGAGTGATGTCTACGGCTACTACGGAGGGATCGCAGGCTTCGAGGCGATTCGTCACAAGATCTCCCCTTCGATCAACTACAGTTATGCTCCGGAGATCGTGCCGACCGACCTACAGAGGACTGTGTTCGGATCGAATGATGCTAGAGCGAGAAACATTGTGACGATAGGATTCAATCAGACCTTCGAAGCGAAACGACCGGAAGTTGAGGCGGACGAAGAAAGGGCACGGAGAGACGATCCTTTAAGCCTTGAAGAAGACCTTCTCGAAGTGGATTCCACCTTGGGTCTGGTAATTGATTCGCTGGCGCTCCTACAAGAAGCGTCTTCTGGACGATCACCGGATTTGACCCGAGATGAGGATGGTCCACGGAGACTTCCCACTTCCCGTGTCGTCAATTTACTGACTCTCAACACGAGTTTTGTGACATATGACTTTGTACGGGCTCGTGATGAGGGAGCTCGTTTAGAAGGATTCACCACGACTCGAATGCAGAATCAAATAAGCTCGGACCTGCTTCGAGGACTTCAGCTCTCAATCGAGCATGACCTCTTCGGTCGCTCCACGGACAACGTCCGGATATTTGACCCGAGTTTGTCACAGCTCAATCTGTCCTTCTCACTGAGATCGTCATCAGGGCCTATCCAAGCTCTTGGGCGGCTACTCCGCGGGGGTGAAGAGCCAGCCACAGAGGAATCGGTCTCAGACTCAGTAGCTGAGTTGGAGGAAGCAGCCGATCTCGACGAGCTCAATCCACTCTTGGACAACGTGGGAAGCGTGAGTGCCACCAACGAGACTAATGTAGTTCCAGGATCTGGCCCAGATGCTCTGGATGGCCGCCGACCGGCGCCGCCGACTAACCGGGGCAGTATCGGCGATTGGAATGCCAATTTTTCCTATTCGCTCCGTCGGAGTAGGTCGGAGGATAATCAGCTGGCGAGTCAACTCTTACAGGTGGGTGTGCGCCTTCGCGCAACGGAGAATTGGAACCTGATGTGGCGAACCTCCTATGACGTCGAAGTTGGGAGCTTTACGGATCATTCGATCGGATTGACGAGGGATCTTCATCGTTGGCAAGCAAACTTTGATTTCTACCAGACTGCCACGGGTAACTGGACTTTCCGCTTTGAGGTATCCCTTAAGGACAATCCGGACTTAAAGTTCGACTATGACCAGAGAAGCAGTGACTTCCGTTCCCGGTATTAGAGGGGTATCAGAGCGAACCAACTGTCTCCGCGAGCTTGTCAAGTCATCAAAACGGAGGTAACCGCTGTGATTTCCGATCCCCTTGTGCATCCGGCCGCCAAGGACACATTTAGGATTCTTTGTTTGGATAAGTCCCATGTCTTCTCCCGTCGTGTAGTGGCGGGATCGGCTGGCAATCCCTGATCGATGCAAACATCAAACGGGGTGGTATTTTGATGGAGGCTGCTTCACCCTCGCTATTGCGAGAGGCCCCCCCAAGGCTCTCAGCGATCCAATGTCTGGTGCAAGATCGTTTGGACGCTGTACAAGGAGAGCTGAATCGGATCGTTGTCTCGGACTTCGATATGATTGAGGAGGTTAACGAATGCCTCCTCATGATGCGCGGAAAACTATTTCGTCCAACACTTCTTTTACTTGCCAACCAGGTGGGAGGAGAGGCATCGGATGAGGCTGTTTCTTTAGCTGCCGTTGTAGAGCTTGTTCACTTGGCGACGTTGGTGCACGACGATGCAGTCGACCATAGCGTGTTGCGCCGCGGACTGCCCACTGTGAATGTGCTCTGGACACATCAGATCGCCATTATCATGGGGGATTACCTCTACAGTCGTGCGGTGACAGAGTTGACTCGGTGTCAAAAGATGGATCACCTGGCGGTTCTCGCCGGAGCCGCAAACAAGATGAGCATAGGAGAGATGCGTCAATTGACGTCGTACGACACTTTGGAGTTTTCTGAAGACAAGTACTACCGCGTCATCGCTGCCAAGACAGCATCTCTCATGTCGGCGGCGTGCGAGATAGGTGCCCTGGATGGCAGAGCTGAGCATCGAGGGGCTCTGGCGAACTTTGGCCACAATCTGGGCATGGCATTTCAGATCGCTGACGATCTGTTGGACTACACGGGATCGGAGACTGTCACGGGCAAGCCGTCAGGACTGGATTTGAGGGAACGGAAGGTAACCCTACCACTGGTGGGAGCTTTGAGGCAGGTATCGGATACGGAGTTGCGAGAAATTCAGGACTTTTTTACGCGTGTGGATGTTACGGATGACGACGTTCTACACATCACGGACATCGTGCGGGATTGCGGAGGATTAGCCTATGCAAGTGAACGAGCTGATTCGTACGCCCAGCGCGCGTGGAAGATCCTCAGGGAACTTCCCAAAGACGATCCTGCGGTGGATGCGTTGAGCCAAGCTGTGGCTTACGCTGTTAGTCGTGACCGGTGATCCCGAACGGGGGAAGCCGAATCTTCCTGGGAACTCAACGTCGCCCCAAATCGTATGCTAGTTGATACCTATCGACGGAACGTCAAGCGATTGGTGTGGACGCAGGCGCTTGGACTGCTACTCGGTGGCTTGCTCACTAAATTGTCCGATCTGTTTCTTCCGCAGAGTGCGGCTAAGACATTTCTGACCGTAGCGGTCGAAGCGTCTGTAGGGCCCTTATCAATCGATCTGGTCGCTTTCGCGTTCACGATCGGACCGTTCACACTGAGCCTGAACGTGTTGACTCTGGTTGGGATTGCGATTGTGGCATTTATCGTTCGCTCCTGGATCTAAACCAAGGAGTGAACCTCTAAGGGAGGCTTTATTATGGGACTTGGTGGACTTGGCATGTGGGAGATGATCCTCATTTTCATGGTCGTCCTCCTGCTCTTCGGAGCAAAGCGGCTACCTGAGATCGGATCATCCCTGGGAAAAGGCATCCGAGAGTTTAAGGGCTCAATCCGTGAGATCGAGCGAGAAGTTCAATCAGTTGGAGATCTGCCGGAGGGATCGGGGACGACGACATCTTCGGGTGATGACGACAAGGAACCGAGGACACTGAATACCATGCCCCCTGACGCGGACTCTGACGAGGAACCGAGGACACTGCACACGACCCCGCCCGACACGGATTCAGATGAGGAAAATCCGGACGCTTGAGTGATCGCAAAGTGCTGTGGGAGTCTTTAGTCGTTGCTGCTTCGCTTTAGAAAACCAGCGGCATCTGAGGCACTTGCTCTTCGGTTGGATCGACATTTAGGACTTCGTCACGCCGATCTTCGATTCTGGCGATGTCCCGCAGGCCGTTTAGCCATTCTTGCATGCGGGTCTGTTGTGCGAATCCTTGTAGTTCTTCCCGCCGGGCTAATCGCTCGTCCTCAAACACCGTTGTGTCTGCTGCGAAATAGTCGGCTAATTCGATGATAAAGACATTATTGGTCGCTTCGATTACTCCGCTAATTTCACCGACGTTGAGTCCGAAGCCAGCACCCACTGCAGCGTTTAGACGTCCAAGGCCGGGGACGAAATCCACGCGAGCGTAGGGCCCCGCGCTATCGATCTCCAGCCCCCGCATCTCGGCCACGATTTCGATATTCTCCCCAGCACGGATCGCGGCCAATACTTCTTCGCCTTCCAATTTAGAGGCACCTAGTTTCTTCTGGGCTAGCAAGGTTTGCTCAATCGAAAGTGTAGCGTCTTCGAGCGAGGTGTATCCGGCCTCTCGTGTCTCCACGAGCTCAAGCATATAGAAAGCTTGTCTGGTCTCAAATACGGGGCTCACATCTCCTTCGGAGGCTTCCTCCAGAGCCCAGTCAGCACCTTCACCAA
>JAYZFL010000037.1:0-14334 GCA_036336795.1 Gemmatimonadota bacterium
AGAAAAGGCACCAAATGCTCTCGATAACGTTGGCCCGCAAGAATCACTACGTCAGATCCCGGGGTTAGCACCTCCAGGAGTTGCTCCTGCACCCGTTCCGCCCAGCGTCGCCTCTCAGCCACTCCGGCCTTGTTCAGTGTCGTTTCATAAGGCGCAACGACGTCCCCGGGAGCCAGCAGTCCGTGCTTGGCCGATAGGATGAACCACTCGTCAGCCACCGCTTCCGCATACGCCCGGAAGCCCAGGAAGAGCGGGGATGTGTAGAGATCTGCAGCCCGGGCCGATCGAAGCTGCTTGCTCTTCACACAAGACACCAATGCGACCCGCTTCGTCATGGATTCCCATCTTCATCATGAGCGATCGTGAGCGACCCGTCGTCATGAGCGATCACGAAGGGGCCGAAATGCCCGTGATTTCGAAGCCATGTCGCCGCTGCGCGGATCCTCTGGGGAAAGCGGGTCGGGTCGCTACGCTCCCAAGCCGCCTCGAAATCGTCCGCATGTTCGGGGTCGATCTCGACCGAAATCCGTCCCGGATAACCGCCCTCATCCAAACGGACCTCCAGGGGCCATCCCAGGCCGCTAATACGCCCGGATACGACTTGATCCTCAATGAGCTGAAGAAACCGGGAGCGGGTCACGAAGGGAATTCTCACTCAGCTAGGCTCCAATCCACCGATCCCCTCATTCTGCCCCTGTCCCATCAGGATGCGAATCTGTCGAACAGCTGCATCTATCTTAAGTCGGAGACCGTTCCTTCCATAGTCCACATTTGCGCGAGTTGGGTCACCTGTCATATCACTCCACTCGGGGCCGCTCGCCGTCTCCAGTTCATCCATTCGGACGTGCTCCGGAGCCACAAAGAGTAACTCAGACGTAGTATCTACACTGGCATGGGAGCCCATACTCTCACTGCTCTCTCCCTGGTCCATCAGCCACTGGAGAAATCCATTATTGGTGTAGTAGTCGTCTGCAAAATGTACGCGGGTGGTCTCCTCCTCCCACTCCATATTGAGCTGCTCCGCCACAGTTTCCATACCGGTCAGGTTCCCTCCGCTGTCCGCAATGAACACGATGTCGGTGAACCCATGCACCCGAAAGCTACGAGCCGCAAATTCGATGAGCTTCATGAAATATTCATTTGGGAGCGTGATCGTCCCAGGGTAGCGCATATGACCCGATGGGGGTTCGACATCACCCTCCGGCACATAGGTCACAACCGGAGCCACTAGGGCATTTCCCAGATTGCGCGCTATGCCTTCCGAAGCATAGTTGACGATGTATTTGTGTTTTCCAATAGTGAGGTGTGGACCATTCTGTTCAGTCCCCCCAGTGGGCAGAATGATTGTTGTGTAGCCGCCCGCGATAGCTTCTCCAACCTCGATCGTTGTTAGTTCCTCAAGGAATACGCTTCGGACTTGTTGTGCATCAACTGGGTTGGTCAGGAGTAGAGCTGCAACGATACCAAGAATTAGGGATCTCATTTTGTCCGCCTAAAGGTTGAACAACAGGGATGGGCGACTCCTCGCGAATTCAGCCCCGATCAAACCCTCGGAGTGTATAATCCCGATGGCCTTTCCCCTTTCCTTTCTACTACCGATAGACTGCTCCCGCTTTCACCACGTGCTCAACGTATCCTAGTGCGTTGATATCGAAGAGCGGATTTCCGCGCACGACGATCACATCAGCCATCTTTCCAGGCTCGATTGTGCCAAGCTCGTGTCCACGTCCAATGATTTCAGCTCCCGTCTTGGTGGCGGCTGATATCGCCTGCAACGGAGTCATGCCGCTGTCTACCAGGGCTGAAATCTCTCTCCAAGCTGACTCGATGTGGAAGTTAAGGGGGCTGCCGGAGTCAGTCCCCATCCCCAGCACGGCGTTCGCTGCGATGAACTGACGAGCGGCCACTCGGCTCTTGCGGATCTGTTGGGGTGTCGTGCGAAAGTAGGACAGGCGATGAAAGTCCTCAAAAGACCGCTGGAATTCCTCGTAGAGCTTAGGTGGGAGGTCTTCTGACAGGCGCTTATCCTGAAGCCGCTCGGGGAATTCCAGGGTCGCCTGGAAGACCCATGGCCGGTGAGCTATGGTCTGCACGACCGGAATCCCACTGTTTGCAATCTGCTGCACCAAGTCGTCCGGATAGGGCGGATTGCCAGCCGATCCTGCGTGCTGGATCACGTCCGTGCCAGCACGAATGGCAGTTCGAATCGCGTCGGGAGCGTAGAGGTGGCTGTGTACCTGGAGTCCCCTGGCGTGTGCTACCTCGACGACTGCTTCTAACAGCTCTTCAGACATCCCGGCCCAGGTCTTGATAACGTCGACCCCGGTGTCCGCCAGCTCCTGAGTTCTCTGTGCTGCTTCTTCGGCACTGCTCACGACATATTGGAAGTACTCAGGAAAGTCTCCCCAATGTCGGCCGGCGATCCACGGACCACTCACGAGCATGCGGGGGCCAGGAATCTCGCCTCGCGCAATTCGGTCTCGAAGACTCACGATCTCCAAGGGGGCTCCCAAATCCACGGCCGTCGTCACACCTGCCATCAAGAGTTGCCTGGCAGCGATCTCCATCATCTCTTGTTTCTTGGCTGTGAAAAAAGGGAACCACTCGGAGTACTCTCCGTGGCCGAGAAACATCGTGTGAACGTGGAGATCGATGAGGCCTGGAAGCATGGTCATGCCACGGGTGTCGATTATCCGGGCACTGCTGGGAATTTCCACCTGAGCGGCCGGGCCTGCTGCCACAATCCGGTCACCCTCAATCAAAATTGCAGCATGATGGATGACGGGCCCCTCGTAACCGTCAAGTAACATACCTCCGACGAGCGCTAGCTCTTGGGCATTGCCGGTTACCGCAGCAGCGGTAATCAAAACGGCAGCACTCATGGTGGTTTTGACGATTCTCATGAGCATTTCCACCCTCCGTGTATGGAATCTCAACGCAGACTCAGCCGGGCGGGCTAAAGCCTGTGCTCCCCATGCATAGATGTCAATTCGGTGATGTCACAGAACCTGTCTACAGAACAGAACGTGTCTACAGATATGTAGAGCTTGCGGGTACAAAGCTCCTGCTTGCACCTTCTTCTCCGCTCACGAAAGATTGGGCGATACCAACTTGGTTTTGCTCAGAGAAAGTCGGACCGCTTCGGAATCGACTCCAAAAAGAGGTGACCCCATGTCCTTTTCATCCATGTGGCAGGCTGCCACCAGGTTCATTCGGCTCGCAGTAGTCTCGGCCCTCAGTGTGACGACTTCGGTCAGTTTCGCACCGTCGGCTGTAGCACAGGAAGGCGCATTGCCTAGCATCGAAGAAAAAACCCAAAATACGGATCTCATGGAGGGGTTCTTCACCCTCTACTGGGAGGATTCTAGCGGGTCTCTCTATTGGGAGATCGACGAGTTGGGTACCGAGTTCCTCTATCAGATCTCTATGGGGTCCGGCCTCGGAAGTAATCCGGTCGGCATCGACAGGGGTCAGCTAAGGGGTACACATGTCCTGGAGCCGAGGCGCATCGGTCCCCGTGTACTCCTCATGGAGCCCAACTACCGGTTCCAGGCGCGTAGTGACAATCCGACGGAAGCTCAAGCGGTGCGAGATGCTTTCGCACCCTCGGTGCATTGGGGTTTCGACATCGTGGCTGAGACCGAGGGTCGAGTTCTGTTGGATGCAACGGGATTCTTCCTTCGTGACGCCCGCGGCGTTGTGGAACAGATCGAGCAGCGTAATCAGGGTCGCTTTGAGCTAGATGTCTCCCGGAGCGCGATCCACTTGCCCGCGACTCGATCTTTCCCTGAGAATACCGAGGTTGAGGCAATACTTACTTTCACGAGCTCTGATCCCGGCGGCCTAGTCCAGGGCGTAGCCGCGACCGGCGGGGCCATAACACTGCGGCAGCACCACTCCTTCATCCGGTTGCCCGATGACGGCTACCGCACCCGCACCGCGGACCCGAGGGTAGGGGTAAATGGCCCCACCGTGTACGACTACGCTACCGCGATTGACGAGGACAGGCGCCTCAGATGGGCGGCGCGTCATCGATTGGAAAAACGTAACCCCGGTCCTGGCCCGTCGGAGCCAATTGAGCCCATAGTCTACTACGTAGATCCGGGCACACCCGAGCCTATCCGAAGCGCGTTGATCGAAGGAGCGAGTTGGTGGAACGAGGCCTTCGAGGCTGCAGGGTTTATCGACGCCTTTCAGGTCGAAGTGCTGCCCGAAGGCGTGGACCCGCAGGATGTCCGGTACAACATGATCCACTGGACCCACCGTCGGACCCGTGGCTACTCGTACGGGAGCACGGTGGCGGACCCGCGCACAGGTGAGATCGTACGTGGCGTAGTAAACCTCGGCAGCCTTCGGCTGAGGCAGGATTACCTTCACGGCCAAGGCATGGTGGCTCCCTTCCCCGGAGGGATCTCCTCAGCGGACGGGGGTGGGTATTTTGATTTCACTGCAGGGCAAGATAGAGGAGAACCCTATTTTGCGACGGCCGATTTGGCCGGGGCGCCGAACTTCGAGTATTTAGCTCAGGTGGTGGACGAGTCAGAGGCGGTAGAGATGGCGTTAGCACGCGTTCGTCAGCTTTCAGCGCACGAGGTTGGCCATACACTAGGATTTCCTCACAACTACATGGCGAGCACGTACGGACGCGAGAGCGTAATGGACTATCCTGCGCCGTTAGTTGAGATCGATGAAGATGGCAACCTCGATCTGTCAAATGCCTACGTGCAGAGGATCGGAACATACGACAAGCTCTCGGTAAACTGGCTCTATCGTGAATTCCCAGCCGGCACAGATGAAGTCAGTTCGCTAGCCCAGATTGCTCAGCAGGGGGTTGAGAATGGCCTCATTTACATGGGGCACACGAATAACAACTTTATCGGGGCAGGTCACCAGTATGCTGGCGTCTGGGATAATGGTGCCAACCTCGTTGACCACCTCAAGCTTGAGATCCGTGTGCGCGAGCTCGGGCTCGAACGCTTCGGGGTCAATGCGATTCGAACCGGGGAACCTCTCTCGAATTTGGAGTATGTGCTACTCCCTCTGTATATGCATCACCGCTTTCAACTCCGGTCGGCGGCTGAGAGCCTCGGGGGTGCAGACTATCGGTATGCAGTGAAGGGAGACGGCCAGACTCCCTTCACGATAGTTTCCGGCGAAGAGCAGCGCGATGCCCTGGAGACTATACTGTCCACGCTTACGGTGGACTTCCTGGCTCTACCGGAGGACATCGTGTCCCTGCTCCCCCCACCGGCCTATCGGTACGATGAAGGCGAGGCCTTCCCAGGGTATACGGGCCTACTCTTTGATCCGTTGGGGGCTGCTGAAGCCGCGGCTAACTTTTCTGTCGGGGAAATCCTCCACCCAGAGCGGATGTCGCGACTATTGGTCTTTGGGAGCATGGGGGATTACCCAGACCTGGAGGAAGTCGCCGATCGGCTGCTCGATGCCACCTGGGATTTGCCACCCGCAGCAGATGAGTACCGGCAGCGTATCCTTCAAGGTGTTCAGCGCTCGGTGGCCGATCGGATGATGCAGCAGGCGAGCAGTGCCGCAAATCCTGCCGAGGTCCGTGCGGTTCTGTCTGATCGTCTCGACAGACTTGCGGCAGGCATTGAGGCTACCTCGGCACCGTCACCGCACCAGCGGCTTGTAGCCGCAGACATTCGCCGCTGGCAGGCACGCATCGAGAACACCGTGCCTGGACCACAGTTACAGATGCTCGCTGGCGATCCGATCGGAGGAAGCAACCGGAACTGATTTGAAGGCGTGCGCTAGCCTATTCGCTCCTAAACCGCTTTGTGGGATTGATTGGGCTAGCGCACGGCGGATCGGAAAAACCGAGGCAAGAGGGCAAGCTTCGAAGTTGAAGGATTCAACACCGAAGAACAGACCGACCAAGGCTTCGCCGGGCAAATAGCCCGAGCACGGTTATGATCAAACCCACGGCCGTATTCAAACCGTTTGTGTGCTGGGACTGGACGTGATCAGTTGAGAGTGAACTGTGGTCTCTCGGCGGGTGTTAGACGAGTCGCTACTTCCGTCGTAGATTGTTCTCATCATGACTTTTCGTCCACTAGATGCGCGCCCCGCCATTTTCGCTCCTCCGAACTAATTGCGGTCATGGGCCCGACGGCCGGCGTCATTCTGACGCCCGTTGTAAGACATCCATTCGCATCCCTCGGGCTCTCTCAATCTTCCTAGCCTGTCCCGATTCTTGGAGAGCATCATGCCTGAGATCAAGATTCCTGCCGAGGAAGTATTTCCTGTTCTGAAGGAAAACATCCTTGTCGACGGCTTCCACGTCGTCATCGACCTTGAGAGGTCCCACGGTAGCGTGATCGTAGACGCGCTGCATGGCAACGAGTACCTGGATTGCTACGGGTACTTTGCTACTCTGCCGATCGGTCACAACCATCCCAAGATGAAGGACGAAGGCTTTCGGCGTTCCCTCATGACTGCGGCCCTCGCAAATCCTGCCAACAGCGACATCTACTCGCAAGAATTTGCGGCCTTTGTGAAGATCTTTCGAACATTGGCTGTCCCCGACGATTTCCGGTACCTGTTTTTCGTCGCTGGTGGTGCTCTCGCGGTGGAAAACGCGATGAAAGCGGCCTTTGACTGGAAGGTACAGAAGAATAGAGTTCGAGGGATCGAGGGAGGAGGGGACAAGATTCTTCACTTCAAGGATGCTTTCCACGGAAGAAGCGGCTACACCCTGTCCGTCACCAATACAGACCCAACCAAGACAGAGGGCTTTCCCCAGTTCGACTGGCCCCGCATTTCTACCCCCTATATTGAATTTCCCATAGACCGTGGAGCGGTAGCGAAGAAGGAGGAAGCGGCGTGCGCGGAGATCGAAGCAGCCTTCGAGCGGGATCCGGCTGGGATTGCGGCGATCCTAATCGAGCCGATCCAAGCAGAAGGTGGAGACCACCACTTCAGGCCAGATTTCTTCAGTAAACTCAGGGAATATGCAAACCGACACGAGGCTCTATTGATCTTTGACGAAGTGCAGACCGGCCTCGGGGTCACCGGTACTATGTGGGCCTATGAGCAGACTAGCGTAACGCCCGATCTTATCTGCTTTGGTAAGAAGACGCAGGTATGTGGCATCATGAGCACGCGGCGTATCGACGAAATCAAAACGAACGTTTTCCATACGTCCAGTCGTATCAATTCCACCTGGGGCGGAAACCTCACGGACATGGTCCGTTGTGCGAGGTACCTGGAGATCATTAATGAGGATGGACTCGTGGAGAATGCTGCCATCGTAGGCGCTCACCTCAAGGAAGGTCTAAACGAGCTGTCGGGGGACTTTGAGAGTGTCACTAATGTTCGTGGCACGGGGCTTCTAGTAGCTATGGATCTACCCAGTGGCGACGTGCGTAACCGTGTATGGCAGGGTTGCTGGGATCGGGGGCTCGCCGTGCTCGCGTGTGGGCCCCGTTCTATTCGGCTCCGCCCGCCCTTGGTGTTCTCTGAGGATCAGGCTGCCGAAGCTTTGGGGACACTCCGAGAAGTACTTGAGAACCTCGGCTAGGTCCGAGCCTGAGTCAGATGCGGTAGGTGTAGTTGAGCTTAATGCTTCCACCACGCGATAGAGTGAGAAATTCGGCGTGTCTGTCGAAGAGTCCTACACCGAAATTTTGCCAGTTCTGAGTGTAAACCAAGAAAAGTTCGTTTCCGGGTTGTAGGATCCAGCGTGTCCGCATGAAGAGGCCGACTATCTTGGATTCGTCATCGTACTGGACGTTCCCTGTGACGGATGCTAGGGGAGTTACGTCCCAACCGCCGCTTACTTGGATTAGGCGCGCCGTGAAATCACCTTGAGGTAGAACGACCTCATTGTTCTCGACGCTGGCAGATAGGATCACACCTGCCGAGGGTCGGATATCCATGCCAAGGCTGATACGAGTCCGGTCTCCGCTCCAGAACCCGCCTTTGGTGAACCGGGCATTGCCGGAGAGGATCCTCTGACCTGCTGTCCGAGCTGAGGCTGTCATTTCCCAGTTTGTATATTCACCGATCGGAAGGATGACGCCTTCACTAATTTCCCAGATTCGATCGAGGTATTCGTACTGCCGCTGAAGGTCGATGTCGAAGTTGTCCTGGCTCTCAAAGTTGATTCCGAGAAGTTTGAATTGCCACTGCTGTTCTTGAGTGATGCCCTTGTGTACGTCCTCGAGGTGCTGGAATTTTGCGGAGAAATTAAACCGACGAATCCAGTCGATATCGGGCCGGGGGCCCCACGAGATTCTCGGCTCTACTCGGCGATATGCGTTCCGGGGGACAAAGCCGATGGCGGGATTGTAGGCATCACCAATTTCACGGTAGGTGACGTGTCCATTCCACACGTCATTAGGATAAGCCACACGAAAACCGTGGGCGCTCAGGTCGGAGATACCTCGATTGATGTCCCGGTCGGGGTTTGAATTCCACGTTACGAATGACCGGATTTGGAAGTTTCTGTCGCCGAAGAGTCGCGAAGTGAAGAAATGTAGGTCGACCCCAGCTGTATGGCGATCCGCTGGTGCGAGCGCTGCAGGATTGTCGGAATCCGTTCCGGTAGCGCGACGCGTGTAGATTGCGCCGATCGTCGACTGCTCGAAGATTCCTCGCCTTACTCGTGCCACCGTAAATTGCTCCCCCGGATAGAGCCCACTATTGGCGCTTTCGGAGGAAAGATCGGCGGTAGAGACATGAATGAAGCCAAGCTCGTAGCGTCCGGTCTGACCGCCAAGGCGACCAGCGAAGTTGAGGGGCACCTGCTCACCGGAAAGGAGTCCAATATTACGGCTGAAGTAGGGATCGATTCCGTTACCGGGTGCAAACGAGAAGACGGTTGCCCCATCTAGGAAGAAATCTCTGCGCTCGGGGAAACGAATTGAAAAGCGGGTGAGATTGATACGCCGTTGGTCGACTTCAGCTTCAGCGAAGTCGGTATTCACGCTTACTCCAGCGCGAAGGCTTGGTGTAACGTTGTAGTTGAGATCCAACCCAATGTCACTGGGATATGTCGTCGGCTCAATAGGGTCAGTGGGATTACTCTTCCAATTAGTAACTGCGTAGGGCACCGCCTCAATGCCGATCCCCTGGGACATCCCCTCGAGGCCCGTGAGTTGACCCGCATGAACAGGCCGACGTAACCCCTGGTTACGTCGGTGGCCACGCCAGAGGATCTCCTCATTCTTGCGGCGGATTGTCCTTTGGAAATTGATTCCCCACGTATCCGTCTCTGGATCAAAGTTCAGCGTTCGGAAGGGAATCCTGATCTCGACGGACCAACCGTCCGGGCGAATGTGCGTTTTAACTTCCCAGATGCCGTCCCAAGCGCGGCTGCTACTGGTACTGCTACTTCCGCTAGCGCGGCGGTAGCTGCTTCTACTACTACTGTTGCCACTGCTAGCGGTCTGGGTTAGTAAGGCATCCCCCATCATCCCGGCGGCGTTCACCTCGAAGAAATAGCCTGTGCGGCCGTCGTGAAAAGTGTCGAGGATCCACATAAAACGATCGTCCGTGCTCAGATAACCGTCCCGTCGTTTCTGGAGTGCGATGATTCCATCGGGATCGTCGTAGAGGATTGCTCCGATGTAGAGGGCCTCGGCATCGAAGACCACTCGTATTTCTGTCGGCTCGGAAGGAGTCCCACCCTCGATGGGCTCTTGCTGCGTGAAGTCGGTGATGGGAATCGCCTGTCTCCAGACGGCCTCGTCGATACTTCCGTCGAGTTGGATATCACCACCGCTGTCGAGTTGAAGTGCAACCAAATTGACGTCAGTGGCACTTCCACCGTCTGCGATATTCTGCGCGAGGACGGACTTGTTGATTCCGAGGACCGGGGCGGAGAGCGCGAAAGCTACCAGGAGGGAGAATGCCGCCCAGGTATCAGCACTCACGTAAATTCTTGCCATGGACACCTAGTTCTTAGGGCACGGCCCCGCAGTCGGGCTATGCGTTAACCGTTCAAGTGAACCACGCCTGGATCTTCTCGGGAGAACACCCTCCGCTCGTCCGATGTTGAAGAGCAGAAAGCCGCTGCGGCTGGAAGATCATTCCAAGGTCATCCTATCTACAATGCACAGGGGTGTCATTAAGGCGAAGATCCTAGCAGTGGTTTTAACACGTGAAAGCTAATGTGGCGACGTAGTACCTCCAAGCAATGCCCAATCTCCGGAAAGGTCGCGATGATTGTACCGTGAGAAGCTCCGGCCCTTGAGTTTGGCCGACCAACGTTCCTAGTCAGGATCGCTCCCCTTTGGTATCGTTCTGTCCGGGTGTGTGTACCGGCCTTGGGGATCACTCCGAGGCTCAACGCTTGTTCGATAGGATAATTCGAGATCTCGGCATGATATCCTTTAAGAAGAAGAACCATTGACGATGTCGAATGAACCCTTTGGCCCCAATGAGTGGGCCCTGATCCTTGGCGGCTCAAGTGGGTTCGGGCTCGCGACGGCCCACAAGCTCTCTGAGCACGGCCTGAACATCTGTATAGTGCATCGGGATCGCCGAGGTGCGATGAGCCGTATCGAACCTGAGTTCAACCGAATCCGCGATCGGGGAGTGTCTTTGGCCACCTACAACAAGGATGCTCTTAACAAGGAGGTTCGCTCAGAGATCGTAAAAGAGCTCACCGATCTAATGGGTGAGGATGGAAGGATCCGGGTCCTTCTCCATTCGATTGCATTTGGCAACCTGAAACTGATCGGCCCGGAACCTCCAGCGCGCGCGACCGCCCGTGCGCGTCTCGCTGAGGAGCTGGGTGTTGAAGAGACCAGACTCACGGAAGTCACGGACCGGTTGTTCGAAGAGGGCTGTGACGGCCTTCAGGGTATTACAACCGCACCGGAATACTCATCGGACTTGCTGGACGAGGAGGACATGGCTAGGACGGTGCATTCGATGGGGACCAGTTTGTTGGGTTGGACCCAGGAAATTCTGGAGCGGGGCCTCTTCACGGCCGACGCGCGAGTGCTCGGTCTGACGAGCGAGGGAAATTCGGTAGCATGGAAGGGTTATGCCGCAGTAGCTGCGGCCAAGGCAGCGTTGGAATCCGTATCCCGTTCGATTGCCGCCGAGATGGCATCTTCAGGTATTCGGTCAAATTTGGTCCAAGCTGGTGTCACAGATACACCTGCGCTTCGTATGATCCCGGGGAGTTTTCACCTGAAGGCACAGGCACGGGTTCGCAATCCTTTTCATAGACTCACCACCCCCAGCGACGTTGCTAACGTGATCTACCTTCTCTCGCTGCCGGAAGCCGCCTGGATCAATGGTGAGATCATCCGGGTTGATGGGGGTGAATGCATCTCTGGAGTTTCAGAATGAGTCTTTATCTTCACGGTGTCGGCCACTTTCATCCCGAAACCGAGATCACTAATCAGTTCTTGGAAGAACTCGATATCGGTACTGACGATCAGTGGATTCTGGAACGAGTGGGTATTCGTAGCCGGCGCACGGTTCTACCTCTCGACTACATTCGAGAGACTCGGAATCTTGATCCGACCAAAGCGTTGGATGCAGCTGTGTATACGCATGCGGATACAGGCCGGTTCGCAGCTGAGATGGCCTTCGAACGAGCAGCAGTCACAAAGAAAGACATCGGCATGGTCATCGCGGGCTCGAGCCGTCCGGGACTGTCTTCGCCTGCTGACGCCTGTCATATCGCTGAGGCTTTGGGTGTGGAAGCTCCGGCGTTCGACATGAACTCAGCTTGCACGAGCATGTGGGTGGCCTTGTACATGCTCTCGATGATGCGCCCCGAGAAGGTTCCGGATTACGTGCTCATTGTCGCACCGGAGAGCCTCACGACCGTTGTGGACTATTCGGACCGATCATCTTCGGTGCTCTGGGGAGATTGTACGGCAGCGGCAGTTGTTTCAACACGCGTGCCCTCACGGATCGAGATCCTAGACAACACACTAGGCTCTAGCCCGGCTGGGTATGATAAGGTGATAGTGCCACTATTCGGGCACTTCAATCAAGAGGGTCGAACAGTTCAGATGTTCGCCATAAAGAAGACTGTCCGTTCGTTGCGGGCAATTCAGGAAAAATTCCCTGGATCCGGGCGTACCCTGCACTTCATCGGACATCAGGCGAACCTTCGAATGTTGGATACGGTCTGCCAGCAATGTAAAATCCCCGACGATCGGCATCATTACAACGTAGTTGAGTACGGGAATGCCGGTGCTGCGGGAGCTCCTTCCGTCCTCTCTATGAATTGGGACCGCTGGACCGCTGAGGACGATGTGGCCGTTATCGGAGTTGGTTCCGGGTTGTCTTGGTCGAGTTTTGTGCTGCGTTTCGGGGAGAGTCTGTGAAGTACGAGGAATTCAGGAACCGCTCTAGTTTTTCCGAAGAAGAAGTCCTGGCTCTGGCCTACGGCCACCTTGTCGAAGATGCTCCTGAAGAGTACAAGGCCCGCCTCCCACTTCCTCCAATGCTCATGGTGGATCGTATCGATCATATTTCCCGGAAGGGGAACCGGGGACGGATCGTTGCAGAACGCGACGTTCGTCTTGATGATTGGTTTTTCCACTGCCACTTCTTGGGCGATCCGGTTCAACCTGGGTGCCTCGGTGTGGATGGAGTGTGGCAGTTGATCGGCCTGTACTGCTCCTGGAATGGGGCTCTGGGTAGTGGTCGAGCGTTGGGATGTGCTGAGGTCGAATTTTCGGGTCAGATCAGGCCCCATGACCAAGTGGTCCGCTACGAGATCGACATCGTACGGTATCAGGACCTTCCGGATTCGGGTTCAGCGGTTGCGATTGGTGACGCCACCGTATTTGTTGACGGCGAAGCTATATACACGATCAAGCGCGCGAAGGTAGGTGTCTTCCGTGACATCGATTACCCTGACTACCCGTGGCCCTCGATCAATTCCCGAGGTGGGAGGATGGGAGGTGAGTAAGGTCCGGGGGGTGAGCACGAGGCTCCACCCGGACGAAGTTCTTGAGTTGCTTCCGCAACAAGAACCGTTTCGATTTGTTGACGAAATCCTCGAAGTTGACGAAAACCACATCGTGGCTCGCTATAGATTTCGCCCGGAGGCGGCCTTTTATCGCGGGCATTTCCCGGGCGATCCGATCACGCCCGGTGTTATCCTGCTCGAATCGCTGGCTCAGGTTGGTGTCGTCG
Organism: Gemmatimonadota bacterium; assembly: GCA_036336795.1. Taxonomy (GTDB): domain Bacteria; phylum Gemmatimonadota; class Gemmatimonadetes; order Longimicrobiales; family Gaopeijiaceae; genus UBA822. The sequence continues at coordinate 13,135 of JAYZFL010000037.1, forward strand.
CCATGGGAATCTACATTTACGCTCTGGAGTTTGGCCGTGAAGAGGTGGCCAGAAGAGTAGCGTTTTTCACCGATGCGAACATCGATTTTTCCGGTGTCGTAAAGCCGGGTGAGCAAGTGACGATCTCGGCGCAGAAGATATTCTTCCGGCGTGGCAAGCTTCGAGCTGAAGCCTCAATGACACGAGACGACGGTACGGTCGTGTGTTCAGGCACGATCTCAGGGTTGGCGGTAGAGCGGTGAGTAGCAGGGTGGTGGTTACGGGGCTCGGGGTAGTGGCTCCGAATGGCTGTGGGTTGCAAAGTTACGCTGAGGCGCTTCGCGGAGGTGTGTCGGGCATCCGAAACTTTCCGCGATTAGCTGATCTGAAGTTTGGTTGCACAGTAGGCGGGATCCCACAGGGTGTTGACGAGATCTCCCAGGCATACTTCGCAGAGGGCGATCTCTTGGCCATGAACAGTAGTCACCGATACGGCTGTATCGCTGCGATCGACGCTTGGACAGACGCAGGCTTTGATAGACCAGAAGCCTCCGATAATCGAGTCTTTTGGGAGGCCGGAGCAGTGCTCGGAACTGGGATTGGCGGGCTTGACACGGCTGGAGAGCGGCTTGTTCCGTTTGTTGATGAAGGGCGTGTGAGGCGCCTTGGGAGTACGATCGTTGAGCAGGTAATGGGCAGTGGGGTCTCTGCTCGCGTCGGCGGCCTCCTCTCGCTTGGGAATCAGGTAACCGCCAACTCGAGCGCGTGCAGTACCGGTACCGAAGCGATAATCGAAGGGTACCGGCGCATCGCCGCTGGAAGGGCTAAGAGGATGTTGTGTGGGGGCACAGAAGGTTCGAGTCACTATACTTGGGCGGGCTTTGACTCCATGCGAGTGCTTTGCAGGAAGCACAACGATGAGCCCGAAAAGGCGTCACGACCCATGAGCGCATCCGCTGGCGGATTCGTTCCTGGTAGTGGTGCGGGTATGGTGCACTTGGAGAGTTTAGAGAGCGCCCAGGATCGGGGTGCTCGCATCTATGCTGAGGTTCTTGGGGGAGCCATCAATTGTGGTGGACACCGGGGCGGAGGTAGCATGACTGCGCCCAATCCTCAGGGAGTGAGGCGGTGCATTCGGCAAGCGGTGATTGATGCGGCGATCGATCCTCAGGAGATTGACGCCATCAATGGTCATTTGACTGCGACCACAGCGGATGCGCG
>JAYZFL010000038.1:0-35157 GCA_036336795.1 Gemmatimonadota bacterium
GTGCTCGGCTTTTGGGTGCTGTCTTGAGTGTAGTGTTTCAATAGTTAGCAAGGAGCGAGAGTCAGATGCTTCCTATCGACCTGACAGGAAAGAGGGCGTTCGTGGCGGGTGTTGCGGACGACAAGGGATATGGCTGGGGCATTGTCAGGGCGCTTGCTCAGGCCGGTGCATCGGTGTGCGTCGGTACCTGGCCACCTGTCCTCAAGATCTTCACGCGGAGCCTCGAGCGAGGGAAGCTGGACTTGAACCTTCCCGGCGGCGGGCAGATTGAGCTGGAGAGAATCTTTCCGATGGACGCCGTCTACGATACGCCGGAGGACGTACCGGAGAGCGTCCGGGACGACAAGCGATACCGTGAGTTGTCGGATTATACGCTGCAAGGGGTGGCCGATCGCCTCAGCGACGAGTTCGGGGGGACGTGCTTGGACGTTCTGGTCCACTCTCTCGCGAATGCCCCTGAAGTGCAGAGGCCGCTGGTCGACACCAGTCGCGACGGGTACCTCGCCGCGTTAAGTGCCAGCGCATACTCGATGGTCGGGATGGTGCAACGATTTGGTCCCCTCATGAGGGATGGGGGATCGGTCGTGTCACTGACTTATCTCGCAGGGGAGCGCGTCATCCCGGGCTACGGCGGAGGCATGAGCTCGGCAAAGGCTGCGCTCGAGAGCGATACTCGGACCTTGGCCTACGAGGTGGGTCGTCGCTGGGGCATTCGCGTCAATACGATCTCTGCCGGACCTCTTCCGAGCCGAGCCGCCAGAGCCATCGGCACCATCGAACGGATGGTGGACTACTACCGCGGCAACGCTGCCTTACCCGATGTGTGCACTGCTGACGATGTAGGTAATGCTGCCGCGTTCCTTTGCTCGCCACTGAGTTCCGGTATCACAGGTGAGACCCTGCATGTGGATATGGGATATCACGCAATGGGTATGAATGCGGAAGACCAGCTTAGCGAGGGACGGGGCGCAGAGGAGCACTAGAGCAATGTCTGAGTTGGGGACACTGCTTCCCTCACTTCACATGCCTCCGCCCGGCCCGCGCTCAATGGAACTGGCCGACCGGCTCCGCCTTGTCGAGTCACGCCATGTCACGTTCCTGTCCGAGCACTTTCCCGTCTTTTGGGAAGAGGCGAAGGGTGCCAATGTCCGTGATGTAGACGGAAATATCTACGTCGACTTTACAGGGGCGTTCGGCGTGTCGTTCGCTGGTCACATGCACCCCGATATTGGTAGGGCCATCGATCGGCAGTCCCGTCGTCTCGTTCACGGAATGGGAGATGTGCACCCGCCCGCACTAAAGGTCGAGTTGCTAGAGCGACTGAGTGCTCTGGGTCCGTGGGACGACACAAGGGCTGTCCTCGCTTCTTCGGGGTCCGAGGCGGTGGAGTTTGCCCTCAAAACGGCCGAATTGAGAACAGGACGCTCAGGCCTTGTAGCTTTCGAAGGCAGCTATCATGGACTCACGCTCGGGAGCTTGGCCGTGACCCATCGGCAAGATTTCCGAGATCCTTTTAAGGGTAGACTCCACGGTGGCGTGGCATTCGTTGCTTTTCCGAGCAGAGAGAGAGTCGCCGAGTCGGTGCTCTCTGGGGTGGAGAAGATCCTGGCCGATGGCACCCCGACAGGGACCCCGATCGGCGCGGTCGTGATAGAGCCCATCCAAGGGAGGGCTGGAGTACGCATCCCTGCTCCGGGATTCCTCTTACGGCTTGCGGAGTTGGCCCGCGCAGCGGGTGCGTTGGTGATCTTCGATGAGATTTTTACTGGTCTAGGTCGTACAGGCACGCTGTTCGCCTGTGAGCGTGAAGGAGTGCTCCCCGACCTTATGTGCCTCGGTAAATCTCTCGGTGGTGGCCTTCCTCTGAGCGCTTGTCTCGGACCGTCCTCTATCCTCAACGCGTGGCCTGAATCTACAGGGGAAGCCCTCCATACGAGCACCTTTCTCGGCCATCCGCTTTCCTGTGCAACTTCCCTGTCGTTTCTTGAGGTTTTGGAACGGGAAGATCTCTGCAAGCGAGCAGACCGGAGTGGTGATCAAATTATCCGGGAGCTAACTCAGGGTCTGGAGAAGGTCATGGGTGTGAAAGAAGTGCGTGGACGCGGCCTGCTCATCGGAATCGAGCTATGTACTGGTATGGGCGAACCGCTGATCGATGGTGCGGTTAGGGTTGCGGAAGCCGCGCTACAGAAGGGACTGCTTGTTCTACCGGCTGGGAGGGTTGGCGAGGTCGTGGAGATTACGCCACCGGCGGTTGCCAATGATAGGCAGATCGACTTCGGGATTGCCTGCCTACTTGAGGTCGTGGCCCCCGAGGTGGCCCCGGGGAGGGCCGAAGAGATCGACGTCAAAGACCGATCAGTCGGCCCGAGCTGAACGAGACTGATCACCTCGACGAAGTAGCGAAGTCGATCCGTTCAGCAAGTAAAAGATCCTTATCGGTAAGCCCGTGAGCGCTGTGCGTCGTCAGGGATAGTTGCACAGTTGTATACTGGATATAGATGCCTGGGTGATGGTCCAGTTCATCCGCTAGGCTTGCGATGCGGTTGATGAAAACGATGGAATCCCGAAAGGATAGAAACTGGAATTCCTTAGATAGTGCCTCTCCCTTTCGCTTCCATCCCTTGCGACCAGCGAGCCACCCATCTATGGATTCGTCATTAAGCCTGTCTGTCATATCTTCCTGCAGTCCTTAGGTGTCGCCCCAATTCGTTGAGACTTGTTGACTTAACCCACAGACGTCCAACCGTTCCGAGGGGTTGAATCGGGCTCTAGTCCTGTATATTGTTTCGGCCCTCGAAACGAGAAGTCACGGCAAAACGCCCCCATCGTCTAGTGGCCTAGGACACCTGGTTCTCAGCCAGGAAACCGGGGTTCGATTCCCCGTGGGGGTATCGTCCAGAGGTCGCTTAGCTCAGTTGGTAGAGCACTACGTTCACATCGTAGGGGTCACTGGTTCGAGTCCAGTAGCGACCATAATATCGGGCAGGCTTCGCCGGATTTTTTGTATGGGGTTCAGGACTAGTGGATCGCATTATAGTTGCGGGGTCACTACCTCCTGCGGGACGTCAGGGATCAAACCTCGCCGTACCACTGGTGTGTGGCATCCAGCCACACCCAGCTTAAGTTAATTTTAGCCGACGAGATTTGATGGGCTTGATTCCCTTGCCGGGCTCCCATTGGGTCACATAACCGGCGACAGCGCTCGCTGCTACCGAGTAGGGAGAAACTAGGTAGAGCTGGCCGGGACCGGATCTGCCCGGGAAGTTTCGGTTCTGGGAAGACACTGAGACCTCCTGTTCGGTCCGCGTAATACCCGGTCCCGCATTAATACAGGCTCCGCATCCTGGCTCTATGAATGACGCGCCGACATTGGCGAAGAGATCAAGGTATCCGCGGTCCCGGCAAAACTCTCGTACCTCTGTTGACCCGCACTGGATGTAGCACTGCACGTCGGGGTGGACGCTGAGGCCATGGTCTTCGAATGCCTCACGGAAGACTTTGGCGTACATGTCCATATCATCCTTCTTGCCCGCGGTGCAGGAGCCCGCGTAGGCGATATCAATACGGACCGGATCATCTAAGAGCTGGGAGATCAGCACTCCATTCCCTGGATCGCCGGGTAGCGCTGCCATCGGTTCAATCGTCGAAGCGTCGATCTCGATTGTCTTGACGTACTCCGCGTCGGGATCACTCGTCATACCAAGTGTGAGCCTCTCCGCCTCGGTTCGATCCATCCCCCGATCATATGAAAGGAACTCAACCGTTTTCTTGTCGGCAGCGACGATTCCCGTAAATGCTCCTACCTCTGCGGCCATGTTGGTCATTGTGGCGCGTTCATCGACCGAAAGAGCTTCGACGACGGGGCCCGCGTATTCAATCACCTTCCCGATGGCGTGGCCTTCACGTACGTAAGGGGTTCGTAGGATTTCGAGCATATAATCCTTCGCGGTCACGTTTAAGCCCGGAGTGCCAGAAATCACCACTTTGAACGATTCGGGCACTTGTGCCCTCACGTCCTTCGTGATCCATGAGTTAAAGATGGCAGTTGTGCCGACTCCGAAGGCCATGCATCCGATTGCTCCGGCGTGAGGAGTATGAGAGTCCGATCCAATGATCAGCATCCCGGGCTCCGCATACTCTTCGAGAATTTTTGAGTGACAGATTGCCTCGGAACCCAACTGCTGTCCCATTTGCTCTCCATAGAGTCGGACCCCTTGCTTCTGCGAAAACTTACGTTGCTTGACTTCGAGCTCATTAGCCACGTCGAGGAGGCCCTCTTCAATGCGTTCCTGACTCATGGCTTTGGCGAGGAAAGTTAAGTGGTCCCGGAAGAAAAGGACGCTAGATGGGTCCATCACACTACCGTCTACACCAACCTTTTGTTCGAAGAAAATGGCAGCCATGGGTGTCACGTACTCGTGTGAGAACCGGACATCGGTGCGAAAGAATCCCGCCTCTCCGGGCTCTACCGAGGGCACGCCGACTAGGTCGTTAGCGGCATCGACGACCCAGTGTCGGGCGAATATCTTTTCGGCGAGGGTCATCGGTCGCGGAGATAGGTTGATGGATTCGGAGCAATTAGGGGGAGGGACGGTTGCCTTGCCTTGGAGGCGCGCCACATTGAACTCGAAGAGGCCTCCGTACTCGATGATCTGACGGGTGATCTCGTCTTCATCTTGGGTGAAGAGGGAAAGTGGGATCTCCTCCCCTCCCCGGATGCGCCGGATAACGTCGAAATCGCTCGTGGTGAGTAATCCCAAGTTCTGGCAGTTTTCGTTGTAGATGCGCTCTAGGCTTTCGGCCACCACGACCTGGATTCCCGCCTTGAGCTCGGCGTAAGGGCTTGCTTCCCGGCTGCTTCCCTTCCCCCTTCGTTTGCCAGCTACCGAACACACAAAGCCACCCTCTTTCACACTTCTTCGTTTCACAGGGAAGTCTTTGTCGCCTGTGTGTGGGTGAGTCGTGCTCAGTCCCAAATAGGGGAAATCTCCAAGGGTTTCATCGTAGAAAAAGCAGATGTAGGCTGGTGTGATCTCGTCGGTGCTGATTTGATCACGGAGTTGAGCCCGCAATTCAGCAGTGAAATTGAGGTCGTTGCCCTCTTCAAGTTGGGCGGCCATGAGCGTGGAGTCATCCGCGAGATATAGGATGCGCCCCTCAAACTTGAGAGTCTTCGCGCGCTTGGGGGTCGGCCTGGCGAGGAGGTCTTCAGTCATCTCGCTTGTGCGGTTGCCGGATGTCAGCGTCTCTTTAGTGCTCATGGATCAGTGAGAGGCTTCAAAGATGGCCAAGGTGTGGTGACAGGGGAAGGCGACTACAGGTAATCCTCCAGGGTCGATCTGCGTCAGATTCTGCACTCTTAGAAGGCGGAGGACTTCCCAATCGGGAAGAGGGTGTGAAATCACAAGTAAGTCATGTAAGCCATGGGGGCAAAACTAGAGTGAGTCCATCTTCTATCCGAAAGGGGCTCCGTAGAAAGCTCGAGTTGATTCGTACCAAAACCCTTCTTACGAGAAGTCTACTCCGTAGAAGATCACAGCAACCAATATTGCCGCTACGGCGGCCGGGGCCACGAAGCGTATGAAGAAGCGCCAGGCTTTGTAGTTGAACCAACCCGGAGTCGTTTCGTCCACCAACTCGGTCTCGGTCGATTGGCGTGTCATGAACCAGCCCACACCCAGCGTGATCAAGAGTCCGCCGACTGGAAGCGCCCAATTCGAGGCGAAGTGATCGAGTGTGGAAAAGACTCCCGCCTTACCTTCGAAGATCTCAAATCCGGAAAGGCCGGGAACTGATCCGAAGGAAAGCGCCGAGAGCACCGTGAAGAAAAAAATCGAGCCACCACTCACGAGGGTTGCTTTTGACCGAGGCATATCCATCTCATCGATGAAGTAGCTTACGACGACTTCAAGTAGCGAGATCGTAGAGGTTAGCGCGGCAAGAGCGACTAAAACGTAGAACAGGGGTCCTAGGACAGTCCCCAAGGGCACAACGTCATAGAAAAGCTGCGGCAGTGAGATGAAGAGCATGCCTGCCGCAGATTTATTCACCTGCTCGTCCATTCCCGGCACTGTGAAGATCACTGAAAACATTATGATGGTTGCGAATAACGCGATAATTGTATCGAGTAAAACGATGGTGCCGGCGGCGTTCACAATCGACCGGTTCCGCTGGACGTATGATCCGTACGTGATCATCGCTCCCATCCCGAGAGACAGTGTAAAAAATGAATGGCCAAGGGCTTCCAGGATGCTACCCGGCTCAAGCTCCGAGAAGTTTGGACGAAAGATGAAGGCGAGCGCCGGACGCGCTCCGTCCATAGTGAGCGCGCTTGCAAGGAGGAGGAGCAGAATGGCGAACAGGACGGGGAGAAAAATGCGAGCCACTCGCTCGATTCCACCGTGCACGCCGAAATATACGACTCCGACTGTAGCCGTCATGAACAGTGCAGAGAGCATGAACTGAAGCCCACCGTTTCCAACAATTTCCGCAAAGAGGTCACCGGTCTGCATGCCAGGAGGAAAGCCTCCTACGCTCCAGCCCAGGGTTTTCACGAAATAGAAGAGAGACCAGCCAGCCACGACCGAGTAATAGCTGAGGATGATAAAGCCGGCCATGACACCCCATGCACCCACCCAACCCCATAATGGCCCGATCGCTTCCTTCAGCGCTCCGACCGGGCTTTTCTGGGTCTTTCGACCAATCAGCAACTCCGCCATCATGATCGGTAGGCCCACGGCTGCAATACATATCAAATAAAGCAGTACAAACGCCCCACCATTGTTCTCCCATGTGATGAAGGGGAACTTCCAAAGGTTTCCCAATCCGATAGCGCTACCAGTGGCCGCCAAGATGAAGCCCACATTGGAACTCCAGTGTTCACGCGGCTGACTCATCGCTTAGCTCCGGGATAAAGGGGTGAGCTTTGGGGTGTGACAGCATCCCATGGTCCAACTCGGCTTCCAACATATCGGCGGCCTCGAACTTCGGACAAGCGATTGAGTAGACAGTGGGAGCCGTTGACGTGTAGGATTTTCAACGATTGGAGCTGATGCAAGTGAAATATTACCGTCCTCTCTCCGTGTTGCCCATTGCCCTTGTTATATCCACCGCTTGTGGTGGCGGAAGGGATGCCTCGAACCGGGCCCCAGAGGAGGCAGCGTTTCGGGCCGCCCTCCTTACCGCAGGACCCGTAAGCGATGCTGGTTGGTACGCTGGTGCCTATGAAGGTCTTCAATGGGTCGAGGATTCACTCGGTGCGGCTATTAGCCATCAACAGACGCGCACACCAGCCGAATTCGATGAGGCGATGATTGCCTACGCTTCTGACGGATACGACCTCATTTTTGCGCACGGCTTCGAGTATCAGGACGCTGCCATCCGTGTTGGAGCAATGTACCCGGAGACTGTCATCATTGTAAGCTCTGGGGGGCGGCTCGCACCGAACGTGATTCCACTGATCTTCAAGCTCGAAGAAGGGGCATATATAGCAGGAATAACCGCAGGAATGATGACTGCCACAGGAACCGTAGGAATGGTAGGTGGCGTAGCGATTCCACCAGCGGAAGGAACCTTTGTCGGGTTTGAAGCTGGAGCGCGCTTGGTGAATCCTGGGATCACCGTCTTGGTGAACTGGATTGGAAGTTGGGATGATGTGGCCGCGGCCAAAGAGGCCGCCGTCGCTTTGATTGGTCGGGGTGCCGACATCCTCATTCACAATGTTGATGCTGCGAGCTTCGGCGTCTTCCAAGCTGCTCGGGAGGCTCGGGAGGAGGGCGAGGAAGTTTGGGCCATGGGAATGAACCGCGATCAGAATGATGTGTTTCCCCAGGTCATTCTCGGGAGTGCTATCCTCAGGATTCCAGAGGCATTTCTTACTGTCGCTCGCCTCTGGCAGTCCGGTGAACTTCCTCGTGGCGAGCCGTACTTTGCGGGTGGCGATACTCGTGCCGCAGATTACGTTGTGAACCCGGTACTTCAGGATCGCTATAGCCCGCAGCTCATGGCGCGTATCGAGTCTGTTCGCATGGGGATTCGGAATGGGATCATTGAGGTGCCCCGAGTTGAGTTTCTGGGTACAGGAGGTTCTTCACCCTGAATAAGCCGAATAGGGTGGATCCATCGAAGATACCTGAGGCCGGGCAAACCCGGATTGCACCATCCGTTGTGATGAAAGGCGTGCGAAAATCTTTCGGGCGCTTGGTCGCCTTGGATGGGGCCGACGTTACGGCCTATTCAGGAGAAGTGCATGGACTAGTAGGAGAGAACGGTGCGGGCAAGACAACCCTGATGAACGTTCTTGCCGGCATGCTTCGCCCTCAGGGTGGAGAGGTCCTTCTAGAGGGCGAACCTGCGCGTTTTTCCAAACCGCGGGACGCGTGGGACAGCGGTATCGGCATGGTGCATCAACACTTTACGCTGGTGCCACGTCTAACCGTTATCGAAAACCTGGCTCTCGGTGTCCGATCCGGTGGGCGTGGATTACATCTCCCCTATCCCCGAATCCGTAAGAAGTTGGATAAGCTACGGCAACTCACGGGCTTTGCTGTGACAGAGAACGTGCTTGTCGAGGATCTTTCGGTTGGGGATCGACAGCGCTTAGAGATCCTGAAACTGCTTGTCCGGGATCCGAAGATTCTGATCTTCGATGAGCCGACGGCCGTGCTTGCTCCCCAAGAGGTGACTGACCTGATCCGTGTGTTCCGCAAGCTCGCATCGGATGGCCGCACGGTGTTTCTGATCGCGCACAAGCTCGACGAAGTGCTTGCTGCGGGAGACCGGATCACGGTTCTTCGGAACGGGTCGACTGTCCATGAGTGTGTGCGTTCAGATGTGGATGTGAGTGCGCTCACACGAGCAATGGTTGGGAAGGAAGTGCTCCGTGGGGCTAAAGTTTCTGCTTCTGCTGGACCGGTGATTGCCAAGCTTGTGGACGTCTGGGCTACCGGAGCTCAGGGCCAAACGGCCGTGACTGACGTGAATTTGGAGGTGAAGCGTGGTGAAATTGTCGGTATCGCAGGTGTGGATGGAAATGGCCAAATGGAGTTCTCGGAGATTCTCGCTGGTGTTCGTTCTGCGGAACGCGGAGCGGTAGAACTTCCTGATCAAATCGGCTTCATTCCGGCCGACCGACTAGGAGAGGCGTTAATTGGCTCCTTTGATCTGAGTGAAAACCTGACGCTCGCTTTAGTAAAGGAACCCGATTTTCGGCAGGGGCCCCTAATTCGCTGGGCGGGTGTTAGGGCGCGCGCGGCTGAAGCGATCGAACGTTTCGGCATACGGCCGACCAGCCATCGAACCAAGGCTCGGCACTTGTCGGGAGGAAACCAGCAGAAACTTGTGGTCTCGAGGGAGATAGATCGCGGGCGGGATCTCCTAGTTGCCAGGAATCCTACCCGGGGGCTGGACGTCAATGCTGCAGACTTTGTGCGCGGCGAGTTGTCTCAGCTGCGTTTGGAACGGAACGATATAGCGGGGTTCGACAGGAGACCCGGTATCGTGCTGATCTCTACGGACCTTGATGAGATTCTCGCGCTTGCGGACCGGGTGTATGTGATTGTTCGGGGAAGTTTGCTGCCTGTCGGGCATGGAGACTTATCGCGTGAGGTCATCGGCTCGCTCATGCTAAGTGGTCTGGTGGGGCCGAATGAGGACTGATACCAGCCGCTTGGGCCCCCTGGGTGTTTCCCTGGTCGCGCTCACTGTTACGGGAATAATCACAGCTGGAGCACTGTGGGTTGGTGGCTACTCGCCAGCTTCTACTTTGGGAAGTCTTATCGCAGGGGCATTCGGCTCAGTTGACCGGTTCCTCAGCGTTACGCTCGTCCATGCAGTTCCGCTCACCCTGACCGGTCTCGGTGTGGCCGTGGCGTTTCGGGCCGGTGTGTGGAACATCGGAGCAGAAGGCCAGCTCTATGCTGGTGCGGTGGCGGGAGTGTGGATGGGGTTACATGTCGGCCAACTACCTTCCGCGATCGCGATAGCAATGACACTTGTGGCGGCGGGAACGGCCGGATCTTTATGGGCCCTGGTGCCAGCAGTTATGAAACTCCGGCTTGGGGTCGGTGAAGTCATCTCTACAATTCTCATGAACTTCGTGGCAATCCACCTTGTGAGTTATGTGGTTCGGTGGCCGCTCCAAGAGGCAGGAGGGGTTTTCCCGAACACCGACATGCTGGCAGAAGGTGTACGGTTATCCATTCTTGTTCCCGGTACCCGACTGCACGTGGGATTTGCTTTGGCACTCGTGCTTTGTCTGGCTTTTTGGGCTGTCTTTAAGTTCACTGCTTTTGGCTTCTCCGTGAGAGCGATCGGTGCCTCCGAGTCCGCTGCCCGGCTCTCCGGGCGGATCGACGTTCCGCGTTTAGTCCTCTCCACTTTCCTGATCTCAGGAGCCCTCGCGGGATTGGCTGGCGGTGTGGAGATCAGTGGGCGGACATTCGCACTCTACGAGGGGCTGTCTCCCGGGTGGGGATACACAGCCATTGCCGTCGCTCTCTTGGCGGGTCTCAACCCGATTGGTGTTGTCTTTACCGGGATCCTTTTCGGAGCCCTTGAGGGTGGGGCGGGTGCAATGCAGCGGGATGGTGGCGTTCCGGCGGCTTGGGTGAGTGGTATCGAGGCGCTTGTCATGCTGACTGTGTTGGCTGTGGATCAGTTAGCACGTCGTATTCGTCCAGCAGTGATAGATGCGACGCGTGAGGTCCCGGAGGTCCAACGTGCTTGATTTAGTGGTTTTGACCGCGTTTCTGGAGGCGGCCGTCCGCCTGGCAGCACCTCTTGCTCTGGCTGCTCTAGGCGAGACCATCACTGAGAGGAGTGGGATCATCAATATCGGGCTCGAGGGATCTCTTGTCACCGGGGCTCTATGCGCAGCCTTCACCGCGTTGTCCTGGGGATCACCCGGAGCAGGGATCATTATCGGAGCACTTGGAGGTGCCTTCGTCGCTTTAGGTTTTGCGGCGTTTGTTATCGGACTCAATACGAATCAGATCATTACGGGAACAGCGGCTACCCTAGCAGGACTCGGGTTCACGGGAGTCTTCTATCAGGCTCGTTTTGGGACGACGGGAACCGTGCTCACCCTTCCTGTCCTTCAATCCTTTTCACTGCCGGGACTCTCGAAGATACCGGTGTTCGGATCCGCTTTTTTCGAGCAAGCACCCACTGTGTACCTGGCCTACATTCTTGCTCCACTTCTGTGGTACTTTCTCTTCCGGACCGAGTGGGGTTTAGAGTTACGTGCGGTCGGAGAGGAGCCTGCGGCGGCTGAAGCGGCGGGAGTACGGATTCGGTGGATTCGCCTCTTGGCCACTGTTTTCGGTGGCCTGCTGGCGGGTGTCGCTGGCGCCCACCTTGCCCTGAACTCCGGGACTTTCATAGAAGGGATGTCCTCGGGCCGGGGCTTTATCGCAATCGCTGTTGTGGTCCTCGGTCGGTGGAATCCGATCTGGGTGCTAGCCGCTGCATTCTTCTTCGGCGCTGCATCCGCACTTCAGTTCCTTCTACAGGCCATGGGTGTGGACACACCGTTTCCGCTGCTCCTGGTTCTTCCGTATCTGTTGACGCTTGCGGCTCTTGCAGGTTGGGTAGGGCGCGCCCGCGCCCCCGCAGCGTTGGCACTTCCGTGGCCCCATGAGAGTAAGTAGTGCGGCACGTAGGGTAACGGTGCGGAGGTGGACGAACACCTTGGAGAATTTTCCGTGGATGGAGGCAGATTGAAGTGATACCCGTGAGACGGAAGGACCATGTCCTCTTGGCCGGCTTGTTCGTGATGGTTCTGGGCGCGCCAATTTCCGGCCAGGTCGGCCCTGCGGGTAGTAGCGCTGTTGCAGTCGGGCTTGCTCTCCGTCAGGCCGATGGCGTCAAACGTGTACTAATGATCGGCGCACATCCCGATGATGAGGACACAGGTTTATTGGCTGTACTAGCTCGAGGTATGGGTGTTGAGACGGCATATCTTTCGCTCACGCGTGGTGACGGTGGACAGAACCTGATCGGTCCGGAGCTGGGTGAGCGTTTGGGGATCATCCGAACGGGAGAACTGGAGGCCGCCCGCCAGTTGGATGGGGCACGGCAGTTTTTCACGCGGGCCTACGACTATGGATTTTCGAAGAGTGCTGATGAGGCATTCCGCCATTGGCCCAGAGAGGAAGTTCTCCGTGATGTAGTCTCCGTGATCCGGACATTCCGTCCGCAGGTGATTGTCTCGGTGTGGAGCGGCACATCCAGAGACGGTCACGGCCAACACCAGGCGAGCGGTATCCTGTCCGCTGAGGCGTTCGACGCAGCGGCTGATCCGAGTCGCTTCAGGGACCTTCCTGGGCCCGCGTCAGAGCCGTGGCGTGCTGAAAAGCTGTATCAATCAGTGCGCTTTCGGGGCGGGGCCACTGAGGTGGCTTCAGCGAGCTTGCCTACGGGTACCTTCGATCCGCTTCTCGGTCGGTCTTTTTTCCAACTCGCCATGGAGAGTCGCAGCCAACACCGTTCACAGGACATGGGAGCAGCGCAGGGTTTGGGGAACCGCGTCTCGGCCCTAGTTCAAGTTCAGAGTCATGTTCTCGGATTCTCCGAGGACGACGGAATCTTCTCGGGGATCGATACTACCCTTGTGGGTCTGGCTGAGGGGTTGCCGACCGAAGCGGTTGGCCCGGTCCGCCAGCGATTGGAAGACTACAGAACGGCAATCCATGAAGCAGAAGAGGCTCTTGATGCTCTACGTCCCAGCCAGGCAGTGCCGCCACTCGTGCGTGCCTATCGGAGCCTTGAGGAGACAATACGGCTGATCCGAGATTTCGGCGATTCCGCAGCTTTTTTGGCCGAATCCTTGGCGATCCGTGCAGCGCTAGTTCGGTCGGCACTCTTGGATGCGGCGTCCGTTGTAATTGACGTCCGGGTGGACGACGACCTGGTGGTAGCTGGGGAGGCCGTGAATCTCCAGGTGCAGGTCTGGAACGGGGGCCACTTCAGGATCGATGGTGCAGCCCTAAGCAGTGTCGGGGGTGAACCAGCTGTGGCTCTGCCCGCAGAGTTCCTGGCTGTTGAAGGGCAGACCGAAGTTCCACAGGATATCCCGCCTGGAGCTGTGGCTAGCTGGCACTACCGTGTGCGGTTCCGAAACAACCTCGCACCATCGCGCCTCTACTACTTAAGAGGCCCGCGAACGGGAGACATGTACCAGTGGATCGGTGAATCGGGGTCGGAGAGCCTTCCCAGGAACAGGCGTTCGCTTCTGAGCGCTGTGGGAGAGATAAACCTCTACATTTCGGAGATAGATGAACCGGTCCGCATCGTGTGGGGGGAGGAAGCCGAGTACGTGGGAGTTGACGGAGCATTGGGTGAGTTTCGGAAACCAGTGTTGGGTACGCCTGCGGTAGCGGTGGCGGTCGAACCTTCACAGATGATTTGGCCAATGGGGCCTGGAGATTCTCGATCGGTCTCCGTTGTTTTGCGGAACGAAGCAGCATCGGGGTCCACGGGCAAAGTCTCCCTTGAGGCTCCCACGGGCTGGGAAGTGAGGCCCGAGAGCATCTCGTTCGATCTGGGGACCGAAGGGGTGGGCGAGCGCTTTGACTTCGAGATCAACCCCGTCGAGGACTTGGCCCAAGGGGAACACGTGTTCAGGGCTGTTGCCACTCTGGAAAGCGGATCACACTTTCGCGAAGCGGTCGATATCATTGAATATCCCCATGTCGAGCGAACCCTCTACATGGAAGATGCTGACCTGCGGGTTCAAGCTCTCCCTGTGCGGGCCCGAGATGGAATACGGGTCGGATACGTCATGGGTTCGGGCGACGACGGACTTGCGGCACTCCGTCAGATGGGTGTCGACGCAGAGGAAGTTAGCCGAGAGCGAGTCGGGAAGGCTGATTTTTCAGGTTATGACGTGCTAGTGCTTGGAATTCGGGTGTACGAGACACGCCCAGATGTGGCTGCGGTGAACGATAGGATCATTGAGTTCGCACGGGCTGGCGGCACGGTGATCGTGCAATACAACAGACAGGAGTATTCGCAAGGGGGCTTCGCACCGTATTCGATCAGTATGGGCGAGCGGAGAGCCGCACGCGTGACGGACGAAAATTCGCCGTTCACTCTCCTTGAGCCGAACTCTCCAGTGTTCACTGTGCCGAATCGTATTACAGAATTGGACTTCGAGGGATGGGTCCAGGAGAGAGGTCTCTATTTCCTGACCGAGTGGGACGATCGTTTCGCACCGTTGCTAGAGTTGACCGACCCAGGTGAGCCGCCGACAAGAGGTTCCCTACTCGTCGCGCCCGTTGGCGAGGGCTTGTATATGTATGCTGCTCTCGCATTCTTTCGGCAGTTCCCGGCTGGTGTGCCTGGGCCACACCGTTTGTTCGCCAACCTAGTGTCGCTGACGGGGGAGGATTGGAACGTGTACTGGGAGGGGCGGTGAGGGATAGGCCCGACTCGGACGACGAGAATGGACCCATCGGGATTTTCCCGAATTGGTGGTGGCTTTACGGCGCGGTAGTGATTTACACAGTCGTAGCGATTGTCCTCCTGCACCTTTTTTCGGTCACCTTGGATTTCGGTCTCCATTGACCGTCATCGACTGGGCGGTCTTCGTCCTCTACTTCGGAAGTGTAATCAGTTTCGCTCTCTGGCAGAGCCGAAAGAACGTTGGTGTCGAAGGGTACTTCTTGGCAAACCGGCGTCTTCCCT
Source organism: Gemmatimonadota bacterium (assembly GCA_036336795.1). GTDB lineage: Bacteria > Gemmatimonadota > Gemmatimonadetes > Longimicrobiales > Gaopeijiaceae > UBA822. The sequence continues at coordinate 14,689 of JAYZFL010000038.1, forward strand.
GGGCTGCCGTCGGCCTCTCGGTCATGGCGACTCAGGCGAGTGCGATCACTTTCATCGGGACTACCGGACAAGCGTTCGACGACGGGATGGAGTTCATCCAGGTCTACCTTCCGCAGCCACTCGTTATGGTTCTCTTGTGCGTGGTCTTCGTTCCATTCTTCTACCGCGCAAAGGTTTTCACCGCATACGAATACTTGGAGAACCGCTTCGACGCCAAGACGCGCTCACTGGCAAGCTTCTTGTTCCTTTTATCCAGAGGCCTAGCAGCGGGCATCGTCCTCTACGCACCAGCGATCGTACTCTCGGTGATCATGGGCTGGGACGAAAAAATTACAATTCTAATCATGGGTCTGGTCACGATCCTTTACACGATGGTTGGGGGGATCACCGCGGTAATTTGGACCGACGTGATCCAGATGGTGATGATGTTCGCCGGGATTGCTGCGGCGCTCGTCATTCTTTTCGGCACGCTTCCGGCCGAAGTCGGTGTGGGTGACGTTGTTTACATAGGCGGTATCCAGACAATGTGGTCGAGTATCGACTGGTCTTGGGATCCGACCAACACATACACGATTTGGTCAGGCATGATCGGGGGGTTTTTCCTGGCCCTCGCTTACTTCGGGACGGACCAGAGCCAGGTCCAACGCTACCTGACTGCAAAATCTCTGCGCTCCAGCCGACTTTCTCTGATTTTTAACGCCTTTCTAAAGCTGCCGATGCAGTTTGCAATTCTTTCGATCGGTGTTTTGCTATTCGTTTTCTATCACTTCGAACGCCCACCTCTGCTTTTCAACTCGGCTGAGGTGACGATGGTGCACGAAAGCACGCGTGCCGCAGAGTTCCAGGGGCTAGAGATGGAGCACGGGGGCGTTCATTCGCTCCGTAGGGAGGCGACACTAGAACTTCTCGACGCCCGTCGCGGTGGAGAGAACCTCGCGGTACTGCAGCAGCAAATCGGAGAATATGACGGTCAGCTCGCGCAACTCCGGAGCGATGCCAAGGCGATCGTCTCGGACGTACGCGGCACGTCGTCAAACGACGTAAACTACGTTTTCCCGTCCTATCTGATCCGTTACGTACCGGCAGGCATCCTTGGTCTTATGATTGCGGTGATCTTCGCTGCAGCCATGTCGTCACTTGATTCTGAACTCACGGCGCTATCGAGTGCCACGGTCATTGACTTCTATCAACGATACTTTCGGCCGAAAGCCGACGAAAGCCATTACCTCAGGGTTGCCCGGATATCGACTTTCTTCTGGGGAATATTCGCCTGTGGTGTGGCGCTCTATGCGGGCAGATTGGGATCGCTTCTTGAGGCTGTTAATCAGGTGGGTTCGTTTTTTTACGGTTCGCTCCTAGGCGTTTTCCTCCTGGCGTTTCTCGTCAAGAAGTCAAACGGAGACGGTGCTTTTGGAGGATTACTAGCGGGTATGCTGGCGGTCTTCACCGTGTCGGTCACCACCGACGTCTCGTTTCTCTATTACAACGTGGTAGGGGCCCTGACGGTATTAGCCGTGGGATCGATGATCAGCAAATTATCGGACGGAGGAGCGCCGACCGTGTAAGTGGTCTAAGCCCGGAAACACACAACCACCCCTACTCGAATCTGCTACGAAAGCAGACCCAGTGTCTGATTCCTTTTCCTTCTATGTCTAAGGGAGATCAGCCAAAACCGATCCGCCCAAGACATTAGGGCAACGCCATTGCCGCTAGACCGTTGGATAACTGGATGATCACATACTGTCTGCCTTCGTGCACCCAACTGGACATGCCGTACCGAGTTGGACCAGGAATTTCTACCGCTCCTAGCCGTTCGCCAGTTTGCTTGTCAATCGCGAAGAGGCTCCAGGTGTCGTCTGCGGTCTGGCCTGAAGCCAAGAGCAACGTGGGCGTCACCACCATAGCAGCGTGGCCTCCTCGGCCCCGGTTCGTCGGGACATTGTCGACGCCCTGTAGCAGTGGGTGATTCCGGATCATGTCCTGTTGTGCCTGAGGCGCATCGCCGTTCGGGATCATCCAGATATGCTCGCCGGTGTTGAGATCGATCGCTGTGATCCGGCCAACCGGGCCCTTCCAGATCGAAAGGCCATCGACGTCCTCAGGGCCCGGGCGTTCACCGCGAGCACCTCGAATCCACTGGGAAAGGGTCGTGCCTGTCATCTCGGGACTATCCATCGGAGAATCTACACCAGCTTCGAGGAACTCGTATGAGCAACCGCTGCGGGAGGTGATGAACAGGACTCCTGCGACCGGATCGGCCACGGTTGGTCCCGTAATGTTGGTGCCTCCCCCTCCCCCGGGACAGATCCGGGCAGGCCCGACGCCTTCCGAATTACCCACGTGCGTTGGAGGGTTGAAGAGCGGAGCGAAGTGATTGCCCTCTTCGGCGACCTGCATAGCACGCCGGCGTATCTCCGGTGTGTAGTCAATCAGATGCTCTTCCGTTCTGCCTTGCAGCTCGTACGCTGCAGGCCGTGTCGGAAATGGTTGAGTGGGAGACAGTTGTTCTCCGGGGACATTCGATTGAGGAACGGGTCGCTCCTCAATAGGCCAGATTGGTTCGCCCGTCCTCCTGTCTAGCGCATAGACAAAGGATTGCTTCCCAGTCTGGAAGATGCCCGGTATCGTCTCTCCGTCGACCACGACGTCCATGATGATAGGGGCCGTCGAAGTGTCGTAGTTCCAGATATCATGATGAACCATCTGGAAGTGCCACACCCGCTCGCCGGTCTCGACATCCAAAGCGATCAGGCTGGTGCTGAAGAGGTTGTCACCGGGACGGAATCCACCGTAGAAGTCCTGAGTAGCGCCGTTCGTTGGTATATAAACCATACCGAGCTCAGGATCAGCCGCCATAGGTGCCCAGGAAGAGACGTCACCCGTCCACTCCCATGCATCGTTCTCCCAGGTATCGTGCCCGAACTCGCCTGGGCGCGGTATCACGTTGAACTTCCACTTGAGTTCTCCGTTCTGAGCATCGTAGCCGAGAATATCACCCGGGACCATTTCGATTCGTGTCTGGTGATAGCCCTGCTCCGCCGAGTTTCCAACCACCACCACATCGTTGACCACGATCGGTGGGGAAGAAGTTGTTATATATCCCAACTCCAGGGGGAGCCCTCGGTACGGATCGTACGGCTCGTTCCAATTCTCCCAAGGGCCCCAACCCTCGATCAGATCGGCCAGGAGGTCCACGCTGCCCGAAGGTGGAAACCCGTCTATAAGAACTGCCTCACCCCAGTTTGCGATGGGTTCACCAGTCACAACGTCCAGGGCGTGGAGGAAAAAACCGGGGGTCGATATGTAAACGACTCCCCTTCCGCTGCGCTCACCGTAGGTAACACCCTTGCCGTATCCTGCTCGCATAGAGTACTCCCACCGGGGGGTGTTCGGCTCAGTGAAACTCCATAGCAGCTCGCCCGTGGCGGGATTGAGGGCGACGGTACTCCGGCGTTCTCCGGTTACAGTGATCAACTGTCCATCAACGTAAGTTGGTGTCGCCCGGGGGGTGCTTGGCCCAAAGCTGGCCGCGTCCCACATCCACGCGACTTCGAGGCTCTCAAAATTCGACGCGTTGATCTGATCCGCTGGCGTGTAACGTGTATGCCACGCGTCACCACCGAGATAGGTCCACTGACCGTTTTCAGTTCCCGGCCCCTGCGCTATACCGGCGACAGGTAGCGAGAGAACAGCGCCGAAAGCTAAGGTGAACCAGAGATAGGGGTGCGGATGCCGGGAGAGCGAGGAGTTGTCGCGTTCCATCGTATTTTCCTTAGTGCTGTGTTATACCCAGGTATTTGATGAGTCCCGGAAATGGTCAACGTCCGACAGTAGGTGCGCAAGTGAATCTAGGCAATGACAGGGAAGGTTCCCTAAAGCTATCTGGACGCTTGTCATGTCCCTCACGAGATCACCGTTGATTCAGGTCGGCGTCAATTGGCTGATGACGTTATGCGATGGGACCGCCAATACGATTAACGGGTATGCTCGGTCCTGACGGGCTTTCTCTCCTGTAGTCGAGCACGAGCGGCATTTATGGGATGGTCATGGGTCGATATAGGATGTTCAACGACCTCCTTTCACTTCAGATTGCCGCTCGGGATGATTGAGGACTTTTTCCTATGAAACTCAAGCGGTCCAAATTAGGAAAGGATACTTGGTGACCGTCTTGCCGTCCGGCATAGTGAAGCTGTTTCCGCATGATGGTCGTCGTCTTGGCCCCACGAAATGCGCTAGCAGGGCACGTCCGCGCTCGTCTGTACGAGACGACCGAAAAGTCCAAAAGTGAAGACACAGGAGATGCGGATTTGGCCTCCGTTCGAAGACACCAATTTCAATCACAATATCTCAGAGGACTGCACACATGACCGTCACTGAAAAGGATATCCGAGATGCCCTGAAGTCTGTGGAGGATCCGGAGTTAAACCTAGATCTGGTTGTTCTGGGTCTGATCTATGATATAGAGGTCAACGGTGCCGATGTGCATGTCGTGATGTCTCTAACTTCCCCCATGTGCCCTGTTGGCGACCAACTCGTAAGGGAGGCGAAGAGGGCCATCTCCGAGGTGGACGGAGTCGAGCGTTGTGAAGTCGATCTGACATTCGATCCCCCGTGGACGCCCGAACGTATAGCGCCGCTGATTCGATCATCCCTCGGGCTCTGATGTGGTTTTTAGGCTCATACTGGATTGAAGGCCGCTCATAGTGTAGAATACTTCGTTCGAACGATCGTTCGAATTACCGAAGGGGAGAGTTGCCTTGCCGAATGTCACTGATGAGGAACTGAAGGAGAAGGTTCAGGACGGCTACCTCGTCGAGTCGGTTGAAGAGATGACTGACGGATACCGGAAATCTCTAATCGTTCAGCTCACGGTTCAGGCCGATACGGAGCTTATGAGTGCTCCGGCGTATTGGAGGGCCGCCCGCTACGCGCCATCGGCGAACACTCAAGTCAGTGCTCACGCGATCATCCAAGACGAGTTGGCCCATGCCAACATAGCCTACCGTCTCCTTGAGGATCTCGGTGAGTCGAAGGAGCATCTTGTTTACGGCCGCAAGCCGCACGAATTCAAGCACCCCTATGGGTTTGATCAGCCCCTCGACAACTGGGCAGAGCTCGTCGTGGCCACGGGATTCTTCGATCGAGCGGGCATCACGCTGCTCAGCGATGTACACGAAAACACGTCATACGGCCCTCTCAAGCGGGCGCTTATCAAGATCAGTATGGAGGAGACGTTTCATCTCAGGCATGGTGAAGTCTGGATGAAGCGGCTTGCTTCTGCCGGGAAAGAGGCCCGTGAAATGATCCAGCGAGCGGTGGACTGGATGTTTCCGATGACCCTAGAGTGGTTCGGACTTCCGGATGGCCTGAAACGACACAGTGGCCAACTGGACTATCGCCTGAAGGGATTCACCAACGATCAGCTCCGGCAAATTTGGATGGCCTCCACTGTACCGCTCTGCCAGTCCTTGGGGCTGGATGTTCCGGCGCATTACGACGAGGAGACCCAGCAGTACGTCCAAGACTACCCATTCCCCTGCGATTATGACGCCGCGCAAAAGCATTGGTGTTTCGAGGGCGGGGAGATCACCTGGGATGCTGTGTTCGAACGATGGAAAGCCCGGGGACCCATGAACGAATGGTACGTGGAGTGTTTCCGGCGTTCCAGAAGTGAGGTAGGCGAATGGCTGGGAGACGCATGAAAATTCCAGTTCTCACCTCAGTGGATCCTCCCGAAATTGGTCATACGCAGACCAAATCGTACGTCAGCGAAGGCCGTCACTTTTGGTCCCAACCCAGCCTGACACGTCCGGAGAATGAAACCGCGGCGGTGTGGCAAGCGCTGGGAGAGGTGATGGATCCGGAGATCCCGATCAGCCTCACGGAGTTGGGTCTCATTTACGGCGTGGAGTTTTGTGAGGGAATTGCCCAAATTGAGCTAACATTTACTGCGACTGCTTGTCCGTGCATCGATTTTATCCGAGAGGACGTACAAACTCGGTTGCTACAGGAGGAGTGGATCGATCGAGTGGAGATTCATGAGATTTGGTCCCCTCCCTGGACCAACGACCGGATCACACCAGAGGGGCGTGACAAGCTCCGAAGCTTGGGGATCGGAGTCGGCTAACGATTAGGCTCAGATGAACGGGCTAGGAGGCTTTCGATCATGAAAGAAGTCCCGTATGAAGTCTTTGCGAGGAAAGACCGAGGCGATTCACTCCGTCACGTTGGGTACCTGGACGCCATGAATGATGAATTGGCACGGGTCTACGCGTGGAAGACCTTCGACGAGGAGCGTTGGTTCGAAATGTGTGTGGTTCCTCGTTCAGCGATTATTCCCGTGAATCGAACGGATGGACCTTTCGCTCAGAAAAGACCACCCCAGTGAGCTCCGGAAAAATTATCCAGCGTGTGCGAGACATGGAACCTCTCGCCCAGGAAGGGCTCTGCCGGATCACGCTGTCGTTAGCTGACGGGAAGCGTCTAATGGGAATACGTTACTCTGATTGGCTTCTCGGAGCCCCATCGATTGAGACTGGTATCGCGGCGTCTTCAATGGCTCAAGACGAGTGGGGGCACGCTCGTCTACTGTATGCAATGCTTGAAAACTTCGGAATGGATCCCGTTGCAGTCGAGCACACGCGGCCTCCCGAGGAGTACGCAAATCCTCCCGCGCTGGACGAATCACCTGAGAACTGGGCGGCACTCGTGGTTGCGAGTATCGTGGTTGATGGTGCTTTGTCTGTGATGCTCGAGGGGTTCGGAGAGGGTGTGTATGAACCAGCTCGCACTCGAGTGCCCAAGATGCTTGCTGAGGAGGCCTTCCACCAAGATTTGGCTGTGGCCTGGTTCCTAAGATTGGCGGATGGCTCAACTAAGGGACGCTCCCGGCTACGGGACGCGGCACTCTCAATGCTTGGATCTACGCTGGCTTGGCTCACTCCGACGGACGAGATCGGCGAAGCCCAATCAGCCTACGGTCTTGTGCCCGAGAGTTCTGTTCTGTTTTCCCGCTTCGCCGACCGGTACGGGGATATGCTTTCACTGATCGATATCGATGTTGCAGTCGTGGATCCCGATCGGGGCGAATGGGACTCCGACCGTGGTCGGGGACCTGGCCACCCGGATGAAGAGTCGGTGGCCAGGGTCCGTGGTGATCCAAACAGAATGCTGTTGGTCGAATGACGGAAGTGCCAAAGGAGAGTGCTCTCCCGGGTGGCCTTCCAGTATCACCCCAATGCCCGTTTTGTGGTGGAGAAGCGACAGAACTCGCAAGCCCATTTGGCTCACAGTTGTCAGTTGCGAGCTATTGGTGCAGAGATTGCCGAAGCCCCTTTGAGATCATGAAGTGGCAGGGTGGCTCAGCAATCGGCAGCTGTGATTGAGGTATACCGTGAAATTTTCCCAAACCGAAGCAACCAGGTCGTCGTTGAGGCCCTCAAGCGTTATGGCTTGTGGAGGGTGGAACGCCCGGACGTCCTCGGTGGTGGGGCTGGAAACCGAGTTGTATTTAGCTATCGTGTAGTACGCGGCGTCCGCATCAGGGACCTTCTCGGTTCGGCTCCCGCACGACGACGTGTAAACTTCATGTTTCGGAGTCGATTCGCTGGGGGTTAGCTAAGTCATGTTCTTTGGACAGCGGATTTCATCCTCAAGAAAGTACAAACTCGGGGTCCCCGTGTGGGCTTTCCTTTCTGTCTCCGCGCTCGGCTTCAGCTCTTGTGTGCCCATAGACCCGCTTCCACCACCCCGTCCGTTAGTCATCCCGACGGGAATTCGGGTACGTGCGGACGAGGACAGGATCGAGGAGATCGACGTGTGGATTCGGGTGCAACAAGAAAACATTACAGCGGATCCTTCCTTCTGGATCATCGAAAACCCTGTTCCCACCCAAAACTATCCATGGGAAGGGCTGAGAATCAGTAACGACACCACACAGGTTGAAGTGCCCCTCTCAGCTCCGGATGCCGGCTCGATCATATCTCTCTATGGTCACTTCCACATGATGAAGGTGATGGAGCGCCTCGAAGAGTTTCTGCCGGAAGCTATGGATGCCGAAGGTTACGAACTGGAGAAGGCTATACTCACACGGGTGTCGGATGCTTGGCTTTATGGCCGTGCGGTCTTCGATATGACGCCGTACGGGCCCCTTGACGAACTTCTCTATTCAGCAGAGTACGGCTACCTCGATGCCTTTATTCTTACAGCTCGAACCGACGAATTTGAGGAGGAGAGGAAAGAATGGATAGAGGCGAATCCAGAGGGACCGGACGAGTACCGGCAGTGGTTTATCGAAACATTCGAGCGAGAGCCGCCGGGCCTAAGGCCACGTTGATTCTTGAGTGTGACGCTCCAGCGATGTTCCGGTTATCCGTGTACTGACAAATTTGGTTTTGCCACTTGTCTGCCCTTCGACATAGCCTCGCTAGCCTCCATTCTTCGTCGTTGTGCGCCGCCGCCGTGAGCATCTCGGAACTTATGGTGGCCTGTAAGCGTCTGTGACGCGACGCTAAGGAATCAGTTCTGAAGCTTGCCATGTTGCCCCGACAGCGACCGAATCTCCTTCTACCTCGGTCACGTGAACGTCAACTCGACCTGTCCGCCGTAGTCGGTCGTTTGAAGGTCGTCCGCCGAACACCGCAAAGCCCTTGACCCTTACTATGCAAGACTCATCACCGTCCGGCGACGTCAACAGTAGTGTTGCGTCACTGATCTCGCGTGTTGTGGGAGTTTCGCCCGACTCGAAACGGAGCTTCAGGATCCTGCCGCCATGGGGAGCATCCATCGAGTCCAGAACCCGAAAGACCGCCCTGTCGTTTTGTCCTGTTGTTGCCATATGAACTTCGATGTTGGGAATCTGGGGACCTTCGATTCTCAATCCACTAGGCTAGCGACGATCCCTCTAAAATCCTAGAGTCTTTGTCCGGAGCAGTAGGTTAGGTGCTTGATATGGAATACTGATTGGCGGTCCTTCCGACTTGCCGAAAGTGCTTGTGTGGGATGGACAGATCGATTGAAGAACTCGGTCGGGGTATTGTCGAATGACCATGGTTTGGTTCGGCATGTTCGTCTATCCGATCCTTGTTTCTTTCCTCATCCTAGCCACACCCCTAACTTTTGTCGACGCGATATTTCTCGGAGTTCTACTGGAGTTGCTCCCTGTTCTAGCCGTCGCTCAGGTCCAGGCGGGGGACGGCATGGCCGTCAATCGGACTGAGATCTACTTGACTTCAGGTTTCTCGATTCTAGTACTTGGATTAATCAGCCTCGGACTCGGACTCCAAACTCTGGGGCTGGAACGATTAGGGCTGGGGCCTCACCCCAGGGACATCACAGCTGAGGTTCTCTGGACCGTGACGCTTGTGGTGGCCGGAATCTTGATATTGCTGGGCTTTTCCTTAATCCGAAAGCGGATTGGATCGCTAGAGAATCGAATTATCCGAGACCTGATGCCAGTGACGTCCAGAGAGAAGAAGTTTTTCGTTGGACTCGCTCTCTGCGCGGGTTTCGGAGAGGAAGTGGCGTACCGTGGCTATGCCGTTTCCGCGCTTGTGATGGCTACTGGATCGCCTTTCTTTGCGTTGCTCTCGACTTCAGCGGCCTTCGGAGTTCTTCACTCCTACCAGGGAAAGTTGGGTGTGGTCAGGACAAGCCTAGTGGGCCTCCTGATGGGAGTGGCGTTTATACACATCGGGTCCCTCTGGCCCCCGATGATTGCACATGCTCTTATTGATCTTGTGGTCGGTTTGGCTCTCCGTGACCGGCTATTGTCGTAGCGGATTCTTCAGAGTCGTAGCCTAAGGGAGAAGATAAGATGGAGATCGATCTGGCTCTTCTGGCGGACGCTGCCACCATTGATGCTTCAGGAAAGGTAAATATCCTTGGTGTCTTCGATCATATTAGCGTTTCTCAGTTTCCGGCCCAGCATGGTCGCATCTCATTAGTCCTCCGTGTCACAGGCGGGACCAATGAAATCGGCACCCACGAGATGGGAATCCGGCTAACTGACCCTGAAGGAGCTGAAGTCCTTTCACTGAACGGTGAAATGCATTTAGGGGGTGGTCCGGGAGTGACCAACGGTATTCGCATACCCCACGTACTTAACCTGGATGGGATGGTATTCTCCGGTCCAGGCCGTTACAGCTTTGATGTTAAAGTGGATGGGGAGCACCAAGTGTCCATCTCCCTACTGGTGGAAGGACCGGTAGGAGATCCAGGCTTGTCTGCAGGGGTTCGCCGAGGACGGCGACAGGGAGCGGCGAGTTGATCGGTCCATTGCGGGAGATTGGGGGTGGTCAACGACAGTCCACTTGTTTCCTTTTGCTTGATTTGCCTCGCCCAATCTGAGATCGTACGCGAAGCCTTATACTAAGGCACTTTGATGTTCGGTAATTATTCGGTCTACGGGAACATGGAATGACTGCTCAGACGAGAGAGCGTATTCTGCCAAGGCTCATTGAGGAGGAGATGAGAGAATCCTTCCTCGACTACTCCATGAGCGTGATTGTGCAGAGGGCTTTGCCTGACGTGCGTGATGGCCTCAAGCCGGTGCACCGGCGTATTCTTTTCGCCATGCATGAGGCGGGACTGCGCCCGGAGGGACCTTACAAGAAGAGTGCGACGGTGGTGGGGGATGTGCTGGGCAAGTACCATCCCCACGGGGACTCTGCGGTGTACGACGCACTCGTCCGTATGGTGCAAGACTTTTCGCTCCGCTATCCGCTGGTGGACGGGCAGGGCAACTTTGGTTCAATCGACGGGGACTCCGCAGCCGCATATCGGTACACCGAGGTCAAGCTTCCGCCGATTTCCCAAGACATCCTTGCTGATATAGAGAAGGAAACTGTTACCCTTGTCGAAAACTTTGATGGGCAGAGAACTGAACCGGCGGTGCTCCCCTCTAGGGTGCCCAATCTCCTGATAAACGGCTCCTCCGGGATCGCGGTAGGGCTCAGCACAAACGTCCCCCCCCACAACTTACGAGAAGTGACGGCTGCCCTTAAGGCGCTGATCGAAGAGCCTGATCCCACCGTCGAGCTTTTGATGAAGTATCTCCCGGGACCGGATTTTCCAACCGGTGGATTTGTAGTCGGACGGAACGGAATCCGTGACATGTATGAGAGTGCACGGGGTCGCATCATTATGCGTGCTCGCATCGTGAAAGAGGCGTTAAGGGGCGGGAAAGAGCAATTGGTCGTGACGGAGCTTCCTTTTGCGGTCTCAAAAACGAGGATAATCCGGCAAATCGCGGATCTGTCCCGGAAGGGCAGCCTAAGGGACGTAACTGACATCCGAGATGAGTCGGATCGGGACGGGATTCGGCTAGTGGTGGAACTCAAACGGGGCGCCAAAGCAGGTGATGTCATCCAGCTCCTCCAGAAGAAGACGAGCCTCCAGAGTACATTCGGGGCGATCCTGATAGCCCTGGACCGCGGAGAGCCGAGGGAACTCACCCTTCTCCAGCTCTTAGAGAGATTTAGGGATCATCGAGTCGAGGTGATCCACCAGCGATCTCAACACGACCTTGAGAAGGCACAAGCGGAGAAGCATACGCTTGAGGGGTTGATGGCTGCTCTCGGTGCCCTAGACGAGGTCATAGCTATCATTCGTGGTTCCGCGGACCGTAGCGAGGCCTCACTCAAGCTCCAAGACTTCCTTGGGCTCTCGGAGGTCCAGGCTACCGCCATCCTTGATATGCGGCTTGCAAAGCTCACTACGCTTGAGCAGGACCAACTCAAAAAAAGACTCAAGGAACTCAAGCGTGTTATCAAGGAACTTAGAGGAATCCTCAAGAGTGAGGCCCGGAAGCTTGAGATTATGGTGGAGGAACTGGAAGAACTCGTGGAGAAATACGGGGATGATCGTCGTACAACGATCCTCGACGATGATGAATCCGACGGGATGGAAGTGGAGAATATCGTAGCAGATGAAGACGCTGTTATCACTCTCAGCCACGAGGGGTTCGTCAAGAGGATTCCGATGCACCTCTATCGGCGTCGGATCTCATCCGGTAAGGCCCTGGCAGGGATGGAGCGCTTTGAGAGCGACTATCTTGAGCGAGTCTTTGTGGCGAGAACGCAGGGGTGGTTACTCGCCTTCACCGAGGCCGGACATCTCCACTTCGTTCCTGTGCTGAACGTTCCGGAAGGTGCCCGAGCGTCGAGAGGCCAATCTGTTTATGGATTGACTACTGCGGACCGCCGAGACGTCGTCGTCACCATGCTGGCTGTGGACGACCTGTCTGCCGACCGCTTCGTCGTGTTCCTTACGAGGGACGGATTGATGAAACGAACCAAGCTCTCGGACTTTTCCAATCCCCGCACCGGGGGAGTGATCGCTGCTGGCTTGAAGGAGGGAGACCGCGTATTGGACGTCCGGCTTTCTGATGGCGATAGCGAGGTCATGTTAATGACCAAAGCTGGGCGGGCAATCCGTTTTCCAGAATCCGACGTATCGGTTGTCGGCCGAACTGCGCAAGGAGTTAAGGGGATAGACTTAGCGAGTGGCGACTTTGTCGTGGGGATGCTCCTAATCCGACGGGAAGCCTGGGTTTTGAGTGTTAACGAGGACGGTAGAGGGAAAAGAACGGAGGTTGGTGAGTTTCCGCTACAAAAAAGGGGTGGACGAGGCGCATTGGTGATGCCGTCGGGGGAAAAAAATGCTCTTGTGTCGGTCTTAGAGGTTTTGGATGGTGACGAGGTGATGGTCGTCATGGCGAGCGGACAGGTGGAGCGGCTACACGTCGATCAGATTCCTTCGCAGGGAAGGCGAACGCAGGGGCGATCTCTTGTGAAACCGTCCGCTGGTGATCGGGTAGTCGAGGTGACTCGGGCGCACGGGGACGCCGGGCAGAAGGAAGGGCAATCTCAAGAGGAGGGAGAAGAGGTCCGCGGTCAGTTAGATCTACTTGGATGATTCCCGGTATAGCTCTAACGCCGGTCCCCCAAAGTGGCTGTCACGGTCACCCGTTCATTGCCCCGCATAACTACGATATCCACCTCGTCCCCCGGCTCATGCTCACGAAGTGCGTATGTATAGGCGTAAATGTCTGCGATCTCTTTGCCGCCGAAGGCGACCACTATGTCCCCGCGCTTTAGGCCTGCAAGGTCCGCAGGGCTACCTTCTCGGACGCCCGACAACCTCAGGCCGAAATCGAGAGGTATCATATCGGGAATCGTTCCGAGATAGGGGCCGTATCCTCCGCTCGTACTGGCCGACATCTGTCCATGCGCCGGTGCTTCAGTGGCTTGAATGGGTGAGAGCGCGGCCCTTGATGGCATTCCCGCCTCTCCCGTGACCTCGAGTGTAACCTCACTTACGAGGTCCACGATCTGGTGTAGCCCGTTTTCGTCGATCTTTTGCCAGTCGTCCGAAGGGCGATGGTAGTCTTCGTGCGTGTTGGAGAAAAAATGAAGTACCGGAATCCCTTCGCCGTAGAACGACGCATGATCTGAAGGCCCAAATCCGTCTGGTGATGTGGCGATCGTGAGCGGTCGGTCAAGATCGTTGTTTGCTTCCGCGAGGAGATCCAGCCACTCCTCTGCGGTCCCGACACCCATAACCGAGAGAGGTCGACCCTCAAGTCGTCCGATCATGTCCATGTTTATCATCGCGATAGTGCGATCGAGGGGTACCAAGGGCTCCCGTACGTAGTAGGCAGAGCCCCAAAGGCCTTTCTCCTCACCAGTGAATGCGAGAAAGAGAACCGATCTGGCTGGCCGGCGTTCGTCATCAGACAAGCGGCGCGCGACCTCGATGAGTCCCGAAGTTCCGCTTGCGTTGTCATCGGCTCCGTTGTGCACGACTCCACGGGCGTCCGGGTCGAGGGATCCTTCGCCACCCAACCCTAAGTGATCGTAGTGAGCTCCAACGACAATGACTTCGCTTGAGAGTTTCGGGTCGGCCCCGGGTAAGATTGCCACAACGTTGCGGGCTTCTGTGGCTTGCGGTCGCACGGAGGTTTCCACTCTAGCGACGTTACCACCTCGTGCGGCATTCCGGATGTGCACTGCTACTTCGCCAGCAAGTGCGGCCACAGGAATCGAGAGGGCGGATCGGGCTTCCCTGGAAAGGTCGGGAAGCTCACTGCCCTCTCGCAGAAGCACCAACAGAGCTCCAGCGCCACGTCCGGCAGCCACTGACGCCTTAAAGTGAGTGTCTGCCTGGAGCGTCCTATTCAAGGGAGACAGTACATCGCCTTCCTCCACCACAACGATCCGGCCCTGAATTTCGAGTTCAGGATATTCGTTGTCAGCGTGCTCCGGTCTGTTGATGCCGTCAAGTGCGTAGATCAGCTCTGCTGTGACCGAGGTTGAAGCGGAGTATCCCAGCGGGATCCACTCCGATCCGACGGGGTAGGCCATTCCTGCGCTTCGAAGGAGATTCTGTGCACCGAGGGATGAGCCCGCGCGAACTGGGAAACGCTGGAAGTAGCCGCCGTCAGAGCCGGCGCCTTGGAGTCCGATGGCCTCGAACTGGTGAGCGATATAGTCTGCCGCACATCGGGCACCCGGAGTTCCGACCTCGCGCCCTCCGAGTGCGTCGTCGGATAAGTAGCGCACGTGAGCTGAGGCGGCTGACAAATTGTCAGCAAGCGTGGCTAAATCAGGACAGGACTGGGCCGGATACGCGTAGAGAGCTTCAGCGGTGCCGGCGAACGCGAGCTTGATTGTGACCGATACTATGAAAGGCGTGAATCTCGACATCGATTATCCTCTTGGAGGATCCTGAATGTATTTTCCGATAAAGTTTGGAGCCCTAGGCGCCGCGACCTTTCTTTTCTTCTCTGGCCCTCAGTCTCAGTTTTCGCTGTGGACATCCCACGAACCACAAGAGACCCATCTGAAGAATATCCGACAGCTCACCTTCGAAGGAGAGAACGCCGAGGCGTATTTCTCCTTTGATGGTGAGCGGCTCATCTTTCAGTCGACTCCGCGGAGCGGCGGGTGCGATCAAATCTACACCATGTCGCTCGATGGTAGTAACGTCGAGTTGCTAAGCACGGGGCAAGGTCGTACCACCTGTTCATATTACTATCCTGCCGGGGATAAGATTCTTTACTCCTCGACTCACCACTTCGCTAGCGCCTGCCCAGCCGTGCCGGATTTCTCTCTGGGATACGTTTGGGCAGTTTATGCGAGCTTTGACATCTTCATGGCAGATGCAGACGGTTCGAACCTCCAACAGCTCACGCACTCCTTCGGGTACGATGCCGAAGCGACCTTTTCGCCCCTCGGAGATCGTGTGGTGTTTACGTCTATGCGGGACGGAGATCTCGACATCTACTCCATGAAACCGGATGGATCGGACGTCCGACGACTCACCGATGAGGTTGGCTATGACGGAGGTCCGTTCTACTCTCCCGACGGGTCGAAGATTGTCTACAGAGCCCACCGTCCCTCCTCCACCGAGGAAATTGAGGACTACACTACCCTGTTGGCGGATGGACTGATCCGTCCGAGTGAGCTGGAGATCTTCACAATGAACTCCGATGGCACCGGAAAGACCCAGGTCACCCACAACGGAGCCGCGAACTTCGGTCCCTTCTGGCATCCTTCTGGGAGCAAGATCATTTTCTCTTCGAACATGGATGACCCGACGGGTCGAGACTTCGACCTCTATATGATTAATGAAGACGGGTCGGAACTAGAACGGATTACGTTCCTCGAAGGATTTGACGGTTTTCCGGTTTTCAGCCCCGACGGCCGATATCTGGTCTGGGGGTCCAACCGAAACCAGGCTCAGGAGGGTGAGACGAACGTCTTCATCGCGGAGTGGGTGGATTAAGGGAACCCTTTACCGCTGCCGGGCTACGCCTTATCGGCCAGGCCCGTTGTTAGCAATTCGGTCAGGATCCGGAATGTGAGTCCCCAGATCTGGTGTTCACCCACCCGGTAGGAAGGGAACCTCACGGGGCCCTCCGGCAGTTGGATGGTTGTCGTGCGGCTACTATTAGGATTGAGGAGAGTCTCGGTCGACACCCAGATTACGGACTCAACCTCCACCGAATTGACACGAGGATCAACGTAAGGCGGAACGGTAAAGACGTAAGGAATGACCGTGATGCGAGGAAGTTGCTGGTTGCTAGGAGACGCTTCCGTAAGGCGGCCCAGGTAGGAACCGGAGGCTCCGAGCTCAATACCTGTTTCTTCTGACGTTTCTCGAATGGCGGTCTCCAAAAGTGTTGGATCCGAGGGGGCTCGGTGCCCACCAGGTAATGCGACATGGCCAGACCAAGGGTCGCACACGGACTTTGCGCGCTTGATCAGAAGCAGTTCGACTTCGTCCGCGGCTCTCAGTACCAGTGCGACGGCCGCCTGTGCGTAGCCTTCTCGTGGCTCGGGGTTGTTTACGTTGGCCGGATTCCTTGCGATTTGCCTTGTGAGCCTACGTAAGCGAGGGTCCTGCATATCACCTGAATCGGTCACTGATTTGGGTGCTTTCGCCTTGGAGAACGGATTGGTCAAACGCCCTGGGTATCTGGCGCCCAGATGTGTTTGTGGAGCTGCGTCTGGAATCGTACTGGAAGGCGATCTTCCAGAATCCAATCGGCGAGTTGCGAGGGATGGAGAATGGCCCACGCGGGCGACATCAGGATGGCGCGGAGCCTACCTACCTTCGCCTGACGGTCAAGACCGTGTTGACGGATCTTGTCTCTCGCCCATTCGTAGTCTGTCCGGTCTGCCACAACAAATTTCACCTCATCCCTTTCGGTGAGGTAGCTGAGGTTTTCCCAAAGGTTTCTCTCAACCTCACCTGATCCAGGACACTTTAGGTCCATGATCCGATGTGTTCTGGGATCAAGGGATGATATATCGATCGCACCTGAGGTTTCCACAAGCACGGTGAACCCCTTGTCTAGGAGTAATGCAGCGAGTTTGAACGCGTTTGGGTGTGCAAGGGGTTCCCCTCCCGTGATCTCCACTAAGCGGGTGCGAAAGGTGTCTACTTTCTGGATGATCTCGGCGAGAGTTCGGCTCTCACCGCCATGAAATGCGTACTCTGTGTCGCACCACACACATCGGAGTGGACAGCCTGTGAGGCGTACGAAGGTGCACGGAAGGCCAGACCAGGTGGATTCTCCTTGAATGGAGTGGAAGATTTCGGTCACTGGTAGCGAAAGAGTTTCGGACGTCCTCATTGCTTCTGACTCTTGCGCAGGATTGCTTCTTCCAGAAGGCGCTTTACCTCGCTTAGTGGGAGACTGTCCACCGCTTTTCTTGTCTCAGCCTGCGCCTTTCCCGTGCTGATCACCGGTGTTTCCAAGTGACCAACAATGCCGAGGCCGTTTTCCGCCCAGCGCGGAAAAACCAAGTAAGCGACATACGGAGCACGCGGGTCTCCTACGGATTCCACTTCGATAGACACGGTGTAAGGCTGCCCGTCAGAACCTTCGAACGCAGGCGACCGGGTATGAACCTCTTGATAGCCCCCGAGCGTTTCGTCGGGAACTTCCAGCGGGGCAGGAGTATCCGACCCGGCGGTTGATTGACTCGAGTCGCCCGTGAGGGCGTCCAGAGCATCGGGGGTATTCTGCCGTTCCTCCATGATCTCAGTTACCTCAAAGATGTACCAGGTATTGTGGCTGAAGGATAAGTGAGACAAGGGTAGCCGCACAGGCTGTCCGGTTGCCGCGTGAGTGACCGCTACGGTACTCTTGCGGACTCTTTTCATAACTCTTCAAACTGGAGCGGCCATGAGAGCGGCCCTCTTTTCTGAGCATGGTGGACCAGAGGTAATCCGGGTAGCAGAGGTCGAGACACCGGAGCCGGGGCCTGGCGAAGTCCGTCTAGCAGTGCGGGCCGTGTCCCTCAACCACTTGGATCTCTGGGCGCGGCGGGGCCTACCCTTCGAAATTCCAATGCCGCACATCGGTGGTTCGGATGTGGCTGGGATCGTAGACGCGATCGGACCGGGGGCACAGGAGGTGCCTTTGGGTACCAGGGTTGTCGTGGATCCATCGCTGAACTACGAATGGTATCAGAATACACGTCGAGGGGCCGAGATTTCCCAACCCTCATTCGAGGTTTTCGGAGAACACACACAGGGAGGTTTGGCTGATTATTGCGTGGTTCCTGCGACGAATCTACAGGAGATCCCCGAAAGCGTGTCCTTCGAGGTGGCCGGGGCTGCGGGTGTCACGTTTGTGACAGCTTGGCACGCACTTTTGGGACGAGGCAACCTCCGTCCAGGAGAGACAGTATTAGTGACAGGGGCCTCCGGAGGCGTTTCCACAGCAGCCATCCAGATTGCCAAGTTTTCCGGGGCGCGCGTGTATGCTGTTACTAGTGGTAGGACGAATGTGGATCGTGTCAAAACACTCGGTGCCGATGTGGTTTATGATCGCTTAGAGGTGGATTTTGCCCACGAGGTTTGGCATGACACTGGGAAGCGGGGTGTGGATATTATTCTTGATTCTGTGGGGGAACCGCTCTGGGAGTCTTGCCTGCGATCATTGGCCGTAGGGGGTCGACTGGTTTCTTACGGAGGCACCGTCGGCCCCACGGTCGAGAGCGACGTGCGCGTGATTTTCTGGAAGCAACTCTCGATTCTAGGAAGCACGTTGGGGCCACCCGAGGACTTCCGACGAGTCATGACTTTGATTTTCGACGGGTTGCTTACCCCAGTGATCTACGAGGTCCTGCCGCTCACTGAAGCCCGGAAGGCGCACGAGCTCCTAGAGAGTGGCAAGGTGTTCGGCAAGCTGGTGATCGTTCCGTGAGCGACAACAGATGTGCAAAGGGGCCTGGAAATCCAATGGAAGGCAAGGCCGTGCAGAGTGGCTCCGGTTTGAACGATGCTCAGCGTCGAGTCGACGATTGGATTTCACAGTTCGAAGAGGGCTACTGGCCCCCGCTGGCAAACCTTGCCCGGCTCATGGAAGAGGTTGGTGAGCTGGCTAGACTGGTCAACCACCGATTCGGTTCTAAGCCGAAGAAGCCGAGTGAGCCTGACCAGGAATTGGCCGAAGAGCTTGCCGACGTTCTATTCGTCATCCTGTGCATGGCGAACGAGCAGGATATTGACCTTGGGGAGGCGTTCGAGCAGGTGCTTGAGAAGTATCGGAGCCGGGATATGGATCGGTGGGGCAGGAAGGAGGGTTAGGCATCGATCCGGTTTCGCGGGTTTGCCTTGGTCATAACTTACTCGGTCAAGCGGACAGGACGTTGATACACCGGTCGATCTCGTCCGTTGTGTTGTAAAAGTGCGGACTCACCCGGACGTGGCCTGGACGGTGATCGACGATAATCCCGCGCTCGGTTAATCGAGCGACCGCCTCTGGTGGGTCGGCGTGCCTGATCATCACAATCGCTGAGCGATCGTCCGGATTAGGAGCGATCGTAAGCTTGAACCCCGACTTGAGCGCCTGGGTTATCAGGTGAGCGGTGAGCATTCGATTCCGTTCGTAGATTGCGTCTATACCGATTTCGTCGATGATCTCTTGGCCTCCCAGGGCGGTGTGGATCGTAGGGAGTGCGGGTGTGCCCAGTTCAAAACGCCTGGCATCGTCGTGACGAACAAAATGCTCCAGGTTAAAGTCGAACTGGTCCTTGGCGGCGAACCAACTGGTGATCCGCGGCTGAAGCTTATGGATCAGCTCCTCACGTACGTACAGATAAGAGAGACCCGGCCCACCGCACAGCCATTTGAGTGGGCCCGTGGTGTAGAAGTCGATCTCGCTTGCACCCAGGCTCACCGGAACTTGTCCCGGACCTTGGTATCCATCGATGAGGATGTACGCGCCAGCACGGTGCGCGATCTCGGCTAGCGCATCTAGGTCCTGAACGTATCCAGTCGTGTAGAAAACGTGACTCGTGGCCAGGAAGGCAGTACGGTCGTCGACCGCATCCGCGAATTTCTGGAGTTCGACTTGAATGCCGTCATCGCTCTTCAAAACTACCAACTCTACGTTCGGCTTTGCTAACCACTGATAGGCTAGTGTAGGAAAGTCCAACTCAGTACAGATGACTCGATTCCGCCGCTCATATTCGACACTCTCAGCAATAACGGAGAGTGCGGCCGACGTAGAGGGGAGAAAAGCGAGTTGTGCTGGGTTCGTCCCAAGGAACCGAGCCACACGACCTCTCAGATCTTCTATGGTCTCCCACCAGGGGCCGTACCAGGCAGATGCGCCCAGCTCTCGCCACAGCTCTTGAAAATCATCGAGATAGGCAGTTGCACGGTGAGAAAGCGCTCCTAGCGAGCACGAGTTTAGGTAAATTTTCCTGTCGAGGATGGGGAACTCGGACCGTATCTTCTCAATGTCCATCATATACCTTTTCGCTTCATCTTCTTGCTTGTTGCCAATGTCACGGATCTGCTACAGGACGCCTGACACTCGGGCGGTCCCGCCGAGCTGGACCGACTGCGGATCTTGTTGCCTGCTTCCGGGTGCGAAAGAGTAGGTCTAGCATATCGTCCACGTTTGATCAACATCCATGTCCTTTTATGAAAGGGTTTCGGGGGTGA
>JAYZFL010000039.1:0-25611 GCA_036336795.1 Gemmatimonadota bacterium
GTAGTAGTGGATTATTCCGGATGGCTGCCTAACGGTACGTTGTTTGACAGTGGAACCTCTTCTGATTGGAAAGATCCGTCGACAGGAGCACATATACCGTTCATACTCGGTGTCGGTGGGGTGATCGCAGGCTTTGACGAGGGCGTCCAGGGTATGCGCGAGGGTGGCACCCGGAATCTTGTGATTCCACCTGCAATTGGGTACGGAGCCATGGCGATGGGCAATATACCGGCTAACTCCGTCCTGATATTTCGTGTCACGCTGACGGAAATTCAATAGGGCGAGTGAGGACAAGATCAAGGCTCATGCACCCCGTCCTACCCGGTTACGCGTCTATCGTGTTTGGGAGCAGCATTAGGGAAAGCACTACGAAATTTGGTTATAGGATGATCCGATGAGAGGAACCCTGCTACTCGGACTCGCATTGCTAGCGGTTGGGTGTGCCGAGCCGACGCCAAGGAATCTGGATGAATCGCCCATAGAGGGGCCCAGCCCCTACAACATCATCTCGGGCTGGCACACACCATTTTCAGCAGAGGGTTATGCATTTGGTGGGAACTCGGGGGTGTTCGCTGAATCCCCGAACCGAATCTTCATTGCCCAGCGCGGCGAAACCCGCCTCCCGGATCCAATCCCGACAGAATTTGCCGGGTATGCTGGCTCGATCGGGATCAATGTATTGCGTGCTACAGATCGTCGTGTCTGGCGCAACTGCCTCTACACTGTCAATGCTGACGGCGACGTCAACGAGATCTGGAACCAGTGGGACTACCTGTGTGAGGGGTCCGACGGTCCCGGCCCCCATAGGCTCCGCATCAGCCCCTATGATCCCGAACGCCGTGTGTGGCTTGTTAACGAAACGTTCCATCAGATTTATGTGTTTTCCAACGATGGAAGTGAATTACTCAAGACTCTGGGGGAGAAGAACGTCCCGGGCGACGATGAAACTCACTTCGGCCGGCCTCAGGACGTGGCGTTCCTACCAGACGGCAGGATTCTGGTAGCCGACGGTCTCGACAACCATCGCGTCATGATCCTAGATAGAGACGGGAATTATATCTCGGAGTTTGGTGGCTTTGGCGAAGGGCCTGGACAGTTTAATGGTGTGCATGCCCTGGGTGTCGGGCCTAGGGGTCTAATCTTTGCTCTGGATCGCTCTGGTGGTCGAATCAATGTATTCAAGACCACCGAGAATCTGGCTGAGGTAGAGTTTGTCGATGTCTGGCCAGGATTTACCCTGCCTCTGGATATCATCGTCAATAGAGAACATCTATGGGTCACCGACCTGGGACCACTGCGGTTTGTCAAGTTGGATTTCGAGGGCAATCAGCTCTACACCTGGAACGTGCCCCGCGAACTACCGGACGGGTATCTCGAGGTGCATACCTTTTCAGTCGATTCCGACGGAAATCTTTACGGCGGGGACAATCAGTATGGCCGTACTCAGAAGTTTGTACCTAAGCCTGACGCAGACCCGGCGCTGCTAATCGGTCTACCGTGGGTTTCCCGATGAGGGAGATGGTTTTGGGAAGGGCCAGCCTGTTATGCTCCATCTCCAGTGGAGAGATGTGCGAACAACCAAGACCATAGCACCCTTACCTCCCTTTTCCTCGAGGGTTGAGAGTCCTAGCGTATCCAGAAAGGTTCCCTAAAATGCGTCGTTCCCTATAGTCCACCGATGGTCGCGAGTCTCACATAGAATCTGGTGCCGCATAGGGGCACCCCACCTTACGGTAGACGGTCGATGCGGTGGGGCTCATTGAGAGAGGTGATCAATATGAAGCGTATGCGAGTGGTTGTTGTAGCAGGCTTGTTGACCCTCGGCCTTGTAGGGCCTTTATCCACTCGCCTTGTGGCGCAAGGCGAGCAAGAACGCTTTGAGGCACACCCCTCCACACAAGCTCCCTCGGTGCGAGTCACTCTTGAGACGCTTGAGCGATGGGAGTCCGAACTGTCGAACTGGGGCCGCTGGGGTCCAGATGACCAACGCGGCACGCTGAATTTTATCACACCGGAAAAGACCCGAGAGGCGGCTCTACTCGTGGAGGATGGCGTCACGGTGTCGCTCGGGCACTTTGTGAGTGAAGAAGACGCGATCGACAGCCAGACGTTTGCACCGACCGAACATTGGATGACTTCGGTCGACCCGAACACAGGTCAACCGCGCGCTGCTCTGGATGCCATGAGTTTCTCGCTGCATGACGGACAACTTGCGCACATGGATGCGCTTTGCCATTACGCTACGCAGCGAGATGGAGAGGCCATCATCTTCAACGGCTATCCTCAGAATCTCAACAGTGACGGGTGCAGTGGAAACCTTTCCGTGGAGGATATGGGGCCGGGCTACGTAACCCGTGGTATCCTCGTGGACATACCACTCCTTCGGGGAGTGGCATGGCTCGAGCCGAGCACGCCCATCTACGTGTCCGACCTTCAGGAATGGGAAGCTTTCGCAGGTGTCACGATTAGAAGTGGCGACGTGCTCCTGGTTAGGGGTGGTCGCTGGGCTAGGAGGGTAGCGGAGGGCCCGTGGCTCTACGGGCGAGGTGGGGCCGGGCTGCACGCCTCTGTACTACCATGGCTGAAGGAGAGGGGAGTGTCGCTCTTGGTTAGTGATGCAGTGAACGATGTTCAACCGTCTGGAGTGGAGGGTATTAACCGCCCAGTCCACACTATGACACAAGTCTTCATTGGGCTTCCCCTTGTTGACAACGGATACCTAGAGGACGTGGCCAGGGAAGCGGCGAGGAGGGAGCGATGGGAGTTCATGGTGTCTTGGCAGATCACTTCGGTACCCAATGGAACTGCGAGTCCGTTCAATGCATTGGCGACGTTCTAGGGGTGGTGTTCTTCGCCGTCAGATTTACCTCTGGATCTCATCTCAGAAGCTGAGATAAAGTTGATGACGCCAACCCGAAAAGACTTCCTCAAGACCGTGGGAGCCGTCGGCACCAGTTTCGTCCTCGGCGGGACAACCGGCTGCACTCCCGATGCAAAGCTCGCTTCGGGTGTAGCTGCAGCGGCGACGTCAAAGCGTCTTCTGATATTGGGGGGAACTGGTTTTATCGGGCCACACATGGTTCGATACGCGCTCAAACGGGGGCATGAGGTCAGTATTTTCACACGCGGACGTGCTGAAATCGAGCTACCGGAAGGGGTGGAGCACCTTATAGGGGATCGTAACGACGACCACACCGCGCTCAAGGGTAGGACTTGGGACGTCGTCCTCGACAATAACGCCCAAGACTATCGTTGGGTGCAGAAGAGCACTGAGTTGCTGAGGGATACGGTTGAACAGTACATCTTCGTTTCTTCGATATCGGCCTACGAACTCGGAGGCTTTGGTTGGGAGTTTAAGGACCGGATCCTCATGGAGCCCATCGTCGATGAAGGTTTCAAGCGCATCTCCCTTCCTGAGGGATGGAGTAACGGGGATGACGCACCCTATGGTCTCATGAAAACCCTAAGCGAGGATATTGTCCACGTGGTTTTTCCTGGGCGCACAACCGTAGTCCGCCCGGGTCTGATCGTTGGACCCGGAGACCGGACGGACCGGTTCACATACTGGCCTGTCCGAATCGACGAGGGAGACGAGGTCCTGGCCCCTGGTGATCCGCGGCACGCGAACCAGATCATCGATCAGCGAGACCTTACCGAGTGGATCGTGCGGCTCGCTGAGAACGGTACGATCGGTGACTTCAACGGGATCGGACCCGGTTACCGCCTGTCGATGGGTGAGATGCTCAAGCAGATTGGGACCGTCACGGAGAACCCGTTCCGGCTCACATGGGTTCCCGAGGATTTTCTCGAGGCTAAGGGAGTCGCACCGTGGAGGGACCTCCCAGCTTGGGTTCCGGGTGACGCCCTGATGTTTGTCGCATTCCAGAAGGCGGTGGCTGCTGGACTGACCTACCGACCTCTTTCGGTCACGGCCCGAGACACGCTGGCATGGGACAAGGCACGTCCTGCCGAGGAGCGCGCGAATCGTCGGTTTGGGTGGAGTCGGGAGCGAGAGCGTGCGGTGCTGGACACCTGGCATACCTCTCAGGGTTAGTAAACTTACTGGAGTTGGTTCCGATATTCCTATCGATTGCGCTCCGCCGAACTCCGTGCTGGCAACTGACAGTCCGGCCACTCCACCCCCGTAGCCAACACCCGTTGGTTCCTTGGCATCCTCTCGGGATCTTCCGACGCTAGATAGACTAGCATTGCAGTCATCACGGCATCATCCCGTAGGTCCTCGTAAATAATCTTGTCGAAGGTATCTCGGTTGGTGTGCCAGGTGTAGACACTCGTGTCCCATCGGTTGGTGCCCATGGGGAGGTCATTATTTCGACCGACACCCACATGGAAGCTGAAGGCGGGCACACCAGCACAGACAAAGGACGCGTGATCCGTTCCTCCCGACTCGGGAATTCCAGGGATCTCGAGAGTCACTTGATTCGCCAGTTCATTGGGTACGCGAGCAAGCCAGTTGCCGAAATAGCCTGCTGCTGCAGTGAATCCCTGCATAGGAATGAAGGTGACGGGTCCGGTTCCGTGGTCCGCATTGAACACGATATGGGTTTTCTTGAGAATTTCCGGGTGATCCTCGACAAAGGCCCGGGATCCGTTCAATCCCTGCTCCTCCCCGTTCCACAGGGCGCCGATGATCGTTCTCCGGGGATTTGGGACAGCGCGCTTGAGGATGCGCATCGCCTCCATGATGACGACTGCGCCGGTGCCGTTGTCGAGCGAGCCGGAGGCGCCGTCCCATGAGTCATAATGACCTCCCAGGATCACGTACTCCTCGGGCTTCTCTATCCCAGGAATCTCCGCAATGGCGTTGAAGACGGGAACTTCACCCAGAAAGCGGGCTTGAGCGTTGACCCGTAGGATCGGCTGCTGGTTGTTCTCTGCGAGTCGGTAGATCAGCCCGTACGCCTCACAGCTCAGGTCAAGAACTGGCGCCTGCTCTGCCTGGGTGCCGAAGACCTTGTTCACGCCCCACCCGTCCGACCACTGGGAGCGGATGATCCCGGCTGCTCCCGCGGCGTCCAAATGCTCTGGCAACACTCGCCGATTGACACCTGTGTTTTCTTCACGCTCACGCCATGCAATGATGGCCTTCTCACGCTCCTCAGTCATGCGCATTAGCGTCTCGGGCCGAGCGAACCATGACAGGTTGTCCTGCGGGCGGCAGCTTGTTTCCGGCCGCGAGATCAGGACGAACTTGCCGTCCACTTCCGGAAGCCACCTCTCGAACTCCTCGGGACTGCCGGCATCGAGTAGGATCACTACCCCTGCTTCTACCGGTCCGTCAGTGGCCGGACTCCACGCCGCGGCCATGCCTTCCAAGGATCGCACTCGCGGTGATACGAGGTCGATGTGGCTGATTCCACGCTCCCAGCTCCGCCACGTACCGTATTGTTCTTTGCGAGCGCTAATGCCCCACTCCGCATACTTGGCGACTGCCCAGTCGTTGGCACCGGCCATGGCCGGTGACCCGGTAAGGCGTGGTCCGATCGAATCCATCATGACCTGGCCTAGCTGGTAGATTTGCGAGCGCTCAACTCCTTCCTCCCAAATCTCCCGGATGACGGGATCGTCCGACGGAAACGACTGAGTGAGCGCCGGATGAGGAATGGCTGTCAGAGTGAGAAAGGATAAGATCAAGGAGGTGAGCGGGACTAGAACCGAAGGCCTCATGGATCACTCCGCAAGAAGAGGGGACAGCCTACAATAGGACTGTAGGGAAGGTACGATTGATGAATTGACCGGGACACCGCAGGAGTGGTCTTAACGTGCATTCTTGACCACTCATTGCGAATCTGTGCTTCGTGCCCAAATCTGTGTGTTCGACTCACTCGCAGCCCGAACCCCCTGCTGCTTTATGCGTCTTGAAGGCCAGCGTGCCCTGATTACCGGTGGATCACGGAGTATCGGCAGAGGCATTGCACTGGGGTTGGCTCGTGAGGGTGCTGACGTGGCGGTCAACTTCCGGTATAGCCGTGAGAGTGCAGAAGACGTCGTTCGCCAGATCAAAGAGATGGGGTGCCGAGCGATAGCGGTGCAGGGCTCTACGGACTCCTACTCCGACGTCCAGCGGTTCGTCACAGAAGCGGATGATTTCCTGGGCGGCATCGACATTCTTGTCAATAACGCCGGCGTCCTGAAGCGAACTCCGTTCTTGGAGATCAGCGCAGAAGAGTGGGACGGAATCCTGAACGTCAACTTGAAAGGCTACTTTCTCGTGGGTCAAGCAGTTGCGCGAGGCATGGTCAAAGCGGATATACCTGGAGCCATCGTCAACGTGTCATCCGCGGGACAGGCGGTGGCTGCCCCCAACCTCACTCACTACTGTGTGTCAAAGGCAGGGGTCGAAATGCTGACGAAGCAGATGGCGCTCGAGCTCGCACCTCACAAGATACGGGTAAATGCCATCGCGCCAGGTCTGATCGAGACCGACATGAATCGGGCGGACATTGCCCAGGATGACTTCCGCGAGCGCCGGCTAGCTCGGATTCCCCTGCGAGAGATTGGCGTCCCCGAGGATCTAATGGGAGCGGTCCTGTTCCTTGCGTCGAATGATGAGGCACGCCTAGTGACTGGTGCCTCGCTGTTCATCGATGCCGGCCAGACGATCTGGGGTGCCTAGGGCCTCGTTTGTAGTTCTGGCGTTCGTTTGTTTCACTCTCCTGATGGCATCTTGTGGCGGGCCCGAAACTGGTACCTGGGAGGTACGCTTCTCCCATGTGCTCTCGAGTAGTTCCGAGTTCCATCTCATGGCAGAGCGCTTCCGGAATCATATGCTCGATCGGACCGAGGGACGATTCCGTGTCGCTATCTATCCGTCGGGACAGCTTGGCGGTGAGCGCATAGCGTTCGAGCAGATTCAGGTTGGCGCGGTACACATGGCGATCACGGGCACGCCCGTGCTCTCCGGGTGGGTCCCCGAGGGGCAGATGTTCGATCTACCTTTCCTGTTCCAGACCCGAGACCAGGGGCTGGCTGTGATGAACGGTCCCATCGGTGATTGGTGGCGCGATCTTCTATTGGAACGCACGGGAGTTCGATCTTTAGGTTTTTTGGACTACGGATTTCGTCACGTCTACAACAAGCGTCGACCCGTAGAGACGCCTTCCGATCTCGCTGGTCTCAAGCTTCGCGTCCTTCAAAATGCGACGTACCTTGCGGCTTATTCGGAGCTGGGCGTCCAGGCGACTCCGATGAACTACGGCGAAGTCTATTCTGCCCTCCAGCAGGGCGTGATCGAAGGTGGGGAAGCAAACGCCGTCGGGTTCGTGAGCAGCCGGCTCTATGAGGTGGCCAAGTTCTACAGCTTCACTTCGATTACTTACAACCCGATTACGTTTCTGGTTAACGAGTCGTTCTACCGGTCACTTCCTCCGGATATCCGTGAGGCCATCCATCGTTCAGCGGCTGATGCCCTCACCTACCAGAGCGAGATTGCGCATCAAATGGAGGCCGATGCCCTGGAACAGATGCGCGCCAACGAAGTGGAGATCTCCAGACCGGACCTAGGTCCGTTCATTCCCGCCGTCCGACCGGCCATCTGGGATGAGTTGGCGGGCCGGCTGCAAGATGGCGAGACACTAATCACCAGGCTCATGGAAGAGGTGAGCCGAGTCAAGCCGTGAGGGGGGTTGCCAGTGATAATGACACTCCACCTGAAGTGCCGACCAATGGAGGTTCAGCAGTGTCACATCGGCTGAAGACACTCAATCGACTCCTAGTCGTCATTGAGACCTACACCGTGGTCGGGCTTCTGGTGACGGTATCCGTCGTGGTTCTACTCCAGGTCGGGATGCGCTACCTCTTCGCCTACCCAAACCCGTGGAGCGAAGAAGTTTCCCGCTTTTGTTTCATCTGGATGTCGCTGATCGGAGCCTCTTTGGCGGTGGAGCGCCGGGCTCACTTCGGTTTCGATCGGGTTACCAAAGATCTGACTCCACGCACGAAGAGAGTTGCGAATGCGTTTGCAGAGGCCGTTGTGCTAATGTTTTCACTTCTTCTCGTCTTCACGGGCCTCGCTCTCATGGAACTCACCATAGGGGAGCGCTCCTCGGCCCTGAACCTACCTATTGCTCTCGTCTACGCGGCGGTTCCTGTGTCCGGTGTACTGATGGTGATCCACATGCTCGCTGGGTATCCACCGATTGAGAGGAACGATTGATGGGTGGCCTCCTGCTCGGAACCTTCGGAACGTTAGTCGTGGCTGCAGTGCCGATCGGTTTTGCGCTCGCGACCGCGGCCGGGATCGCCGTCATGTTGGCGGGTTTACCACTCGTGATTATCCCCCAGCAGATCGTGGCCGGGATGGACTCATTTCCAATGCTCGCCATTCCACTCTTCATCCTGGCAGGGTTTATCATGGACGTGGGGGGGATCAGTCTTCGCCTAGTGACGCTAGCACGCTCTCTTGTAGGACACTTTCCGGGGGGGCTGGGGCAGACGGTCATCATGGCGGAAATCTTCTTCTCGGGTGTCTCGGGTTCTACATCGGCGGACGCTGCTGCGGTGGGCGGGATCATGGTGCCCCAACTCACTGCAAACGGCTACAGCCGCGCGCGCTCCACGGCCATCGTGTCGGCTGCGTGTGGGATGGGGATTCTTATTCCACCAGCCATTGTCATGGTTGTCTATGGCGTCATCGGCAATGTATCTGTGGGCGCGCTGTTTGTGGCCTCTATTACGCCTGCGCTCCTGATGGCGGTGGGTTTGATGACTCAGATCGGCTGGCAGGCTCGACGGGAGGGATGGCCGGCTGGTGAGCGCGCATCTTTCGCAGAAATCCGGAACGCGGCCATCGACGCAGTGCTCCCGCTATTCATGATCGTAGTCATCCTGGGAGGCATCCGCTTCGGCCTCTTTACCCCGACCGAGGCCGCCGCGGTCGCGGTTGCCTACGCGCTACTCCTGGCTGGGCCGGTGTACCGAGCCCTTCCGATGCAGGAGTTGTGGAACAAGATGATCCAAACCGCCGTGGTCTCGGGTATGGTTCTATTTGTTGTGGGCGCCGCGCGCCTTATGGGATGGGTTCTGGCCGTAATGCAGGTGCCGCAGGCGTTGACGTCCTCGGTGGTGGGAATCGGGGGTGGCCAGGCCGGCTTCATGATTCTCACGATCCTCCTTTTTCTCCCACTAGGTGCGATCCTCGAGGGAGTGCCCGCAGTTGTCATGCTTACACCGATACTGTTGCCGCTGGCCAGGCAATTCGGGATTGACCCCGTGCACTACGGGACCGTGATCGTAGCGACCCAAGGAATCTCGGTGTTTCTACCGCCCGTGGGAGTGAGTCTGTTGGTGGCCTGCTCGGTGGGAGGAGCGGAGCCGGCGGAGGTGGCCCGCCCGCTCATGCCCTACCTAGCTCTCATGTTGGCGCTTACAGTGGTCATTGCATTTGTACCAGATGTAGTGCTCTTCTTGCCGAACTTGTTGGGCTACTAAAATGCGTGAGTCGCCCGGCAGGAGAGGTCAGTCCCAACTGAAGGGTGTCCTTGCAAGGGAGCGGTACGATCGCTCATTTCGATACTCCCCCCCCAGCCACTCCCGAGCCACGCCGGAGGATTGATCATGCGAACCCACAACATCCTCTCCAGCCGACACTGGGTTAAAGCATTGTCCGCTTGTCTCTGGACTGCCACGGCGGTGGTCATCTTCCTTTCTTTCGTTGTGCCGGTGTCGGCCCAGAAACCTCGGGCCCGTGATCTAGGTGTACCGTTCGAGGGAACACCGGGGTTTCTCAACGCCATCACTGATGTGGCGGGAGTAGAGGTCGGCCATACGACGCTGATTCGCGGAACCGGGACCGGAATCATAGGGGAGGGACCGGTTCGGACGGGGGTCACAGCGGTCTTTCCTCGCGGCACCAACGCACCTGATCCGGTCTTTGCTGCCTGGTTTTCGTTGAACGGTGACGGAGAGATGACCGGCACGACGTGGGTCCAAGACTCAGGAATCCTCGAGGGTCCGGTCATGATCACCAACACACTGAGCGTAGGAATAGTCCACCATGCTGTGATCCAGTGGGGCGTGGAGAAGAGGTTCGGTAGCGAAGGAGGACCGGGCCGGTGGCTAGCTTCCCTACCGGTGGTGGCGGAGACATGGGACGGCACTCTGAACGACATCTATGGACAACACGTGACGGTGGGCGACGCTCTTGCGGCCATTGAGAACGCGTCCGGCGGGCGGATAGAGGAGGGCGGGGTCGGGGGTGGCACGGGAATGATCTGCAACCGCTTTAAGGGTGGGATCGGCACCTCGTCCCGGATGCTCAACATCAACGGAGTGGCCTACACATTGGGTGTCCTCGTTCAGTGTAACTATGGAGACCGCGCGCCCTTCCGAGTTGCTGGCGTTCCTGTAGGACTAGAGATTCCGGACCTGATGCCTCTCCGTCCTGGCACTGAAGGCGGCTCCCTTGAGGGCAACGTGAGTGGAGCTGATCGCGAAGGCTCGATCATCGTGGTGGTGGCCACAGATGCGCCAATTTTGCCACACCAACTCAAGAGGGTGGCGAGGAGGATTTCTTTGGGTTTGGCCCGGAATGGTAGCACATCGGGGAATGGCTCTGGTGATATCTTCATCGCCTTCTCCACCGCCAATCGAGACTCCGCTTCCGAGTTGGAGAGCCCAAACAACTTGGAGATGCTGACAAACGGTGACCTCAACCCTCTTTTCGCGGCTACTGTGCAGGCCACAGAGGAAGCGGTGATTAACGCCATGGTAGCCGCCGAGACTATGACTGGCGCGAACGACGTCACTGTTTATGCGTTGCCGCACGATCGGCTTCGGGAGGTGCTTCGGAAGTACAATCGATTGGTGAATTAGGAGCCCGTAACCTATGACCTTGGTTACCAATCGATCATCGTTTGCAGGCCACGTGGGTTGGCCAGGCTATGAGACGCTGGTCGTTCGCGGACTATTAGACCTTCGACCGGAAGGATATTAACAATGCGATTCCTAGGTGTACGTATATTTTTGGCCCTGCTCGACTTTGGTTATGCCGCGAAGGTTGAGTCTCACCCAGAAGGAATCATACGACTTCGCTTCCGTGATAACCTCAAAGAAAAACTTCACCGCATTGCTCTTGCGGGTGCCATATCCGCGGTCGCCACCGTTAATCCTCTAACCGCGCAAGTTGAACCGGAATTAGAAGTCTACGAGAGTGCTCGTCATAACTTCCGAGTTGTCACGGTGGCGGAAG
The DNA here is from genome assembly GCA_036336795.1 of Gemmatimonadota bacterium. GTDB lineage: Bacteria > Gemmatimonadota > Gemmatimonadetes > Longimicrobiales > Gaopeijiaceae > UBA822. The sequence goes on from JAYZFL010000039.1 coordinate 11,210, forward strand.
ATCTGGATCACCCTTGGTCGATAGCATGGCTGCCCAGCGGTGAGATGCTTATCACCGAGCGACCCGGACGGGTGAGGATCATCCGGGACGGCGTTCTGGATCCGAATCCCATCATGGGCTGGCCAGCTGCCTACCGCCAGCAGGGACAGGGGGGCTTCATGGACGTGGTTCCGCATCCTGACTTTGCCACAAATCGACTGCTCTACCTGAGCTATGGGAAACCCAGCGAGGATACCTCCACGGGCACGACAACCGTGGTACGAGGGCGTCTCGAAGTTGATCATGTGGAGGATATCAAGGAGATCTTCGAGGCGAACGCGTGGGGTGACAACAATAACCACTTCTCAGGACGGATGGTCTTCGACCATGACGGCTATCTATTTCTGACCGTGGGTGATCGGATGCTTGATCCCGACCTCCTGGTGGACCACCCGGCGCAGGATCGCACGAACCACATGGGCACCATCGTTCGTCTCCACGACGATGGTCGAGTTCCGCAGGATAACCCCTTTGTCGATCGTAACGACGCTCTTGCTGAGATCTGGAGCTACGGACACCGCAACCTGCAGGGTCTCACTGTACATCCTACGACCGGGGAAATCTGGTCGAACGAACACGGCCCCAGGGGAGGCGATGAACTGAACCTCATCGTCCCCGGGCAGAACTACGGATGGCCCGTGGTCTCTCATGGGATTCACTACGATGGGCGGATTATTACAATGGACGAGGAGCGGCAAGGGATGGAGTCACCCCGGTTCGTCTGGGTGCCTTCCATCGGTACGTCGGGCCTGATGTTCTATTCCGGCGATCAATTCCCGTGGTGGAAAGGCAACGTCTTCGTGGGTGGTATGGTCGGAGAACGGCTTGTGAGGGTCACGCTCTCCGATGGATTTGCCATGGGTGAGGAGACGTTGCTCCACGGCGTTCTGGGGCGGGTCCGCGATGTGAGAGAGGGGCCGGATGGCTTCATCTACTTGGTTATCGAAGCCGAGCAGGGTGGAACTCCCCTGTCCGATGTGGTTAGACTGGAACCTGTGGCTGGAGACGTGGCGCTTCCACGGTAGTCAGGACGGCTTCACTTGCGCTCTAATATGACCGTGGCCATGAGCGCTGTATTTGTGATCAGGGGACGTTGTGGCTCCACCCCTGAGATTGGCTGTCCCTCAATATGGGACGTATAACGGTGCGGAACATGCCAAGAAGTCTTGTTCGCAGGTTAGGACAATTGGCACGAAACATGCAATTACGTAATGATACTTCAAAGAGCCAAGGGCCAGGGTTAATTGATTGACTCGTTTTGCCCAAGGTTCGAGCTTGTTGTGAGACTCTAAAACGAACGGTTCAGAACCCGGACACGGGGAAACTGTTATGTGCAAGTCGGTCGGCCTTCTTTTCCTGATCAGTGCGCTCCGGCTGTGGAGTCCTGCCCAGGGAGAGGCGCAGGTCCCATCGTTGGGCTGCTGGACGGACAACGGCTGGGATGCGTCTTGCTCTCCCCCGGTGGTCCATGAGGTTCGGCGTCAGGTTATGCCACGTGCCTTCTTCGGTGCCAGCGTTGCCTTGGCGGAGCCTGTGGGTGACTTGGGGAACTTCTTCAATGTGGGGGGCGGTGCCCAGTTTGAAGGGGGTTATGGGATAGCACTAAATCGCCGGCTGAGGCTCAGGGGCGACTTGGGTTTCATGATCTACGGTTCCGAGCAGCGTGACTATTGTGAGGCCCATTACGGCTGCAGGGTCGAGCTGAAGCTGACAACGACGAACAGCTATTTTTTCTGGGGGATAGGTCCCGAGTTCGTGTTAATGACCGGGAGGTTCGAACCGTACGTTTATTCAACGGTGGGTTCTTCACACTTTCTGACCAATTCGGAGCTTGGCGAAGGGGAGAAGAAATGGGGCCAAACCACGAACTACTCAGATGGGGTCTTGGCCTTTAAGATGGCTGGAGGCATGCGGGTTCGCGTAACCCGTGGTAAGAACCCCGTCTCGCTGGACTTGGGAGTGGACCGACATCAGAACGGGATCGCCAACTTCCTGACCAAGGGCGACATTCTGGACCATCCGGACGGAAGCATCACGATCAACAGTAACCGGGCCGCGGCTAATCTCCTGATGTTTCGGCTCGGGGTGACTATCGGCTTCGGGACGAACTAGAAAAAGGGACTCGAGGTGCTCGTGGTAGTCCACGACATTGCTCTGGAGTCCATCTTGATAAGGCCCGATCAACGCTGACCGTCACAACCTCTTTGGCAACTCTGCCAGTTGGTGTCCAGTACCCCTGTTGCTCACGACACCGTAGCTGCATTTTGGCGATTCCGGACCGACACCCAGTCCACTCTCGGAAGCGGAGGAGGATCTCATGCTCAGCACCCGGAGACCCCTGATACTGACCACGGTGATTGCCGCGCTCGTCTTTGTCTTTGTAGCTGCGCCCGCCGTCCGAACCACCGAGCCTGCTTCCGTCGATACGGGGAGCCGAATGACCACAGCGGCTCAGGGCTACCTGGCGACCCTCGGCAACTCCGAGCTTGAACGAGGAACCTGGTCGCTCAATGCCGATGAGCGCTTCGATTGGCATTTCGTCCCACGCGAGCGGTACGGCGTCCGACTCAAGGACATGACCAGCGAGCAACGCGTCGCGGCCCACGGCCTCCTCAAGAGTGCTCTGAGCTCGCAGGGATACCTCAAGGCCACCGGTGTCATGCAGCTCGAGGGCATTCTCGGGGTGATCGAAGGACGACCGGAACGGCGGGACCCCGAAGACTACTACTTCAATGTCTTCGGCACGCCCTCCACAGACGGCGCATGGGCATGGCGGTTTGAAGGCCATCACGTTTCGCTCAATTTTACAGCTGCTGGAGATGACCTTCCGTCGCTGCAGCCCGCGTTTCTAGGCTCCAATCCCCACGTCGTAGGGGAAGGCCCGAACGCTGGACAAAAGCTGCTCGGCGCGGAGGAAGGCCTCGCTCGTGAACTCTTGGCCCTGCTGGACGCTAGGCAGCTCCGAACCGTAATCTTCCAGGACGAGGCACCTAGCGACATCATCACCGGGAATGCTCGAACCGCCAGTATGGAGGATTACCAGGGGATCCCGGTATCTGACCTGAACGGAGAGCAGCGCGAAGCTTTCAGGCAGCTCCTTGAGGAATATCTGCACAACACCAGGCGCGACATCGCTCACTCTCAGATGGATCGGATTCAGGCGGCGGGGTTGGAAAATCTGTACTTCGGTTGGGCCGGGAGTACGGAGCTCGGCGAGGGTCACTACTACCGCATCCACGGCCCCACCATACTCATCGAGTACGACAACGTCCAAGGCGAGGCGAACCACGTGCACTCGGTGTGGCGTGATCTCGAGAACGACTTCGGGGCCGACCTCCTCCGCAGGCACTATGCGGAAGCTGACCACCACCAGGAAGATCGGATCCCGACGGGAACTCGGGGAAGGAATCGGTGACCGGTCATCGCACGCGGGTCCTAGGCGTCCTGCCCTGATCTAAGTGGGGTCGTCCCCACACTCCTGGTGCATTACGGGGTTCCGATGTCCTTCAGAACCCAACCATCGGGGTCGAATCGTACGACTTGAGGATTCTCTACGGCCCCGATCCGGATTACGGAGCGCCGGGCAGAAATCTCGATGGGCGTGCGTGCGGTACCCGTTGAAAACCTGAGTTCCACTTCGGCCGGGAAGCGGAAGGTCGGCCAAGTCGCGTCTTGGACCTGCTCGACAGTGAGCACGATCTCCCCGTTAGCGCGGTCCCAATCGTGTGAAATCTGGAGGATGGGGTAGCCAGGCTCGAAGAGCCACTGGTGGAAAAACCAGTCGAGGTCTTGCCCTGAAGCCTCTTCCATCACGGCCTGGAAATCCTCTGTTAGTACCACTTGGTGGAGATAACGACGGTAGTATTCTCGGATTCCAAGAAAAAATATGTCGTCCCCTAACAGGCCACGCAGCATGTGCAGGACCCAACCGCCCTTGGGGTAGTTATTCGGGTTCAGCAGATCGAAGAGGCTCGCCTCTTCATGGACGACTGGCTGGCCTGTGACGTCCGACCTGATGTAGCTCTGCCGGCCCTGTTCCATTCTTTCTCGGAACACGTCACTTCCCTCAGCTTGCTCGAAGAACAGGGCACCGAAGTAGGTGGCGAATCCCTCGGAGAGCCACAGATGCGACCAACTCGCCTCGGTCACGGCGTCTCCGAACCACTGGTGGGCGATCTCGTGCGAGACGACACCGTCGTCAGGGTTGTTAGCGACACTCCGCTCTGAGTAGAAGATGGCCGACGCGTTTTCCATACCACCGAAACGGGTAGCCGATTGGACGTTGGCCATCTTCTCGAAAGGAAAGGGGCCGATGGTCCGGGAGAAGAAATCTACCATCTCGTCTGCACGAGCGAACTTGCGGGTCGCGTTTGCCGCGTCGGGTGCGAAAACCCAGTAGGTCACCTCGACGCATCCGTCGGTCCGGGCCGCTACCGGTGCCCGGCCACATGCCGCCGTGCCGACGATCTCGACAACGAACTCCGTTGCACCGATGACCATATTGTACGGAGAGATCGGAACGTTGGTCTCCCAAATCCACGTCATCCGGCCTGCACCATCACCCAGCGCGTTTTGTCTCGTGACGAACGGCTCCTGCACCAAACGGCCATTGGCTACGACCTGCCACATCTCGGGTGCGTGAACAGTGAACCGGACGGTGGCCTTGTCGGAGGGGTGGTCTATGGTGGGCAGCCAGAACCGAGCTCGATTAGGCCAGTTGTCCGCGAAGACAGCAGGGCGTCCATGGAGGGTGTTCCGGAGAATGAGTCCATCGTCAGGGGTACCACGGTACCGGATATCTAAGGTCAGGGCTCCATCGCTTCGGCTGGCCGGCCGTTCGATTCGTAGCTGACCGCCCGACAACTCGAACTCCACGTCGCGACCATCAAGACGCACCGCTTCAACAGCGAGCCCCGTCAGGTCAAGCACGATCGCATCGGGCAGTGGTTCCACTAAAGCCAGGCGGACTCGAGCTCTGCCGAGAAACGATTCGTCACTCTCGGAAAGAGCTAGCTCAAAATCATAGTGCAGCACGTCAAGGCCAGGGGCGTATGGCAAGCTTGTGGGTGCCAATCCGGCCTCGATCGGTTCGGGCTCCTGTCCGCTAACCGGATTGGCCAAGATCGTGAAGCCGCACACAACACTTAGGGCGCCGGTTAGAAAAGCTGGTGTGAAGTGGGAAACGGCGTTTGGCATGACGGAGAAGATGTCGCTAAAGCGTAGGGCATTGCAAGGATCTCACAAAGCACATCCAAGGCGAAGGCGCGTCTGTTTTTCACGGCCGTTCCGTACCGATACTCTGAGCACGATTAGATGGGGCCAACTGCTACGACAGGTCATTGTTCACGGACAGTCGGAAGACACTGTCACTCCTTTACCTTCCAGCGCAGCAACGTCCGGACAGCTCACGTTCGTGGACTTGAGGTCGACTGCGTCATCCACCCCGATCCCTGTGTTGTCCAGCAGGGGCTGGATGTCGGTGAGGTCTGGGTTATTGAAGAGTGAGAGGAAAGTCAGGCCCGTGAGCGCGCTTAGCGCACCGATGTCAGTGATCGAGTTGGCATGGAGATCGAGGAAAGTCAGGCTGGTGAGCCCACTCAGTGCACTGATGTCGCTAACCGAGTTCTCAAAGAGCCAGAGGCTGGTCAGGTTCGTGAGTCCGCTCAGTGCACTAATATCTGTGATCGTGTTGGCATCGAGCCGCAACTGGGTCAGGCTGGCGAGTCCGCTCAGTGCGCTGATGTCTGTGATCGTGTTGATGCGAAGACTGAGGTCCGTCAGGTTGGTGAGCCCGCTCAGCACGTTGATATTGCTGATCATGTTGTCGCCGATCCGAAGGACCATCAGGCTTGTAAGTTCGGCTAGCGAGTTGATGTCGCTAATAAAGTTGAAGGTGAGATTGAGGTCCGTCAGGCTGGTGAGTCCGCTTAGCGAACTGATATCGTTGATTGAGTTGGAGGTGAGATTGAGGTCCGTCAGGCTCGTGAGATTCTGCATTCCCACCAGGCTCTCGACCCCCGCCGAGGGCGCAGCTAATTCCGTCGGCCCAGCCACCAGGCCGCAAGTAAGATCGACCTGAGGACCAACAAGGAGCGCAAACCGGACTGCCACCACGAGGTTGGTGTCTTCAAACGTCGCTATAGCCGAGTCAGGGTAGGAGCTACAGAGTTCCCCGGGTTGCAGGGTAAGCGGCGTGGGTGGAGTGGCAGGATTGTCGTCACCCGGATCAAGTGGATTAGTGGGCTCACCTTCGCTGCAGCTGAGCACCAGAAAGAGCAAGCTTGCAACGAGCAGAACCGACCAGTCTCGGTCGGCGGGTGTCATCCTCCCTGCCGTTTCGGAATTTCGATGGCTTCGCCCACACTAGGTCGAACGCCCTCTGCGTCGAACATCGCGTTAAGGGTGGGCACACGGGTCAGTATGATCACATTGAGCCGGTCGACAGCAGGCGGCAGCACTTCCCAGGCTCGATCGACCTGCCACAACTGATCTTCAGTCGGAAGAGTAGAGGAGCCCTGGATCGCCCCGGCCACACTTGCGTTGTCTCGTGCGATTTCCAATTCCTCTTCGACGGCGCCGAGTTCCTCTCGGATTGCCGTGAGCTCTTCTGTAAGACGCTCGGGTGCCTCATCCGCTTCTTCGATGAGATCCTCCGCGGCATCTAACTGCTCCCCCACGCGCTGAAGGGCCTGCGTCGCCTCGTAGATCGGCGCGGCCAGAGTGTAGAGGCTCATCAGAGCGTCCTGGCGGGCCATCCGGTCCTCTCGGCTCATCGGACGGCGTGGCTCAGCGATAATCTCAACAGTCGAAGAATAGCCCTGACCATCGACTTCCATACTTACCGTGTACGTCCCCGGGAGCACGATCGGGCCTTCCGGCCCACCACCACCACGTCCTCCTCCTCCTCGACCATCCCCGCCAGTCGCAGGCTTGTATGCTGGATCATACCGCCAATCCCAGATGACCTCATTGATCCCCGCTGACCCAGGTGCGTCGAGCGTGCGGACATGTTGGCCAGCCGCATCTGTCATCGTCAGGGAGAATCTGCTTTCGGTATCATCGTCGGCGTCATCACTATCACCGGCCATATCGGGTGCCTCCACTGCTTCGCGCAGGTAGTACCGAATCTGCGCACCCCTTGGAGGGTTTAAGCCCGAGTACCTCGCGCCGTAGAACGGCCAGTCACCTCTCTGGGTCCACATGGTCGAAGGCTGTCCAGGAAATACCCTGCCGGCTTCCGCGAGCATTTCGGAGGATAGGTGCTCAAGCGGAGTCACGTCGGCCATTATCCAGATCGACCGACCGTGTGTGCCGACGATAAGATCGTTATCGCGCGGATGGATAAGAATGTCATCGACCGGGACGACCGGTAGATTGTTCTTGAGTTGTGTCCATTGACGTCCCCGATCCACAGATACATACACGCCAACCTCGTTCCCCGTGAAGAGGAGGTTTGGCGCCCGGTGGTGCTCGGTGACAACGTTTACGGACCATCCGTCAGGAAGCCCGTTTGTGATCTGCGACCAATTCTGACCGTAGTCTTCACTGGCGTACACGTAAGCCGCGTAGTCACCGTTGCGATGCCCATCGAAGGTTGCGTAGACCCGCCCGTCTACGTGAACGGACGGCTCGACTCGACTCACATATGTACGCTCGGGCAGCCCTGGAATACGGTCCTCGACGTTTTGCCATGTATCACCGTCGTCGCGGCTCACCTGAAGATTACCGTCATCTGTCCCCACGTAGAGTACCCCGGGCACAAGCGGAGACTCTGCAAAGGTTGTGATGTTGCCATACGTAGATATGCCGTCGTGGATTGACATCTGCGGATCCATGCCGGGAACACCCATAATCTCGAGTTCATCACGGTCGATCCGTTTTGTGAGGTCGACTCCTCCGACTTCTTCCCATGCCATCCCGCGATCACGCGACCGCAGTAGGTAGTTCGCACCCAGATAAATCGTTGCCGGATCGTGTGGTGAAAACTGAAGAGGCGAGTTCCAGTTGAAGCGGTACTCCTTTGTCGTGTTCTCTTCTTCCCTTGGCCCAGTGATGGGACGCATCGGAGTTTTCTCGCCGGTCGTAAGGTCATACCGGTTCATGTTTCCGCCCTGAGACTCGGAGAAGACGATGGTCGAGTCGGTTGGGTCGACGATCGTGAAGAATCCGTCTCCGTATGTAGTCTCGTACCAGTCCTCGTTGCGGATGCCGTGGAATGACCGTGTGTTCGACGGACCACACCACGCATCGTTGTCCTGCAGCCCTCCGCACACGTAGTACGGATCACGCATGTCGTAGCCGATCGCGTAGAATTGGCCGATCGGAAAATTGTTGAACCACTGCCAGTGTGCCGTGCCGTCCCACGATGCTGCAACGCCACCGTCGTTGCCAAGGATCAGATGATCCGGGTCGTTCGGGTCGATCCAAAGGGCATGATTGTCAACATGGACTTGCTCGGCACCGTCACTACGGAAGGTCCGGCCTCCGTCATCGGAGACCATGAGCCCGCCCCCGAGGACATAGATACGGTCGACGTTGCTGGGGTCGATACGGATTTGTGAGTAGTACATCGGGCGCGGATCCGTGTCCGACATCTTCTCCCAAGTGTCACCCCGGTTGAGGGAGCGGAAGGTGCCGCTCTTGCTCGGTCCACCACCGCCACGGAATCCCTGGTCCGCGCTGCGGGGCTCTGCTTCGACAAGCGCGTAGACGACGTTGCCGTCCTGACGGAAGACATCGACGCCGATACGACCTTTATCACCTTCGGGCAGGCCATCGGTCAACTCGGTCCAGCTGTCGCCTCCGTCGAAGGTTCTGTAAAGTCCGCTACCGGGTCCGCCTCCGTTGAAGCCCCAGCCGGTGCGGCGTCGCTGGTACATGGCTGCGAAAACCGTGTTGGGGTCACCGGGGTCGATCGCGAGGTCGATCGCACCAGTGTGCTCGTCGACGTACAATACCTTCTCCCAAGTCTCTCCGCCGTCGTGCGTCCGATAGACACCTCGTTCCTCGTTTGCTGCCCAAAGGTCACCCACGGCCGCCACGTACACGATGTCCGGATTGCGGGGATGAATGAGGATTCTCCCGACATGTTTTGTTTCCTCAAGGCCCATATGTCGCCATGTGTTACCTCCGTCGGTGGATTTGTACACACCGTTGCCCCACCCGGAGGATTGGCGGTTCTGCGGCTCTCCGGTCCCGACCCAGACCAGGTTGGGGTTCGACTGATCGAGCGTCACGTCGCCGATTGAGCTGGTTGGCTGATCGTCGAAGAGTGGCGTCCACGATGCACCGTGGTTCTCGGTCCTCCAGATTCCCCCGGTTGCAGTGCCAACATAGAACACCTGAGGCTTCGACTCGACGACGGCGAGGTCAGCGATTCGGCCTCCCATAAGCGCTGGTCCGATCTCTCGATACTGGAGGTGCGAGATCGCCGTTTCCAGGGACGTCTGAGCCAACACGTCGACGGACACGATGGAGGTGGCGAGTGCGATGAGCGCGAGGATACCAGAGACTTTCATGACGAGCCCTCGAATTCGGGGATTGTGCATCGGTTGCGACGATTTTGTTCGAGCGAGTAGATACCCCTGAACGGGAAACATGTGGTGAGCACTCGAATCGGTATTCTGTAGCCAGGATTCTCCGCAAGCTAGGGGCGGCCGGTCAAGCGAAGCTCTCTAAGGCTGCGGACGGCATCAGTGCAGGTCCAGGTAAGGCGCCCGGAAACTTCGTGTTCTTGTTGGCAGAGTTCACGTTGAATTACTCGAACGTGGCATCACCACCCTCGGGGTTTGGGTGTGTCTATCAGGATACCGAGGGTCATCCCACTTGTCGACGCGATCTTGCCTGTACGAGCACCGCCGCTGAATCTTGTGGCCGCAGAAACAGATTGACGAAGGGAGATTGAGTATGCCGGAAGCGTTTACCGTAGGAAGCGTATCTGTAGAGCCCGGTGAGATTGCCAAGGGTGCGATTCCCACGGGTCGTAGCGCGGATGGACGAACTCGCGAGATTCCAGTGCTCGTTTGCAACGGGGCAGAAGAAGGGCCGAGGTTGTGGATCAACGGAGCCACGCACGGCGATGAACCCGAAGGAGCGCTGTCGATCTTCAAGATGTTCGAGTCGCTTGATCCGGTGTCGCTAAAAGGGGTGGTTGTGGGCATCCCAGCCATGAATGTTCCCGCGTTCGAAGCTGGTAAGCGCGGCGATCCGCTGGACTTGTTCTCCTATGATATGAACCGGATTTATCCGGGAAAGGTGGACGGGTATCCCACTGAACGTGCGGCCTGGGCGCATTGGGAAGCAATGAAGGACAGGTGCGACCTCCAAATTGCCATCCATTCAGGCGGGGAACACTCCTACCTTGCCCATATGATCTTTGCGGCCGACAACCGTCCGAGTATCGAACTCGCAGCAGCGATGGGTCCGGTATGGGACCTGGTGTTCCGAAGTAGCGTTGGCGGCAATAACCCCGCCTCTAAGATCGCAGAGTTCGGGAAAGCGGGGATAACCGTGGAGTTGGGGGGTAACTGCCGTACGCTTACGGACGATTTTCATGAAGTCGCGGGTGATCTCGTTGAAGGTTACCGAAACGTGATGCGTCACTACGGGATGATTGAAGGAGACGCCAGCTATGCTACCGAGTGGCGCATGGGACACCAGGAGGCGCTACTAGCCCCGGCTTCCGGTATGTGGGTAGGTAGTCCGGAAATCTTGTTTGAAAGTCCTCTCTCTGCCCAAGCTCTCCTAGGGCGAGTGTACGATTTGTACGGAGAAGTTCAGGGAGAGGTGCGAGCCCCAGAGGACGGTGTCGTCTTCGGGTTACGATCACGGCCGGCGGTTCTGGAAGGTGAGTGGTGCTGTTTTTTTGGGATCATCGACGAGGTACGAAACGATCTAATCGGCTCTTAGGCTGTTGCTGATACCTGAGTTCGCTACGGTACGTGTCGCCCATTCATGCGCTCCCTAGTTCTTGGACGAACGACCCCATCCTTCTGATGGCTTCCCGGATCTCCTCTTCCCGAGCGAGAAGTGATACGCGAACCCAGTTGCTCCACCGGTGGCCGAAGGAATTACCTGGAAACATCAGGACGCCAGTCTCGGCGAGCAGTCGATAGCAGAAGGTCTCTGCGTCTATCCCGAACGGAGAGACGTCAGCCCACACAAACAGACCGCCACCGGTCACGACTGCATCCACACCACCCACTCCGTGCGGCTCGATCCGTATGCCTGACGTCATCCGACGAAGGAGCGAACGATATAGGCGCAGAAGAACCCGAGATAATTTCCGAGTGCGTAGCCGAAGATCCCGACGATAACACCTGGCGCGACAAGCTGGTGCCACTTCATCGCCATCCCTAGAGCGAGCGCGGATCCCGGTCCACCGATCGCGGCTTGGCTCGCGACGGAAACTGCGGCGAGATCGACCTTCGCAAGCCAACCCACACCATAGGCGACAAGCATGTGACATCCGATCACCACGAGCATGAATCCGAAGATTGGGAGTCCAGCTTCGAAAACCTCGCTGAGCACCGAGGCCGCACCGAGAGCGATGAAGAAGATGTGCAGGGCGAAGTAGGAGATGACCTCTGCTCCACGTAGTTTTTTCGTCCACGGGAACTGAGCAATGATTAGCGCGAGTGTCGTCAGCCACAGGACTTCTGGAATACCAGGTAATACGTCACCTAACCGCCTTGCGCACCAGAGCGCGGCAAGTGGAAGGGCACCCAGCACCGAAAGGTCTGTGATATTCAGTTCGGCATCGGTCCAGCGACGACGCATTGCGTCCTCATCTACCTCCACCGATTCCTTCTCTTGATGAAACGTTGCATCCACAGTGGGTCCCGATCCCCTTGATCTACGCAGGTAGGCGGCGCTAAGGACACCGACCAGCCCGACCTGAACCAAGAAATACGGGACCGTGGAGAGGTTGTCGGCCACGGCTGCTGCCGCGAAAGTGCTTGGATCCATCTCAAGCCCTTGGCCTACTGCCGCGAAGTTCATCCCTCCCCCAGCGAAGGCAGCGGAAAACGCTCCGGCAAGCTTCCACGTCTCCGGTCCTACCCATCCGGACATTAGGATACCTGCGACCGCTCCGCCGGCGAAGCTCCCCAAACACGCAGCTCCGTATGCGATCAATATGGAGCGCCCTGCCTGCGTGAGCTCTTTCATGTCCGTACCCATGATTATGAGCACGATCGCGTATGGAATTGCGAAGGTGAAAACGGCCTCGTGCGTCGGCCCGGTGTGGGTGATCACGCCTAGATTTGCAAGTGCGATACCGAGAAGCGTGCAAATCACAGCAGAGCTGATCTGTTTGACCCATTCGTAGCGCTCCTCGATCCATCGAGTGAACGCCACGACGGCGAGCATGAAAGCGACCAGAAGAAGCGGATCCTGGATCATCGCTCTGCCAATCCATGGAGAGTCTCGCCCGCTTCTAGTCTCTGGAGGTTAGCGACGACGTCCTGGATCATTCCTTTCTGTCCTCGGCCCGTACCTCCTCCCACGTGCGGAGATAGTAGCACGTTCGGACAGTCGAGCAGTGGTTGAATATGGAGGGCACGCATAACAGGAGCATCTCTGGGTCGAATCTTAATGAGCGGCCAGAAGGTAGAGTAGCCAAGAGACGGACGCGAGATTCAGGATCGACTCGAAAGAGATCGTTCGTGCACGCAACGGGCCCGTCGGTCACCGACAAGCTTGACGTTTCAGGCCGTGTAGACCTAACATCGCCCCTCCTCTAAGGAGACACGTATGACCGTCAATCGTCGACAGTTCGCAAAGGTTGCAGGTACGGCCACACTGGCTATTGCGTGGCAACAAGCATGCACCGAAGTCGGCGAGACCGGGGAAGTTACGGTCGAAACCGTCCGAACCCTTCTCGACGCTCAAGGGTCCCGTGGAATCTACGAGAGCCCTGATGAGCTTGAGCGCCTTCGAACGGCGGTGCGCAACATGATCCGTGTCCAAGAAAACCTGAGGGATTTTCCGCTTGACCCTGACGAGCAACCGCTTGTCGTGTTCTGGAGAGGCTAAACGATGCAGGAGTCCCCTTTTTTCCTCACTGTCCGAGGTCTCTCGGAGCAACTGTCGAGTGGAGCGATCTCGTCTGTCGAGTTGACGCAGGCGTATCTAGATCGCGCAGATGAGCTGGACGTCCCTCCGTTCGAGCTACCGAATGAGCCGCGGTCCGACCACGAAGGGAAGCTCGCAACGATGGTCACGATTGCACGCGAGCAAGCCCTCGAAGCTGCGGAGCAGGCCGATAGAGAGTTTGCTGCGGGTCAGCGCCGAAGCATTCTCCACGGTATCCCATATGGCGTAAAAGACCTCCTCGACACCACTGGAATTCGAACCACGTGGGGATCCAGGATCTTCATGGATCGTGTCCCAGATAGAAACGCGACGGTCATTGAAAAACTACAAGACAGCGGTGCCGTCTTGATGGCAAAAATGTCGCTGGGCGAGTTTGCGGGTGGAAACACGAGTACAGCCCTGAACCCCTGGAAGCTTGACCGGACCAGCTTTGGGTCATCGAGTGGCACGGTTGCAGCGGCTGTGGCGGGCCTAATCGGCTTCGGCATCGGTACAGAAACCGGAGGGTCGATCGTATTCCCCGCTTCGGCGGTTGGCGCATCGGGTTTGCGACCCACCTTCGGACGCGTGAGTCGCTTCGGCTGCATGGCGCTTTCGTGGAGTCTCGACAAGATCGGGCCAGTCGGAAGGTGTGCTGAGGACTGCGGGTTGATCCTGGAGCAGATTGCTGGCCGCGACGAACGCGACAACTCCACTGTGGACCGTGCGTTTTCTTTCCGGTCGGACCCGGGCGAGATGAGGGGGCGGCGGTTGGGGGTTCACAGGGCGGAGTTCGAGCTCTCCCAGTCCGAAACGACCCGACGGGTGTTCCAAGAGGCTCTGGACGTGTTCGAGCGAATGGGGGTGATCATTGAGGATATCACACTTCCTGTCCGCCCAACTGGAGCCCTGTTCACGACGATTGTGACCGTGGAGAGCGGCACCAATTTCGCGGCTCTGTTCGAAGACGGAAGCGTTGACCAGATGTTCTCGTTCAATGAGGACCGTAGGGCGGGTTGGATGGCGGGGCGGATGATGCCTGCCGCTGATTATCTGACGGCTCAGAGGATCCGCAATCAGCTGACGCGAGAGGCGGATGAGATCGTGGGTCGGTACGATGCCGTTATCGCTCCTACATGGCCGAACGGCGCGGCTCTAAGAGAAGTGAGTGAAGGCTGGCCGATACCGGCCCGCAACGAATGGGAACCTCCCGGAGACTCCGACATCCGGATTCCCCGGCTGAACTCCATTGCGAATCTTGTGGGCCACCCCGGACTCGCGATTCCATG